>NZ_JAIGNO010000020.1 GCF_019711515.1 Qipengyuania qiaonensis
GTTTCTGCGTCAGCGGACGCTTTGTTCCGACATTCTTTCCAGCATTCCATGCCGGACGATGCCGCGTGGCTGTATCAAATCGTGAATATCCCATTGCATTTCTCCTAGGCCCAAATGGCCGAAGAGGTAACGCTCAGAGTGTCGCCGCTGGGGCCGTTGGCGGAAGGTCCGGTGCTTGCGTGCAGCCAAGCAAGCCGGCCGTTCTGCTAAAGGACTCAGGGCTGGTCGAAGAAGTCGACTGCGCCGGTATCGAGGTTATAGTGCGCCCCTACTACCTTGAGCGTGCCGTTCTCCTGTGGGTTCAATAGTAGGGGATCGGTAGAGGTCCGCAGTTGCTTCACCACTCGGGAAACATTGGCGCGGATGGCATGATCGAGCATGTCTCCGTCGCGCTCCCGCACTTCGAGGACGGCTGGAATGATAGGTTCGATCATGCGGCCGATGCTGCCCGGGAAAGTAGCATTGTCGTCCACCACGGACTTGGCGGCTTTCACTGCCCCACAGGCCTCGTGCCCCATGACCACGATGAGCGGCACGCCCAGTTCGGTGACGGCGTACTCGATGGAGCCAAGGGCGACCGTATCCACGGTATTGCCCGCATTGCGGATGATGAACAGCTCCCCAAGGCCACGCCCGAACAGGATTTCCGGCGAGACGCGGCTGTCCGAGCAGGTGACATAGGCCGCGAAAGGCGCTTGCCCCTGCGCGATCTCAAGTCGGCGGTCTCGCCCGATCGGTGCGGATGTCGGAACGTCATTGAGGACGTTCTGATTGCCTTCGATCAGCAATTCCAACGCTTCGTCCGGCGAGAGAGCGGTCTTGCCATTGACGACAGGAGCAAGACGCGCAGGCTGCGCCGTTCGTGCATCAGCGGCTACCGTGCCGACCGTCATCGCACCGCCCGCGACCGCGGCACCGGCAAGAACGCTACGTCGAGACATCATGGTATTCTCCTTAATTTCAAGCGGTGGTGATAAGAAATGCGAGATAGGCGGCATAGATCGCTAGCAGTGCGACCGCAGGCAACCGCGCGACGCCGCGAAGGACCGCGAGCACAAGCATCGCGGCAGCGGCCGCCAGCATGAGACCGATGTCCACCGGTAGCAGGCTGACCGGAATGGCTCCGGGGGCGAGCAGCATGGTCGCACCGCCGATCCCTAAGATGTTGTAGATGTTCGAACCTATGACATTGCCGAACGCAACCTCGGCTTCGCCCTTGAGCGCAGCAATCACCGATGTGACCAGCTCCGGCAGAGAGGTGCCTATGGCCACAATGGTAAGACCGATCAGCGTTTCAGTCAGACCGGCAAAGCGCGCCAGATCAATCGCCCCTGTCACCAGCAGCCTGCCGCCTCCTACGAGAACGGCTAGGCCCAACACCGTGAACAGAAGCGGCTTGACCCACCCACCCACGGCGGGATGCAGCCCGGCATCCACCATCTCGAGCGCCTGCGCCCGGTCATAGGGTGCATTGTGGACAATGTCGGGCTCGGCGAGCCGTTCTTCGCGATAGCACCAGGCGATATAGGCGACGAGACATCCAACAAATGCCCCGCCGATCACCATGTTGCCCGTTCCAAAGAGCGCAATCAGCAACAGGACGAGGCTGGCACCGAGCGCGACACCCGGATCACGCCAACGGTTCGTGTTGGCTATCGCCATCGGTGCGACCAGCGCGGCGGCCCCGAGAATAAGCAGGCTATTGGCAATGTTCGAGCCGACGATATTTCCCCAGGCAATTGCCGGAGAGCCAGCCAGCGCGGCTTCCACGCTGGTTACCAGTTCGGGCATGGATGTCCCGAAGCCAACAATCACGAGGCCGATTATCAAAGCGCTGACACCTGCCTTTTCGGCAAGACCTACAGCACCTCGAACCAGCAACTCGCCGCCCGCAACAAGCAAAACGAGACCCACGGCGACAAGAGCGATGGCCGTAGTCATGCGTCGCCTGCCCTCATACGCTCGCGCGATGCCGCCCGCAGGACAATAACCCCCACAACCGCAGCGATGATCGAGCCGCTCAGCACGCCTAGCTTGACCGCTGCCATGCTGCCGGGATCGGCGAATGCAAGGTTGCCGATGAACAGGCTCATCGTGAACCCGATACCGGCTAGGCACGAAAGACCGTAGACGTGCCACATGCCAATTCCCGGCGGCAGGTGGGCCAGACCGTTCCTCACAGCCAACCAGCAAGCGCCGAAGATGCCCACCTGCTTGCCCACCACCAATCCTGCCGCAATGCCCAGCGAAAGCGGCGCGAGCAGCGCGTCAATTCCAGCACCAGCGAAGGAGACGCCAGCATTGGCAAACGCGAAGAGCGGAAGGATCAGGAGTGCGACCCATGGATGCAGGGCGTGCTCGAGCCGCTCCAGCGGACGGTCCTCGCCAGCAACGATAGGTACGAACATGGCCGTGATGACGCCCGCCAGTGTCGCGTGAACGCCCGACTTGAGCACGCAGATCCATAAGAAGGCACCGAGCAGGAAATAGGGGATGGTCCGCGCGATGCCCGAGCGGTTGAGCAAGAGCATACCAGCCGCCGGCACCAAGCCGAGAGCGAGGGCGCCGAGGTTCATGTTCTCGGTATAGAACAGCGCTATGATCGCGATGGCGCCAATATCGTCAATGATCGCGATGGCGAGCAACAGGGCTTTCAAGGCCCCCGGCACGCGGCTTCCCAGTAACGCCAGAAGGCCGAGCGCAAAGGCGATGTCAGTCGCGGCCGGAATCGCCCAGCCACGGATGTTCTCGGGCGATCCAGCATTGATGGCAACATATACCAGCGCCGGCACAATTATCCCACCTAGGGCGGCATAGACCGGCAGCGAAGCCTGCTTCCAGCTGCGCAACTGGCCGGTCACGATCTCGCGCTTCACCTCAAGCCCAATAAGGAAGAAGAACAAGGCCATCAGCCCGTCGTTGATCCACAGCAGCAGGGGCTTGTCGATCGTGACCAGATCGCCCGCACTAAACTGGACGGGTATGGCGAGCAGATTCTGATAGGCGGGCAATAGGGGCGAGTTTGCAACAACTAATGCGAAAGCGGCTGCAGTCATCAGGAGGATGCCGCCAGCACTTTCGCTGGCGATGAAGTCGCGCAGCCGCTCTTTCGGGGTGGGGTTGTTTCGTGTCATGATATGAAATGGCGGCGACCGGCACGAGGTTAGGCGAGGTTTCCGGTCGCCGCGCCTGTTCAGCCCGTCAGGCCGCGCCCGTAATAATGGCGTTGCAATGCAGCGATTTTGTCCTTCAGCCGCAGGCGCACACGCTTCATCGCCTTGACCTGTGCACTTGCGCCGAATGCTTTGGTTGTGTCGATCATTCGGTTGAGCGCACGATGCTCGCGCATCAATTTGCGCAGGTATGGTTTCATGATCTTCTCATCGGGGGACTTTTGGGTCATGTCGCTCTCCATCGTTTGACAATGGGGATATGCAGGCACAATCGCCCATTATCCAATTCGATCAGTTGCCGATCTTCGATAAGTTTTGCTAATGGGCTTTCATGCCGACGCTCAAGCAGATCTCGATTTTCGCCAAGGTCGCCCAAACGCAGAACATGGGAGAAGCTGCACGGGGACTTGGACTGAGCCAGCCTGCCTTAAGCCAGCAACTGCTGGCTCTTGAACGCGATCTGGATGTGCAACTGTTCGAACGCGTGCCAAAGGGGATGCAGCTCACTCCGGGCGGCCGTCAGCTCCTTCCGGCAGCCCTTGCGGTTCTTGGCGCGGCGCGAGAGTTCGGCGACGTGGCCGATCATGTAGCAAAAAGATTCGTTGGCTCGATCAGGTTCGGCGTGACGCCGACCCTCGGGCCCTACCTCATGCCTGCGGTCATCAAGCGGCTCCACCAGCGCTATCCCGGGATGCGGCTGTTCATTCGGGAGGGTATTCCGGAGGTACAACAGGCCGATCTCGCAGCCGGACAACTCGACATGGTCCTCTCTCCCTTGCCGATCGAGGGGCGCGGCTTGCATATCGAACCCCTCTTTCGCGAGCCGCTGCATATTGTCGCTCCGCCGGATGATCCCCTCCTGACCGTCGATCGGAACAGCCGGAAGAATTACACCGACCGGACTTTTCTGACGCTCGATCATCGGCATCATTATCATCGACAGCTCGAGGACATCTGCCGCAAGCTTGGCGCAACGATAATGTCCGATTACGAAGGTACGAGCCTTGATGCCTTGCAACAAATGGTCGGGTCGGGCGTAGGACTTGCGATCCTTCCCGAACTTTATATTGGGTCCGGCGCAGGCGGGCTCGATATGGTGGCGGTCACCGATCCGCCGGGGTGGCACGAGTTTCGCAGCATCGGCGCCGCGTGGCGATCGACAGCCGCCTTTGCCGATCTCTACGTGGAGATTGCAGAGGTCATCGCAGCGGAAGCGCGGCTCAAATTGAACGATGTGCGGGAAACCACATCGCTAGGTACTTCAATGTCTTGAGATGTGAAAAGCAGCAGCTATGGCTGCCACAGAGAAACAAATTTCCGTTCTGCCAGGAGCAACCCGCCCTCAACGTCGACGCCGAGATATCGCACCGTGTTCTCGATCCTGGTATGGCTAAGCAAGATCTGGATGGGACGATTGAGTCGAACGTTCTCGATACTCTAGCCACAACGATAGACGGCTACGCAAGTTTGCCGTCAATTCGAATTAGGTTGATCGATTGGGCTTCCGCTGGATGACAGTCGCTCTCGAGCGAATTTCACTGCCCACAACGACATCTCCGTTCTTGATCTGACGAGATCGTAACCGCGAAGCTTTCTGTCGGTCGCGAGGTCGAACAGCGCCTTGTTGCGCACACGTCCCTTCCGATCCTCATGAAAGCGAACGGCTCAGGCTTGCTGCTGGGTCAGTGGTTGTTTCTTCCCAATGTCATTGCCGGCATTCCAAGCAAGTCGACCCTGTATTACGGGGGTCAGAACTTGAATATACCATTTCGGTTCTCATCGGCACAGATTGGCCGACGGGAGACCGATCGCATGATAGCTTTTGCCCCAGATATCGTTGTGAAACTAACCGATGGTCTTCGCCGATCTATCTGCCGCCTTTGCCGTACCCGTTTGCAGCCTCTCGTAGAGCAACCGCGTTTCGAGAAGGTTCGAAATTCGCAAGGCGACTTCGACAACGTCAAACGGTTTAGCAACGAAGTCTTTTGCGCCGAGCGCCAAAGCGCGGCGTCTCGCCTGAATGGTCGTATCGGCGGTAAGGACAAGAACTGGGCGGAACTCGTCAGGAGCATCGTGACGCGAAAAAGCTTCGAGTAGCTGAAATCCATCGACTTCAGGCATCGTGAGGTCGAGCAAAACGAGATCAGGCTGCCACTCAATATAGGTCGAAAGGGCCTCTTTGGGCTCTGTCAGACCAAAGATTTGCGTGTAGCCCTCGCGCTGCAGAAGGTTCTGGAGAAGACGCACGTTTGCTTCTTCATCATCAATCGCAAGAATACGGCGCGAGAGTATCTCTGCACGATCAATCAATTGCATGGGGCTGTGTTCCAGTTGTCTGCGAGGAAGGCAAAGCAGGCTTTGGGGCGGCGTCTGAAGGGAGCGTAAAGGCAAAGCGCGCGCCTGGGGTGCGCGGCTTGTATTTAATCATCCCGCCCATCGACTGAACCAATGATTTTGAGAGCGCGAGACCAAGCCCTGTGCCCTCGGTCTTGCTGCGCTTGTTCTGTCCGAGCCGATCAAACGCCGTGAACAGGCGCGAGACATGAGCGGCCTCCACACCGAGCCCATCATCCTCGACGAAAAATGTGACTGTATTGCCCGGCGACCGTTGAGCCCCGAGCCTAACAAATAGGCCCGTGGTGTTGTACTTCGCCGCGTTGCCGATCAGATTGAGGATAATCTGGGTCAGCCTACGGCGGTCGGCGACGACGCTAAGCGGCACAGAAGGCTCAACGAGCTCGAACGTGAGACCTGAGTTTGCGACGATAGGGTCTGCCAGATCCCTCGCCTCTGCCAACGCCTCTCCAACGTCAATTGTCTCAAGATCAAGCTCTGCACCTCCGGCCTCGATACTGGTAATATCAAGCAGATCATTTATGAGCGAGAGGAGGTGGCGTCCGGCCTTGGTGATCCGCTCGACCGCTTCTTGGTGAGGTTCGCTGAAGTTATCCAAATCGATTTCAAGCAATTGCCCGAAGCCAAGGATCGCATTGAGCGGGGTGCGCAACTCGTGGCTGGTGCGCGAGAGAAATTCACTCTTGGCAAGGTTTGCGGCCTCGGCGTCCTCTCGCGCCAGTTTTAGCGCCTCTTCGCTACGTCGGCGTTCGGTCATGTCCCGTGTCACCTTGGCGAAGCCGCGCAAAGCCCCGGCTTCATCGCGTAGGGCGGTGATCACGACATTCGCCCAGAACCGCGAACCATCCTCGCGAACACGCCAGCCTTCGTCCTCGGCCGACCCATCGCTGCGAGCTCTTTCCAGCATTAGGTCGGGTAGGAATTTTCGCGTTTCCTCTGGGTAGAAACGGCTAAAGTGTTGGCCGAGTATCTCGTCGGCTTTCCAGCCCTTGATCCTCTCTGCTCCTAGATTCCAGCTTGTGACTACGCCTTCGGTGTCGAGCGTGAAGATACCGTAATCGCGCACCCTCTCGATCACAAGGCGGAAGCGTTCTTCGCTGGCGCGCAGGTCGTTCTCGCGTTCGCGTAGGAGCGCGCTGGCGCCGACAAGCCGCGAGGAGAGGCGACCGATCTCGTCGGCGTCTTCGGGCAGATCGACTAGCTGCTCGCCCCGCGCGAGCAAATCCGCGTTGTGTTCCAAGCGGTTGACGCGTCGCACGATGCCGGTTGAGAAGAGGTACACGGCTGCTAGGCTACCGAGCAAGCCAATTAGCCCGCTAATTGCAGTTAAAGCCAGGAAGCGTGAGCGGACCGCGTCAACCAAGGCCCGTCTTTCGTCAAGCACCACAGCTTCGCGCTGTTGGATCCTATCGATTTTCTCTCGCACCGTGTCGAGCGCGAGCTTGTTTGCGATCAGAGCGGTTTCGACTTCGTCGGCCGATGCGGGCTCAGGTAAACGCGCTAGCTCGACCGTCGCTTTGAGGCTCTCGCGCTTTTCATCGGTAACGCGAAGCAGATCGACAAAGTAGCGCCTGACAACTTCGTCCTCGATGGCGACATCGAGCCTTTCGAGCGTGGGTGGCAATTCGGCCTGGGCTTTCCGGTAAGGTTCGAGAAAGCGCTCCTCTCCAGTCAGCGCGTAGCCTCGCACACCGGTGGCAGCCTCGGCAAGAAGCGCATGGACCTGATAGATATCGCGTTGGATGGCGAAAGCGCGTCTCACGTCGTCTTCGGCGCGTGTTTCGGCCGAGCTGGCAACGTAGAGTGAGATCAATGATCCCAGCAACACGGCGAGTGGTAAAGCAACCACGACCAGCCCTTTGAAAGCGAGCGGTCGGTCGGTCCAAAACCGATTGAGCAAGCCCGAGCGTGGCTTGCTCACCGCTCATCAACCATGCTGGATTTCATCTTTACTGAGAGGACCGCAGCCTGGGTGCGGTCACTGACCCCGAGCTTGCCGATGATCCGCTCGACATGGGCCTTGACCGTCGCTGGACTGATGTCGAGCTTGCGCGCAATTTCCTTGTTGGTGAGGCCTTCGGCGACCTGGCCAAGCACTTCGATTTCGCGCGGGGTAAGAACGCTCGTGACGTCCGGGATTTTCTCGCTCGTTTCTTGCGTTTTCAACGCTTCGGTGAGGAGGTGGAGCGGGATGGCGCCGGTGCCTTCTAAGACGCGATGAATTGATGTTTTGAGGTCGGCGATGCCGGTGTCCTTCAGCACATAGCCGCTCGCGCCGGCGCTCAGGGCTTCGCGCAGATAAGCGGGCGTATCGTGCAGCGTCAGCATCAGGATACGGATCGACTGGTTCAGCGCGACGATCCGCCGGGTCGCTTCCAACCCATCTATGCCGTTTCCTAACCGTACATCCATAAGCACCAGCGCGGGGTTCAGTTCGCGCGCCAGTTCCACCGCTTCCTCGCCCGTGGCGGCCAGCCCTACAAGGTCCATACCCGCTTGGCTAAGCACCGCGGCCAGCCCTTCGCGGGCAAGCTGGTGATCGTCGACGATCAGGATTCGCGGCCCGTTCATTCGGCTGGCCTTTGCGGCAGCCACGCCGTTACCGTGACGCCATAATCCTTGCCCGCCACCCATTCGAGCCGCCCGCCAACAGCCGACATCCGTTCGGCCATCACTTCGATCCCAATATGATCGCCCGACGCTATTGGATTCCGGGCGAACGACAAGGCTGGCGCACCCTTGCCATGATCTTCGATGCGCAGCCTTCCGGCCTGATCGGCGCGCGCTGGCAGGAGTTCTATAAATACAGGGCAAGGACCGCCGGCATGCTTGCGGATATTCGTTACGGCTTCCTGCGCGACGCGGAACAATGCGCTTTCGACCGGGGCGGGCAAACGAGCGTCTGCGGACGGTAGGCAGATGTGAACTTCGTAGCCATCGCCTTGCAAGCGATCGCTTAACGCTTGCAAGGCCGCTTCTAGCCCCAAATCGTCGAGCAAGGTTGGTCGCAAGCCGCCGATCACAACTCGCAATTCACGCACCATCTCGCGCGCAATTTCGGCAAGGCGCGCGCGCTCTGATGCAGGCAGATCGCCCGACCTTTCCCCGTCGGCACCTTCAAGCATGCGCGCAAGCGCAGTTGCGGTCTGCGCAAAACTATCGTGCAGTTCCTGTGATACCCGGCGGCGCTCGTCTTCCTGAGCACCGAAAATGCGCCGGACGAGTGTCTCGAGCCGTTTCTCGCGCTCACCGAGGGTCGCGAGCAGGTGCGATCGTTCACGCTCTCGGCGAATGCGGTCGATCGTAGTCCCCATGAGCTCGAGCTGAAGACGCACTGCTTCACGATCTTCCTCATCGGTAATGTGACCCAGGGAATGAATGCCGTCGATCGTGATCCAGCCTGCGTCTGTTCCATCGGGCCCCGGCGCGGGGATCGCCATGGCATCCGACTGTTGCTTGGTTGTTACCACGGCCGATCGCCGTCCCAGAAAGAAAGCGAGGCGCGTTGCGCAGTCGGCCAACACGGTGTCGATGCTTTCCGAGTGCGCCTTCGCCAGCTCGCTGCCTGTAACTGACAGCAGACGCATCCGCGCGGCTCGCGCTTCGGCGGCGCGATAAAGCGTGCGCAGTTCGGCGATCGTCTCGATCTGGGTCGGAAGTGAGGACAGCTCGCTGGGCATAGAGGCTGCTTTGTAAGGCCTTTACAAAAAAGTGCATAGGCCAGGCGGCCTAGGCTGCAGGGCGTGCCAGTTGGCCGATTTGAGGCACCGATTGATTGCCTAACTTTCAAGCCAAAGACCATTCCGGTCTTCACGCCCGAAACACCGCATTCTTTAAACGCAGTGTTTCTCGAAGGAGCTTAGGCAAGATGCGTGCGACTTTATTTGTTCTCGGATCGGCTGTCGCATTCGGCGCCATGGCAATGCCAGTAGCGGCGCAGGACGTCGGCGACATCCAGATCAAAGGCTTTGTAACCGGTGTTTTACCGGACGGCGAGATTAACGAAGTTGAGGTCGACACGATCGGGCTGCCGGCCGGTTCACAGACCAGCGCGACGGACAGCTATGTACCAACGATAGCGATCGAATACTTTGTTATGCCGAATATTTCGCTGGAAACCATCTGCTGCGTCACGCCGCATGATGTGCGCGGTGAAGGGGCCCTTGCTGGCGCAGATCTGATCGATAACGCGATCATATTGCCTGCAACTGTTACCGCGAAATACCATTTCGATGTCGGTGCGATCAAACCCTACCTTGGCGCCGGACCAGCTTACTTCTTCATTTTCGGCGAAGATGTGGGTCGGGGTGCGTCCGGTCTGGGCGTCACTGACGTCGATCTGTCGGACGAGCTAGGTTTCGCCCTTCAGGCCGGTCTTGATGTGACATTGAACGAGCGCGGCCTCGGCCTATCGATTGATGCGAAGCGCTACTTCGTCGGCACCACCGCCACCTTCAACGCAGGTTCTGTGACCGCCCTGCAAACTGAGCACAATCTTGACCCGTGGGTCGTCAGTGCTGGGCTTGCTTACCGGTTCTGAGTTCCCCCTTCCGGTCCTTGTACCCCGTGTGACCGGCACGTTTCGTATATCATAACAGGAGAAAGACGATGAAAACCAAATTCCTTCTTGCCGCTGTGGCCGCCTGCTCCACATTCATTGCTGCGCCAGCATTCGCGCAGAACAATGTCATGTCCCAGCCCGTCTTTGAGGGCGCTCAAATGGGTGAGGAGTGTATCTCCGAACAGGAAGTTATCACTGCGCAGGAGGCTTGGGGCAATGGCATTATCGAGATCGGTCGCGTTTATTCGGAAGGGGGCGATTACCGAAAGGCTGCCGCTGACCATATCGCCAAATTCTACGCCTATGATTTAAGCCTCGTTCTGTTCAAACCGACGCTGGCGGCAGTTGAGCAGTTCCGGCCTACTTTCGACGGTGCGCTCTCGTACTTCGTCGGCGGCAATCCTTCATATCCCGAGGACAAGGGCTTTGCGATCACGCCGTGGAGCAAGGTCCGATGGCAGAATGCCGGTATTACAAATAATGCCTGCAACATGGCAGTAGCTATGGGCAATTATTGGTTTACCCCTGCTGCCGGCGGAGAAGAAACCAAGGTCGAATACACCATCGGCTATGTGAAAGACGCGGACAATAGTCTGCGGATGGTCGTTCACAAGTCGACAATTCCGTACAGCGGCAATTAAGCCCGCCTCCGTTTGGTCGAATGAGCCCCATCGGTCGGAGCGCCGCCCCGTTTGGCGCTTCGGCCCAATTTGCATGAGGTGCCTATCATGAAATCCGCATTTGCCAAGGTCGCGATCGGCCTTCTTGGCGCGCTTACGCTCGCCTCCCCTGCCTCCGCGACCGAGGATGACTTCAACATCTGGACTGGCCAGTTCATGGTCATTGATGTCGATAAAGATGGCGACTGGTTCGTGCGCGGTGAGGTGCAGGAGCGTTTCACAAACGATGCGGACCGCTTGGGTCAGCTGCTGTTCCGCACGCTGGTCGGCTATCGCATCGATGAGAAGGTCAGTATCGGTGGCGGCTATGCCTACATCCTCACCGACCCCGTCGGGCCGGTCGAAGTGAACGAACACCGATTCTATCAAGAATTGAATGTCAGGCTGGTCGATAAAGACGGCGTGACGGTGGATTCCCGCACCCGACTTGAACAGCGGACGTTTGAGGACGGTGACGGAACGTCGTGGCGCGTTCGCAACTTCGTGCAACTGCGCGTGCCGATCAGTGAAAACAACAAGTTTGTCGCTTACACGGAACCCTTCATTGAACTGAACGAAACCCCGTTTCAGCGTGGGGGCCTCAGCGTGTGGCGAAATTTTGCCGGCGTTTCGATACCGCTCGCGGACGGGATCGAAGTGGTGCCGGGATATCTCAACCAGGCGGTCTTTCGCGATGGTGAGGATCGCTTGGATCATGTTGCCAACGTGAACCTTTTCATGAACTTCTGATTGCGAAAACTCTGGAGAAAGGCACTTGGCTATACGCACATGCATCGTACGCCTGCCCAAATCTGTTTCTAATTGAAGGGGCAGTTAGCGCCAATTATCGATCGAAAGACGTGAGGCACTCGGACGCAAGCAGGGGGGGCGAGAAAGTTTATGTGATTCCCCTTGGCCGGATTGACTGCACAGAATGTCAGCTTTCAGGAACCGAGGTGCGTGCTCGTCACGTCTGGGATTAGGGCGCTTTTCAGTCACAGGCAGGAAGGGGGCCGAGAAGAGACAGTCCGGTTCCGGGAACGGCATTGTTTTAAGCAGCCGTTCGGCGGGACTGATGTTGCTTCAGCAATCGCCGACCTTAGCGACCATTCCCGGGCTTAAATCACCCCGTCGAAACCGGCCGTTCATTCACACGGCGAACTGTGGCGACTCCTGGGCTGCTTTCCGCCTGTCCGGGCTTAGGTGCTAGATGTGAGAAGCTGAAAGAGGAATCCGCGCAATGCCGGCGACATCCGCTAAAAATCGAGACAATCAGGGGCGGAAGGGATTCGTGCGATGACCTTGATCTCGAAGTCGAAGCCAGCCAGCCAGTTCACGCCGACCGCCGTCCAGTTCGGATAGGGAGCAGCGCGGAAATGGCGGCCCTTTACTTTCATGATGGTATCGAACTGGCGTTCGGCGTCGGTGTGGAAGGTCGTCACATCGACGATGTCGGCGAGGTCGCACCCTGCCGCGGCAAGGACCGCGATCAGATTGGCGAAGGCTCGCTCGACCTGCGTTTCGAAGTCGGGCTCCGGCGTGCCGTCGTTCCGGCTGCCGACCTGTCCCGAGACGAACAGGAGACTGCCCGAGCGGATCGCGGCGGAATAGCCGTGTTCCTCGTAAAGCGCGTGCCGGTTGGCGGGAAAAATGGCTTGGCTGGTGCTCATGGAAAATCCTGCTTCCTTCATAAGAAATGACTGGCAGCAAGCTGCCGCTCGCTTTGCGGATCAAACCGTCGACGCAGTTTCGCCTGGCGCCCGGCGCTGGTGAAGAACGTCCTGAAGTTCGGGGTTCCGCTCGATCTGCGCCTTTGCGAAGGGGCAGAGCGGAATGATCGTGAAGCCTTCGCGTCGCGCATCATCGACCGCCTGACGCACCATCCGTTCGCCGACCCTGCGCCCCCGCAGGGCTTCTGGCACATCGGTATGATCGATGATGACGAGCGTTTCGCCGGCGCGGCTGTAGGTCATTTCGGCTTCGGTTCCATCGACGAGTATGTGGTAACGCCCTTTGGAGGCTCCCTCCTCTCGCTGAACCGGTTCTTCGGGCAAGGGCGCCTTGTATTGCGCCGAAATCGGGTCCGATGGGCGCACCCTGGCAGGCCGTCCAATTTCGCATTCCAGCAAGTCGCGGTCCCAGTTCCCGAGATCCGCTGCGGCTTCGTAAGTCGATGTGAGGAAGGACAGCAACGCAGCATCCCCGTCCTGCGCCTTCTGGACGGCATCGTAAGGCAGCACGAATTCAGCGAGTTGCTCGTGCCAGAACGCGGCATCGGGCTGAACCGGCGCACTGCGATAGCCGTTCGGCGCGGGATAGGCATATGCGTAAAAGGCGGGGTATTCGATAGGACCGCCGCCGGGCCAGAAGCCTGCTGAGGAGACCTCGCGGTCGTAGGCTTCCTGCGCCACGTCGTCCGGCAGGGCGGGAATGCCGCCGGGGTGGAGCGGTGCGCGTCGGCCCGAGAAGCGGGTAACAGCCAAGTCCAGAGCGCCCCAGAACAGATGCACGGGGCTGGACTTGCCGAGAAACGCGGTCCGGAACCGATTGAAGACCCTGTCGACCGCCACAAGCGCCTGATGGTAGCGTTGAACCGCATCGCGATCGTAGGGCCGGTCGCGATGATCTTCCTTGAACGGCACCGGATCGGGGACTTCGTTCGGTTGGCCATCGAAGCTTGGCGTGCCGCCGAGCTTCGAGATCATCTCGGTGAACCGGGCGTGGAACATTGCCACCGTCATCGGCTCGAGCGGGAATGCCGCCTTTCCGCCATCGCCGCAGGTGCCCACAACCTCGTGCTCGCGAAGATCGAAGATGATCTCGATGCCCGGGCCGTCCGGGATTGGCGAAGATACCAGTCCGCTGGGTGTCACGTAGAACGTCGCGTTCCAGGAATGGTTGAGCCACGGGCTATGCGCCAGCCGGTACTTGCCTGCTATCTGCAGGTAGAGATGAACAGCCGAACAGGTTTCGCGCCAACCCAAGTAGTCGAGCGGGGGCCAGTTGTTAGTCATATCGCATTCTCCATTCGGTATTGGCCAGCGGGCCCCGGCTCTCAGCCTTACATCATTCTGCGGCGGCAAGAGGCGGCACCATCGTCTCCGCCTCGCCGGAGACGTCGATCGCCACCTTCCCCCGTAGCCCGCGGCGCGAACCAGTCTCCAGCACTTCGTGCCCCTCTGCGAGGCGATCGAGCGGCAGGACGGCGCCGATCACCGGCCGCACCAGCCCGCGTTCGACAAGGTTCGTGAGTTCGTCGAGTTTGCCGCGGTTCTGGCGGGTAAAGACGAAGTGATAGGAGGCGTTACGCCCCCAGGCCTCGAGCAGGTTTTGCGGCGTTGCGATATCGACGATCGAGACCACGCGTCCCAATGGCGCGAGCACGAGCGGGCTCCGCGCCAGGGTGTCGCCCCCGATCGTGTCGAAAACGACGTCGACCCCTTGTCCGCCGGTGAACGCGTTCACGGCGTCGACGTAATCGGTATCGGCATAGTCCACCACATCGTCCGCGCCGAGAGCACGGACGAAATCGTTGTTATGGGTGCGGGCAGTCGTGATAACCCGCGCCCCTATGGCCTTCGCGACCTGGATCGCAATCGTTCCGACGCCGCCGGCACCGCCATGGATTAGGATTGTCTCGCCAACGCGAAGACCCGCACGACTGATCAGGGCCTCCCACACGGTCCCGCCCACGAGTGTCAGGCTTGCTGCTTCGACGTGCGACAGGTTGCGCGGCTTGCGCCCGACGAGATCGACATCGGCGACATGGACCTCGGCGTAGGACCCGGCGCCGCCGAAGATCTTCGGTGTGTAGTACACCTCGTCACCGGGGGCGAACTCGGTAACATCCGCACCGACGGCTTCCACGACGCCGGAGACATCGTGACCGATCACGGCCGGCAGCGTCACGTAATCGGCGTAGTCGCCGCGGCGGATCTGATAATCGAGCGGATTGATCGCGGTGGCGTGGACGCGAACGCGAACCTGCCGCGAGCCGGTCGAAGCGATGGGAAGGCTCTGCACCTCGAATGCGTCGGGCCCGCCGAAGCGGGTGAGGACCACCGCCTTCATCGTGTCGGACATATCGTCTTCCTTTCCTCACAACGAAGCACGCCGATACGTGAAGACCAAGGCAAGTTGGCGATCTCGCGCGCCCTTCATCAGTTGTCGCACGGGTGGCGCCACCACGAACTTCAAGCGGTGGTGATGGCGCGCCGCGCAAATCCTACCCCGACGCCCAGGCAACGCGTTGCGAAGAATGCTGCGCAGGTGCCGATATTGCGATCTTCCTCTGCCGCCAGTGCCCGGAAATGAAGCTCGGTCCGTTCGGCGTGCCTGAGGAGCACGTCGAAGAGATCATGCCGAGCAGCGCCTGGCCCGCAAGATCGGCAACGCGGCCGCAGTATCCGCGCCGCGCCTTGCGCAATCACTTGATAGTATCATCATGTTTCGACCACCGAACACCTTCGTCCGGAAATGCATGCGTTCGGATCAGGGCGGGACGGTCGAGCGCCGAACTTGTCGCAAAGATCCGCAAGCTCAACCCGAGGGAAAACTGGCCATGGCTACAATCACCACTTCCGACGGCACCGTTCTTTATTACAAAGACTGGGGGCCGAAAGACGCGCAGCCCGTCATGTTCCACCACGGCTGGCCGCTGAGTTCCGACGACTGGGACAGCCAGATGCTGTTCTTTCTGTCCGAAGGCTATCGCGTGATCGCCCATGACCGGCGCGGTCACGGCCGATCGGACCAGACCGATACCGGCAACGAGATGGACACCTACGCCCGCGATGTTGCCGCAATCGTCGAGGCGCTGGACCTGCGCGACGTCGTCCATATCGGCCATTCGACCGGAGGCGGCGAGGTCGCGCGCTATGCCGCCCGGGCGGAGCGTGGCCGCGTAGTCAAGGCGGTGCTGATCGGTGCCGTCCCCCCGGTCATGGTCAAGTCCGACAAGAACCCGGACGGGATCCCGATGGAGGTCTTCGACGGATTCCGCGAGGCGCTGTCCGAAAATCGCGCGGAGTTCTACAAGGGCATTCCGGCCGGCCCCTTCTACGGCTTCAACCGTGAGGGCGCCGAAGTCAGCCAGGGCCTGATCGACAATTGGTGGCGACAGGGCATGGCGGGCGGCGCGAAGGCCCACTACGACTGCATCGAGGCTTTTTCCGAGACCGATTTCACCGAGGATCTCGAGGCGATCTCCGTCCCGGTCCTGTTTCTGCATGGCGAAGACGACCAGATCGTGCCGATCGAAAACTCCGCGCACAAGGCAGTCAGGCTGGTGCGGGACGGAACGCTGAAGACCTATCCGGGGCTCTCACATGGCCTCTTCGCGACGCATCCGGAACTGGTGAATGCCGACCTGCTGGCTTTCGTTCGGGCTTGAGACTGCGGCCGCAGGCAACTGGGTCGTTTATCGAGGAGGCTCGTAATGTCGGTCAGCTACCGAACTCAACAGGTCGGAGATGTTGCGGTCTTTTACCGGGAAGCCGGCGCGAGGGACGCCCCCGTTCTCCTTCTCCTCCACGGCTTCCCTTCGTCAAGCCACATGTTCCGCGAGCTCATCCCCCTGCTCGCCGACCGGTATCGGGTGATTGCTCCCGATCTGCCCGGCTTTGGCCAGACGCATGCGCCGGAGCGGGGCGCTTTCGAGTATACGTTCGACAATTTGGCCGATGTTATTGGCGGGTTTGCGCAGGCCCTGCACCTTGAGCGCTATGCCCTCTATGTCTTCGACTATGGAGCTCCGGTCGGATTCCGGTTAGCGATGGCGCATCCCGAACGCGTAACCGCCCTGATCAGTCAGAACGGCAACGCCTATCTCGATGGTTTCAGTGACGAATGGGGCCCTTGGCAAGCCTATTGGCGCGACCCCAGCCCCGAAAATCGCGAGGCCTGCCGTGAAGCGCTTTCGGCCGAGACTATCGAGCACTGGCAATATCGTACCGGTACTGACCCGAACCTGCTTGCCCCCGATGGCTACCTGCTGGACATCGCCCTGATGTCTCGGCCGGGCGCCCAAGAGATTCAACTGGACCTGATCCTCGACTACCGCAGCAATCTGGATCTCTATCCGGAATTCCAGGCCTATTTCCGCGAACATCGGCCGCCACTGCTCGCGGTCTGGGGGCGGCACGATCCGGCATTCATCCCCGCGGGCGCGGAGGCTTACAAGCGTGACCTTCCCGATGCCCAGGTTCATCTGCTCGATACCGGTCATTTCGCTCTTGAAACGCACGCAAGCGAGATCGCGCAATTCATGCGCAACTTCCTCGGCATGCATCTCTAGAGCGCATGGGCCGGAATGGTGATAAGGCTGTAATCCGAAGATACGATCGCGATCCTTGTCTTCGCAATCCATCGAAAGGCCGAGTATGAGTATCAAAGACATCGAAGAAGACTGGGCCGTTTTTTCTCATGATGGCGATGTGAGCATCGGCGCAGTGCGACGTATCCGACCCAAGGGAATAGTCGCCTATATCGAGAATTTTGACGACGTAACCTTCGAGGAGAAGGATATTGCTCGGGCGGGTGAGGGCAAGGTCGTATTGCAGCCGGACTGCCTGTCTCGAGAGGTCCTGGATGCCATCACCCACGCCCATGACAAGGAATCGGGCAGGACCTCTCGCTAGGCTCTGTTCCTCCCTGTAGGAAATAGCCGCTGTCACCGGTTTGCCGGTCATACGCGGAAGCTTCGAAAGCTTGCGCCCAACTCGCGCGTAGCTAGTGCGAGACCGGCCCGTGCGGTCGCGGCACGTGTCGCTACCACCTTGCCTGCTGTGGATTTGCCCCCGCTCTTCGGGCCGGTCTGCCCTCCATGCAGGCCGACATCACCGCAAGATCGGCACTGTCGACGCAGCTTCAGCGCCGCGCAGATCGTGCATCCTCTCTATTTTTGCCGTCGAAAGCTCGGCTCCCCCGACGATGCAAAGGATGACATCATGACCTCCCGCAACGGCCTCGATTCGCTTCTTCGTCCTGAGGATTCGGTCCTCGTGCTGATCGACCACCAGCCATACCAGCTCGCGAACCTGAACAGCCACGATCCGCACATGGTGGTGAACAACACGACCGCACTCGCCAAGGTCGCCAAGGTGTTCGGCGTGCCCACCATCCTGACCACCGTGGTCGCCGCGCGCGGCGGCGACATCTTCCCGCACGTCACCGAGGTGTTCCCGGGCCAGGAGGTGATCGACCGGACGTTCATCAACACCTGGGAGGATCCAAAGGTCGTCGACGCGGTCAAGGCGACGGGGCGCAAGCAGGTGATCATGGCCGGCCTGTGGACGGAGGTCTGCGTGGCCATGCCCGCGATCCAGGCGGTGGGCGAAGGCTGGGACGTGACCGTGATCACCGATGCTTCGGGCGGCACGTCGCTCGAAGCCCACGAAGTCGCGATCCAGCGCATGATCTCAGCGGGCGTCAACATGATGACCTGGCTGGCGCTGGCCGCAGAGTGGCAACGTGACTGGGCCCGGGCCGAAACCGCCATGCCGCTCAACGATGCCCTCAAATACCATAACGGCGGCAGCGCCATCGCCTATATCTGGGAGCAGCAATTGCTGAATACGCCGGTACCGGGCTCCTCGGGCTGACCGCGCCGATCGAGTTACCAGAATGGAGACAGCGGTGGATTTCGCAAGCATCTTGCAGGCCAACCTCGATCGGGTCTTCGGAGAACGTGATGTCGCAAGGCGCATATCGGCGATCCGGGAGATGTACACGGTAGACGCGGTATTCCACGAGGCCGAGCGATCGGTGCGAGGGCACGAGGCGATCTCGCAAGCCGTGGAAGAGGTACTCGGGCATCTGCCCCGGGATTTCGTCTTCACCGCAATACGGCCAGGTCTGGGCCACAACGGCGTCGGTCGCTTGCAGTGGCGGGTTGGCCCGCCCGGAGGTCCCGTCGCAGCGACTGGCACCGATGTCGCTCATGTCGAGGGGGCGCTCATTCGAACCCTGCACGTGTTTCTCGATCAACCGAATACCTGAACGAACATCGCGCTGCTCCTCGCCCGGCCGGGCCCCTTTTGTTTTGCTGAAGGAATCCCTGCAAATGACCGAACAAGATCGTCAGCACACGAGCGCGCATGGTTTTCCCGTCGGACTTGAAATGCACGTCGCCTATCCGGCTTTCCAGGTCAGCCTGACGCTTGTCTCGACCACGCAATTGAGGTTCGCAATCGAGGAAGGGCCTTTTGCCCGGACCGAGACCGTCGATATCGAGGTCGTGCCGCTCGGCAACAGCATCTTCGCCGTAAGCTGGCAGGAAGCGAGCGGCGCGACGGTCACGAATGTGCAGGACTTCGACCGCGATCTGGTCTTCTCCTTCGCAACCATGCCCGATGGCCGGTTTATGCGAATGACGGGGAGGATGGCGATCACCCAGTCCGCAGATCGCCTCGCCGACGATCGCCCACACCGGAACAAGCGGCTGGTCCTTGATGCGATGACTTCATTGTTCCAGCGTCATGATGCATCGGCGGTGGAACGGCTCTACGCGCCGGATTACATCCAGCACAATCCCGATATTCCCCAAGGTCGCGAAGCGTTGCGGGCGCTGGTCGAAGCCCTGCCGGAGCACGTCTACTACGAGCCTGGCATGGTCATTGCCGACGAGAATCTCGTCGCGATCCACGGGCGGATTCGCGGCTGGACCGAGGAGCCACAGATCGTGGTTGACATTTTCCGGGTCGAGCACGGCTTGCTGGCGGAACACTGGGACGTCTTGCAGAACGAGGTTCCGGTGACAATCGATGGCGGCGTCTCGATGTTCGACCCGCACGAAGGCGCACGCCGCGCCATTCCGGAATCAGCATAAGCATCGGAGCATAAAGTCATGAAAGTTGTAATGATTCTAACGTCGCATGACCAGCTCGGCGACACCGGCTGCAAGACCGGTTTCTGGCTCGAAGAGCTGGCCGCGCCCTATTATGTCTTCAAGGAAGCTGGCTACGAGATTACGCTCGCGTCCCCGGCCGGCGGCCAACCTCCGCTCGATCCCAAAAGCAACGAGCCCGACTTCCAGACCGATGACACGCGCCGCTTCGAGGCCGACGCCGAAGCGCAAAAGGCGCTGGCGAATACCGCGAAGCTTGCCGACATATCCCAGGCTGATTTCGATACGGTCTTTTATCCAGGAGGCCACGGCCCGATGTGGGATCTCGCCGAAAGCCCGGACTCGGCGGCGCTGATCGAAAGCTTCCTTGCCGCGGACAAGCCGGTCGCGCTGGTGTGCCATGCGCCGGGCGTGCTCCGCCACGTCAAGACGCCGGACGGCCGTCCGCTCGTGGAAGGAAAGAAGGTCACCGGCTTCACCAACGGCGAGGAGGCTGCCGTCGGCCTGACGGAAGTCGTGCCGTTCCTCGTGGAGGACGAGTTGCAGGCCAAGGGCGGCATCTATTCGAAGGGTCCTGACTGGGGTCCGTACATCGTACAGGACGGCCTTCTGATCACCGGCCAGAACCCGGCCTCGTCCGCAGACGCCGCCCGGCGGCTGGTCGAGGAACTCGGAGCGCCGGCATGAGCGCCTAGTGGTCTTCGTCCGTGACACGGTTACCGACAATCAGGCGCTCGATTGCTGCCGGGAACGGACGCCGGCCGCGCGCCACGCGCATCCACTGGAACTCTCCGTGAGGGCGAACGCCCGAACCAAGGAGAAAAAGCATGCGGGTATTCATCGTTGGCGTCGGCGGCGGCGTGGGCCGTCGTGTCGGGGAGCAGCTCGCCGCTGCGGGCGACGAACCCACCGGTCTTGTACGTCAGCAACGTCAGATCGAGGCAATGGCGGCCCTCGGCATCAAGGCGAAGTTCGGCGACCTCGTTGCGATGTCGGTCAATGAGCTCGCCGACGCGATGCGGGGCGCCAAGGCAGTCGTCTTCAGCGCCGGCGCCGGCGGAAAGGACGGCGACGATGCGACGACCCGCATCGATGGCGACGGACCGGGCAAGCTCGCAGAGGCGGCAGCGCTCGCCGGCGTGCGACGGTTCATACTCGTCTCCGTCTTCCCGGAAGCTTGGCGCGAGCGGCACATGGACGGTTCGTTCGAGCACTACATGGTTCAGAAGAAGCGGGCAGAAGTCGCGCTGGTTCAGACAGATCTCGACTGGCTGATCGTGCGCTTCTCGACGATCCGGCAACGGGTCGGGTCGATCTTGGACTCGCCAAGATCCATGAAGAGATCACGCGCGACGACGTTGCGGCCACGGTTGTCGCGCTACTCAAATCGCCAGACCTGAGCCGCATGATCCTTGAGGTGACCCGCGGTGACGTACCCATTGCCGAGGCGGTAGCGGCAATCCGAGAAGCCATTGCGCCGATCGACTCCGAGCAAGCGTGACGCGTCAATGGTCGGTCGCGTCGCGCTGATGGGAAACAGGGCCGTCGCCTCGTTCTCGAAGTACGGAAACTGAGAGCCGCTACGACAAGTCGCCCGAACGAGTTCCTGGCGGCACCGCCAAATCAACATCGAACGGAGACCCGGTCATGTATCATCTGCGAGCCTTTCTTCTTTCCAGTGCCCTGTTGCTGGGCTTCATGACCTTTCCGTCAGGTGCGGCACTGGCCAACGTGAAGAACATCGTCCTTGTCCACGGCGCAAACGTCGACGGCAGCACTTGGCGCGACGTCTACGACCGCCTGACGGCAGACGGGTATAAAGTCACGATCGCGCAGATGCCGCTGACTTCCACCGAAGACGACATTGCCGCAGTACAGCGGGTAGTCGATGTGCAGGAGGGCCCGATGCTGCTGGTTGGCCATTCCTACGGCGGCGTCGTGATCAGCGAAGTGGGGGCGGACCCGGACGTCAGGGGCCTGGTCTACGTCGCGGCGTTCCAACCCGATGTTGGTGAGAGCGGCGGGGATTTGCTGGCTTCCGCTCCGGGCGAGTTCACCCCCGACAAGCTCACGATATTCGATGACGGCCACTATCTGATCAAGGAAGACGCCTTTCTCGCGATCGTGGGCAATGGCCTGTCCGAAGAAGACGCCATCTTCGTCGCACGGTCGCAAGCCGCGTCCCACTCGGCGATACTTGAATATCGGGCGCGCTCTGCAGCGTGGAACGATAAGCCGAGCTGGTCGATCATCGCGACCATCGACCGGACCATACCGCCCGACCTCCAGCGCCGGATGTCGCAGCGAGCCGGTTCGACGGTCGCGGATGTCGAGAATGGTCACATGCTGCCGATGACAAGTCCCGACGAAGTGACCGAGGTAATCCGACAAGCCGCTGAGACGTTGAAATAGTCGGGCTTGCCACGCGGACCGGAGATCGGTCGATGCACCTTTCGGGCTATCCAGGAAGCTGCCGAACGTGACGTCATGTGCTAGCTCGCTTGGGATCCCGGACAGCGCGCCGAAAGTCGGAAGGGCTCATGCGCATGTGCTTGAGGAAGACCCGGGCGAGGACCTGGTTCGACGAGTATCCGACCTCGAAGGCGATCTGGGTGATCGGAAGATCCGTCTGCTCGAGAAGCTCGCAGGCCTTCTCCACCCTCAGTCGCGTCAGATAGACCCGCGGCGGTACGCCAAGGGACTGCTTGAACATCCGGGCGAAATGGAAAGGCGACAACTGCGCTTCTGCCGCCAGTTCGTCGAGGCTGACGTCTTCGGCCAGCCGGGCATGCATCAGATCCAGACTGCGCCGCTGTGCCCATGGTGCGAGGCCGCCCTTTGTCGGTGCGAACGGAGTCCCGCCCATCCGGCTCAGTTCGGCGAGGATCTCGCAGCCCGCGGCCCGCGCCAGCAGCCGCGATGGCGCCCCCTCGTCTTCGCAGAACGCCCACAAGTTCCGGACTGCGGTGCGAATTGCCGGGGATTCGAACACCTGGCCATAGATGCAGGATGTGTCGAACGAGAACCGGCCATCGGCGGCCTCGTCCAGGACGTGCTGCCACTGCGCCAAGGGAAAGGCCAGCGTGCGAAGCCGTTGTCTCTCTTCATTGATCACGGTGGTCGGAAAATTGGGCGCAGCGAGGGCGAGGGTGCCTTTGCGGCTGGTCACATCGAAGCGCCCTCCTCCCAGATTTCCTCGGACCCGACTGGAGCCGAGCATGTCCTCCACCAGCACGATGTCCGACACGGCCGGGCGAGACATGTCTCCCGCCGGTCGCTCGATCTCGAGTATGTCGAGAATTGCGCCGGGGGACTTCATGCTGCGCAAGTAGGACGCATGCTGGCCTTTGCTGTGCCACTCGGCGTATGAGGAATGGGCATGGATGGTCATGGTTGCCGCTCCAGCATCGTACACGTCACGATCGGGATCGACGGGCAAGCCGGATCGCGCGCCGCGCGCCGATAGGACGGCTGCCGACCGCGGCAATACCGGTGGGAGAGACTCGAATTGGCCAGAACCATCATCACTATGTTTCCCATGGTGCGGCCGTCGTCGCGATTTGGATAGATACGGCCGGTGGGCGCTCCAGTGGCAGCACCCGTCATTCAACCCTGGTAGCTTTGCAGCAGTATTTACAAGATGGCCAAGCGCGTGAGCGCCTTCGCAATCTAGCGGCACGAATAGCGGCAATCGCTCCTTGAATCGGGCCTACCATAGCGATTGGTCAGTATTGGATAAACCCGCCCCCCTGCTATTTGCCGCAAGATCGGCACCAAGGCGTCAGCCTGAGCGCCGCACGACACCGGAGCGCTTGCTAAGAGTGAGGTCCCGACAAACGTCTCGCTATCCCTTTCGTCGCGTTGACATTGCAGACGAAAGTCTGAACTTCGCGTCCGAAGATTGCCATCACTTCCCTCACCAGCCATTACGGAAACTTCCGATGCGGCGGAGCGATCGAGGTGCCCGACGAAATGAAAGACCGAGTCCTCGTACTTTACGGCTCCTATCGCTCCGATCGAATCGGGATCCGCCTTGCCGACTACATCGTGCGTGGCCTCGAAGGTCGCGGGAACGACGCCCGGCTGATCGACGCCCGCGAAATCGGGCTGCCCATGCTCGACCGTATGTACAAGGAATACGCGCCGGGCGAGGCGCCGCAGGCGATGCAGGACCTGGCAGAGCAGATCCGCAGCGCCGATGCCTTCGTGTTCGTGACGGGCGAATACAATTGGGGTGTCCAGCCCGGCCTCAAGAACCTTACCGACCACTTCCTGGAGGAATGGTTCTGGCGCCCGGCGGCAGTGGCGAGCTATTCTGCGGGCCGATTGTCGGGGGTACGCGCCAATCTCACCTGGCACGGGACGCTTACCGAGATGGGCATGGTGGTCATCCCCAGCACCGTTGCGGTCGGGCCCATTGCCAAGACGCTCGACGAACATGGCGCGCCGGTGGGCGAGGCGGGCCAGGCGCTCGACCGGGCCTTCTCGCGCCTTGCCGATGACCTGACTTGGTGGACCGCTGCGGCGAAGAACCAGCGCGCGACGACCCCGCCGCCGTACTGATCCGGCTGTTTCGAAATGCGGTGCCGGCAGCATGATTATTACTCTCTGAGCTGCGCCGCCGTCAGCTTCGGCTTCTCGCCCGGCCCGACCGTAAAGACGTCGCGCCATTCGGGGTGCTTCTCATACCGGGCGCGGACATAGGGACAGATCGGGACGACCTTGAAGCCACGCGCCCGCGCGTCGGCAACGAGGTGCTCAACCATCGTAGCCGCCAGACCCGTGCCTTTCAATTCGGCGGGCGCATTCGTGTGGTCGGCACTGATCAGATCCGGCCCGAGCCGGGTGAAGGCGATCTCGCCTTCCGCGTCGATCCCTTCGACCCTGCCGACATATCGCCCATGCCGCTCGCCATCTTCGAGCCTTACGGAGATTACGGATCGCTCGTCAGGCATAGTCGCGATCCTCCGGGAAGGGCGTGAACTCTTCATCGTCCGCATTGGGCAATTTCATGCGCCCTTGCGTCCAGTCCTCCCTGGCCTGCTCGATCCGGTCTTTCGACGAGCTGACGAAGTTCCACAGCATGAACCGCTCGCCGATCGGATCGCCGCCCAGCACCATGATCGTGGCCGCCTCCTTCGCGGTGACAGGCACGTCCTTGCCCGGCTCGAGCACCGCCATCTGTCCCGTCCCCAGGACCTGGCCCGCAACCTCCGCGCGCCCGGCGGCGACGTAGACCGCGCGCTCCTCGTACTCCGCCGGCAAGGTGCGGCGCGCGCCTGTATCCATGTCCCAGTGCATGTAGAATTGCGGGCTGTGGACTTTCACCGCCGATCGCATTCCCTCGGCGTTGCCCGCGATCAGGCGTCCGCGCAGGCCCTTTTCTTCCCACGTCGGCAAGTCGGCAGAGCCTTCGTGGTGGTAGAACGCCGGATCGGCTTCTTCATGCTCGGTCGGCAGCGCAACCCACGCCTGGATGCCGTGCATGTGCGCCCCATGCTCGCGCGCGTGATCGAAGCGTTCGGAATGGGTGATGCCGCTCCCGGTAACCATCCAGTTGACCTCGCCCGGACGGATATCCTGCGTGACCCCAAGGCTGTCGCGATGAGTCAGAGCGCCGTCATAAAGGTAGGTCACGGTCGAGATGCCGATATGCGGATGCGGGCGCACGTCCATCTCGCGCGGAAAGCCCGGGACGAGGTCTGCCGGGCCCATGTGATCGAAGAAGATATAGGGCCCGACCGTGCGGCGGGCATGGAAGGGCAGCACGCGGCCCACCTCGAACCCGCCGCCAAGGTCATGCGTGCGCTTGTCGATGATGCGTTCGATCATTGGGGATTTCCTTCAGCGGATAGTTTGTCCGGGTGCGGGGACGAGAGTGTGGCAGGCGCGCGAAATAAGGTGCCCGGAGAGATCGCTCCCTCCGGGTACCAATGGCTCAGGCCGGGGCTAGCGCGCCGAACTTGCCCGAGTTGAATTCCGCGATCGCCTCGCGGATTTCGGCCTCGGTGTTCATCACGAAGGGCCCGTAGCCGAACACGGGTTCGTCGATCGGCTCGCCTGTCATTACCAGCAGCATGGCATCGCCATCGGCCCTGATCGCCGCGCCTTCGCCATGGCGGGAGAGCTGCCCGATCTCGGCCTCGCCCAATCCCTTGCCGTCGATGGTGACATGGCCCGAGAGTACCGCGATCATCGTTGTGTGGCCGTCGGGAACGGGGAGCATCACATCGGTATCGGCATCAAGCCGAACGTCCCACAGATTGATCGGCGTGAAGGTGCTGGCAGGCCCCCTGTTGCCGCTGAAATCGCCCGCAATGATCCGCGCGCGGCCACCCTCGAAGGTGACTTCGGGGATCGCATCGCGCGTGATCGCCTGGTACTTGGCCGGGGTCCGCTTGTCCTTCGCAGTTAGGTTGACCCACAGCTGCACCATGCGGAAAGGACCGCCGGTCTTCGCATACCCGGGCGAATGGAACTCCTCATGCAGCACGCCGGCTCCGGCCGTCATCCACTGAACCTCGCCCGCACCGATGGTGCCGCCCCCGCCGGTGGAGTCTCGGTGGCTGACCTCGCCGTCATAGACGATGGTCACCGTCTCGAATCCCTTGTGCGGATGTTCGCCCACGCCGCGTGGATGACCCTTCACAGGCTCGAAATTCCACGGTCCGGCATAGTCGAATAGCAGGAACGGGCTAACGGCGGCGGTATCGCCGTGGTAGCTGAACAGCGAGCGCACGGGAAAGCCGTCGCCCACCCAGTGAGGGCTGTCGTTGCGCATAATGGTGTTGAGTGTCTTCATGATCTGACCTTTCGAACAAGTATATCGTCTGTTCGCTTGGGAGCATTGCTTTCGTGTTGGTCGAAACATATGTGTGTGCTTACATGTCAGCAAGTACGATCCAGCAAGATACTGTAATGAACCAGCCGGAAACTATAGCGGATGGCTGGCATTGCCCGGCAGAAAGGACGCTCGATCTACTCGCGGGCAAATGGCGTCCGATGGTAATTTTCTGGCTCATGGATGGCCCACTGCGTTTCAACGAGTTGCAGCGCCGCCTTGGCGCGATCACCCATCGCACACTTTCGAAAACATTGAAGGAGATGGAAGCGGACGGGCTTGTTCACCGCAAGGACTACGGCGAGATGCCGCCCCGCGTCGATTACTCGCTAACCGCCCGTGGCCGCAGCTTAAAACCGGTCTTGCAGGCGATGGAAAAATGGGCGCAGACCCACGCCGGGAGGTAGTTGCGGATAATCGGGAGGACTCAGGACGATGACTTGCCGCCCATTCCGTTCGCGCAATGAAAGGACAGGGCATGCCGCCATGAATCCTGCAATCGCAGATTGTCGGCAAGTTCCGCCCGATGCGAAAGTTTGCCGAGCACGAAAGTGATCAAGGCCTTCAGCCTGCAGAATTGGAAGTGACGCAATAGCAGAATCGATGTCCGCATTTGGGTGTAGTGGGCGCTCACGTGAACGGCCGAGATTGGGGCGCAAAGCAGTCATTTCATTGCCGAAAACTGATCGCGTGCTAATCTCTCCGTGTGAGCGATACTATCACCCCATGGTCACCTTACGAAGGTCGTACCAGTCTCGTTTCTAGCGGTCGAAAGACGCTAATCTCGGCATTCGGTGACGTTGTGATGTGCCGGGCCGGCTTCCCACCTTACGAGCTGCCCGACATCTTCGAAGCACCCGAGGACGGCGGCGAGAACGACGCGGCGCGCGATCTTGTGCGGCTGGACGCGGAGCATATGGCTCACGCGTTCGCGACCGGAAAGCTCGACACCTTCGGGCGACCCCTGGGTGGCGGCGAAGTAGCCACGATTCCGATGGCGCACTGGGAGATCGACGATCAGCTGCCTCGTTTTTCAACCGGCGCTTTCAACCTCGAGCGATGGTGGGATGCGTCGGCGGAACCCACTCACCGCATTTTTGTAGATACGAAGCAGTTTGATCGCTGGCTCGTGTCGCTCCAGCCGCTCGGGCCGCTGACCAATCGGCAGGTGGAGGCAATCGTCGACCCGCAAAAAAGAGCTGCCCGTGCGATGGCTCGGGAGGTTATTGTCAATGAATCCAATCAGGCGACGCTCGACGAAGATCACACCCAGCCGTCTCAAGATCCGCCTGGCGCTGGACCAGTTTTGATGACGCTCGACGAAGTATGCGATTTGACCCGGAGGAGTTCCTCCACGATCTACGCCGACATGGATAAGGGTATTTTCCCCGAACCCGTTAAACTCGGTTCGAGTAGCAGATGGCTTAAGACCGAAGTCCTTGCCTACATCGCCGAACAAGCCGCCAAACGGGGTAGTGGCTAACGGCGCTTGCGGCGCGGGCTATCGATGATCTCCCCCGCTGGCATCGCGCCGTCCATGATCATGTCGGCCCAACGTTGCGCGAGTTCGCGTCTACGCGGCATGTAAGCGGCGCGGTTGTAGCGAAGCTCGCTAGCACTCATGCCCTTCGGGGTATGGGCAAGCATCAGGTCGACGATCATTCGATCGGCCAAGAGTCGCATATCCGTCCCCAGTTCGCGCTCGGCCTGTTCGTTCATGATGGTCGAGAAGCTGGAGCGCCAGCCATGGGGAACGTGACGCCCCTTGTAGCCTTCGCGATTGTACAAATAGCCGATGGCATTCTCGCTGATGGGCTTCAAACCTGACCGCGCCCCTGGAAAAACGAACTGCGAGCGTCCTGTAAGCCAGCGCACGGCGCGTAGTGTGTCTACCGATTGCGACGAGAGTGGGATAGGATGCTCGAACGCTTCATCGCTGCGAAGATGAAGCTCCTGTTTGATCTTGTCCGCCGACACTTTCCAGAGCGCCTCGCTGCTGTCCGCACTGGCATTAGCCCAGTCGATGCCGGTAATGTCGTTCCACTCCATGAACCGCACCATGCCGGGCCTCTGCGCAGTCAGAGCCAGCAGACGGGCAGCGAGACGATTGACCGGAGAGGCTCCTGCTCGGTCGATGTCGCCGATCATGGTAAGGATGGATTCCACGTCGAGCAAAGCGGGATAACGCTTCGGTGGCGGCAGGGGCTTCAATGCGTCGTTGATATCCGCCGCAGGGTTTTCGAGTTTTGCACCTTCAGCATTGGCGTAGCGATAGATAGCCGCCACGCGCTGCTTGATCCGGCGAGCGGTCTCTATCGCGCCGCGGCTCTCGATTTTGCGCAGAAACGATAGAAGCAGGGGCTTGTCGATCTCGGCCAGCGGCATCACTCCGAGATGAGGGAAGATGTCACGCTCGAGGCTGGTGATGACATCCTTGGCATGGACAGGCTTCCAGCGTTCGATCTGGAGAGCGTGCCACTCGCGCGCCATCTCCTCGAATGACTTTACCGAATCGCTGGTACCCACCAATCGGCTGCGTTTTGCGACGTGGCGGGGATCACGCCCCTCACGCAGGATCTTCTTCGCTTCGTCCCGTTTTTCGCGGGCATCAGCCAGCGAAACCTCGGGGTATGCGCCGAGCGTCAGCAGTTGCTCCTTCCTCTCGAAGCGATATTTATAGCGCCAGCTTTTGTGTCCGCTCGCCGATACGTGTAGGTGCAGACCACGACTGTCGGTGAGCTTGTAAGCCTTATCCTTGACGACTGCTGCGCGCACCGCCTTGTCCGTCAGCATCCAATACCCCCAATCCGTTTGAGCCCTTACCCCTGATATACCCCCACCCGCATTCGGCTAGGGGCGGGTGGGTTCGGACTGCATAGGAGTCGCAAATCGCGGAATTGTAAAGCTTTCCGCGCGATTTCGGGGAGGATCGGATCGACCTGAAAAGGCCGGTGGCGGAGCAGGAGGGATTCGAACCCTCGATACGGGGTTACCGTATACACACTTTCCAGGCGTGCGCCTTCGACCACTCGGCCACTGCTCCGCATTCCCGTTTGCGCTACCGGCCGACCTTGCGGCCGGCTTGGCTTCCGCTCGTCGGGCCCTGGCCGTTCTCGTGAACAACCCGGACCTCGAATAGCGCAAAGCGCAGTAGTCCCGACAAGTCGGGCAAACAAGAAGGCGCGCCTCTAGCGGCGGGACGGTGATTCCGCAAGCCGGAGCGGAAACAGGATTATTGGCATTTGCGTTTTTTGGTGTACGATGTCCGAAGTGACGGTGCTGCGCGGATCAGGCATACCCTGCGAACGCCGTCTCGAAGCCCCCTCCCGCCCCTACAATGCGCGAGAGGGGGCTTTTGTTTTGCAGTTGGCGGTGGCACGCCTGTCGGAATGACGAAGCCGCTCATTTCGTTCGCCGCGCTGCTCGCGCTTGGCTCTCCCGCTTTGGCGCAGCATGCCGCGTCGACAGAGCTCTCGCCGGGCGAGATCGTGGCCCAGGCCCCGGCAGCCGAATGGACGGCGATCCCGGCAGAGGACCTGCTGGTGATGACGCTCGCTCCCGCCGCCGACGGGTCGGCGCGCCAAGTGGTGATCCAGCTTATGTCCGCCCCCTTCAGCCAGGGCTGGGTGCAAAACATCCGCACCCTCGCCCGCGCCGGGTGGTACGACGATATTGCCGTAAACCGCGTGCAGGACAATTATGTCGTCCAGTGGGGCGATCCGAATTACGACAATCCGGAAGCCGAGGGGGAAGCGAAGCCGCTGCCGGAGGGCTTAAATGTGATTTCGGAAAGCGAGTATCGCGTCACTATGGACGCTCTTAGTGACGCTAACGCTCAACTCCAGGTCGCAAACCCGCCGACCGACTCAGAACTTGCCGCCGTGGAAGCGGAGATGGCGGTTGCTTTCGCTCAAGCCGAACGCGTTTTTTCAAACCCTCAGGCATCAGAAGCCGAGCATGATGCGGCCGTATTGCAAATACTGAATGCGTCAGGTCTCGCGCCAGGTGACACGATGAGCGAAGGCGACAAGATCGACATGATTTCGATCGAGAGCACTCAGACCGACAATGCCATCGCTGGTTGGCACGAGCGTGATAGCTACGCTGAGTGGGTCGAAATCTGGAACGGTTGGCCCCTTGGTAATACTGAGCAGAGGCAATGGTTCGACGAAGATGACGAGCCAATCGAAAATCCCCGGCTACTGGCACACGAGGCACGTGCCAAGGGATATAGCAGTGAAGTTTCGGAAAGCTGGTTTTGGCCCGTCCACTGCTACGGCATGGTCGGGGTCGGGCGCGGGATGTCACCCGACACCGGCACCGGCGCAGAGCTCTACACGGTGATCGGCCATGCGCCGCGACATCTCGATCGCAATATCGCGCTGGTCGGGCGGATTATCGAGGGCATGGAATACCTCTCGTCGCTGCCGCGCGGCTCCGGCGATCTGGGCTTCTACACCGCCGACGAGGCAGACAAGCGCACGCCGGTCCTGAGCGTGCGCGTAGCGAGCGAACTCCCGGCTGCCGAGCGTCCTGCGTTCGAGTACCTTTCAACCGAAGGCCAGACCTTCGCCCGCTATGCCGATGCGCGCGCCAACCGCCGCGACCCATTCTTCATCGTGCCCGCGGGCGGGGCGGACGTCTGCAACATTCCCGTTCCGGTGCGGCGCGCAAGCGAGTGAGCGATGCGCTGGCCGTCTCGGGACCGTTGTGGCGCTGGACCGCCGATAACGGCGTCAGCTGGTTTTTCGTGACGGTCGATGGCGAGGCTGGCGAGGAGCTTTCGGCAATCGAAGCGATGCGGCGCCTGGAGTTCGGGCGCAAGCGCGGATTTCGCTCGCTAAGGGTCGAAGTTCGGATCGGCGCGACCGAGTGGCAGACCTCTTGCTTTCCGCGCGAGGAAGGTGGCTGGCTGCTCCCGGTCAAGGCGCAGGTGCGCAAGGCGGAGGGGGTCGCGGAGGGCGACCGGGTCTCCCTAGCGCTGCGGGCGCTCTAGGGTCTGTGGGGATTTAGGATTCCCATTTGCGTGGATTTGTGATTCACGCTTTGGATGGAACGCTTTGTA
>NZ_JAIGNO010000021.1 GCF_019711515.1 Qipengyuania qiaonensis
CGATCAGAGCTTCGCCGCCATGATCTACCTCGCCGCCGCAATCCTCAATTCAAAATGAATCCCCACAGACCCTAGAGGTCGCGGATGTCGAGCTTGATCACCCCACACCGCACATCGTCATTCGGGACAATTACACCCGCGGACAGGACGGCGAAAAAGCAGGCGAAAAGCGCATAGCCCGGCGGCGAGAAATCCCGCTGCACCCGGAGATAATCCGTTTGGGATTTCTGGACTACGTGTCGGCCATTCGGGACGAAGGGCACCTTGCCGTATTCCCAGAGCTCTATTTAAATGAGAAGAAGCGCGGCGGAGCCCATTTCTACGAGCGCGCATGGGTCCATATGGTTGGGTGGATTAGCGAACGATTGCCGCTACCGATAAACGAAGAAGGGAAAGGCCCCGACATTCATTCGATAAGGAGCCTCGGATCATCACAGTACGAAGTCGATGGCGTTAATGACGATATCAGGGCCGATATTATGGGCCATAGGAGAGCGACCGTTAATGGGCAAAGTTATGCGAAACGCATAAGTACTGAAGGGCTCAATGTTGTCCTACGAGAACGACTCAATTTCATAGAAAGATATGTGCCTACTTTAACCAGTCACATCATCCCGAAAAAAATCTCACTTCTCTCTATTGACAGCAGATCACGTATCGGATCGGGAAGACAACGGAAACCGCGGAAGGATGTGGCATATAATTAGGCCGTGTTGAGAAATGGGATTAATAATCATCGCGACTTCGTATTCAGGACTGTTCTCTGAGAAATGTTTTATGGGGAGAAGTCTTGGGTCGCGGAGACTTGTCAGATCCGGAATGAGAGTTGATCTTATTGGCTCAGATATTTTCGTAGGAGCTTGCCACACCAATTTCAGTCATTCGAATGATCGCTATTTTCATCCGAAAGCTGCTTTGGATCGGACTAGAAACGATGGCGGCTACGCGCCCTCATTTCGGTCATTCGCGCTGCTCGCGTCTTGACCCAATAGCTGCCGTTCGCGCCGGAATAAGAAGATATCAGCTACGTGCCCGATTCGATGACTTACACAGAGGTAGGCCGGGCCTTTGAAAGCGCATTGTTCCACGATGGCCCCCCTTTTTTTGTCGTGAATGGGGAGCCGCTACAGGCGCTTCCCTTGGCAGGTAGAGGATGGGCTGCAAGGGGCGCACCCAGAGGCTCTCAGGCTTTCAATCCTCCAGCCGCGCGCCGCTTTTCGCGGCCGAGGTAAACGCCGATTGGCAAGCAAATCCCGACAAGGCCGACCATCACGAGGCCGCTCACCCAATCGGAGACGACGTAGCCGGCCACAAGCGATACATTAACCAGCAGGATGAATATCGGCAGCACCGGGTGCCCCCTTGCGCGGTAGGTGCGCGGCATTTCGGGGCGGCGATAGCGCAGCGCAAAATAGGACAAAACGTAGAGACAGGTCCCGAACAGCGTCAGCGCGCCCATGAGCCGGAAGACGAAGACATAGCTTCCCGTGAAGATCAGCGGGATTGACAGCAAGGTTCCTGCCGCCAGCGCGACCCATGGCGTACCGCCGCGATTGACCTTGAGCGCCGCTTTCGGGAACAGCCCGTCTTCCGCAAGGCCGTACAGGATGCGCGGTGTGGCCATGATGCATCCATTGAGCGTCCCTAGCGCCATGAGGGTCGCAAGAAAGGCCACGAACACGCTACCCCATCGCCCCGAGGCCGCCTCGATGACGCTCGCCATAGGAAGCGTCGATGAGCTCAGCACATCGAACTCCAGGGCCCGTATGAGCGCCCAGTTTACCGCGAGGTATATAAGGGTGACGATGATGGCGGCATGGAACAGCGACCGCGGGATATTGCGGCCCGGATCCTTGTCCTCGCCTGCGAAATAGATGGTTGTGTACCAGCCGTCATAGACCGCGACGATGAATTGCAGTCCGACCAGAAGGGTCAGCAGGGTGATCGGTTCTGCTGCCACAGGTGCGCGAGTCGTCCCGTCCACGCCAGATGCCGCTTCGCCAGCCGGCATTGCAAAGGCTATGCAGACAACCGCAAGCAAAAGGGCGGTTTTGAGCATAGTGCTTGCTGTCTGGGCCCAGCGCCCTTCCTCGACCCCGGCCCAGTTGAGAGCGGTGATTGCCAGCAAGATAGCCAGCGCGCTCCATTCGACATTCGCTCCGATCCACGGCACGACCGTGCCGAGGAACTCTGCCGCGGCGATCGAAATGGCGGCATTGACTGCCACGAAGGCTATCCAGAATGTCCAGCCGACCAGAAGGCCCATGCTGTCGCCCAGGCCCTCCCGAACCGGAATATAATGTCCGCCAGAGCGCGGAATCATGGAGGAAATCTCCGCTGCCACGTTGCACATCAGGAGGACATACAACCCGCCCGCCAGCCACAGCATCATCACGATTGTCGGATCGGGCACCAGCTTGGCGATCTCGCCAGGCGCACGCATGATACCCGTGCCGACCACGGTGCCGACGCAGACCGCGATCGCAAAGGGCAGGCCGAGTTTTCTTTGGAGCTGGCGGTGTCTGGTCATGTCATGACATCGATTGGCGCAGTGTGCGCCGGAACCCGCTCGGACCGGCACGGAAGAGCGGCAGGACCACAGCGGGTCAATGCGCGTCTCCGCCGAGGACATGCAGCCGCATATGCGCTGCCTCTTCAAAGCCCATGCTGCGATAGAGCGGGCGGCCGGCCTCGGTCGCGTGCAGCCACAGCGGCAAGGGACCGGGCGCAGCCGCCCGAGCCGCCGCGATGGACCGCCGCATCGCCGCCTCGCCCAGACCCTGTCCGTAGCGATCCGGCTGGGTAGCTACCCAGCCGACATAAACCTGATGGTCCTGGATGTAGGCCAGCGCGGCAGTGACAGGCTCGCCATGATCATAGCCGACCACACCGAAATGCTCGCCGGTCCACTGGTGAACATTGGCTGTGATCGCGAAATTCTCTGGCGGCATCGCGTATGCCGCGGCGTTGACGAGGCCGATATCGATGGCGCTTCGGGATTCGCGGATAAGGCGAAAATCGAGATCGGGCGCGGGTCGTCTTTGCGGAGCAAGGTCCGGCGCAGCCATCCCCCACAGCTCTTGCGCTGCGGCAAGCCCCGCCTCTTCGAACATCGCCTCGGCTCCATCGGGATACCATTGCGGCACGCTGGCCAGCATCGCCGGATAGGGGCAACTGCGCATGGTCTGCGCCGCCTGTCCCAACACCTCGCCGAAGGCTTGCGGGCCGCCGGTCGGTAGTCCGATCACCACCATGTTGAGGAAAGCGTTGTCGACATTGGCAATGAATCCTCGCACCGGCCCTTCGCTGGTAAAACGGTGCTTCGGATACTGACCGACGAGGAAGGTCCAGCCGTCGATCAGGCTCCGCACGCTGCCATATGCGTCGAAGCTGATCGAGGTGACGGCAGCGACGTTCGTCATGCCAACTGCCCCAGCGCCCTGGCCATCGCAAACGTATCGAGGTGCTGCTGGAAGGCCACGATCTTGCCGTCCCTCACCGTGAACCAGTGGACGACGTGCGGGTTCACCCGCTCGCCAGTCTCCCTGACGATTGCCGAGTAACGACCCTGCACCGCGACGGTGTCGCCTTCGCAAGCAAAGGTGCCCACTTCGACTGCGAAATCGTCGAACAACTCGGCGGTTCTTCCGAAAACCCCGGTGAACACGGCTTCTGCCCCGATGTAAGGGTTGCGGTCGGCGAAAGTGTAATTCTCCGCCTCGTTCCACGTCATGTCGGGGGCCATGACCGCTGCCGCTGCATCCATATCGCCAGCGGCAAAGGCGGCATAAAGCGCCTCGACGACCTGTTTGTTCGTCACTTGCAATTCTCCCCTATCAGAAAACCGAATACCCGCCGTCGACGGGTAAGATGATGCCGGTGACGAAGTCCGCCGCCGGGCTGGCGAGGAAAACCGCGGCGCCCGCGCATTCCTCCGCCTCGCCCCACCGCCCGGCCGGGGTGCGCGCCAAAAGCATGGTGTTGAAATCGCTCCAGTCCGGATCTTCGCGCGCCACCTTGGTCATCTCGGTGGCGATCCAGCCGGGCGCGATGGCGTTGACCTGGATGCCGTGCGGCGCGAGCTCGATCGCCATCGACCTGGTGAGCTGGACTATGCCGCCCTTCGCCGCCGCGTAAGACGGGACGGCCGCCGCTCCGAACGTGGAATACATGCTGGCGAGGTTGATGATCTTGCCCCGCCGGCGCGCCTGCATCGAACTGGCGGCCGCTTTGGAAAGCAGCATGGTGGCGGTCAGGTGCGTTGCCAGGGCATTGTCCCAGCCGTCTTCCGACTGGTTCAGAACCCCGCCGCTGATATCGGTATTGCCTGCATTGTTGACGAGGATATCGATCGGGCCGAGCGCCCTCTCGACCCGTCCTACCGCCTCGGCAATGGCTGCCCGGTCGGTCACGTCGAGGATGTCCGCGTGGGTTGGACGCCCGACCTGGTCGAGCTCGGCTTCTACAGTGGCGTTGCGCTGCGGATCGCGGGCCAGGATTGCGACCGCTGCGCCCGCCCGGGCAAGTCCCAGGGCAATTGCGCGGCCGATACCGCGATTTCCGCCCGTGACGATCGCAACCTTGTCGGCGAGATCGAAAGGGGATGGCTCGTGGCTCGATTCCCTAGCGTTCATCGCGCAAATCCAGCCGAACGAGTGCATCTCCGAGACCCGAGACGTAGACCGTGCCATCGGACGCATGGATCACACCGGTCAAAAGGCCCGGCATGGGGCCCCACATGTCGGGGGCAAGCAGCGGCAGTATGGGTGCACCAGCAGCCTGCCTTCGCCTGAAATCGGCAACGATCCGCTCACTGGTTTCGGGTGTCGGCGCAAAGACCGCCTCCCATGCTCCTGTATCAGGATCGACGGTAAAGACAGCATTGGCGAACGGGCTGGTGACCCAAAGTGTGCCGTCCTCGTCCAGCTCAATATTGTCGGGCGTCGTAATTTCGGCCAGCACCCGGCGATCGCTCAGCAATCCGGTTTCGGAATTGACAGCGAAGCTCAACACGCGATTGGCGACGATCTCCGCCACATAGAGCCGTCCGCGGACTGCGTCGAAAGCGATCCCGTTAGCGAAATCAAGTCCCTCCGCGACTTTCACCACCTCGGGCTTCGTCGATCCGACCTGATCGGCTGCCATGCGCCAGACCGAGCCATCGCCAAGCGGTTTGTCGGCAGCGGCAAACATGCGGGCTTCGGAACCTTCTCCGGCGGCGTTCTCGGTCGATTGAGTGAACCAGATCGCACCTGTCGGATCGCGGACCACCGCATTGACGCCGAAGGGGTGGTCGTAGATGCGGCTTACCGCTTCGGTCTTCGTATCGACGCGGTAGATATGGCCGCCGGTTATGTCCGCCACCAGCACATGGCGCCCATCCGGCTCCCAGGAGATTCCGTTGGGGCTGTTCCAAAGCGGATCGGGCTTCGTCCGAAAACCCGCAGAGGCGAAATCACCGAACGGTCGTTTCGTACCATCCGCGCTCAAGCCGACAAGGCCATGGTCCCAATCCCCCACCAGCAAGCGCCCATCGGGCAGCATTACTCCATCCTCCGCATGGGTCAGCGATCTGTCAGCGGGAAAGAAGCTGTAAGGTACCGAGGGTGGGACGTATCGCGATGCCGGGGATGCCAGTTGCCTCGCGTAGTCGTCCTCGTTGAACCGGCCGAGCGAGTCCGCAATCAGACCGTTTTCGCCCAGCAGCCAGGCCTCAGCCCCGCTGATCTTTATGCGAGCACCGGAGCCCCCCGGCCCGGAGTTCGTTCCTGTCAGCGTCCAGCGGAACATGACTCGCTGTCCATCGCTATCCAGCCCATCGAAGCGCAGCTTCATGCCCGGCAGGTCGGTCATGAAACGGTGTGCGACCTGGGCAATCGCGCCGCGTCCGCGTGCTGGCTCTGAGTCATTGATCTCAAGGCGTCCATCCGCCTCGAAGAAGGCTGCGACCCGCTCGGGATTACCGCTCGACCAGGCCTCGGCGTAAGCGCTCGCGAACTGGTCGATTGGAGGAGCGGCCGTCGCCATCAGCCTCTCGCAATCGTCGTGGCGCGTTGTCCACGTCAGGTTGAACACACGCCAGACACCATCCTGTCGAATCAGATCGAAGTGGTCGGTGCCGCAATGCGAAAGTTGGCCATTGATGGTGAAAGTGTAGTCTGACCACGCCATGGCGATATCGCCATCGACCCGGACCATCGGATCGACCAGCGCCTCGACCGATCCATCGGGAATGGCGGTCGGCAGAGCTTTCACCAGTTCTTCGAATGTGTAGGTGAAAAAGACGCGCGAACCGTCCGCCCTTATTTCCGTTCCCGTCCCGCGTCCTTCCGCAATGGTGGTCGCGGCGTAGGCGTCAGCATCTTTTGTGCTAAGCGTTGCGAGGAAGCGGTTGGCGGCTGCCAAGGCGGCCTCTTCCTCGGCCGCGCTATTGGCAAGCGCGCTCGATGGAACGAGTGCAAGGACCGAGGTTGCGGCAATTGCCAGCCCACCCAGCCCAATAAGATAGCGAGACACGAGTCTTGCGAAAATTGACATCTCATTCCCTCAATTGATCAAGGCTGCACGAAAGTAAGGAAGGTCAACACTTGGTTGAGCGCCCGCCTGCTACGAGAGTTTCGCACGGAGTTGGATCGCCTGCTTCCAGTCTCCCGTTGGTCATCCACTCTGCGAGGTCAGGCGTCGCCTCTCTACCGAGCAGCGCTTCGTAATCGGCGAGGTCCTGTTTGGTCAGCACACCTTTCCAGCGATCGTTCGTGCCTTTGTTGATGAAACGTTGCGCGCCGCCTTCAAACGCCTCTGCAACATTTGGGAGCATTGCCTCGCCCCCTGCTTTCATGGCCTCGAAGCCTGCTGCTTCGACCATCTCCGACCAGAGCGCTTCGTCGATCTCGACCCCGATAAAATCCGCGATGCGCCGCATTTCTCCGGCGCGGTCCGCCTTGAGGTCGTTGTAGTGGACCATGAGCACGTTCGGTCGATGACGCTCCGTCCAGAAACTGCGCTCAAGCTCGAACATCTCGTGAGCCGTGTAATCATCGAAAGGAGCGTAGTCGGGATCGCCGAGCCAGCGGCGAAAGAATGCACGGGCATCGGTTGACGCTCGCGGATACGGCGCTCCAAGCTCGGGAATCTCACGGCCGCGTTGGTCGAGTTCGCTGAGTGTCTTGGCGGTGTAAGCGGTGGTGTGATCGTGGTACGACATGCACGCGTCCTTCGGGTCGCGTGCGACGTTGATGTAGAGCACATCGTCATGCAGCGGCAGCGCGGTGAGAGGGGCATGCGATTTGAGCGAGCGTCGTTCGACACTGGCATCAAGCGCCGGCAGCACCATATCCTTCGGAACGAAATAGGCATCGAGCCAGGGTTGGGACATCGTGAATTGCCGCTGCTCGGTTGAGCGATTGAGCAGCATGTCGAGAATGCGCTGAACCCAGGTGGTGCCGCATTTCGGCGGAGTGACGACAACTATGTCACCGCTGCGTAGCTTGAAGTCATGCCAGCACGATGTGTCGCTGTGCCAGTTGACGACCGTCTTCTCGGGCTGTCTAATCAACATGGATTTCCGCTCCTCAAGCAATCATCGTCTGCAGTGCACCACGTATCGGCGACACGTCGCCTTCGGGATCGATTGCAAGCAGCGCACGCTCATCCTCGCCTGCGCGCAGGCGCTCCAGCCAGTCGGCAGGATCGAATTCGACGCCAACCGGATTGGTGTCGGCGGTCATGGCGGCGAAGTAGGCGCTGCAGTCGCTTTTCGCGGCGAAGCAATCGACCGAAAATTCCAGCTGGTTGCTGTCGGGATCGGCATAATAGAGCGAGGCGCTCATGCCGTGATTGACGCACCAGTAAGGCGTGATGCCTGCCTGTTTGAGATCGCTCCACGCTTCGAGCAAATCGCGCATCGATGAAACGTCATAGGCGACATGATCGACGCCTATCGTGCCGCGATCATCGGCCCTGCCGCCCGGTGCGATGATGTCGAGATCGGCAATGGCGAAGCGGTGGTGATCTTCGTCATAGGCAAGAAAGGCCAGCGCCTCGTTGCGATAGACCGGCTTTGCGCCGAATACGGTTTCATACCATGTCAGCATCTCGACCATTCGGCGGGTGCGATAAACAACATGAGCAGGTACAGGTCCTGGAACAGGCATTGCGGTTCCTCCACTTCAAGACTGCGGGGTGCCGAGCCGTACGGCCCCTTCTGATCAGGGCTCGTGCGTGCTCCAGCTATCGATCATCAGCAGCCATTCTCCGGCGGCGTTGCGGCAGTAGACGCAGGTGCCCTTGCCCACCTCGCCCATCTCCGCTCCGTCCTCGCGGGCGCGGACCTTGGCGGTGTAGGTGTAACGACTGACCGCGAGATCGCCTGACACTTCGAGCGCGTGTTCGGTCTTCTCCCACTGCGCTTCATATCCGGCGAAGAAGGCCGAAGCCCATTCGGCCACAGCCGCCTTGCCGATCAGCTCCGCTTCGCCTGGAACCTGATACACGACCTCATCACTCAGCAGCGCTAGGATGGTGTCGATTTCGTTGGTGTTGATCGCGGCGACATAGGCGCGGTGAAGGTCGGTTGCGGGCGTGGTTGTTGTAGCCATCGGTATCGATCCTCGTGTTGTTTCGAAGGATGAACCCCGGCGGGCGTCGGGTCGCATAGCACCCGCCGAGGCTCGGTAACGACGCGCTCAGCGCGGCGTATACTCCTGGAGCAGGATGCTGCTCTTGACCGTGCGATACTCGGCGCGGTTACCGCTTTCGGCGATCTGCTGCTCGGAGGTCTTCTTTGCCCAGGCATCGAAGGCGGTATTGCGGCGCTCCTGCTCTGCTGCATCGGGCAGGCTGGCGTAGCTCGTCATCAGATACATCGTGGGTTCGCCGTCGCGCGGGTTCACGTTGTAGAAGATCTTGTAGCCGGTGATCCAGCCCTGCGAGAGCGCGTAGTCCTGGAATTGCTTCCATTCCCCCGCGAGCCATTCGGCGTATTTGTAATCGCCGCCATCCTTGACGTAGATGCCGTTGAACTGCGCATATTCGCCCGCTTCGAGCGGGAATTCCTGCGCGGCAGCGGGCATTGCGATTGGCGCCGAAACGGCAACGGCTGCAGCTGCAATCAGGCTCTTGAAATTAGTCATGTGAACTCCCCCAATGTTTGGTCGCGAGCGAACAAGCAGCAGCGCTGCAAAGTCCGGTCAGTAGCGGTGCGACCCACTGGAGGAATTTTCGCAAAGTCTACCCTTGGCTTGGCGTGCCTATGCCCGCAAAGCCCCGAAAATTTGGCGGTATCATTGTATTCCTCGTGGGACGGAGATGCCCCCAAGTAAGCCCACCGGTCAAGCTGCCCAAACGTCAAAAAAGCGTCAAATCGTGCCCGTTCAGGCTGTTCGCGGATCGCCGGGCATGAGATCGGGCCAACCAAACCGCTCCCACGCCTCGACCATGCCGATGCGTTCGGCAAAATCCATAAAGTCGGGATGGCGGATAGTACGATTGATCGGGTCGATATCGATCCAGAGGCTCATCAGGCCGAACATGTTGGCAGGATGGATGCGTGCCGAATATATCTTCATCACGAGCTCGCTGTGGCCCATCCATATTGCCGGGAATGCGATGGTTGAATCGTATGGATCGGGCATCGTGGCGTGCAAGCCATCGAGCATCCGGCAATAGGCGGCGCGGTCTTCTTCCTTGCCACTATAGATGCCGCGCGCCGCAAAGGCGAAGTAGGCGTCACGCGCACCATCATCCATCGGCGGCATGCCCGGTGGGCGCATAACGGTTGATCCCAGATACGACCGAACGTCGTAATGGGTCTGCATCGCCGCTTCATTATCTCCATTGGCGAACTGGGCCAGCGCCAGCCAGAGCGCCGGTGTTCCGAGATCGGCCAGCCGCTGGCCTGCCGCCAAGGCCTTGTCTATCTTTCCGAGGCTGAGGTAGGCCGAGGTCAGCATTGCATAGTTGCGACCGTAGATCGGGTCGCGATCCACGGCTTCCTCGACGTATGGCAGTGCCTCGCGCGCCTTTCCCAAGTAAAGCAGGCAGGACCCAAGCCGCGAGCAGACATCGGCGTCATTGGGATCGCGAGCATAGGCCTCGAATGCCATTTCCAGCGCGCCTGCCGGATTGAACTGGGTCCATTCATGGATGCCGAGAATCGAGAATGCGTGGCCCTGACCCGGATCGAGCTCGATGGCGCGCCGCGCACAGCGCGCGGCCTCGGCCGATTGCTCAACCCGCGTGAGGCTGGGCGTGATCGCCGCTGTCATGATGTGCGCGTTGGCGAGCGCGGTCCAGCACTCGGCGAATTCGGGGTCGATCTCGAGCGCCTGTTCGAGAAATTCGATCCCTTGCGCAAAAGCACCGTCGACGCCGATTTTCTGAACCATCGCCCGCGCCTGCAGATACAACGCGTAGGCCTCGCGATTGCCGGTCATCCTGCGCGATGGCGATGGAGAGGGAGTCATTCCCAAGGCGCGGCAGATTGCGCCGATGACATTGGAGCCGATGACCTTGCGGCCATCGAAGAAGTCTTCGATCGAGCCGCTGAGCCGATCCGACCAGACCTCGGTGCCTGACTGGCCGCTGACAAGTGCAATGCGAATATCGATCCCACCCTCTCCGCGTCTGACCTCTCCTTCGATCAGGTGAGAAACGCCGAGGTCGGATGCCATCTCGGTCAGAGTGAGCCCTTTGTTCGCCAAGGCGGCGACCGATGTCCGTCCCGAAAGGCCGATGCCGTTGATCCCGGCAAGCCGCGTCGAAAGCTCGTCGACAATTCCGTCAGCAAGAAAGAAGTTGCCGCCCACAGTATCGATCTGCGCGAAGGGCAGGAGCGCAATCGTTACCTGATCGACCACTTGGCTGAACCGCCGATAGGTCGGAAAACGGGCCCTAGTCGCTTCGAGAAGCTTTTCGCTCGTCGCACCCGAAGAGGCCCGGATGGCTTCGGACAGACGGGCGCGCAAACGAGCGTCGACATGCTGGCGCCGTTTGGTCAGCCACTCGTCGATCTCGGAGTTCAGCGGCGGTTCCTGAATTAGCGAACGGGTGCCGATTTCCAGTATCGAAGAGACGGCTCGTTCAGGGCATTCCGATGAGAGAATTGTCTCAAGGTCTTGCAAGTCGGATGTAGTGCTTTGCGGATTAAGGGCGATCTCGGAACGCGTGATGACAAGGCAATCCAGATCATGCTTGCCCAACACTCGCTTCAAGTCGAGCAGGCACTGGCGCAGGCTGGCTTTGGCCTGCGCAAGAAATCGATCGGGCCAAAGCAGCTTCGCAAGCGCTTCGCGGTCCATGCTGTTGCTTGATTCAAGGAAAAGGATCGCGAGTAAGAGCGATGCGCGACGGTTGTTCAGAACTACCGGCGTGCCATCCGGCGTCTCGAGCCGGAATTCTCCGAATAGACGGGCTCTCGCCGCTCTTCGTGCGATGACTCCGGTTCCCGCCTGATCCAATAGTCCCCCCTTTGGAGAGGAGACTACAACCTCGAAGGGACTTTGCAATCAGCACATGCTCAGAATTCGATGTCTGCTTCCATGATCGTAGCGCAACAAAAGTAGCCCGATAATTTTCTATATCAGGTCTTTACCCGCAAAGTCGGCATTCCACTTTGCGCGTAAAAAAGCAGACTGTCCGCAGTCGGCCCCAGCTTTGCCATTCTTCCGACCGCCTCCGGATGAACGGTTTTAAGAGCGGCAGAATACCGCCGCCAGGGCCGGGAGAAATTGTTAGCTGCCAATGGGGATGGCAGTGTGAAAACCGGATTGCAAAGTTCAGGTAGCCTTCGATGCAACTTCGACGATGCGAAAGGTCGCTGCGGCCTTCGCAATCATCTCTCTATCCGCCTCGATCCTCGCATCGGCAAAGGCGAGCGTGCGCCCCAGCTTTGCAGGCACTGCTCGCACTTCGAGCCATTGGCCGATCCGCCCGATCGAGAGGAAATCCACGGACAGGCTGACTGTCAGGGCAGAAGATCGCTCCATCTGCATCACACAGGCGAGCCCCATTGCATTGTCCGCGAGTGCCGAGATCACCCCGCCGTGAAGCAGCCCGCGCGCATTGCTATGCGCAGCGGCGATCCTCAACCCAAGGCTGAACGTGCCGCCGTCTTGCCGGACAAAGAGTGGCTCCCAGGGATCGGTGACGGGGCTCTTTCGAAAATGCCGCTCGAAGCCGGGCGGGACGGGATCGCTGTCCGCCTTCATCGTGTCCCTGCAAAGTCTAGGATCGCCGCCAGAACCTCCTCGGGCGCTTCAAGCTCGGGCGTATGGCCGAGGTCATCAATGGTCACCGTCTCCACGCCTTCATAAAGCTGCGCGAGCGAATGGGCGTTGCTTGCCGGGTGCGAGCGGTCTGCCGATCCCCAGATCGACAGGATCGGCTGCGGAGGTCGGGGCAGCTCATCCTGCTGATTCATATAGATCTGGTAGGCGCTCGCCAGCGACCACATCGCTCCATGCTCAAAAGAGCGTTCGGCGCAGGCGCAGAAATGCGGGATCTGCTGCTTGCGCCCAACCGAAAGGCTATACCACTGCGGCATGCGCCTGGGCGCCATACGCGCCATCGCGAGCTGACCGACGATTGGCCGTGCTAAAATGCCCTTGGGATCGCGCCCCGCTTTCCAGATGGCAAAAGCCTCCGTTCCGCCAGCTTGTATCAGGGCAAGGTGCGAGGCGAGTTCGGGCATCCGGCCCGCGATATCGAGCGCGGCGAGACTGGCAGCGCAGGAGAAAGCGAAGATGCTGCCTTCGCCAGCCACATCGCGCAGGAACGTGGCCAGGTCGTCATTGGTCTCGCGAAACCCGAAGGCATAATCGGATGTGGTCGCGGAAAAGCCCATGGCCGGCAGTTCGACCACGACCACGCGGAAGTGCTTGGCAAAGGACTCGATCAGAGGGCCGTAGACTTCGATCGTCATCGGCGGGTCGCAGGTAAAGACAATCGTAGGTCCACTGCCGATGTCGAGAAAGCGATATTGTACCTTTGCGGTGCGATGGAATTTGACCTGCGGCGTCGCAGTCGCGGGCCAGCCGTTGCGGAAGCGCGCCATCTTGGTGGTGCCGCCCCAGGTTTCGATGCGCGCGCCGAGGCGGGTAAGAAGGCCGGTCATGGTGCCCCTTTCGCCTGCGCGGCCCGCGACAGGAAGTGCGCAGCGACCAGCAGAAAAGCGGCGATGGCAAGGTGCCGACCTATGATCGGCGCGCTCGCGCCTGCGCTCAATGCGAGCCATGCGTCGCCGAGCGGCATCAGCAGCGCGGCGAGCGCCATCCAGCGCAAGGCAGCAAAATCGCTCCGGGCCAGCAAAACAGCCGTCAGCACGGCGATGAAACCGGCGCGCAGCCCGTAGACCTGCACCCATCCGAGCGCGCCAAGCTGGTCGACGGGCAGCCCCATATATGTCGCGAAGCTCTGCGGATCGATGACGGTCCGGACCGCGTTGACGCCCTGCAACGCTGCGATGACAGCGGCTAGCCAGAATCCAGCTGTCCGAGTGCTGCGAAACTTCTGCGCCTGTGTGGCCATTCCAATCTCCTACGAATGTGCCAGAAGATTATGCGATTGCCAGCCGCGCAGCATCTTGCGATATGGCAAATCGATCTTCCGTTTTCGCAAAGAGACAGAGACATGCCTCTCGATCCGCAGGACCTTGGCGACCTCATCGCGATCCGCGATGCTGGAACACTCAGCGCCGCAGCCAAGGCGCGGGGGGTCGCTGTATCAACCGTGTCGCGGCGGATCGAAACCCTGGAGTCGGCGCTTGGCCTGCAACTTGTCGATCGGCGCACAGACGGCGTGCGACTGACGAGCGTCGGCATGGCAGTGGCCGAGGCGGCCTCACCGATTGCCGAGCAGATGCGCCGTGTTGAGCGACTGGCGGAAAGTCTGAGGCAGGGGGTGAAGAAGGTGCCGGTGCGGATTTCGGCGACCGAATTCGTGATCTCCGACGTACTCGCCCCGGCGCTGGGTCAATTGTGGGCAATAGGCGCCGATTTTCCGGTCCACTTACAGTCACAGGCTGACGTGGTAAGCCTGGCCGGACGCGATGCCGACCTCGCGATCCGCATGGTGCGTCCCGAAGGTGCGAGCCTGTATGCGCGCAAGCTCGCGGACATCAGGCTCGGGCTCTTCGCGTCAACCGATTACCTCGCGGGCCGGGATCCTGCGGTCATCGACCTCAAGGCGGAACGGCTGCTGATCTACGACGACAGCTATGGTCGCCTGCCCGAACTTGACTGGGTCAGTCGTCATGGTCTGTCAGACGCCGTCGTCATGCGCACCGGCAGCACGCGCGGCCTATTGGCCGCAGCGCAGGCAGGTGCGGGCATCGCGCTGCTTCCAGTGCCTTTCGCCCTTCGCGCTGTTACATTGATCGAGGTCACACCGCCCTCGGCTCTGCCGAGCAGGCTTCCGTGGTTGATAGTCCACCGCGACTTGCGCGGCCTGCCTGCGATCCGTCTCGCGCAGAAGTGGGTGGTGCAGGCCTTCGCAAGTCTGCACTGATCGCGCCAAGCTACGCGTATCGACGCGTGCTGCACCTTTTCATCGGACCACATCGCTGGGGTCCATTCGTCACTGGACGTGTTTGGCATCTCTGCAAGAAAAGCCGTATTCTGAAGGGCAGCTTTCCAACCGATGTCCACCAATGGCAGACAGTCTCCTTCCGGCCCCATATTGTGTTGAAAAACTCCAACACCAGCTTTGGCGGGAAATTTATGAACTTAACGAGATCTTATCGCACAATAATGATTCGTCGCAGAACTTCATTTTGAATCAATCTTTCCCAAAGTTTGTCCTCAAGTAATCAGCAGCGAGTTTTGCAACAGAATTGGCCCCAATCACAGCCAAACCGACCGCCGATCCACGATCCGTTGAAATCCGGCCGCGAACGAGGACGCCCTTGCCCGCAGCAATGCCCGCCTGCCTTCCGCGGTCCTTGTAAATACGAGCTTTGATGAACCAACACTCCCGCACCACAGTTCGACAAATCGCTCGGCATATTCCTTGCGCGCGCCCAGCGCGGCGGGAACGGCGTGGTAATCGACCCGCCTCTTCAGACCGAGCCATGAATTGCGCACCAGCAGGTAGCGCGGGTTCTGGACCGGCCCGAGAATTTCCGCGATTGCCTGCATGACTTGCCGTTCGGTGGTCCGGCTTACTCCAGTCAGGACGATATCCTTGCGCCCGTCCAGGCTTGTGCGAATTTCGACGTGAGCGGTGTCCAAATCGCGCCCGCTAACGACATCGACATCGACCAGCGAGCGCAAGACAACTCCGGTCACCGATTCCAGACTGCCTTCCAAAGAGCCGTTGCGCCAAACGAGCCTCCCGGCCTTTGCCAGACGGGGCAAGCTGGCCAGTGTCGCGACACCGGCAAGCCCCATCGCGATGACTCCAATTCCCTCGTATGACGCCAGTCCCCGCAGTTCGTTGGCCGCTGCAAAGGCTCCGCTACCCGCCGCGCTCCAACCCAGTGCCTGCAGGGTATCGAACCAGCTTAGAGCACGCGGTGCGTAGCTAGGAGCCGCGGTCTCGCGCACCTGCGCTCTCTCAGCCCCCTCACCAAGCGACACCTTCCAGCGTTCTGCAATGGCGGGACGGTCCGCTGCGACTGCAAATGTCTTGAGGTTTGCGAATGCCGCCGGTTTGGATGGATCGAGGCCCAGGCGAGCAACACCGTCTTCGATGAGGGTAGACGCTCCACTGGAAATCCCTTCGAACGCCTTGAAGCGGCGCGCGACGACCTCGATGTCAGACAACCCAGTTACGCCTCCATCGTTGAGGAAGCCCCAGTTGAACGTCGAAACGACCGCATCCCAGCTTTCGCGATCGTCCGGATCGTCCGGATCGACCGTCGCCAGATGCCAGATATTGGCTACCTTGCCGGGCCTGGCCGGATCGATCCGGATTGCTCGTCCGCGCATCTGGTTGGACAGCATGAAGGACGCCGTATTGCTCGCAAGGACTAAGCTGTTGAGCGTGGGCGCATCCCATCCCTCGCCGAGCAGCGACTGCGTGCCAACGAGTATGCGAATGTAGCCGCGTGTGAACAAGGCCGTGACGAGGCGGACCAGTTCAGCGGTGCCACCGGTCCTACATTCGATACGCACATGGTCCGGGCAGCCTGACAAATAGCCTGCTCGAAAGCTGCCGGGATCGAAGCGCAACTCCTCGGCAACGCGGGGCAGCACCGACAGAGCACGCCTGGGAAGGATGACCAGACTGCCTGTCAGAACCGCGAGATATTCATCGACGATGCCTGATCGTCTAAGCTTCTCGAAGATCGGCACCACGCCGAGCTTGGCAGGCTTAAACTCTGCATCTGGACGGTTTGGGAGCTCACCAGCGCGAATATGATCGGACAACACGACCATGCGCAAATCGTCGTCCAGCGCATTCTGTTCCGCTTTCGCAATGTCCACAATCGAATCCGGCTTTGCGAGGCTGGAGGTCATCAGTTTGAAGACCGAGCGTGTGTGCTGCAGCCGAACGCGGCCGCCTTCGATCAGGCCATGATGATTCAGCCGGTTGCGCAGAGTCTTGAGCCGCGCCGGATCAAGCGTAAACGAGGCCGTGTGTTGCGATATCACGTCGTCAAGAAAGCGTTCGAGCCAGAACAGCGATAGCTGCGGCACATTGCGCGCCGACACACCAAGCAGTTTGAGCGGGGGGCGGGGCAGTTCCCGTCCGGCTGATGCCAGCAGAACGAGCGCTGCCGATAACATCTCGGGCGCTTCGAGGATCTCTTCGACATGCGCTTCCGATTCGGTCAGCCAATGGTGCTCCGCCAGCCAGTCCAGCAACCCGTCGTCTTGGCGCAATTCCATGTGCAGCGAACCGATGACCGCCCGCCTTCTATCGAGCAGCGCCAGAGCATCTTCGGTCGGTTCCGACAGGATGAGGTGATCCTGATGAGGGCATAGATCGCCATTGCGCACCAGTTCGGGAATGCCGATTTCGAGGTCTATCGGTCCACACAGTTGCTCGTAGCGAGACCATTCGGCGAAGCTGGCATCGTAAGGGGGTGTTGCAGTCAGCGCGACCAGACGGACATCTTCTAGCCGGTTGGCCAGCTCGTTGAGGCATTTCCACCATTCCCGCCGCAGATGATGGGCTTCGTCCAGAACCAGCGTCAGTGGTCCTCGGCCGTTAAGCGCCTCGATCAGCGTATCGAGTTCCTTGCCGCGCCGCAGGCTATCGAGCGACTGGTAAGTCACAAGCGTCAGTTCTTGGAAGTCTGCCAGATTGCGAGAGATTTCCCCCGCTCTCGGTGGCGTATCGAGAAACAGCGGCCAAAGGCGGTGCGCCCACTGTTCGCGAATGGCGATTGTCGGGGCGAACGCCAGTGCTGGCCTCCCGATACGACGCACGATCTCCAGACCCAGCACCGTCTTCCCGGCACCAGGGGCGGCCACGACATGCAGTCTTCCGTCGCCGAAATGCTCGTCCATTTCCTCAAGGATGCGCGCCTGATAGTCGCGCCAGTTCCCCTTGAAGTTCATGTCCTTGAGCATGTCGCGCGGGTTAGCGCCTTACGACGAATTCGCCTATCGCGATGTCAGCTATTTGCACTTGGCACATGCAAAGCCGAGAGTCTCCTGCCGGCCCACTTGTAGACGCGCAGGAAGGTTGCCAAGAGCTGCAAAAAGGTGAGCCCCGTGCTATGATCGTTTCGACGGTTACTGGTCGGCCCTAGCATCAGAACGGAAGCGGAAGGCCAAGGCCAGAGAACTTTACACAGTCCATAGCACAAGTTTTGTCACAAAATCTTCGCAAAGGCGCTGCACTCTTAGGCTGGGGGGTTCTTTTTGGGCTGGGGGAGTTCCTTTTTGCCTGGTTGTTCGCGAAACAGGATCCGATGGGTAGCAGACCACATCATCCCCGCAGAGCCGAACGTGCGCATGAACCTTCAACGTTCAGGCGTCGAGCTTCATGAGATAGACGACCTCATTCAGGATGCTTACTGTAAGTTCGCCGCACTGGAGTCTGTCGATCACATAGATAGGCCGCCGGCATTCTTTATGCAGATCGTCAAGAACCTACGCCGGGACCGGCTTCGTCGCGACAAGATTGTCAATTTCGAAGAATTTACGGAAAATGGCGAGCCGACCGTCAATGACTGGGAGCCCTCGATTGAGAAAGCGGTTTCTGCGCGGCAGGAATTGGGCCTCGTTGAAGCCGTACTCGAAACCCTGCCAAGGCGGTGCCGGGACATATTCACGCTGAAACGGATCGAGGGACTGAGCCAACGCGAGATCGCAAGGCGGCTGGAAGTTACGGAGAATATTGTCGAGAATGACGTGCAAAAAGCCGTCAAGGCGCTCCAGAATAAGCTGCGGGCCACAGAGGCAACAGAATTGAAAGAAGCTCTAGTTGAAGCCGACCGAAAGCAGACGGGATAAAATTGTGGAGAGCGAAGCAGCCGCTTGGGCAGCGCGTATCGATGCCGACCCTGACGCCGCTGATGCGGAGTTGGAAGCGTGGCTGGCGAATGATCCGAAGCATGCGGGTGCACTGCTGCGAGCCCAAGCCGCACTGGTCGCGCTCGAACGACCGCTCGTCGCTGCAAACGATAGGATCACAACGACAGGCAAGAGGCCGCTTTCGATTGCTCGATGGTTCTGGGTCGGAGGAGGAGGTCTTGCCGCAGCCGCAGCTTCGATTGCGCTGTTCTTCGCACTGCCGATTCAGCAAGAGAGCTCCGAACCCAGCCAGATCTACGTTACCGAATTGGGCGAGATTCAGCAGGTCGCATTGGATGATGGCTCATCGATTTCGATTGATGCAAACACAACGATAGAAGTGGCGTTTGCTGAAGAACGGCGAGTGATCCGGCTGTCAGACGGACGCGCATTGTTTCGGGCATCTCACGAACCGGGACGCCCGTTTCAGGTGATCGTAGGCGATGTAACGATCACCGACATCGGCACCGAATTTCAGGTCTACGACGATGTAAGCACCGGGATCGTCGACGTGATCGTTACCGAAGGTGAGATTCTCGTCGAGAGCCCTGCGGGCAGGATCACGCTCTTCGAAGGACAACGCATTGAGCTTGGCAGAACCGGAGCGACAAGAGCGAGCCCCAACACAGGAACTGTCTCACACTCTGAAATATCGCGGATAACTGCGTGGCGCGCAGGCAGGCTCGATTTAGACGGCGAAACGCTGAGCGAAGCGGTAACTCAGCTCAATCGCGCAAATCGACTGCAAATCCGGGTCGGTTCCTCAGCGATCGCTGGCAAAAAACTCTATGGCTCATTCCGCATCAATGACCCACGCGGCTTTGCCGATGCTGCGGGTGCAAGCCTTGGCGTACCGGTGAGCGAATATGACGAAGTGATTACAATCGGGCGATAATTTTTTTGGCCGCCGATACGGAAATCCAAATGCCCTGCGTCGAGTAGGCGAACAACAAGTTTGCCTACTCATCCGGGGGACATCATGAAGATTTTCACACGCACTCTCATCGCAGGCGTTGCTCTGGCCGCCATTGGCACACCTGCATTTGCATCGGCCCAAACTGCAGACTTCAGCGTTCCTAGCGAGCCGATATCTGATGCCGTGCGCAAGATAGGTCGCCAGGCAGGCGTGCAGATCATCGTTTCAGGAGATGCAGCGCGCGGTCGCACCAGCAATGCGGTCAATGGTTCGATGGATGTGGAACAGGCGCTCGCAAGCTTGCTCGCGGGGACGGGCCTGGAAGCCCGCAAGACCGGCGATCGCACCTATGTGGTCGTTCGCAGCCAGAGCGGCGTCGCTTCGAATGGACAGGCTGCTTCACCGACCGTGTATGCCGATCCCATTGTCGTGACCGCCCAGCGTCGCCAGGAAGATCTGCAGGATGTTCCGGTAGCCGTAACCGCGATCCGCGGTGAAGATATTGATCGACGCGGAACCAACGATCTGTTCGAGGTTGCTCGCACGGTTCCGGGCCTGACCGTGTCGCAATTCAGCGAAGCGGAGCCGATCATCGCGGTTCGCGGTGCCTTCAATACATTCTCTCAAGCAGGGGCGAGCAAGCCGGTTGGCGTGTTCATCGATGATGTGTTCATCTCTCGCAATAGTGCCTCGACTTTCCAATTGTTCGACCTTGAGTCGATCGAAGTGCTGCGCGGCCCCCAGGGCACGCTGTTCGGACGCAACGTAACCGGTGGCGCGATTGTCGTGAGCACTGCCAAGCCCCGCCTTTCGGATACGCAAATCAAGGGCGAAGCCAGCTACGGCAATTTCAATGCGTTGACACTTCGCGGGCTTGTAAGCGGACCAATCGCCGAGAATGCAGGGGTAAAGCTCTCGGCCAATTATATTACCCGAGACGGCTTCTCGACAGACAGGCTCATCAACCGGGAAATCGACGATTTCGAGGGCTTCTCACTTCGTGGGGCGGTCCTGGTCGAACCGAGCGATACTGTCTCCGTCCTTTTGGCCGCCGACTATGACAACGAGAACTCGAATGGGCGCGGCCTTTCCGCGACCAGTCCCGCAGCGGCCGATGACGGTGACATCCGCACCATCGAAGCCGGTGTTCCGCAAAGCTACGACCGCGAGGGCTTCGGACTGTCGGCCACTATCAATGTCGAGACCGGTGTCGGCGATGTGACCTCGATCACAGCCTATCGCGAAAGCCAAGCGGACGAGACCTTGGCCTTCAGCCCGGTGAACTTCTCTTTCCTGCCGATGTTCAACCCGGTCTTCCCCTTCCAGCGGACGACAGAAAACCGCGATAACCCGCGCAGCTTCTCGCAGGAATTGCGCCTCATCAGCGATCCTGGCTCGCGGCTCGGGTATGTCGCAGGGCTCTACTACTTCCGCGAGAGCATCGAACGCGACGCGCGCACGCTGCAATTCACCGGGATGAGCGGCACGCTCAATCGCGACCGCACGTTTTTGCAAGACGTGACGACGCAGAGCTATGCGGCCTACCTGAACCTCAGCTATGAATTTGCCGACTACCTCAAGCTTCACCTCGGCGGTCGCTACACGTTCGAGGAGAAGGAAGTGAATGTCGATTATGTCGACGCGCTCAATCCGGCGGGCAATTTCACCGACGTGCAATTCAAGGACGATTACGACCAATTCACCCCGCGCGTGGCGATAGAGGTCACCCCATCGGACGATGTCCTGCTTTATGCCTCCTACACACAGGGCTTTACAGCGGGGGGCTTCAATACAGAGGAACCGTCGATCGCCGTCGTGACCGCTCCGTTCGATCCTGAAACTGTCGATGCTTTTGAGATCGGTATGAAGACCTCGCTCTTCGACGATCGGCTGACCTTCAACATCGCGGGGTTCATTCAGGACTATAAAGACAAGCAGGAAGGCTTCCTCACGCCTGATTTCAATTTTGTGATCCAGAATGCCTCGTCGGCAACGGTGCAGGGCATCGAAGTGGAAACCCGTTTCGCGATCACGCGCACGGTCAGCCTGTCGGCATCCTACGCCTATCTCGACGCAAAGTACGACGAGTTCCTGCTCGACCTCAACAACGAGGACCGTTCGGGCAATTTCCTGCCAACCTCGCCGGAACACGCATTCTCGATCAGCTTCGATGGCGATTTCCCGATCACCGACAACCTCAACCTGATCGCAAATGCCGAGTATTCCTGGCAGGAATACTATTTCAGCGGCTCTGATAACCGCCCCAGCTTTCTGATCGACTCCTACGATCTGGCTAATGCCTCAATCGGCCTTGAAGATGCTGACGGTCGCTGGAGGGTGGTCTTTTTCGCCGACAATATCTTCGACGAGGAATATGTGCTCATCCGGTCCGATTTCGGAGCGAGCGGGGTTGGCGAAGCCTATGGCGCACCGGCGACATACGGCGTGCGCGTCGGGTTCGACTTCTGATGCGTGATTGGTCACGGCGAGAAACCCTTGCCGGGATAGCTGGCGCTTCGGGCCTTGCTCTTTTTGCCGGGCCCAAAGCCTACAATTCAACGGTGCATCCGGGAGTCGGAGCGCCGTTGCCGCCCTGGCAGGCCGGGATGCTCGACATCCATCATCTCGCCTACGGCAGAGGAGACGCAACGCTCCTGATTATGCCCGATGGCGCTTCGGTGCTTATCGATGCCGGAGCTGTGACTGGCGCTGACCCCGCATTGGTGCAGGCGGCCCAAGGTGTAGGGACCGACTCCGGTGCATGGATCGCGCGATATATTCGTCGTCAACTCGTCGCAACCGGCAGGCAATCGCTTGACGCGGCGATCATCACGCATCTGCATTCGGACCATATTGGCGAAATCCGTCGTCCAGCTCTCCCCTTGCAAATGGAGCGCGCGCATCAGGCGACAGGCATCAGCTCGGTCGCACGCCACATCGGTATCGAAACGCTCTACGACGCAGACTGGCCCAACTATGGCTACCCGGCGTTCGAGGGGAAGGCTTCAGTCGAAAATTACATCTCCTTCGTAAACGACCGCGCCAAAGACAACGGCGGGCTTGAGAAGCTTGAGGTCGGCAAGCGCATTGATGTCGGGGCCATTGGTGACTGGTCGGTCCGCACGGTGGCCAGCCGTGGACGCGTATGGACAGGCTCGGGGCATGAAGTGCGCGACATTTTTCCGCGGCGTGACACACTGGATCGCGAAGACTGGCCCAACGAGAACGCAATGTCTGCCGGGTTCCTCGTTTCGTTCGGGCCCTTCAAGTATTTTGCCGGAGGTGACCTGACCGACTGGGCGGATGCCGGGACACGGCCATGGATGAATGCCCTAACGCCGACGGCCCAAGCTATCGGCCCAGTCAACGTCTCGACTGTCCCTCACCACGGTATGTTTGATGCCGCTTCGACTGATACGGTAAGGGCGCTCGCAGCGCGTGACTGGGTGATCTCTGCATGGCACGCGGCTCATCCGAGCTTGTCGACGATTGAGCGCCTGTTCAATCCGCGCATCTATCCGGGCCAAAGGGATGTCTATTCGACCAACCTGCATTATTCCACGGAACGCGCAATGAAGCGGCTAACGGATCGCTTCGCCAGCCGTCGAGGGAATGTGATCTGCCGGGTGACGGACGGTGGGACTCGCTACCGGATGATTGCAACTGATCGAGACAGCAACTCGGGCACGGTAAGCGACTTTTCGGAACAGAGGTCTTTGAGTTCGTAGTAAGGTCCTCAACAAATGCCGCAAGTGGGTCCTAAGCTTAACGGCACATTCGGTGCCTACGCTGGTGTTGACTTCGCATCGACCGATTATTGTACGGAATTATTCGGTCACGATGAAGCTTGCCTGAAAGCTGGACGGAACATTACCGTGGGTGCGCGAGTGGGCTATATGATCGGTTCCGATGCCCTATTTTACGGGAAAGGCGGCTATTCGAACGGACGCGTCAAGCTTGCCTACGAAGATTTCGATAACGTCATAGACGATATCGACGAAGGCGAAAACCTCGACGGCTTCCATGTTGGTGCCGGCGCGGAGGTTCAGCTTTCCGCAAGCACCTACGCGAAGATCGAATATGTCTACAGCAAGTATGACGCCTTCGATTACAGCGATACCGATGTCGAAGTTGACCTCGACCTCAATCGACACCAAGTTCTGCTCGGTCTCGGCCTCCGGTTCTAACGCCGTTTAAGCTAACGTTAGGCCCGGTGGAGCGATCCGCCGGGCCTTTTCTGTTTCAGTATTCGAACGCACGTCAAGAACAAGACACACTGACACAATGAGGTGGGCGGTGCTGGCGTTCATCTCCTGCTCCATGGCATTCAGGACGCGCGGTAGCCGAGGCGGTGAGGATAGAGTTCCCAAGCCAGCATGATGCCATTAAAGGCCGAACAGTTATCGGCCACGTCCTTTGTTATGCAATGCATGCAATATGAGATGATCGATGGTGTCATCGGAATTTTCCACGTCGGATTCTGGGACCGGGGACTTCGTTTCGATCTTGTCAGAAGGTGCATCTGCTTCGCCTACAGAATTCACCGCTCGTTGATTGGCAAATGGTTCACGGTTAGCCCAGTTAGTGTAAGTCCGCTCGCATTCGCTTTGCGGATTTGAACCATTTTGCGAAGCCTCATCGGCCCTGGCCGCTTGCGCATTGCTTGGAGCTATATCGCAGCGCTGGTTGTCAGAAGTTGACTGCCGCCCGTGTGAATAGACGGGCTCGCCATCAAGCAGAGCATACATATCCTTAAACAATGCCAGATCTTCCGCCGTTGGTTCAGGCGTGCTTTGTTGTTCCTTCTCAAAGTCTGCTAGCGATCTTTGGGCAATGGCTTCTTTGACGATCGGCTCATCGCTAAATGCCTCTGAACTGAGATACCAGTCCACCACGCTTTCTGGAACCACCGTCGGGCAGCCGTCGCGCTCTTCGATCTTGACATTTTTGCCTTGCCGAATGTGGTCAGCGTAGGCCTGAATGGCAGCTTCGCGCGCAGGGTCGATCTTAGGCTTTGCGGAAGCCGTTTCACCGGTGGAGCCCCGAGCGGCTTCGTTGCCGGGTTGTGCGCGCTCTACCTGTGCGGGCTTCAACGGAGAGGGCTTTTCCGGCTGTTCGGCCGCTTGAGAGAGGGAAAATTTAGCGCCTGCCTGCCTTGCGCGACGCTCTTCCAGAAGCGGGTGACCCGCGTACACCTTCAAATGTCGTAACGCGCGTCCGGCCTTGGAATCAGTTGCTCTCAGTCGGTCTAGGGTCTGTGGGGATTCATTTTGAATTGAGGATTGCGGCGGCGAGGTAGATCATGGCGGCGAAGCTCTGATCG
>NZ_JAIGNO010000022.1 GCF_019711515.1 Qipengyuania qiaonensis
ATCACCGCTCCACAAAAGAGCAGCAATCAGACTATCCGACCGGGGAGTGGCAAGGCGGCCTCCAGGCCACGCTTACGAAGATGCCCGATGTTCCGCATGCGATCCGGCTCACGTTCCTTTGAACGGCACTCGCGGCCAGCCGCGATCTTGATCGTCAGGCCCGCGCCAGATAGCCTTGGAAAATGTGCCGGGACAATTCAGGAGAACGGTCGGTGACTGGTGGCAACTGGATTGTCTACGTCGATGACAACTACCACTATATGGACGAGGACGAACGGTATTGTCTCGGAACGTTCAACAGCTTGGATGGAGCCGTGGCCGCCTGCCGAAAAATTGTGGATGAGTTTCTGCAGGGCAATCCCGCCAAGACGGCCGGCGAACTCTACGATCAATACAAATCGTTCGGAGAAGATCCGTGGATCAGGGGGCCGTCTCTCGGGTCCGAGAACCCGCCATTCTCGGCTTGGGACTATGCCCGGCAGCGCTGCGACGAACTGCGGCCATAGGCTGACGCCTGCGATTCCAGAGGATTCCCATTTCCTCCCAACGATTTGTGGCCGTTCCGTGCGATACGATGCCGACTTTTGGCCGCCGAGATCGGCCTGGCCTACGGAAATAAAATAGTATTTCGAACGCCGGAGTAGCCGTCATAGCCTAAAGGTCGCAGGTTGAAATCCTGCCCCACGACCGTCAGTCTGCCGTTCAGCGTTTGGCATAGGCGCGGCAGAATACCTCGACAGCGCCTTCGATACGCTCGCGATTGCGCTTGAGGTCGTCGGGTGCGCCGAAACGGCGTTCGAGATCGCCTATGCCCTTGCACATGCTGGCGAATTGTTCGGCGGCAAGTTCGGGATTTTCCACCTGAATTTCCCCATTGTCGTGCATGGCGGCAAGCAGGGCAGCAAAGGCTCTCATCATACGGTGTGGACCAGCGGCAAGAAAGGCCGCTCCTACTGCCGGCTCATGCTCTGTTTCGGCGGCAACGCGGCGTTCGAACTGGATCATTTTGGGCCGCGACAGGAAGGCGACCATCGCTTCGGCAATCGCGGTCAGCCGGTCACGAAGGTCACCCGAAGGTATCTCGGGCACTTTCATGCTTTCGCGCATCTGCTCGCATTCGCGCTCTACGGCAGCTGCGAACAGCGATCGCTTGTCACCGAAGCGGTTGTAGACCGTGACCTTCGACACGCCAGCATCGGCAGCGATTTGTTCGATCGAACTGCCGGCATATCCATGTTCGAAGAAGCTCTTGGCAGCCGCGGTCAGAACCGCTTCGCGCTTCGCCTCGTCCGCCGGGCGCCCCATCCGCTTCGATTTCCTGGTTGACAAATTGAACGCCTCCGTTCATTTGAACGATGTCGTTCAACAATGGTCGAATCGGAGGGGGAAGGCAAGCCGACGTGCTCTGGATTGCGATCAGGATGCTTACCGGCGATGCCCAGAAGTTCTACGGGCTTGTTTTCGGAATTGCGTTCTCGACCCTGCTGATCACTCAGCAATTGACGATTTTCGTCAATCTGATCGAACGCGGCGCGAGCGGAACGTACAATGTTTCGAACGCCGACATCTGGGTGATGGACCCCGTCAGCCGGACTACCGATGTCGCCTACGCCATGCCTGCCACCGCGCTCGATAAAGTACGCAGCGTGCCGGGTGTCGAATGGGCCGTTCCCCATCTTCGCTCTCAAGCCAGCGTTCGGACCAAGGACGGCGATCTCGAAGGGGTCGCCGTGATCGGGGTCGATGATGCAACGCTGATAGGCCTGCCCAAACGTATGCTCGAAGGCTCGCCAGATGTCCTTTCCCAGCCGGACAGTGTCATTATCGACGATGTCGGGATGACCCGTATGTTTCCGGACGGGTCGCCGATCGGGGAGCGGCTCGAACTGAACGATCAACGTGCGGTTATTCGCGGAATTGCCGACGCGATCCCGAGCTTCACCAGCACGGTGGTGCTCTATACCAAGTACAGCCAGGCACTGAACTACGTGCCGGGCACGCGCAATCGCCTGTCCTTCGTATTGGTCGGTGCCGAAGAACCAGCTCAGGCCAAAGCTCTGTCCGAGCGAATAGAACGCGAAACCGGCCTGAAGGCGCAGACCCGTGACGAATTTGCCCAAGACGGTATCGATTTCATCATCGAGAATACCGGCATTCCGCTTAATTTCGGTATCACCGTAGCGCTAGGCTTCATTGTCGGCGTGGCCATCGTCGGGCTGACCTTCAGCCTCTTCATTCGCGACAATATCAAGCAGTTTGGCGCGCTCAAGGCGATCGGGGTCACCAATGCGAAGATCCGCCGGATGGTTGCCGTGCAAGCGGGGCTCGTCGGTCTGACCGGCTATGGGCTCGGAGTGCTGGGGACTGTAATCTTCATTTGGAGCTTTTCAGCGGATCCGACCTTCAAGGGTTTCTATATTCCTTGGCAGATCCCTCTAATCAGCGCGCTCGCCGTGTTCGTCATCCTGGCGCTGACGGGCTGGCTGGCGCTGCGCAACGTGCTTAAGACCGAACCCGCATCGGTATTCCGCTGATGGGACAGCCGCTCGACACGACCGCAATCGGTGGTTGCAATCCCGAGGCTGCGATCTGCACGCGCGAAGTGACGCGCGATTTTCGGGCCGGCCAGCAGACCATCACCGTACTACACGGGATCGACCTCGATATTCGCGCGGGAGAGCTCACCTTCCTCGTGGGCGAAAGCGGGTCGGGCAAGACCACACTGATCTCGATCATGTGCGGCATTCTCTGGCCTACTTTGGGAGAGGTGAAGGTATTCGGCACCGACATCTACGAGCTCGGCGACACCGAACTTGTCGAGTTCCGCCTCAACAATATCGGCTTCATCTTCCAGCAATACAATCTCATCCCTTCCATCGACGCGGCCAACAATGCCGCAGTGCCGCTGATTGCGCAGGGGATGGACCGGATCGAGGCGCGCGAGAAGGCGGTCGCCATGCTGGAAAAGCTCAATATCGGAGACCAGGCCAGCAAACTGCCAAGCCAGCTCTCGGGTGGCCAGCAACAGCGCGTCGCCATTGCCCGCGCGCTGGTACACGAGCCGCGCCTGGTGGTCTGTGACGAGCCAACCGCCGCGCTAGATGCTACCTCGGGTCGTCGGGTGATGGACCTGCTTCGCGAAGTGGCCGTCGCAGAAGACCGCGCGTGCATCATCGTTACCCACGACAATCGCATTTTCGACCTCGCCGACCGTATCCTCGTACTCGAGGACGGGAAGATCACGCATGACGGCAAAGACATGCCCGAAGGACACTGACATGGCACTCGACTGGAAGAACCTCAGCTTTTCGCGCCAGATCCTGCCGATAATTGCGGTCATCGGCTTGATTGCGGCGGCGGCCTTCATTCTCGCGGGCCTGCCCGATCGCGAGCTGTCCGAGCCGGAGCGTGAACCGCCGCGCGCGCCCGAAGCGCTGGCCAATGAAGCTCGGGTTGCCGGTTCGGGCGTCGTCGAACCCTCGAGCGAGACCATCCAGATCGGCTCGGCGCTGTCGGGCCTCATCACCGACCTGTTGGTGCAGCCCGGCGACCGTGTTGGCGAAGGGCAAGTGCTCTTTACCGTCGACGATCGCGCGGCCCGTGCGCAGCTGCGCGAAGCCAATGCCGCCATAGCCGAAGCGCGGGCCTCGATCGCCGAGGCTCGGACTGCCCAGGCGACCGCTGCTCGGCAACTGACGCTGTATCGCAATGTCGATGATCCTGCTGCGGTCAGCCGCAGCGAGGTTATCCGGGCGGAGGGCGAGGCTTCGGCGGCGCGAGAACGCAGGAAGCTGGCGGAGGCTCGTCTGCAAGCTGCTCAGGCGCGGGCAGGTTCGGCGCAGACGGAGATCGGCCGTCTCACCGTCCGTGCACCTATCGCCGGCGAAATCCTGGCCGTGAACATCCGCAAGGGTGAATATGTCAGCACCATGGGCGGCGGATCGCAGCCGTTCATCGAAATGGGCCAGACGCAGCCGCTGCATGTCCGGATCGATATCGACGAGGAGCAGGCGCCGCGCGTGGCGCTCGGTGCACCGGCAACGGTCAGTCCGCGCGGGGCTGCGGATCGACAGGTCGAAGCGGTCTTCGTCCGTGCCGAGCCGCTCGTCGTGCCCAAGCGTTCGCTCACCAACAGTGCCGCAGAGCGCGTCGACGTGCGCGTTCTGCAGGTCATCTATCAATTGCCCGAAACCGAAGGTCTGTTCCGTGTGGGGCAGCAAGTGGATGCCTATATCGCGGCGAGGGGATCCGACCAATGAGAGGCCGCTCGTTCCTGGTCGCGGCCAGCGCGCTGTCGCTGGCAGCCTGCGCCGCAGGCCCTCCTCCCGAAATAGCGACGCCGGCGCCGGTTCTGCCGGACAGCTATCTCTTCGCTCCTGACGACCAAGCGGGCGCTTCGCTAGCTGCGCTGATGCCGACAGGCGATGCGGCTTTCGACACTTTGGCGGCCCAGGCGCTTGCCTCCTCGCCCTCGCTTGCGGAGGCAGCCGCGCGGGTCGAGCAAGCCCGCGCCGGAGCCAACCGGGCGGGAGCCGAGCTTCTCCCCAACATCGGTGCCAATGCATCTGTCACCGGTACGCGGACCAATCCCGGCTCGTTCGGGGCCAACCTGCCGCCCGGCATTTCCTTCGATACCGAACGGGTATCCTATGCCGCCAACCTGACGGCGAGTTGGGATCTCGACCTGTTCGGCCGCCTGAAGGCGCAGCAGCGCGCAGCGCTGGCGCGTGTCGATGCCGCCGATGCAAGTGCGCGGGCCGTCCGGATCGCCCTGTTGTCGGAGATCGCCGCCAGTGTGATCGACTGGCGGACGCTGGAAGCGCGCGAAGCGGAGATCCGCAGCGATCTCGCTTCGGCGGAGAATCTCGCTCGCCTTTCCGGAGTGCGCGAGCGGGCCGGTATCGCCCCCGGCTTCGACAGGGTCCGCGCCGAAAGCTCTGCTGCGAGTTCGCGCAGCCGCCTGTCCGCGCTCGGCAGCGAGCGCGCCCGTCTGCTGGGCCGGCTGGTGACGCTGACGACGCAGAGCGGGGCGCAGGTTCAAGCTGCGTTGGCCCAAGGGAAATCGGAAGACGCGACGACGCTTCCGCCTGCTGCGATGCCGTCGGCTCTGCTGGTCAACCGGCCAGACGTATTGGCTGCTGCGGCAACACTGGCAGCCGAAGATGCAGAACTGGCCGCGACCGCTCGGCGACGGTTTCCGGTCTTCGACCTCTCGGGCGCCATCGGCCTGTTGACCTACGGGATCGGCAATCTCTTCGACACCGACTCCCTCGTCGGATCTCTGGCTGCAACCATTGCCGGGCCGCTGTTCGATTTCGGGCGCATAGAGGCTGAAATCGAGGGCGCTGCCGCAGAAAAGAAAGCTGCGTTCGAGGCCTATCGAGAGACAGTTTACACGGCACTGGGAGATGTGGAGGCCGGCTATGGTCTCGTCGCGGCCGCCGATAACGAGGCAGACGCTGCGTCCGCCGAAGCGGCTCAGCTCCAGCGTGCGGCGCGACTGGCGAACACGCGCTACGAGGCTGGCCTCGCCGATTTTCTCACGGTGCTGGAAGCCCGCCGGGCGGCCGACGCCAGCGGAGAACGCGCCGCAGCGGCGCTGGGCCGGGCGCGGCGTGCCCGTGTACTGTTGTGGCAGGCACTGGGCGGTAGCGAGCTGTCCTAGATCGTCGCCCCGCCATCGACCACGATGGTCTGGCCCGTAGTCCATCGGGCGGCGGGCGAAGACAGATAGACAGCTGCTCCTGCAATGTCTTCTGGTGCACCGATGCGACGCATGGCCAACGCCTTTTCGGTCGCGGCCAGTGCTTCCGGATTGTCCCACAATGCCTTGGCGAAATCGGTCTTCACCAGGCCGGGAGCGATCCCGTTTACCCGGATGCCGTGTTTGCCATTCTCGGCCGCGTAATTGCGTACCAACTGGAAATCTGCGGCCTTCGATATGCAATATGCCCCTATCGTGGTCGAGGCACGCAGGCCGCCGATCGAACTGATCACCACGATGGCGCCGTCGCCCCTGTCGCGCATGTCCGGCAAGGCGAGCTGGACCAGCCAGTGGTTCGAGATGACGTTATTGTCGAGGATCTTGCGAAACTGCTCGTCGGCAATTCCATCCATCGATCCGAAATAGGGATTGCTCGCCGCATTGCAGATCAGGATATCGACCGGGCCGAGTGTGGCTTTGGTCTGCGCGAAGAGATCTTCGAGTTGCGGTTTTTCCGAAATGCTGGCTGCGATCGCCACGGCCCGCCTTTCGCCATGCGTGGCATTGATTTCCGCCGCGACTTGTTCGCAGGCATCTTGCTTGCGGCTGGATATGACGACCCGGGCGCCCTGTGCAGCCAGCCCTTCGGCGATGGCGCGGCCGATGCCGCGGCTGGATCCGGTCACGATGGCGACCTTGTCGGTCAGGTCGAATGCGGACATATCATGGTCTCCGATACAAATGCGAAAGGCCCGGCATCGCGCGACGCCGGGCCCCTTTCGATAGTTCGAGACGCCGTCAGAAGCCGGCGCGCACCGTGACGCCATAAGTCCGCGGTTCGGCAAGGAACGCCGAATATGTCTGCTGCGGAGCTACGAACGGAGTGTTGAACGCCACCTGGGTATAGTCCTCGTCGAACAGGTTGTTTGCCCAGAACTCGAGGCCCCAGCGCCGGTCGGGACCGGTGATCCCGATACGGCCGTTGACCACGACATAGGAATCCTGCTCCTTGCCGTACAGCAGGTCCGATCCGGTGTTGAAATCGTCGGTCATGCGGGCGTTGACGAAGAACAGGCCCGACAATCCGGAACTGCCGATCGGCGGGGTCCAGCTGAGCGATGCCGTACCTACTATCTCGGGCGCGTTCGACAGATTGTCGCCCGGCAGCAGCCGCAGCGCCGGATCGAGCGGCGACCCGTCATCCGTGCCGACAAGATTGTCCTCGTAACTGGTATCCGAATAGGTGATACCCATCGTCATGGTCAGGTCGCGGATCGGGCTGAGCGAGGTTTCGAATTCGAAACCTTGAGCGATAACGCCCGGGGCGACATCCTCGACTGCGCAGGCGCCGGTCGTCGGGCTGGCGTCACGATCCCCACCGCCAAGGTCGGTATCGCAGCCGTTGACGTTCTGGACCAGGAAGACCGAACCGTTGAAGGTATTCAGCTGGAAGTTTTTGAATTCCTGACGGAACGCCGCCACACTGAAGCCGAACTTCCGACCTGCATATTTCACCCCGATCTCATATGCGTCGACCTTCTCGGCATCGAACTGAAGGTTTGCCGTATTGAGGTTGCTCGCATCGAGGAACAGGGGGTTCGCCAATGCCGACCGGTCAAGGTTGAAACCGCCCGCCTTGTAGCCCTTCGAATAGGAGGCATAGGTCAGCCAGTCGGGATCGGGCTTCCAGCTCAGGATCGCCGTGCCGGTGAACTCGTCCTCATCGCGGGTATCCGAAATGGAGATCCCATCGAGTTCAGCGGTCGAGTTGCCTTGGCACGATAGAGCTATGACGCCACCGATTAGTGCCGCTGGAACAGTAGTCTGTTGAGCGCCTAGAAGATATGGCAGGAACTGTTGCCTGACTGCTGGACAGACGGTGTTATCATTGCCGAACGAAGCGTCGAAATCCTTTGTTTCGCTGGTGTAGCGGACACCTAGCGTGAGATCGATCGTGTCGGTTATGTGAACGATGTTATGCGTGAAAAGCGCATAGTTTTCGCTCTTCTGATTATAGACGTCGCCAGTTCCCCCAAGGTCATTCACGCCACTAAGAGCAACCAGTCCATCAACGAGAGCTTGACCGCCAATGATCGGGCCGGCGCCATCCGGGTCAGGAAAGATCCCGGCGAGAAGTCCGGCAGTTCCTCCGGGCAGAAGAGGATTGTCCGGAACGAGGCAACCGGGGCTGGCGGGTGATCTTGGCAGGGCCGGGCTGATTGTTGCCAACAGGCGGCAACTTGCGAATGCACCATACTGCGTGCCGAACCGCAGATTGTCGCGGGTCTGCAGTTTTTCGTTGGCGTAATAGGCGCCAACAAGCCAGTCGAGCCGGTCGTTGAAAGCCGTTCCGTTGAGGCGGAATTCCTGCGTGAACGTCTTGAACTCACGCGCACCGGCGTCATCGCCCGGAGCGCGGTAGAGGATGTCGACCTGGGTGTAATCGGTATCCGACGCCTGATTGTTCGAATACTCGCGATAGCCGGTAATCGACGTCAGGGTAATGTTCCCAAAATCCCAGTTGAGTTCACCCGATATGCCGTAGTCTTCGGTTTCGCCGGCGTAGCTCCGGCCAGGGGTCACGTAGATGTCACGGTCAAAGGTTGAGCCATTGAGGGCGGCTGGGTTCTGCCCAAGGCTCAGCAGGACCGGAATGATGGGGTTCGCGGTGCTGGTTAGCGCTGGAGTTAGGCTACCCGGATAATCGAAGGGTGCGTTTGAATCTGATGGGGCCAGATCATCAGAAATACGAGCCAGAGGGGCAAAATCGGCCTGAACGAAAGTCGCCGCGCAGCAGGCTTCGTCCTTCTTCGAGTAATCGCCCACAAGCCGGAAGCTGATGTCTTCGGTCGGCTCGAACAGCACTTGCGCGCGAACGAGATAGCGGTCGCGATCGTTGATGTCGGTGTCGTTGACGACATCGTTGTAGAAGCCGTCGCGCTTGAAATAGACGCCGTCGATACGGGCGGCGACGGTTTCGCCAAGCGGTGCGTTGATGCCGCCTTCGATCTTGATCGCGTCGAAATTGCCGTAAGTGAAGGCACCATAGCCGGAAAACTCGAACTCGGGCGGCGCAGTGTAGATGTTGATCAGGCCGGCCGAAGAGTTGCGGCCGCCAAGCGTGCCCTGCGGGCCGCGCAGGATTTCGACCCGATCGAGCGGACCGAGTTCGGAGAGCGCATTGCCCGAGCGCGAGCGATAGACGCCATCGACGAAGACCGCGACCGAGCTTTCGAGGCCGGGATTGTCGCCGACCGTGCCGATGCCGCGGATACGGGCCGAGCCGTTGGCTTCGTTGCCAGTCGATGAAACCAGCAGCGAAGGGGCAACCTGGTTGAGGTCGCGAATGTCGGCTACGCCGGATTTCTCCAGCAGTTCGCCGGACACGGCGGAAACGGCAACCGGAACATCGGCGAGCGCCTGGTCACGACCCTGCGCGCGGACGATGATGACATTGCCATCATCGACATCTGCCGGTTCGGCTACATCGGTTTCCTGCTCGGCAGCCACCTCGGCCTGTGCTTGGGCAGTAGCGGGCACGAAGGCGAGCGCCCCGGCCAGTGCCCCAAGGGCGCAATGGTGACGTAGTCCGAATCTTTGCATGGGTTTCTCCTCTCCTCTGGGCTGCTCCTTTTTGGGCGCATACCCTTACATCGAATTTCAAAGCGTATTGCCGTTTTATGTCAAGGCTCAACGGCCCAACGTATCGAATCAATCGTCGAATTGCGTACCGCTGTTTCGAAATTGCCGCACTTATTAGGGTTTGTCGTTGAACTTTCCATCGCCCTCGGCCGTCGATCGAAGGCGGTCGCTGACCGGAAGGCCATATTCCTCGAGGCCTGTGGCGACGGTGTGGAGGCCGATCGTGTCCGCCCAGAACATCGGTCCGCCTGTATAGAGCGGCCAGCCATAGCCATTGATCCATACGACATCGATGTCGCTGGCGCGCTGGGCCATGCCTTCCTCCAGGATCTTAGCACCTTCGTTGACCATTGGATAAAGCAGGCGTTCGCGGGTCTCGTCCTTCGAGATTTCGCGTCGCTCCTTGCCTTCCTTGGCGGCGAAATCGGCGATGATCCGCTTCACCTCGTCCGACGGTGTGCGATTGCGCGCTTCGTCATAGTCGTAGAAGCCCTTGCCATTCTTCTGCCCGAAGCGTTCCGCTGCGCAGAGCGCCTCGCGGATCGTCGTGACCTTGGTCGGGTCGCGGTGCCAGCCAATGTCGATGCCGGCGAGATCGGCCATCTGGAACGGGCCCATGGGGAAGCCGAAATCGAGCAGCACATCGTCGACGTCCCAGTAATTCGCACCTTCCATTATGAGTTCGTTGGCTTGCTCCTGACGCTTCGACAGCATGCGGTTGCCGATGAAGCCCGGGCACACGCCCGATACGGCGGCGACTTTGCCGATGGCTTTGGACAGCTTCATCACGGTCGCCAGCACGTCATGGCGGGTTTCCTTGCCGCGGACCACTTCGAGCAGTTTCATCACATTTGCGGGCGAAAAGAAGTGCATGCCGACGACATAGCCAGGCCGCGTCGTAGCGGTGGCGATTTCGTCGATGTCGAGATAGCTGGTATTCGATGCGAGGATCGCGCCCTGCTTCACCACCTCGTCCAGCTTGCCGAAAACCTGCTTCTTGACTTCCATATTCTCGTAAACGGCTTCGATCACGAGGTCGCAATCGGCAAGATCGTCGTAGGACAGCGTCGGTGTGAGCAGTCCCATGGCTTTTTCGACCTGCTCGGCGGTCATCCGCCCGCGCTTGGCGGTGCTTTCGTAGTTTGTCCGTACTGTTCGGACCCCCCGATCAAGCGCATCATTCGCCATTTCTAGGATCGTCACCGGGATTCCCGCCGACAGGAAGTTCATCGAAATGCCGCCACCCATCGTCCCGGCACCGATTACCCCGATCTTGCGGATCGGGATAAGCGGCGTGTCGTTCGGCACGTCGTCGATTTTGTTCGCGGCCCGCTCGGCGAAGAAATAGTGCCGCATTGCAGCGCTTTGCGTGCCGGTCATGAGCTTCATGAATAGCTCGCGCTCCTTCTTCACGCCTTCGGCGTAAGACAACTCACCCGCCGCCTTGACCGCTTCGATCGCCGAATTGGGGGCGTCGAAACCGCGGATCTTGCGAGCCTGGGAGGCGCGGAAACGGTCGAAGAGATCGGGGTCGCGCACCCCGTCATCGTTGGCTTTGCCTTCCGAAGCGCGCGGCACCGGCTGGCCGATCCTGGATTTTGCGAAAGCAATGGCCTCGGCCTCGAGGCTATCTTCACCAGCGAGGGCATCGATCAACCCGACGGATTGCGCCTTCTTCGCGGAAATCGGATTGCCGTCGACAACAAGGGGAAGGGCAGCCTCCGCCCCGACGAGGCGTGGCAGGCGCTGCGTACCAGCAGCGCCCGGGATCAGGCCCAGCTTCACTTCGGGCAAGCCGAGCTTGGCCGACGGAACTGCCACGCGGTAATGACAGGCCAGCGCCACCTCGCACCCGCCACCAAGCGCTGTACCGTGGATTGCGGCAACCACCGGTTTGTCGCTTGCCTCCATCGCGTCGAGCGTTTCGGGCAAGTTCGGGCCTACGGGCGGCTTGCCGAATTCGGTAATGTCGGCGCCGGCGAAGAAAGTCTGCCCATCGCAGCGAATCACGACCGCCTCGATACCGTCATCCGACAAGGCCTCTTCGATAGCGTCCTTGAGGCCGGCGCGCACCGCCTGGCCAAGCGCATTGACCGGCGGATTGTCGGAAATGACGACGAGTACGTTGTCATGGCGCTCTGTACGGATCGGGCTGGTCATATGGCGTGGCTTTCTGTGAGAGCGGAGTAGATCAACGTCTTCAACTGACGCCGGATCGGGTAGGTCGAGGAGGGATAAACCTGCGTCATGAATACCATGGTGATCCGTTCGACCGGATCGACGAAGAAGGCGGTCGAATAGGCGCCACCCCAGTAGAATTCGCCAAGGCTGGAGGGCATTAGCGTTTTTGCCGGGTCGATCACCATGGCAAAGCCCAGGCCGAAACCGGTCCCGGCATTGTTGGCTTCGGAAAACAGGCTGCTCGAAATCTCGGTGAGGTCGGCATTGCCGGGCAAATGATTGGTGCGCATAAGGCGCAAAGTCTTCGGGCTGACGATCCGCGCGCCATCCAGTTCGCCGCCATTCAACAGCATGGTTGCAAAGCGGTGATAGTCGGCGATGGAGCCGACCAGTCCCCCGCCGCCGCTGTCGAAGGTCCCCGGTTGGGCAAGCTTGCTGGTCGCGCCCGCGCTGATCATACGCCGCGATTGGCCGGGGCGATAGGCATAGGCGTCGACCAGGCGCTCGAGATCGCTCTCCTCCAACCCGAAGCGTGTGTCGGTCATTCCCAGCGGGGCGAAGATATGCTGCTCGAAATACTCACCGAGCCGCATCCCGCTGATGCGCTCCACCGTTATCCCGAGTACATCGGTCGAGACCGAATAGTTCCACCCATCACCGGGAGCGAATTCCAGCGGGAGCGTGGCGAGCTTTTCGACGAAGCTATTGCTGTCGAGGTGATCGCGGGCAAAATCGAAATTATGCTCGCGATAAACCGCGTCGATATTGTTGCGGTTCTGAAGCCCGTAGGTGAAGCCCGACATGTGGGTCAGCAGATCGACGAAGCGGATCGGAGGCGCAGGCTTGCCGGGCGTGAAGGGGATTGACCCGCCGCCGCCCGCATAGATCTTTAGATCGGCGAACTCCGGAAACACGCGGGTTATCGGTTCCTCCAGGGCAACCTTGCACTGTTCGACGAGTTGCATGAAGGCGACCGAAGTCACCGGCTTGGTCATGCTGGCGATGCGGAACAGCGCGTCATCGCGAAGTTCGCGCTTGTCGTCTCCCATGGTGCCAAGCCTGGTGTAATAAACCGGCTTTCCTTCGCGGGCGACGACCAGCTGGGCATTCGGCAGTCGGCCGTTGTCGATATAGGTCTCGACGAGGAAGGTGGCGATTTGCGCCAGCCTGCCGGCGTCGAATCCTTGGCTTCCGGCGTCTGCCAGATCGAACATCCCTCTCTCCTCTCCGCGCATACCTATGCTTCGGTTTTACCCGAATAGCGAATTCATCTGTTCTTGCCACCCTCATACCTTTGCTTCGAAGGCGGCTTGCGCGAAGCGGCTGGACGGGGTTAGACCAACCGACTGAGAGAAGAGACTCGCCGTCAAGGTGGGGAGATGAGAGGATTGCAATGATAGACCTCGCGCGTGCGATCGAGTTCGTGCCGCCGCCGGGCTGGCCGGCCATGTCCAGGGCGCAATGTATCGAGCGCTTGACCGCACCGGGCGAACGTTTCGAAATGGACACGGTCGATATCCGCGGGGTGCCGACGCGCGTCTGGAAAAACGCCCCGGACAATCTGCGGCAGGTGGCCATGGTCGCCCGCATGCATGGCGAGCGGGCCTTTGCCGTCTACGAGGACGAGCGCGTTACCTATGAAGGCTGGTTTCGTGCGGTGGCGCGGCTGGCTGCCGAACTGCGTGCCCGAGGTGTCGAAAAGGGCGACCGGGTTGCGCTGGCTATGCACAACCTGCCCGAATGGCCCGTGGCCTTTTTCGCCGCGACCACGATCGGTGCGATCTGCGTGCCGCTGAATGCCTGGTGGACTGGGCCCGAACTCGCCTTCGGTCTCGCCAATTCGGGCACGAAGCTGCTGATCTGCGATGCCGAGCGCTGGGACAGGATCGCACCGCATCGTGGAGAGCTTCGCGATCTGGACACGGTGATCGTAGCACGAGGCGATAGGACAGAAGGTGCGGAAAGGCTCGAGGATATCCTCGGCTCACCGAAGGACTATGCCGCATTGCCCGCCAGTGAACTGCCCGACTGCCAGATCGCGCCCGAGGACGAAGCGACGATCTTCTATACCAGCGGGACCACGGGCCAGCCCAAGGGTGCGCTGGGCACACATCGCAACCTTTGCACCAACATCATGTCGAGTGCCTATAATGGTGCCTTTGCGGCCTTGCGCCGCGGTGAAGAACCGCCGGCGCCGGCGCAGAAGGTCGGTCTGGTGGTCATTCCACTGTTCCACGTCACCGCCTGTTCGGCGGGTCTCATGGGCTATGCCGTGGCCGGGCACACCATGGTCTTCATGCACAAATGGGACCCGGTGGAGGCGTTCCAGCTGATCGAGCGCGAGAAGGTCAATCTGACGGGCGGCGTGCCGACTATCGCCTGGCAACTGCTCGAACATCCCGAGCGTGCGAATTACGACCTCTCCAGCCTCGAGGCGATTGCCTATGGCGGTGCGCCTGCTGCGCCCGAACTGGTGCGCAAGATCCACGAGGAGTTCGGAGCCCTGCCGGCCAATGGCTGGGGCATGACCGAAACGATGGCGACCGTGACCGGCAATTCCAGCGAGGACTATCTCAACCGTCCCGATAGCTGCGGACCGCCCGTTGCAGTCGCCGATCTCAAGATCATGTCGGACGACGGAGCCAGCGAACTGCCAGTCGGCGAGGTTGGCGAACTCTGGGCGCGCGGACCGATGGTGGTGAAGGGATACTGGAATCGGCCCGAAGCGACCGCCGAAACCTTCATTCAGGGGTGGGTGCGCACGGGCGATCTTGCGAAACTCGACGACGAAGGCTGGTGCTATATCGTCGACCGGGCGAAGGACATGATCATTCGCGGGGGCGAGAACATTTATTCCTCAGAGGTCGAGAATGTCCTCTACGACCATCCCGCCGTGACCGATGCAGCGCTTGTCGGCATCCCGCACAAGACACTTGGCGAAGAACCGGCAGCAGTGGTTCACCTTGCTCCCGGCATGTCAGCGAGCGAAAGCGAACTGCGCGAATGGGTTGCCGCGCGACTGGCGAAATTCAAGGTGCCCGTCCGGGTGGCTTTCGTCGAGGACACGCTACCCCGCAATGCCAACGGCAAAATCCTCAAGAAGGATCTGGGGGTCTTCTTCGAATGAGCCCATCTGCCACACGCAAGTTCGGCGAGAAGCGCGATGCTATCGTCAATGCGGCATCGGTGCTGATCAACGAGGTCGGGGTACAGGCGACCACACTGGCTGAAGTCGCGCGCGCCATCGGCCTCAACGCGACGAGCGTGACCTATTACTTTCCGCGCAAGGAACAACTGGTTGTCGCCGTCTATGACGAGACGCTGACGCTGATGGAGCGGATGGCGGCCGAGGCGCTGGCACAGCCCGATCCCGCGGCGCGTCTCCGCCGCTTCGTTGCAGCTCATGTGGCGCTGAGAAAACGCATCCGGGCAGGCGAACGCGGGCTGACCACGGCGCTGTCGGAAATACGCACGCTCGACAAAGAAGCTTATGACAAGCTGATGGCGCACTACCTGCGTGTGGTTGGACTGATCCGCCAATTCTTCGGCGAGTGGCGCAGCAATGAAGAGCGCGCGCTGTTCTCGGTCCGCGCGCATATCCTGCTCGAGGCAATGATGTGGTGGCCGATCTGGTCGATACGCTATTCCGTGCTCGATTTTCCGCGCATTGAGGAACGGCTGTTCGACGTGCTGGCCAACGGCCTGCCTGGCAAACGCGGTAGCTTCGATCCGCAGAAACTCGTCGGCAACTGGCGCACTCTGGACGAGGACGAAGCGGGCCAGAACGAGGCCTTTCTGCGCGCAGCGACCGTGACGATCAACGAACGCGGGTATCGCGGGGCGTCGGTCAACCGCATCGCAGAAAGCCTCAACGTTACCAAGGGCAGCTTCTATCATCATCACGAAGCGAAGGACGATCTCGTGCTCGCCTGCTTCCAGCAGAGCTACGACCGCCTGTCCGCTGTCCAGATCGCCGGGCGCGATATCGAGACGGATTGCTGGACCAGATTGTCGAGCGTGCTCGCGGAGCTCGTCGATGTGCAGTTCTTCGACCGCACTCCGCTGCTGCGCACCACCGCACTGCAAGCGCTCGATGCCGAACACAAGGTCGATGTGGTCACCCGGTCCAACCGACTGGCGCGGCGTTTCGCGGGGATGCTGATCGACGGGATAGCCGATGGTTCCGTGCGTGCGATCGATCCGCTGGTGGCAGGGCAGGTGCTGATGTCGACGGTCAATTCCGCCTATGACGCCCGACATTGGGCAGCCCGTTTCGAGCGGCCCGAGCTTGCCATCAGGACCTACCTGTCGGTGATGGCGGAAGGCATGCTCGCGCCGTCGGCATGAACCACGATATCCAACCGCAGTTGTTGGCGTAGAACACGTCGGTCGAGCCCTTCGGTCTGCGTGCCCGCGCTGATGAGCGTTTCCTCAGTAACCGGAGAGTTTGGCGAAGCGATCCTTGAGGTAACTCGACGAACCCCAGCTTGCCTCGAGCACGCGTGCGCGCTTGAGGTAGAAGCCCACATCGTACTCGTCGGTCATGCCGATGCCGCCATGTAACTGGATGCCCTGGTTGCTGATGACATGCAGCACACGGTTGGCTTCGGCCTTCGCGATGATCGCAGCGCGCCCCACACCGAACCCGCTATCCACCGCCTGCAGACCCGCTTCGACCGCCGAGCGCATCTGCGCCAGATCGGCGAAGAGATCGGCCATGCGATGCTGCAGCGCCTGGAAGGTGGCGAGCACCTGGTTGAACTGCACGCGCTGTTTCAGGTAGTCGAGCGTCGTGTCGAAAACCGCCTGCGCCATGCCGAGCATTTCGGCTGCCGTGACCACCTGCGCCCGCGCCAGCACGTCGTCGAGCAGGCTATCGCCGCCATTGGCCAGCCTGTCTGCCGCAGCGCCGTCGAAAGCGATATCGGCATGGCTGCGCTGATCGGTCAGCTTACGGGTGGTGAGCGCAACTCCGTCGCCTTTCTCGACGAGATAGAGGCCATCCTTGGCGGCGACCACGAAGAGGTCGGCGCCATGCGCCTCGTGGACGAAGGCTTTCTTGCCAGTCAGCTTGCCGCCCGAAACGCTGGTCTCGATCGCCGAAGGGTCGTGCTGCGCGCCTTCGTCGACTGCGAGCGTCGCCACGGTTTCGCCGCTGGCAAGACGGGGCAGCCACTTGGCTTTCTGCTCTTCGCTACCGCCGAGCACGATCGCGCTGGCCGCGATCGTGGTGGCCACCAACGGGCTGGCGGTCAGCGTCTTGCCGAGTTCTTCGACCACCAGGCCTGCGGACATGAAGCCAAAATCCGATCCGCCATGCGCTTCGGGGACGATGATGCCGGCCCAACCCATCTGCGCCATCGTCGCATAGGCATCGGCGCTGTAGGCACGGGGTTCGCCCGCCCCGCGCACCTTGCGGAATTCGGTCACCGGGCTTTCGTTGGTCGCCCATTCGCGCGCCATGTCGCGCAGCATTTCCTGTTCTTCGTTGAGAACTGCCATGATCCTGTGCTCCCCTCTCTTACTGGTGGTCGAGCATGCCGAGCACGCGCTTGGCGATGATGTTGTTCTGGATTTCGGTCGATCCGCCATAGATCGTCGTTGCTTTGCCGAACAACCAGCCGCGCACGGCCTCGAGTTCGCCGTCGGTGAACTCCTCGCCTTCCCAGCCAAGACCCTGCAGCCCGCGGATTTCGATCAGCAGCTCGCTGCGTTCCTGGCTGAGCTTGGTCCCGACCTTCTTCAGTACCGAACTGATTTCGGAAACGCCGCCCTGTGCCTTGCTCTCCTCGACCGCGCGGCGCGCTGTGAGCAGGAAGCTGTTCCAGCGAATTTCGAAATCGGCGATCCTGTCGCGCAGGACCCGGTCGGTCAGTTCGCCGTCGGCATCGGTCTCGCCGTATTTCTTGGCGATCTCGCCAAGGCTCTGACCCATCAGACGGGCCAGGCTGCCGCCGCCGGAAATATTGGTACGTTCGTGCTGCAGCAGGCGTTTGCCGATCGTCCAGCCCTGGCCTTCCTCGCCGACGAGGTTCGCCTTGGGCACTTTCACATCGGTGAAGAAGGTTTCGCAGAACGGGCTGGTGCCGCTGATCATGGTGATCGGGCGAACCTCGACGCCCGGTGCGTCCATATCGATCAGCATGAAGCTGATGCCGCGGTGCTTGTCGCTCTTGTCAGTACGCACGATGGCGAAGCACTTGTCGGCCCATTGACCGCCGCTGGTCCAGGTCTTCTGGCCATTGACGACGTAGTGGTCGCCCTTGTCTTCGGCAAAAGTCTGCAGATTGGCGAGATCGGAGCCGGCATTGGGTTCCGAATAGCCCTGGCACCAGCGAATTTCGCCGCGGCAGATCGGCGGGATATGCTCGCTCTTCTGCGCTTCGCTGCCATATTCGAGCAGGGTGGGGCCGAACATCATGACGCCCATGCCACCGATCGGGTTGTAGGCCCCGGCTTTCGCAAATTCCTGTTCGACAATCTTAGCTTCGCTTTTGGTGAGACCGCCGCCGCCATATTGCTTCGGCCAGGTGGGGGTGCCCCAGCCACGTTCGCCCACGGCCTCGCGCCATTTCGTCTGAGCAGGCGTCTCGTCTGTTGGCCCGTCGACGCCGGCCAGCGCGTTCGCCTTGCCCTTCAGCTCATCGGGAAAATGGTTTGCGAGAAACTGCTGCACTTCGGTACGGAACGCCTCTTCATCGGCGTGGACATCGGGTTCTAGCTGGGTCGCCATGGCCTTACTCCTCTCTCGCGACTCCCATACCGCAATCTTGCCGGCCACGGAAATACGCTAGGGCATGCTTGACGCGTGGACGGGTTTGGGTGTGAAGCGTCTGGCATGACCGATAATTCCAATCCCCAAATCCGCATGCGCAGCTGGCTGTTCGCTCCCGGCGACAGCGAAAAGAAGATGACCAAGGCCGCGGAGGGCGATGCCGATATCGTCATCTTCGACCTGGAGGATGCGGTGGTCGAGAGCGGCAAGGCCGACGCCCGCATGGCAATCGCCGAATTCCTCAACGGCAGGAGCGATGCGGAGCGGGCACGCCTGTGGGTGCGGGTCAATCCGCTCGACGGTGCATGGACGGCGGACGATCTCGCCGCAATCATGCCTGCGTGCCCCGGCGGGATCATGCTGCCCAAGTCCCGCGGACGGCACGATGTCGAGGAACTCGACCGCCAGATGACCGCGCTCGAGTTGGAAAACGGCATCGAGCCCGGCTCGACGCCGGTGATCGCACTGGTGACCGAAACCGCCGCCGCCATGTTCACCACCGGCGATTACGGCGATGCACCGCGTCTAGTTGCCATGACGTGGGGAGCGGAAGATCTTGCCGATTCTCTTGGGGCGCAAAGCAATAAGGATTTCGAAGGCGACTTTGCCTTTACCTACAAGCTCGCGCGTAGCCTTTGCCTGCTTGGCGCGGCCGCCGCCGAAGTTCTTCCGGTAGAGACGATCGACACGAACTTTCGCGACCCGGAAGCGCTGCGCAAGCGTGCGATCGAGGTTCGCCGACAAGGATATCGCGGAATGCTGGCGATCCATCCGGCGCAGGTGCCGGTGATCAACGAGGCGTTCAGCCCGAGCGACGAGGAAATCGCCGAGGCCCGCGAGATCGTGGCGCTCTTCGAACAGAATCCCGGTGTCGGGACGATCGGCTGGCATGGCGGTATGCTCGACCGTCCGCACCTGTCTCGCGCACGCCAGCTATTGGCGCAGGTGGAGGATTAAGCGGAAAGCTGCGCGACTTCGGCCAGGACCCGGTCCGCCCATTCCGGTCGGCAAATCAGCAGGTCGGGCATGTAGGTATCGGGATTGTTGTAGACCAGCGGGCTGCCGTCGATGCGGCTGGCGTGCAGGCCGTGCGCCAGTGCGACCGCAGCTGGGGCGGCGCTGTCCCATTCGTACTGGCCGCCGGTGTGAAGATAGATTTCCGCTTCCCCGCGAACGATCGCCATGGACTTTGCGCCCGCCGAACCCATACCGATCAGTTCCGCGCCGATGGCTTCGGAAACCGTGACGGCTTCGGCCGCCGGACGTGTGCGGCTGACGACCATACGCGGTTTGTTGGCTGCGGCAGGTATTTTGATGAGGGTATCGGTTCTCAGTATCGTGTCGAGCCCGGGAAGCGCGACGGCGCCGATCTCGGGCCTGCCGTTCACGCATAATGCCACATGGACGGCCCAGTCGGTCCGCGCTTCGCCATATTCACGCGTGCCGTCGACCGGGTCGACGATCCAGACGCGATCCTTGGACAGCCGCTCGTCGGTATCTTTGCTCTCTTCGGACAAGAGCCCGTCATCGGGCCGCTGTTCGCGTAGCGCGTGGACGAGAAACTGGTTCGCGGTCTGATCACCCGCCTTGCCCAGCGCCTTGCCCTCGAACATTCCGCTTGTCCGCACCTCGATCAAGATCCTGCCGGCGACTTGGGCAAGATGGGCGGCAAGTTCGGCGTCCGTCATTGATCTGGAATCCCTGAATATCCAAAAAAACCGGGGTTCGCATGGCAGACCGACGCTGCCTTGCGAACCCCCGAAAACATGCGATTGCGAAATCAGGCGACTGCCGGTCGTCGAGCGAAGAGGCCGAATCCTGCGATGATGGCGTAGCAGGCGATGGGTATGGTCATGGCGACGGCGAG
>NZ_JAIGNO010000023.1 GCF_019711515.1 Qipengyuania qiaonensis
CCAAACGCCGCGCAGCAGGCAAAGCCTCGAAAGCCAGAAAATCACGCTGACAAGGCGGCCTCCACGCCACGCTTACGTTGCTACTCTAAGGCCAAGACTGCATTGCCGATAAGCTCTGTACTGTTGACGCTCACGATCATGCCCGGCTTGCCGCGCCGTAAGTGAGCTCGGTTAGCTCACTTGCGGCGGTGTTTTTTGAGATCGAAGTGTCTGGCACTATTGCCAAGCATTGGCTCGTCATGTCATCGGCCGCTTTGAACACCCCGATAATCAGTTCTTCAACGAGCCTCTTGCGTTTAATCGCCCTTGCTTATTGTAGGCCAGACTCTAGTCGCTCACAGAGGAAAATCAGGGGAAACGTGAGCGTATCGCACTTCAACAGATTCTGGCCGCACATTTTGCCTTCGACAGTTTGAAAGAAGAACTGCCCAGTTCTGAGGGGTTCTTTTCACGCCTCGTAAGAAAACATGCCGTGTCGCTTGCAGCACGCCTTAGTCCTTCTTCTTTAGATGAACCTTCGCACCTTTGTAGAGTAGATCTTCCTCCGGAACGTTGTAAATGTTGTTAGCCAATACCCGCGCTGCACCTACAGGGTCATAACGACTATCCACTTCGTCACGCCACTCGGCAATTTCAAATGGCGATGACTCAACAATGCCGCGGGTGTCGGTACGTCCCATTCGCGAGAGGTCTGGACGATCGTAAATAAAATCGACCGCCCTTTTCGCGACCTCTGGCGTGCTTCCGTTTTCGATAATGTGCATCTCAAGCCTGTCCCGCGTCATATGGAGGTGTGCATAGTCGGGTATAGGACAATCGACCTTACTGTGGCGGTAATGGTGCCCGAGCGAGCAGGACCAGAACGGTGCTTGCCAAAACCAGTATGATCCGCCGGGCCGCAATACACGGTAGGTTTCTGCAAGATGGAGTTCAAGTTCGCAGATGTGCTCCATCACGGCCACCGAATAGACCAGATCAAAATATCCCTCAGCGAACAATTCGAGGTCGCGGGCATCATGTTTCAACACGGTCAGGTTGCTCGGCGCAGCCTTGAGGTTCTTGAGCGCAAGGTCGCTCAAGACGAAATCGATCCCATGAAAGTGCTTATCGTGAAACCGGTTCGACAATTCGATAGCAGTCGTAAAGCCGCCCGCGCCGATTTCCAGCGCACGCTTGACCCGCGCAAACTGCGGGAACTCTGTCACATATTTGGATTGCCAACCCATGGAAAAGTCTCCGTTTAATCTCAGGCTCAGTCGAGTGGCTTGCCTTGCATTCACATTCAAGGGGGGTAATGAGAAATCTTGCACGACTTAAGGACCCGAGGATTTTCATGGATCAGTTGTTCGTAGCCGAACGAACCAAGTTGGAGCCTGTCGAGAACGCTACGCTGCTGGGCGTGCGTCAGAAGTTCGACGAGGAGTATGGGCGCCGGTTCGGAAAAACGAAGGGTACCGGCCTTTATTCCGAAACAGATTGGCGCCGTTTGAATTGGGTGTTGGACCAGATTCCGGAAGGCTGCAGGTCCATCCTTGATGTAGGCACAGGGCCCGGGGCTCTAATCAACACACTCGCGCTCAGCGGCCGGTTTGAACAGGTCAATGGAATCGACGTCCGAGAATACTCCAAGTTTGTCGGACTTACGGACAAGTTTACCTTGGAAATTATGGACGCGACGAACATGACGTTCGAAGATAGCCAGTTCGACTGCGTCATATGCATGGAAGTCATCGAACATCTTCCGGATGACACGATGGACGCGGCCATTTCAGAACTCCGCCGCGTTGCGCGCAAGCGCTTGATCATGAGCGTCCCTTTCGAGGAGCCCGAGCCGCTACCCCACTATCACTTGCAGCGTTTCGACGAGAAACGCATTCAGCGCGTTTTCCCACGCGCAGAGTACGAACTTGTCGGCGTCGAAAGGCCTGTGCCGTGGGTCTTCCTGACCGAGACTTTTCGCAACTGAGGCGAAGTCTCGGTCGTCTAGACGAGGACATCAGACGCGGACGTATTTCATCGCGAATCCATCAGATATCTTGGTCGCGTTTTTCGTTACCTCTGCTGCCGACGCACGCCACGTATGCGCCTCGGTATCAGACCGACGGATCAGCACGAAGTTGAAAGGATCAGTCGAATAGACTTGTTCGCCAGCGGCGAGGCACTCGCGGATCCACTGCGTATCAGTCCCCCGCCTAAATTGTCCGAACGGCACCTTTTCCAGCACGCGGCGATCAGCAACCAAGGTCGGGCCGGCAATCAGTCTGGAATATCGATGCACGCGATGCTGGAACCGCTGGTAGAGTGTGTCTTCGGCTTCGAGATAGCTGAAGACGCTCTGCTTTCCGACAATCCGCGCTTGTGTGTATTTGAACGGCAGAAGCATGTCTGACGTGTAGTTCTCGAAATACACATCATCGTCGTCGATCTTGAAGAAGTAATCGCCTTCCATGACTTCAATGCCGGCGTTCAGACAGTCTCCAAGATACGCACTCTCGGGCAGTTGCAAAACCTTGCAGTGGGGCACGTCCGCCAACTGTCTTTCCACCTCGGTCTGATCGAAATCGTCCGAGTTGAGCACGATGATCAGCTCCATATTGGGGTGAGACTGGCGCAGGTAGTTGCGAACGACGTTATCAAGATAATGCTGACGATTGGTCGCACATATCCAGGATGCCTTCGGAGAAGGTGCCCTTTTTCTGCTCCGCAATCCGCAGGTCTTGGCGATGAAATCGATACGATCTTGCGCCGTGTGCTCCGTCATTACGCGACGATAGCCGAGGTGACCTATCCGGTGGCGATAGCGATTATCCTCTAACAAATGCGACAGCGCGGTTCGCGCTTGCTCGGCATCGTGTACAACCGGAACAATATCGCCGAACATTTTTTCTAGGCCACTAGATGCCGTGGACACGATTGGTGTCGAACATGCCAGTACTTCGAAAATACGGCGCGCGAACATAGTGTCTGATTGGGTAACACTGTTGACGTTGAGGAAAACCTGGAAGCTCTTGTGGATGCGCAGCATCTGGTCGTAGGCAACCTTGGGTTTCAGGAACTTCTGGTACTTGTCCGGGAAGCGGTACTTGCCAGCACCGTTCTTCTCTTCGCTGTGGCGATCATAAATCGTAAACTTATGCTCGCTTGCGGCATCGAAGAGCGCCGGCGCCAGAATCGAGCGATCCCCGTGTTTCTGGGCATACCAGCTACCAGCAAACACGATCTGCTTATCGTCCCGTTCACTCTTGTCGATCGGATTGTGCAATTTGGGCTGCGCAAAGAATGGTAGGGCATGGACATTGTCATGTCCTACCAACTCCTTGTATTTCTTCACGCAGTTCACATCGCTCGTGAAGATGTGATCGAATAGAACTACGGAGTCCTTGAAAACTTCGAAATTTGGCGGATCTTCCTTGTTCCAGATTACGGTTGGGAGGCCGCGTTTGCGGCAAGCTTCTAATACCGCCTTTAATGTCGCGTGACGTGCACTCTTTGGATTGGACATGGCGTAGTTCCAATCGCCGCCATTTCCTCGCCACACACTTTCGGCGAAGAACGCGTCGAATTCACCGTTCTCGATTTGATCATCCCAATCGTCGATAGAGAGCCGCGTGATATGTGTGTCGTGCTCAAGGGCCTTCTCGGTAAATTCATCGAGCAGGGTCAGCAAGCGCAGGGCATCGGGGCCTGGTTCGGGTTTCGTCACCGCAGTTTTGACGACAACCGACCCTGTCGTTTCCGGAACAGAATCGGCTTCTGCCGGCGCTGGGTTGGACTTGGCTTTTGTCGGTGCGCGATCGGACTTACCGCAATCCTTTACGAAAGCTGCAGGGTATTCCTCGCCAACCTTGAAAATTCGGCGATCTTCGGCACGGCCATGCCGTAGGTAATGTAGGAGCGCCGGAACGCCTTCGCGTGTTACATCTGGATGAGCCTTGTGATATTTGAATGCGCTGAAATCAGGTCCTGGATCTCGCATTTCGTAAGCACCATTCATTACGTAATGTTCGATTGGGTTTACGCCGCTTTCTTCGACATCAGGATTCGCAGACAAGTACCACTTTGCGTCAAACAGACTGGATGCCTGGACCAGCCTCATATCCTCGGCGATATGCTGTTTTGCGCGTCTTTGCGCGCGTACGCGATGAGGTTGATAAAAAGCGCGCTGTGACGACATTTGCTGCGCTGTCAACTTCGACAAGATTTGGCGACACATCTCGCCATCTTCTTGCTGCGCCATGAGTTGACGCGACTTCTCTTCGGCACGCGCCGTAGTATGACGGAGCGCCGCGATTTCAGCCAGCCGACCTTGATCTCGTTGGTTGAGTCGTGCGACCGATGCTTCACTGTCGACGAGATCTTTCTTAAGCTGATCAAGTTCCTCTTCGGCAACGGAAAGATCCCGTATTGCCGTGGCAAGCTTCTTGTCGTTAACGGCGAGATCCTTCCTGAGCCGATCAAGTTCCTCTTCGGCTACAAAAAGGTCCTTCCTAGCCGTGGCGAGCTTGTTGCTGAGATCTGTGTTTAGAGCCTCGGCCTTTTCAGCCTGCTCTAGCCCAGCCTCAAGCTCGGCCCGTGCTATAGCGAGCTGTTTGAGCGCCTCATCTTCCGAAGCACGCGTTTTGGCCAGTTCCTCGCGTTGCTTGCCAAGATCTTCGCGGTCGGACTCCGAACTCTTCTTCAACTTTTCGATCTCGCGCAGACTTTTCGCGATACGCTTGCGGCGGTCGTCCATGATCTCTTGCGCGGCGTTCTGCGACGCAAAAGTTCCAGCTTCGGTTACTTCCAGCAGTCGATCGATCGGAAACCTGGTATTCTTGGAGGCCTTGCGCCCGACGTAGCGGATGTATCCATCGTCGACGCTCAGGTGCTCGACCGACAGGAGCCCTCTCGACAACTCCACAAGATCGCTCGGAAAAAGCGTTTGTTTGTGGTCATAATTCGAGCTTATTCCGAACGGAGTGGTGATCACCAGGACACCATCGGGTTTCAGTAGGTTCACACAAAGCTGGACCAGCCTTTCGGGGGCCAGCAAATGTTCGATCACTTCGCCGACCAGCACCGTATCGAAAGCTGGCTTGCCATCTGCAACGCTCGCAAGATCGTTGACCATAAAATTGACGCGCTTGCGCACTTCCTTAGTTTCTTGGGCCGAGAGCTCTACCGCGTATTCGATAGCGTCTGGGTTGAGGTCGATGCCGGTAACGGCGAAGCCTTCCCGAGCCGCGAGGATCGAAAGCACGCCCTCGCTACATCCCACATCGAGTACATCGGCCCCATCGATTTGCTTGGCCATCCAGTAGAGGCGGTTCCGCGTCTTCTCGGTCGACTTGCGATCGCCGATCTGGCCGAAATAACTTTGCGCGACTTGATCGCGAGCGATCAAGCCTTCTCCACCCTCACCGGATTGTCTTGCATTTATTTGTTCATAGGTATGGTCAGAGATGATGATTTTGCGCATTCTGCATTTCCGTAATAATTCGCGAACGTACTTCACGTCGCCAATTACGCATGGAATTCGACACCGGCAAGGCCGGCGTAAGGGGCGAGGCTCAGAACTCATTTCGGCAACCAGACGATGACGATTGCGGCGATGCAGGCACGCCCGGCATGGCGCCGCTTCCCCGCAACTGGGATTAGAGCTGAATGGTTGTTTGACGCGTTCGGTCGTTAAACCGCTCTACATCGGCTTGCCCGAGGTGATACAGTACCCTCCACGCCGAACTGCTCGTTTCAAGCCAATACCACGTTGCTTCTCAGCCCTTTACCTTGGTCGGTTACGATCATGCCCGGCCTGCCGCGCCGTGCGATGAGCTCGGGCAGCTCACACACGACGCTGTGTCCTGAGATCGAGGTGCCTAGCACCGCTGCCAAGCACTCTCCCGTCATATCGTCGACAACGTTGGGAACCCCCGGCAATACGCTCTTCAGTGAGTCAATTCACGCATGCAAAGGGGATACACCCCTAATTTACCGACGCCTTATTGAACAAACACCTGAACTGGGTTCATCAATAGTCGGAAAATTGATCTCCCAAGTGAGCCAAGAAAGCAAATCAATTCAAATGGCGCCTTTGACAACAGTACTTGCAACGCCAATTCATCTGTTGCGGGACAGCGTTACCGTTGAGGCAACGCCCAATAGGACATCGGCAACACTGTCCCAACTGCGCTTTCGCCGGACCCATTTACGCCCCGCCCGCCCCAACTTGCGCTGCAAAGGCACATCTTGCAACAACCGAAGCAAGGTGTCCGTCAAGGCAGTAACGTCGTCTTTTGTGAATACCAGCCCGGTCCTGCCATCGTGCACCATTTCGCGCATACCACCGACCGACGAAACCACGATAGCCTTTTCCATCGCCATCGCTTCCAACGGTTTGAGAGGCGAGACGAGCTCGCTCACCGGTAGCGATTTGCGCGGAAAAGGTGCGATATCGACCAACGAATACCACTCCGCCACCTCTTCATGCGGCACCCGGCCCGGCATGATGAGCCAATCTTTCAGCCCGCCACGATCGATAAGCTCGCAAATTTCGTCTGTGACCGGAAACGCGCCTTCATCGTTCGGCGGTTCGCTGCCCACCAACAACAGCCTAAATCCCATCCCCTTGGCTTTCAATTGGCCGCAAGCCTTCACCAGATCGTCCAGCCCTTCATATGGCATGAACGACCCTATATAGCCGATTACCGGCACTTCAGGGTCCAGATTCAGTTGTTCTAAAAGCCTTTCGCTCCGCGGTTTGGGCCGGAAAGTATTCACGTCAGCGGCATTGGGCGCAATAGTAACTCGGTCTGCCGTCACACCGCGCGCGACCAGTTCGTCACGCATTGTGTCGGTCAGTGTGATCACCGCATCAGCCGTTCGAGCAACGGAAGCTTCCATGGCGATCTCCTGCCGCCCCATTGGGCTTTGCAAATAGTCGGGATCGCGCGAAGCGCGTGTGATCTCCCAGAACCCCCGCACTTCATAAACAAACGGCAAGCCCAGCTGACGAGCAGCAAGACTAGCCGGCAGCGCAGCAACAAAATTGGATGCAGCGATCACGCAAGATGGACGTATCGCAACGAATTGCCTCATCAGCGTCTCTGCGGCGCGCTCTAAATATCGCAGCGGCGCATGAGCAGTGATATCAGAGGAAAGACGAGCAAAATCGCGCTGCAAAGGGAAATGGATTCTATGATAGCCAACCCCGTCTACTATTTCCAAGGCAGTAAGCGAATCGTAATCTCGCTGGCAGCTTTCTAGATCAGACGGAAAACCTGGCCTGGTCAGGCAGACAATGTCAGCACCTTTGTCCAGCAACGACCGCGCTAAACGATGACTACGCATCGCATAGCCGTTACTGGCATAAGGCAGAGATCTGTCCAGCACGTAGGCGATTCGTTTTGGTACTGGAACAATGCTCTGTTGGCACCTGTCCGCCAACCGCTCCATAAGTGCTATCGCGCGTAGAGGTCCAGCTTCAATCTCTCGGATAAGTGTCCTTAGTTCTGGAAATTCATCGGCACGTGCTCTTGCCATCTCTGCCGTGGCTTTCAGCCGCACTGCATCAAACTGTCGCAGCGAGACCTGACCATATGCTCCGATCACTAGGCTATCTTGATGAAGCGCTACGGCATCTTCGACCAAAGTAGTGGGCGACGCCCTACCTTTGGCGACCAATTGCACGGCCGCCTTTGCCATTCCGCGGGCAATATACCGATCCCTCTCGTTCTCGCTCGCCATACGCTTTTACAAGTTCAACATATTGAGTTGGTCTCAAACCCGCAGATTCGGTTGACATAGCGCGGCAATCGCACATTCAACTCGCTGTTAGGATTCCTTGTGGTGCTTGACAACTCGGAAGAAAAATAGCCCGAATACCGGCGCTTTGGCTTCTGCCGAGACTTGTATCTCATATCGATATGAGCAAAGCGCCTGCCGCAGACATGGCGGAGCAATGGAAGGGTCTGGTTTGAAAATTCTCGTGGTATTCGGCACGCGCCCCGAAGCAATCAAAATGGCCCCGGTTGTGCATCGACTGAAGGATACACCTGGTTTGAATGTGCATGTCTGCGTCACCGCACAGCACCGCGAGATGCTAGATCAAGTGCTTTCGCTGTTCGATATCGCGCCTGACATGGATCTCAACGTGATGAAGCCCGGACAGGATCTCACAGATATTACCGCCAACATCATTCTAGCTTTGCGCGATGTACTGAACGAGGGGCGCTACGACCGCCTATTGGTGCATGGCGACACAACAACCACCATGGCCGGAGCTCTTGCCGCATTCTATGCGCAGGTTCCCGTCGGGCATGTGGAGGCTGGCCTGCGCACGGGCAATTTGTACGCGCCATGGCCGGAAGAGGCGAACCGAATGATAGTCGGCCGTCTTGCAGACATGCATTTTGCACCGACCGAAACCTCCCGGCAGAGCCTACTGGCTGAGAATGTTTCCGATGATAGCATTGTGGTGACCGGGAATACCGTTATCGATGCTCTGCAGCAGATCGTAGCGCGGCTGGATGCCGACAAAGCGCTCGACACGCAGATGCAAGCCAGTTTCTCTTTCCTAAAAGAAGGCCGTCGACTGATTTTGGTGACCGGCCACCGCCGCGAGAATTTCGGTGAAGGATTCGAGAATATTTGCCGTGCACTGCGCGATATCAGCCAGCAGAGCGATGCGCAGATCGTCTACCCCGTACACCTAAATCCCAACGTCCAGGCGCCGGTGAAGCGCATTCTTGGCGACACGGATGGCGTGCATCTGATCGAACCTCAAGAGTACCTGCCTTTTGTGTGGTTGATGCGCCGATCGCATTTCATCATTACGGATTCGGGCGGCGTGCAAGAAGAAGCTCCGTCTCTGGGCAAGCCGGTTCTCGTAATGCGCAATACGACCGAGCGACCGGAAGCCGTGGATGCCGGTACAGTCCGGCTTGTTGGCACTGACGCAGACAAAATCCGCGATTCCGCCCTTTCACTGCTGAACGATGCGCAGGCCTATGATGAGATGGCACGCGCACTCAATCCCTACGGCGATGGCAAGGCTTCCGAAAGGATCGCCGCCGCTCTTACGGCCGGATAGAAACACCAAAGGACTTATTGATTGATGTTTGATCGCATTTCGATGGTGGGCCTGGGATATATCGGCCTGCCGACCGCAGCACTTTTCGCGGCGCACGGAACAAGAGTAATTGGCGTAGACGTTTCCGAACACGTCGTGGAAACCATCAACGCCGGAAAAATCCACCTCGTTGAGCCGGATCTAGACGGCGTAGTGCACAAGGTCGTGTCCGAAGGTCGACTTCACGCAACGCTGACACCCGAGGCCGCGGACGCCTTTATCATCGCTGTACCCACACCCTTCAATGATGGTTTCGAACCTGATCTCAGCTACATTGCCTCGGCCGCGAAAATGATCGCCCCGGTTTTGCAACGCGGCAATCTTATCGTTCTGGAAAGCACGTCCCCGATCGGCGCGACCGATCAGATGGCAGAGTGGCTGGCCGAAGCTCGACCTGATCTCACATTCCCGCAATCGGCTGGCAATGATGCGGATATTCAAGTTGCGCACTGCCCGGAGCGGGTGCTGCCGGGGCATGTGCTGAGCGAATTGATCGAGAACGACCGCATCATTGGCGGCATGACCCAACAGGCCAGTGAAATGGCAGTAGCATTATATAAGAAGGTCGTTCGCGGCGATTGCGTCATCACCGACGCTAGAACAGCGGAAATGTGCAAGCTTACGGAGAATAGCTCCCGGGACGTGCAAATTGCGTTTGCCAACGAACTTAGCACCATATGCGACCGCTTTGGTATCGATGTATGGGAACTCATATCGCTGGCGAACCGCCACCCGAGAGTGAACATTCTACAGCCCGGTGCCGGCGTAGGCGGGCACTGCATCGCAGTGGATCCATGGTTTATTGTGTCGTCCGCGCCGGAAGAAGCGCGTTTAATCCGGACAGCACGCGAGGTAAACGATGCAAAGCCGGACTGGGTTCTTCAAAAGGGCAAAGATGCCGTACTGAAGGCATTGGCTAATGATACTTCCCGTACGATGGCGGACATCAAGCTTGCCTGCCTAGGCCTCGCGTTCAAACCGGATATCGACGATTTACGTGAAAGCCCGGCGCTGCGTATCACACGCGAGTTCGGGACGCTGGGCTGCCAAGTATTGGCGGTAGAACCGCATATCGATAAGCTTCCGGCAAATCTCGCCGAGTTGCCAGTGAAGCTGGCCAAGCTGGACGAAGCTTTGGAAGAAGCCGATATCGTCTGTGTGCTGGTCCGCCACTCAGCCTTTTCCGGGCTGCGCAGCAAATTACAGCCGGAGTCACAGCTTGTCGACGTGGTAGGGCTTTGAGTGCAGACCATCCAGCTGGAAATTGAGTAGCAAACCTATTGCTTGGCTGAATAACTGACCGGCCGGAGGCCGGTAGGATCACGCGGAGGGGCTGAAGCCGTGCTTGTGGGTATGGCGTGTTCCCCGTCAGCGCCTATGGCACAGATTTGGGGTTGTGATTTAAGGAGGATTTGGGCTTCGTCGTAGTGACGAAG
>NZ_JAIGNO010000024.1 GCF_019711515.1 Qipengyuania qiaonensis
GCCATCACGCCCAAGCACGGGCATCAAAACGGCCCAAGGCTCTACTCGTAAATGGTAGAAACTTCGGGCTCAGACCAGGCCACACAAGTTTTCGCTATCGCTCGGCTTTCCGCTCGACCAGCCTGATTTCGTAGAGCCAGGGCCAGAGCTTGCCGGTCACGAACAGCCGCCGATCTTCCGAATCCCACGCAATGCCGTTCAGCACGGCATTGCCATCGACCGTATCCGCGCCTTCGAGCTGCCGGAGGTCGATTACCTTCCGCACGATCCCGGTATCCGGATCGATGCCAACAACGAAGCCGGTCATCCACACATTGGCGAGGATCACGCCATCGACGAGTTCCAGTTCGTTAAGTCGCGAAACCGGACGGCCATCGATGGTGACGGAAATGGTGCGCCGAACGCCATAATCCTGCGGATCCAGGAATCGCAGCTTGTCACTGCCGTCGGAGGCAACCAGCGCATCCTCGAAATTGGTCAGGCCCCACCCTTCGTAGGGATAGCCGTCGTCGCTGCGGATTGGGCTCAGGTCCTCCAGGCGCCAGCGATGGACCTCGCCATCCATCCAGGTCAGGCTGACAAGCTCGTCATTCCAAAGTGCCAATCCTTCACCGAATTGATCCGCCGGAATGTTGCGGTCCGCAATGACTTCGCCGCTGGCCAGATCAACCTTTCGGATGGTCGATGCTCCGATCCTTCCGGTGCTCTCGTAAAGTGAGCCATCGTGCCACAACAGACCTTGGGTGAATGCGCCGCGATCGTGCGGATAGCGAGCGACAATTTCGACATCGTAAAATGTGGGAGAGAGCTGCGGTTGCTCGACTGCGGCGGACTTTTGCGGTGCGTGTTCCGCAAACGCGGGCGGAGCAAGCAGTGTCGCCCCCAGAACGGCAAGAATCCGCAAGACCATACGGACGGTATAGAGGTCTTCCTTTTGGAAGCCACCAATGAGTGCGAACGTTCGCATTGGGGCGGATTAACGGCAATCCCGGAGAAATCGCGGGGCCTTGGCGAGCAACGAAAGGCAAAAGCCTTGCACTTTTTATATTGTGTACAATATAATGGCGTGCAACTTAAAAAGGAGAAACTGCATGACTGCCCTCTACACCACCAGTGTCACCGCCGTCGGTGGACGTGCCGGAACAATCAAGAGCGACGACGGCCTTCTGAGTCTCGACCTCGCGTTGCCCAAGGAACTGGGCGGCGCAGGAAATGCGACAAACCCCGAGCAGTTGTTCGCGGCCGGTTATGCCGCTTGCTTCGAGAATGCCGTGATCCATGTGAGCCGCAATGCTTCCGCCAAGGTAAAGGACGACGATATCCTCGTCGTCGGGACGGTCGGTATCCAGCCCAATCAGACAGGTGGTTTTGTCCTCTCCGTTGCGTTGGATGTGACAATTTCCGGGCTGGACCAGACCAGCGCGGAAGATATCGTGGCGCAAGCGCATGCCGTGTGCCCCTATTCCAACGCGATAAAGGGTAATATCGACGTCGATATTACCGTGTCCGTAAACTGAGGATAGAAGCGATGGACCTGCCGAACGACGAAGATCCCCTCGATCTGGATCGGCAGGTCTGCTTCCCCCTTTATGCGGCATCCAACCTGCTCAACCGCCACTATCGGCCGATACTGGCGGAGTTGGGGCTGACTTACCCCCAATATCTGGTGATGCTGGTTCTATGGAAGAATTCACCGCAAACCGTTGGATCGCTTGGCGATATGCTCCATCTGGACAGTGGCACGCTGACGCCGTTGCTCAAACGGATGGAAGGGGCCGGACTGCTCGATCGAACCCGCGACCCCGAAGATGAGCGGCGGGTGATGGTTGGTCTGACCGATTACGGCCGTGAAATGCGCCAGCAGGCCGAGCAGGTACCAGCAAGGCTTGTCCAAAACCTGGATCTCGATGAGGCGACTACCGCTGCTCTTCGCGATCAGGTCCGCACGCTTGTCTCGGTGCTCAATCGCGCCGCAGACGCAAAACCCTGACCGCCTGCGCCTTCGTTTCCGCTCAGTCGTAGCTGTCGTAGACGTAGCCGAGCGAACGCACCGTGCGCACACGTTCGCCTGCGCCGACCGCTCGCAGTGCGCGTCGCAAGCGTCCGACCCAGACGTCTACGGTTCGCTCGTCGATTGGCGGTTCCTGCTTGCCGAGTGCCGCGATCAGGTCTCCGCGCGACAGGACGCGATCCGGGTTCTGAGCGAGGAAATGCAGCAGGCGGAACTCGTTCGGCCTGAGATCGAGCGGCTGCCCGGCCCAACGCGCCTGCAGTGCCGCCAGATCGACCAGCAAGGCACCCAGTTCCAACCGCTCGTTGATCCGCGGCTGGCCGGATCCGCTTTGCAGCGCCATCACCCGATCGAGGACGATCGTGCGGTCGATGGGCCCGACCAGATAATCGTCCGCCCCGGCCCGCAATGCCCGGCGCTTGTCTTCGGCATCGTCATCTTCGAGCACGATGGTGACATGCGCTTCTTCCATGCGCGGATCGGAGCGCAGGCGGCGGCACATTTCGAGCCCCGAAAGGTCTTCCATAACCCAGTCAACGAAGGCGCAAACCGGCCCTTCGACCAGCCGCTTCGGACCTTCCGGATAGAGCCGGGCGAAAGCATAGCGGATATCGCCGTTCTCGAAATCGGGCAGTTCGCCGGCAATCGGATCGGTAAGGAAGATATTGATCGTGCGCACGGTTTTCATCCCACCCTGATGAAGGCAGCGATGCCGCAGTCATGTGACTGGATTGTGACCCGGACGACGCGATTGTAACACTTCGCCCCGGACGAAGCCGTTCTCAGTCGTCGGCGACCGAAAGTGTCCAGTTTTGAGGCACGGTCGTTTCGATACCGACGGGACTTTTCGGCACATAGGGGTCTTCCAGCCGTGCGACTTCCTGTTCTGTCAGGCCGAGGGTCATGGCCGCGACCGCTGCGGCAATATGCCCGTCCTTGGTGGCGCCGATGATCGGCGCGGTCACGCCCTTGGCGAAATGCCAGGCGAGTGCCACCGTCGCGCGCGAAACACCGCGTTCGCCCGCGATGGCACCGACCGCTTCGACGATCGCGCGATCGGCCTCTTCCTGCTGGCGATAGAGCAGCTTGCCGAAACCGTCGGTCTCGCTGCGCACCGTGCTTTCGTCCCAAGCGCGGGCGAGTTTACCGCGCGCCAGAGGGCTCCACGGGATCACGCCCGCCCCCTGATCTTCGCAGAGCGGCAGCATCTCGCGCTCTTCCTCGCGGTAGAGCAGATTGACGTGGTTCTGCATCGAGATAAAGCGCGTCCAACCATGCGCCTTCGCCACCTCCTGCGCCTTGGCAAATTGCCACGCCCACATGGAAGATGCGCCGATATAGCGCGCCTTGCCCGCCTTCACGATGTCGTGCAGCGCCTCCATCGTTTCCTCGATCGGCGTCTCCGCATCCCAGCGATGGATCTGGAAGAGGTCGACATAATCCATGTCGAGCCGCGTCAGGCTATCGTCGATCGCCTGCATCAGGCTCTTGCGCGATAGGCCGCCGGTATTGGGCGCCTGCCGCCAGGGCATGAAGGCCTTGGTCGCCAACACGATCTCGTCGCGCTTCGCGAATTCGGGCAGCAGCTTGCCGATAACTTCCTCCGACGTGCCGAGCGAATACATGTTCGCCGTGTCGAAGAAGTTGATCCCCGCTTCCAGCGCCTCGCAGATGAAGGGGCGCGACCGGTCCTGATCGAGCACCCAGTCCCCGTGCCAGCCGCGGCTGGTATCGCCATAGCTCATGCAGCCGAGGCAGAGGCGCGATACCTTGAGCCCACTGGGGCCGAGATTGACGTATTCCATGGATCTGTCCTTCTATCGCTGCCGCGGTTCGGGCATTTGGCGGGTGACAAAGGCGACAGTGTGTCAACCGCTCGTTTTTCGTCTAACTTACTATTATCGTATCGCTTTCTCGAAACTCGGTCGGGTGACACCCGGGCATCGGGCGCCCCCCGCCTGCCTTCATTCGACGTCTTGCCCTCTCTTGCAGACTGCGCGGATGTAGGAAAGACATCGGTCAGGAGAGCGTCATGCCGCCATCGACGCGAATGGTCTGGCCGACGACATAATCGGCGAGCGGCGAGGCAAGGAACAGTGCCGCGCTCGCCATATCGGCCGGTGTGCCCATGCGGCCCACAGGGATGCGGGCGATGGCGCCAGCGGCGCGCTGCTCGTTCCCCGTCGTCACCTTGGTCAGCTTGGTCGGGACGAGGCCCGGAGCGATGCCGTTGACGCGGATGCCCTCGCCCGCCCATGCCTGTGCGAGACTGCCGACGAGGCTCACTGCGCCAGCCTTGCTCGCAGCATAGGCCGGGTTGCCGATCATGGCGTGGTAGGCGCCAACCGAGCTGACGATAATCAAAGCTCCGCCCCGCTTCGCCAGTTTCGGCCGTACGGCGCGCGAACACTCCATCAGCGAATTGAGGTTGACCTCCATCACCGCGTCCCAGCCCTCGCGCTCGAACTCCTCGCGGCGGTATCGAACAGTCCCCTGGCACAGCACGACGACATCGAGCAGGTCGGGCAGATCGAGCGTCTCGAATGCCCCGGACTGCGAAACGTCGACGCTATGGAAGACGAGTTCGGCAAGGTCGCTCCCGTCTTCCGCACTGTAGTCATCAGCCGATGCGCGGGTTCCGGTTACGTGAACGCTCGCGCCGCTTTCGCGAAAGCCATGCGCAATTCCATTGCCGATCCCGCTCGTCCCGCCGACCACGAGTACGGTTTTGCCCGAGAAATCGAGTGGATGGGCCATCGGCAAGTCCTCCTCAGATCGACCGGCTGATCACTTCCTTCATGATTTCGTTGGTGCCGCCGAAAATGCGGGTTACGCGGGCATCGCGCCACAAACGGGCTATGGCGTATTCGTTCATGTAGCCCGCCCCGCCATGCAGTTGCAGCGCGGCATCGCACGCCTCCCATTGCAGGTCGGTATGCCACAGCTTGGCCGCGCTTGCCTCGTCCGTGGTCAGCTCCCCGGCAAGGTGCTTCCTGATCGCCCAGTCGAGATGGGCCCAGCCAACCTGCAGCTTGGCCTTCAGGTCGGCGAGGACGAACTTGGTGTTCTGGAATTCGAACACGGTCTTGCCGAAAGCCTTGCGGTCCTTGGTGAACTTGACCGCCTCATCGAAGGCGCGTTGCGCTGCCGCCTGCGCGCCCACCGCAATGCCGAGACGTTCCTGCGGCAGTTCCTCCATAAGGTGGACGAAGCCGCGGCCTTCACCGCCGAGGATATTGGTCATCGGCACACGCACGTCGTTGAAGAACAGCTCTGACGTATCGGCGGAATGCTGGCCGATCTTGTCGAGATTGCGTCCGCGCTCGAAACCTGCCGTATCGGCATCGACCAGCACCAGCGTGGTGCCCTTCGCGCCCTGGCTGGGATCGGTCTTGACGACGACGATGATGACATCGGCGTTCTGGCCGTTGGTGATGTAGGTCTTCGACCCGTTGACCACGAGATGATTGCCATCCTTTATCGCGGTTGTGCGAATCCCCTGGAGGTCGCTGCCAGCGCCCGGTTCGGTCATGGCGATGGCCGAGATGACGTCGCCGGAGACCATACCGGGCAAGTACTTGGCACGCTGCTCGTCGGTGCCGAGCCGTTCGATGTAGTTCGCGGTGATGTCGTTCTGCAGCGTGAAACCGGCCGAACTGCCAAGATAGGACAGTTCCTCGCACAGTACGCAGTTGAAACCGAAATCGAGCCCGAGCCCGCCATTCTCTTCCTTGACGGTCGGGCACAGCATGCCCGCCTCGCCCAGCGCCTTCCAGGCGGAGCGCGGGACGATGCCGTCCTCCTCGTGCTGGTCGAGATAGGGCGTCATATGATCGGCAAAGACCTTGCGCACGGTATCGCGGAAAGCCTCGTGATCTTCGTTATAGGCAAAGCGCTGGCTGGTATCGAGCATGTCCGTCCTTCCGTTCAGGCGTCGATGAAACCGGTCAGCCGCTGGCGGATCAGCGCGTCGGCTTCGGCCATGATGCCGTCGATCAATTCCTGGCAGGTCGGGATATCGTTGATCAGGCCGGCCACCATGCCGCAGGACCATGCGCCTGCATCCATCTCGCCCTCTTTCATGATCCGCGGATAGACGCCCGCGACTTCCTCGATGATGTCCTCGAACTTGAGGTCCGCGCCCAGCTTGCGTTCCTTCTCCAGCAACCGCTCGACTGCTTCGTTGGTCATGACACGCTCGGTATTGCGTAGCGGGCGCATGACGAGCCGCGTATCCAGTTCGCTCGCCGCGACGATCGCCTTTTTCACGTTCTCGTGCACCGGCGCTTCCTTGGTGGCGATGAAGCGTGTGCCCATATTCATGCCGTCGGCACCCATGGCGAGGCTGGCGACGAGACTGCGGGCATCGGCCATGCCCCCGCTGGCAACGAAAGGAATCTCGAGTTCGTCCGCCGCGCGCGGCAGCAGGATCATGTTCGGAATATCGTCTTCGCCCGGATGGCCGCCGCACTCGAAGCCGTCGACGCTCACCGCGTCACAGCCGATCGATTGTGCCTTGAGGCTGTGACGCACACTGGTGCACTTGTGGATCACCCTGATCCCGGCATCCTTGAGATAGGGAAGAACCTGCTGCGGGTTATTTCCGGCAGTCTCGACCACCTTGACGCCGCCCTCGATAATGACCCGCACGAGGCCCGGATAGTCGGGCGAATTGACGACAGGCAGAAAGGTCAGGTTCACGCCGAAGGGCTTGTCGGTCATATCCCGGCATTTGGCGATCTCGTCGGCGAGTTTCTCTGGCGTGCCGAGGGTCAGGCCGGTGATAATGCCGAGGCCGCCCGCATTGGACACCGCCGCCGCCATTTCCGCAAAACCGACATAATGCATGCCGCCCTGGATGATAGGATGCTCGATGCCGAACAGTTCGGTGATACGGGTCTTCATTGCCTGCCTCTTCCCTAGTTGCTTTTCGCAACCGGTATCGGCGTCTAAGCGATGAGTCTAGCGCTTCGCCAAAGCTTTCAAAGCTGCAAGCAGTTCGGCGCCGCTTGCCGTAAGGGAAAGGCCCTCACCCACGCGTTCGGCCAAGCCTTCGCGCTCGAGATTCTCGCCGGTCGTCCGGCGCATGACACGGCCGTAACTGCCGCCATGATAGATCAGCGGTTCGGCTTCGCGCCGATCGAAATCGACCACTTCGCCGAGGAAAATGGCATGATCGCCGCCCTCATATTCGAAGCGCGCGCGGCAACCGAAGCGTGCGGCATAGCCTTCGATCAGCGGCGCACCTTCGGGGCCGTCATCGACTTCCAGTCCGGCGAACTTGTCTTCGCCCGGTCTTGCAAACCGATCGGACATGGATTGCTGATCCGCCGCCAGCACGTGCACCGCCCAGTTCCTCGCATCGCGAAACACCGGAAGAGTGCCCGATTGAAGCGAAAGGCTCCAGAGCACCATAGGTGGATCGAGACTGACCGAATTGAAACTGTTCGCCGTCAGCCCGAAGGGGCGCCCTTCCGCATCTCGCGCAGTCACGATCGTGACCCCGGTGACAAAACTGCCCAGGGCATCGCGAAAGGACTGAGGATCGAACATTGCCGTCCAGCTAATGCCGCCCCGCCATTTCGGCAACAGTAGACCGGTGGCGCCGGTCGGCGCGCCACCCGGCCTCACGCAAAACTTGCAACACCTTTGCCACACCGGTGCATTTTTTCGATCTTTAGGGACAGGCAATGCCGCGCGGCTGGTCTGCCAGGCCATTACGCGCAGGTCGCGCAGTATCGGGGGCCATAGCGGCAGCGGCTGCTAAAACTGGCCTTCCAAGACAGGCAATGTCGTACTAGCGAACGGAAAAGGGGTAATGACACTTATGGGTCGGCGGCGCCAGTCAGTCACCATCACGCATGTTGCAGCCGATGCGGGCATATGCCGGCAAACGGTCAGCCGCGCTTTTTGCGACGAACCGGGTTTCTACCCGGCGAACACGGGGACGGTTCAGACCAGCGTAAACAAGCTCGATTACGTCCGCTCGATCTCCGCTCGGCGGATAAGCGGCTGGCGCTCATATCCGATCCTCGCGCTCGATGCCTGATACCGCCCGCGAGGCGCAGCCCGGTCGTTTCCTGTTGCTCTACGCGCTCGCCGCGGCGGGCGGCGCCGTCGCCTATGTCCCCTTTCTCACAATACTCCTCCCGCTGAGGATGAGCGAGCTTGCCGCAGGCAGGGAAATACAATCGCTCGCCTACACCGCCTTTGCCGGAGCGATCGCGGCAAGCATCGCCAATATCGCTTTCGGATGGGCCAGCGACCGCACAGGAACCCGCCGTCCCTGGATATTGGGCGGGCTTGTGCTATCGAGCATGCTGCTTGTTTCCATGCGACTTGCGGAAACTGTCCCGGTACTCGTGATCATGATCGTCGCCTGGCAGTTCGCGCTGAACATGATGCTGGCTCCGCTGGCCGCCTGGGCGGGTGATTGCGTGCCCGATCATCAGAAAGGCGTTCTCGGCGGCTTGCTGGCGATTTCCCCGGCTTTGGGAGCGCTTGCAGGCGCGTTAATCACTTTGCCGGGGCTGGCCGGGCAGGAAACGCGCCTGGTGCTTGTTGCTGCGCTCGTCGCGCTTATGGTCGGCCCGGCACTTCTGTTTGCCCGCCCCCATCCCATGCCGCAACTGATGGACCAGTCCAGCGTCGCGCCCTCCTCGGTCTCTTGCCCGCGGTCGACCGTTGTCCGGATGTGGCTTGCACGCCTGCTCGTGCAGATTGCCGAAGCTTCGCTTTTTGCCTTCCTGCTGTTCTGGTTCACCGGCATCGACGACACCGTGACCGACCATGATACGGCCAAAGTATTCAGCGTGGTCCTTGGCGTCTCGGTGCCGCTCGCGATAGTGGTCGGGCGATGGTCGGACCGTACCGAGCATCCCATATTTCCATTGGTGCTCGGCGCGGGGATAGGAAGCGTAGGCCTCGCGATCATGGCGCTTTCCGATGCATTGCCCGGCGCTATTGCGGGCTATGTCGTCTTCGGCCTCTCGACCAGCGTGTTCCTCGCGCTCCATTCGAGCCAGACGCTACGCGTGCTGCCCAAGCCGCGAACGCGCGGAAGGGATCTCGGCTTGTTCAACCTGACCAACACCGTGCCATCGTTGATCATGCCCTGGCTTACACTGGCACTGGTCCCGCTGTTCGGCTTCGAGGCGCTGTTCGTGCTGCTCGCCGCGCTGTGCGCAATCGCTTGCATTCTGTTGGCCACGCTCCGCCGTAGCTAGCTGGCCGCCCGACCTCGGTCCGACGGTGCGGCCATCCCCATCGATAAAGTCCCGACAAGAGCGAAGGAATTCGTATTCGTTTTGTATGACGGCAAAAGCCTGCCACACGAACCACAACAAAAATCGCCGTGCGCCAGCGGTCTGCACCGGCTTCATTGTGGAGGGATGGAATGGCACTTGCTGCGGATATGGTGTCGGGCGTTGATGGTGTGGCGCAGGAGGAT
>NZ_JAIGNO010000025.1 GCF_019711515.1 Qipengyuania qiaonensis
GTAAGCGTGGCGTGGAGGCCGCCTTGTCAGCGTGATTTTCTGGCTTTCGAGGCTTTGCCTGCTGCGCGGCGTTTGGCGATGCTGTCGATCCTGAGCTTGGCGTCGCGTTCGTCGATTGCGTTGGGATCGAATGCTTTGCCGTAGCAGCCAAGATGCCACTCGGTGGCGTCGTCGTGCTCGGGGTGTTTGGGGTCAGCGATGGCATCGAGGAATGCTTCGAAGCCGGGCGTGCCACCGCAATCCTCGGGCGGGGCGCGGTATTCGCCCTCGACGTAACGGGGATACTTGGCTCCAGGCGCGGCCTCTTCGACAGCTTCGAGGGTGACGATATGCTCCCAGTTGTCGCCCATGTCGTAGGTATAGAAGAACTGGCGGATATCGCGTTCGAGCAACGCCTTGAGCTTGGTGTTCTTGGCCGCGAACAGGCGATCGTCGGGCCAGTCGGGATCGAGCATGCCATAGCGCCGGTCGTCTGCCTCGAACTCCCAGAGATGATAATCGAGCCAGCCCATTGCGGCCTGGATGACATCGTGCAGCATCTTGAGACTAGCATCGACAGGCACCTCCACCCTGCGCCAGATAAGCGGATCGGTATCGGCAAGCGCGATGTGCAGGCGGGCGATCCGGTCGGTCATGCCGCCCTCCTGACGGCAATGGGGCTGACTGGCGCTACATCGGCTGTCCAGTTCCAAGGCATGAGTTCGTCCCAACGCGAAGCGGGCCAGTCACTGGCGATCTTCTCAATCACATCAGCGATGTATGCTTGCGGCTCGATGCCATTGAGCTTGCAGGTCTCGATTACGGAATAGATCGCGGCTGCGCGCTCGCCGCCTGCCCTGGAACCGGCGAACAGCCAGTTCTTCCGCCCGATGGCAACGGAGCGCATGGCCCGTTCAGCGATATTGTTGTCGATCTCGGCAATGCCCCCGTCGAGGTAACGGGTGAGCGCGGCCCAGCGCTTGCGGCCATAGGCGAGCGCCTTGGCCATCGACGATTTAGAGGACAGGCGTCGCAGCGCATCGTCGATCACGACGCGCAGTTCCTCGATCTGGGGCTTGCTTTGCTCCTGGCGGTGCCGTCGACGGACATCGGGTGGCCTGCCGCGTATCTCTTCCTCGATCCGGTACAGCCTTCCAATCCGTTCGAGCAGGTTGCTGGTCAGCGGTGTTGGGCTGTTCTGGTAGTTCTCGAATATCTTGCGCCGGAAATGCGCCCAACAGGCAACTTCACGGATGCGGCCCGTGGCATAGAGCTTGTCAAAGCCGGCATAACCGTCGGCCTGAAGCAGACCGGTGAACTGCCTGAGTTCAGACTGGGGATGGATACCGCTGCGGTCAGGGGTGAATCTGTACCAGACCAGTGCGGCACCTGCGCCGCCTGATGGACGATCATCGACGACATAGGTCCACAGCCTGCCTTGCGCGGTCTTGCCCTTGCCCGGAACCAGCATCGGCACGGGGGTGTCGTCGGCATGGATCTTGGACGCCTTGAGGCCTTCTTCCCGAATGCGGGTAACGATGGGATCGAGCAGCGCAGCGGCCTGTCCTGCCCAGCCGGACAAGGTGGATCGATCAATATCGATCCCTTGTGCTGCCATCATCTCGGCCTGACGATAGAGCGGCAGGTGATGATCGAACTTGTTCACGACCACATGGGCCAAAGTTGCGAAGCTGGCTCTGCCGCGCGCGATGGCCTTCACCGGAGCAGCGGCTTGGACGATCTTCTCACAAGAGCGGCAAGAGTACTTGGGCCGTATGGTGCGGATCACGCGCCACTGGATGGAGGCAACATCGAGCATCTCGTCGCTGTCTTCGGCGAGTGGGCGTAAAGTACCGCCGCAACCGGGGCAGGTACAACTGCCCGCTTCCGGTTCGATCCGGCGTTCGATGCGCGGCAGATGTTCGGGCAACTGACGGGTCGGCGTCGGGCGATCATTGCCGATTGCTGCTGCCCTCGCGGGAACATCAGCAACACCGGCTTCAGCTTCCAGTTCCTCAAGCGCCAGTTCGAGCTGTTCGATCTGACGGCTGAGCTTCTCCGACGACTGGCCGAAGGTCATCCGCTTGAGTTGGGAAAGCTGGAACCGCAGAGTCTCGATCAGCGTATCGCGGGCTGCCAGAGCCGCTTCCAGTTCGGCGATCCGGGCATCCTTGTCCTGGCAAGAAGAGGCTTGATCCGACACGGTCATCCTCTAGCGAATCGGGCAGTCCAACGCCAGAAAAACCAATGGAATCCTGTCGCTTTATCCGGCCAGGAGCGGAACCGATGTGCGCTCGGGGCGGCGCCAATCGATACCCTCCAAAAGCATGGAAAGCTGCGCTGAAGTGAGGCTCACCTTGCCCGTCTTGGTCACCGGCCAGACGAACCGCCCACGATCCATGCGCTTCGAGAACAAGCACAGGCCCTGGCCATCGTACCAGAGCAGCTTGACCAGATCGCCGCGCTTGCCACGAAAGGCGAACAGTGCGCCGCAATGCGGGTTCTGGTGCAAAACTTCTTGCGCCAATACCGCCAGGCCGTTGAACCCCTTCCTCATATCGGTCGCTCCGCAGGCCAGATAGATGCGCGTCGAAGGCGGCAGCGGGATCATCGGGACAGCACGACGATCACCCGTGCCAAAGCATCGGCATCGACCCCGGCGTCCACCGTCAACTTCACACCCGAAGGCAGTTCGATCCCGATCCGGCCAGACGCCCGCGCGGAAGGTGGAGCAACCGGGAGTGAGGGCTCCGATACCTCAACCTCGGCAAATGCCGGTAATGCGGCCCGCTTCGTCCCGGTCAACTCCCCCGACATCGCAAGGCGCCGCCAGGTGTAGAGCTGCCCGCTGCCGACTTCATGCCGTTCGCACGCCGACCGAACCGTGCCATCCGGCCCAAAGGCGTCCCGCAGGATCGCCAGCTTCTGCTCCACCGTCCAGCGCCGGCGCCCCGACATGCGTCCCACGATCTCGACGCGACTGGTCATATGACCACTCAAATGACCAGTCGTATGACTGATCGCTTCCTGATCGTCGAAATCGTCCATCATCACCGCTCCACAAAAGAGCAGCAATCAGACTATCCGACCGGGGAGTGGCAAGGCGGCCTCCAGGCCACGCTTAC
>NZ_JAIGNO010000026.1 GCF_019711515.1 Qipengyuania qiaonensis
TTCGTCACTACGACGAAGCCCAAATCCTCCTTAAATCACAACCCCAAATCTGTGCCATAGGCGCTGACGGGGAACAGTCGGGTCGTCTGACGCAGTCTTTTGATCGAACGTGACAGGTAAATTCGGCGCGCCTCCTTTCAGCCATTTCTCCCAATGGCGAGACACTGGATCGACGCTCCGCTTCAGTGTCCGGAAGTCTTCAAGCAAGGCGTTGCGGGCGGTTTGGCTCAAGCGCAGGTTTTTGAGCGGTTTGTCACCCTGGATATACTCGGAGCTCTCACCGAGCCTTGCCGCCAGATAGGTGGCAACGCACCTCTGGATCGCGGATGGCGACAACCAGGAACTTTCGGCGGCCTCGATTTCGTCTTGCCATGACTGGCTGGGGACATTGAGGCCAAAAAGCTCTGCCTCTTTGGACTCAAGTTCCTGCTCTTCCCTGATCTTGCGGATGCCGTTATCCGAAAGCTGCTGGAGCCGCGCGGCACGCTCTTCTTCGGAAAGGACAAAATTTTCCGCGATGTCGTGGATTTCCTGCGTGATCTCTCCGAGGATTTCCTCGCTGCCGCCAACCGCATGTTCAAAGACACCAATGCGCATAAGGCATCGCTGGTAGATGTCGGCATCGACCGTTCCAGGCGTGACGAGATTAACGATGCTGATTGTTTCGCTTTCCTGCCCGTAGCGGTCGATACGGCCTATCCGCTGTTCCACACGCATGGGATTCCACGGCAGATCATAATTCACGAGATAATCGCAGAATTGAAAGTCGAGACCTTCGCATCCAACTTCGGATGAAAGAAGGATGTCGATGGCATCCGGATCGTCTTTGGGAAGCGAGAAGCGCTTGCGAAGGGAGGCGCGCTCCTCATCGTGAATGTCGCCATGGATAACCCCGAAACGCAGGCCCGCTGCCTCGGTGTGCCTCGCTAGGTACGAAAGCGTGTGCCTAAAGGTGCTGAAGACGAGCGCCTTGTTATTCACGAGAGCGGACTTCTCTTTCAGCGTTTTGATAAATGCCTCGATCTTCCTGTCTTCAGGATCGAGATTCCGCGCCATCCTGATCAGCTCCTCGATTTCGGCCTTGATGCCATCGAGAAAGCTCATGTCCATTTCATCGTCGCGATCGGTGGTTTCGATCAGCTCCAACTGATCGAGTTTCCGGTCGAGCATGTCAGAGAGGAACGGTGCAAGTCCGTAGAGGCAGCTTGCAGCTTGACGCCGTATGGTCGTCATCATGAATTTGACGTTTTGTTGCCCGTGACAACGCGCGAGAATACGCGCAATGACGCTCAGCAACCCATCATGTAGTGCGCGCTGATCTTCGGTAAACTCGACGGTGAGCGTGACCGGTTTCCTTGTTGTGAATTCGCCAATATCACGGCGGCGGGTACGGTTTATGACCGAACTGAAGGTGTAGAGCTCTTCAAGCTGCCCGGTCAGGGCGACGCGATCGGCATCGCCCAATTCCGCTTCCTGGAGCTGGTCAAAGGCGGCTTGAAAACTCGGCATCTCGGAAAGGAAGAGCGATCCCCAGTCGGTCCTTGCCGCTGCTTCGAGCTGCTCGATGGCGCTGTCTTGCCAGCCATCACCCTTCTCGCGGCAGAGCCGTATCGACTCGTTAATGAACCTGTTGGGCGCGGCCATCTGCTCGAAGCTGGTATCGTCAATCACCAGATCGGGACGCAGCACATTCAGCAACGTGAAAAGGTCGTCACTGCCGAGCTGCACCGGAGTGGCCGTCATAAGAATTACGGCCCGCGCATTGTCGCAAAAATATCGGACACCTTGATGCAGGAAGGTATCCGAGTTCCGGATGTGGTGCGCCTCATCGACGATCACGAGATCGAAAGCTGGAGCCGGATCAAGTGAAAGCAGGCCCTTATCCTTGCGTGACTTCTTGCCCGCCGGTCCGAAAATCAGATCGGAATCGAATAGCGAGAATGGAAGGATCGCCTTTTCGTATTGCTCCGGCCACTCGCCCTCCAGGTCCGTTTCATGCAAACAGTGGCGCAGAAGCGGGCCGTCTAGGGGTGAAAAATTCTCGTCGAAGCGCTTCATTTCCGTTTGCCATTTGCGCTCGGCGACAAGCGCTTTCGGGCAGACGACGAGAATGGAGCTGATGTCCATTCTTGCGCGAAGCTCTTTGATGATCAGACCCGCTTCGATGGTCTTACCAACACCAACTTCATCGGCAATCAGCAGGCGTGGCCTGTCCGAACGAATGAGCTTTAGGACGGGACGGTACTGGTAGGGCACAAAATTTACGCGTCCTGATCGCAGGGAAAACAGGTTTGCGGTAGAGGGAGATAAAAGCTGCAACGCTGTCATATGCGCGTGCAGCTCCTCGGTGGTAACCCGATCGGCTTCTGATCCGCCCTCATCCAAGGATTGAAGCTGGCTCTCGTAGAATGTGGCCTTCACGCCATCCTGAAAAACGCGGTAACGGACCTCCGCGCCGCCGAGTACTACTTCGAGGACCGGGAGCCGCGCTGTAGAATCGGATCGTAATGTTACCAGATCGCCCGCTTCAAAAAGATGCGCTTTGCGCGCTGGTTCAGCTTCGGTGTCTGGTTTCATTTCCTCCGCTGGGTCTTCCTGTTCCGGTTTGGTTTGCCCGTCGGTCATTGCGCCTGTTCCCCGTCAGCGCCTATGGCACAGATTTGGGGTTGTGATTTAAGGAGGATTTGGGCTTCGTCGTAGTGACG
>NZ_JAIGNO010000027.1 GCF_019711515.1 Qipengyuania qiaonensis
GCACGAACCCGCTGCGCGGGAGGGGTGCAGGCGGCGCGGGTGACGCGGTGACACAAGCGTAGCGAGTAGACCGAACAAGGCCGATCCTTTCGGCTCCTTCAACCTGAGGAGTCGAACAATGAACGATCTTGTCCCGGTCGAACCGGTCAGCCCGCTGCGCCAGCGGCTGATCGAGGATATGACCATGCGCCGGTTCAGCGCGGAGACGCAGCGCAACTATCTGCGCGATGTCGGGCGGTTTGCGACGTGGCTGGGTCGCTCGCCGCATACCGCGACGGCTGAGGATGTGCGCCGCTTCCAGATCGAGCAGCGGGAAGAGGGCGTTCCGGCGCCGACCATGAACAGCATCGTTGCGGCGCTGCGGTTCTTCTTCACTCATACGCTCGATCGGCCCGAGTTCGCGCGCAAGCTGGTCCGCACCGCGCATGCCCGCAAGATCCCGGTGGTGCTGACCCAGCCCGAGGTGAAGCGACTGCTCGACGCCACGACCTGCCTCAAGCACCAGGCCGCGCTGTCGGTGGCCTACGGTGCGGGGCTGCGCGTTGGCGAGGTCTCGGCGCTCAAGGTGCGCGATATCGACAGCAAGCGCATGCTGCTCAGGATCGAGCGCGGCAAAGGAGGGCGCTATCGCAACGCCATGCTGCCAGAAGGTCTGCTCGTGCTGCTGCGGGACTGGTGGCGCGCCGGGCGGCAACAAGGTGTGCTGCATGCCGATGGCTGGCTCTTTCCGGGTCAGAGCGCGACGCTGCCGATCAGCACCCGCCAGCTCCACCGGGTCGTGGTCCAGGCCGCCGAGGCCGCCGACATCGCCAAGCGCGTGGGACCGCACACCCTGCGGCACAGCTTCGCGACGCATCTGCTCGAGGACGGGGTCGATATCCGCGTGATCCAGGCGCTGCTCGGCCACGCAAAGCTCAACACGACCGCCTTCTATACGCAGGTGGCGACGAAGACGATGCGAGCGGTCGTCAGCCCGCTCGACCGGCTCGCGCTGGCCCGACCCGATGCGGAGGCACCCGACGGCTGAGCGGTGCGCGCCTCACTCGAGGTCGCCGATGTCTTGCGTGCTGTCGGGCCTGCCTATCGTGCCGCCCATGCCGGGCATCTGAGCCTGCACCAGATCAAGGTCATGTCGGCGATTGAGCACTGCCGCACCGCGGCCATGGGCGGGCACGTGGAGGCCTGCACCGACTGTGGCCACTGGCGGATCGCCTATAACAGCTGCCGCAACCGGCACTGCCCCAAGTGCCAGGGCGCCGCCGCACGCAACTGGCTCGCCGCGCGCGAAGCCGACCTCTTGCCGGTCGGTTACTTCCACGTCGTGTTCACGTTGCCAGCCGAGATCGCCGCCGTCGCATTCCACAACAAGGCGCTGGTCTACGACCTGCTGTTCAAGACTGCGTCCGAGACGATGCTGACCATCGCCGCCGATCCGAAGCATCTGGGCGCCCGGATCGGCATCACCGCCGTGCTCCATACCTGGGGCTCGGCCATGACCCACCATCCGCACATCCACATGATCGTGCCGGGCGGCGGCATCTCTCCGGATGGGGAGCGCTGGATCCCGGCGCGTCCGGCGTTCCTGCTGCCGGTGCGCGTGCTGGGCGCGCTGTTCCGCCGCTTGTTCTTGACCCGGTTGCTGGCACTCCACGATACCGGCAGGCTCGTCTTCTTCGGCCAGCTTGCGCACCTCACGGGTCGGCGCGCCTTCCTTCGCCACCTCGCGCCGGTGCGCAAGAAGCGATGGGTGGTCTATGCCGAGCCTCCGTTCGCTGGGCCTGAAGCCGTGCTCGCCTATCTCTCGCGCTACACCCACCGGGTCGCGATCTCGAACAGTCGGCTCATCCGGTTCGACGAAGGCAACGTCACGTTCCGCTACAAGGACTATCGCCGGTCCGCCCCGGATCGCCAGCAGGTGATGACGCTCAGCGCCGACGAGTTCATCCGCCGCTTCCTGCTGCATTGTCTGCCGCGCGGGTTCCACCGCATCCGCCACTATGGCCTGCTCGCCGGCAGCACCCGCAAGGCCCATCTCGAACGTGCTCGCCAGCTGCTCGCGGTCGCATCACATGCAGCGGACGAGCCTTGCCCCGAACTGATCGATACCCGTCCACCATGCCCACACTGCGGCGGGCGTATGGTCGTCATCGAGATCTTCGAACGCCGCTATCGCGCGCGCGGCCCGCCACGTGCAGCCGATCCATCCGGGAGTCCTGCATCGTGACCCGGTACGGCCCGACACTGTTCCACTCCGCCGCAGCTACGCTTCCGGCGGCAGGGACGTCTGCATATCAACTGCCCCAGAGCAGCCGTCTCATTGCCAAAACCGGACGAACCAAATCCCCGCGGCCGCTTTGCCACCCAGAAATCGGACGGGCTGCTCTCAGATCCGTCCGCTTGTCGGCACCGTCAGCAGTCGCCAGGACCAGCGCGAAATCGAAATCCCCATAGCTCACCGCGTGAGGCCCGCGGGTTCGGGCACCGTCGACTTTCCGACGCCTCGCGGCGTCCGAAACTCTAAACGAAAGC
>NZ_JAIGNO010000028.1 GCF_019711515.1 Qipengyuania qiaonensis
CATCACCGCTCCACAAAAGAGCAGCAATCAGACTATCCGACCGGGGAGTGGCAAGGCGGCCTCCAGGCCACGCTTACCTTACAAGCGAAGTGCAAGGGTTAGTACGCCAGTGCTCTCAAGTCTTAGCAACAGTGTCGGCAATAAGGCCGAGAAGGTGATGAAAATCAGGGTGAGCTGGACTCGGCCAGATCAGTTGCGCCCGAAGGAATAATCGAAATGAAGATGTTCAATGTCCGCCCGCTTATGGGCGAACCTGCGTTTGCGCGTCCAGCGCACCGGACCTGGAGCCGGTTTGGGTCTCTCTTGCTGTCGTCTGTTCTAGCGCATGACGATCCTGCAGACCTAGATGCTCGCCTTGCGAATGGCTTTCTGGCTGCGCCTAACGCCAATCTGGTGGCAACCGCAACATCCTGCGATCGGCCACTTTATTTCCCGGAATGCGAGATGTTGGCACAACTCACGCAGATGAATGCGTTGTTGATGCGTTTCAATCCGCTGGATGGCGCATCCTTCGACGTCCTGTTGAACGGCAGCTCGCTCTGGCTATGCCATTATCTGGCCTGGAGACGCAGAGGCAGTGACCTGTGGCTGCTGCCTGCCGCCCAGTGGGGTCCATTTTTCTGCCTTAACGACACGGGTCTCGAAGTGTCGGAAAGCCCACCCTATGCGACCGGTTATCAGCGCCATGCCGGGATAATTCGGGCCATCGATGATGCCTCTTTCGCGGGGAGGTTCTGATCATGGGAAGAGCTAAATCCAAAGTCTCCGAGATCCTCGAGCACGACCCATCGCCCGCCAATACCAAAATGAAGGCCTTCGTCCACGACCCCAATGACGAACATCCTGATTTTGCCTGGGTTCGATACTGGTACGAGAATGACGCTGACCGCGCCAGTGTGCGTGATTGGGTCGAGGGCAAGCGCGCCCCAGGGGATCATCCGAAGTTTGGCCATTCCGCGCGGACTGAAGTCTTACTCCCGTCCAAAGCTCCGGCCGATTATGCGAACATCGACTTTCTTACCCGACGGTTCGATGAGACCTTGCCGCCGTTCGAGAAGCATGCGCTGGTCCAGGCCAAGATCATGCTCGAAGATGACGAGGCCTGGCATGTTGGCTATGAGCGAGTGCGAAGTTTCGCCCGCGCTCACTTCGCCCAGCGCTTCGCGGTCATTCTAATCGCGCACATTCCCGGTACGGCGGGCCTCAAAGGGCAGGGTAATCATGTCCATTGCGCGGTCCTGTCGAGGACAATCAACATCAATGGTTTCGGCGGGGCCTGTACGACATTGTGTAGCGACCGCGGTTACGAAGCTGCGACCGCTGCCTGGCAGGAGCACAAAGCAAGTTGGGAGGTCCCAGCATGACGGCCGAAGACGAATCTCAGCCTGACAACAATCTGGCCAGACACCTCGCCCGAAAAGGCCCAGCTGAAGTCGAAAAGTTTCAGACCATCGTCGACCTCGCTCGCCAGTTACTGGCGAGCGGGGAGGTTCAATTGTACGGCGAAGGCGAGAACCCCTTCGCGCCCACTCCTTATCCATGGGAAACCACCGAAGCTCCGGCTGACGCCTCAAGGCACATCTTCCTGGGAACTGTGAGCGACCTGGCTTCCGGACAGGGGCACACGGTCTGGTTTGCTGCTGGTCTGGCGCGGAACGAGGATGAGTTTCGCCGCCAATTGGCCGCGCATATTGGCTATGTTCGCGCCAATGGCGCCGACGTGAACCGAGGCTTGGGCGATTTCCAATTGTCGGCCACTTTCATATCACCACCGCTTCGGCAGACTCTGGCGAAGTTCGAGAAAGGCGCCGCGGGGCCTTTCTCGTTCTTCTATCTCACCAGTTGGCATGAGAACTGGTCTTGAAGGGTTTGCTCATGCCGCTTTCGCTGTCGGTTGATATGGACCATCCCGGACGACCGGTCCGGGATGGTCCATGCTCCTAAGGGCAAATGAATGTGCCATCAGGACCGCCGGATCGGTATTCGCGTGAGCAACTTTCGCTTCTGCTTGCGACATCAGCCAAAGACCAGACGCACCGGCTTTAAGTGCAGGCGCTCACCATCGAGCGCCTGATTCGAATGAGTTTTGGTTAAAGTGAGGAAATGGAGGCGCAATAGCGCTAAACTGATTTTTCGCAGCAAAATCAGTTTAGTTGCGCATACCTGCCATGGGCATGGCAGAACATGAGGCGAGGGTCCACCTCATCTTTGTTTGGCATGCAAGCATGGGCCCATTCACCGAATACTCGGTTCGGGAAGAACTAATTAGCAGTCACGTATTGAAGCGCTCGGAGAATGCCTCACACTAAGTACATAGCAAGAACGGAGTCCGCTATGAGGCTTAGTCCACACACCCCAATAGGCCGATGCTCCGCGCGGCTTCGACGTCTTCTCATGATCGACGAAGAGATGGCGCTTCAATGGAAAGCCTGTTCCCCGTCAGCGCCTATGGCACAGATTTGGGGTTGTGATTTAAGGAGGATTTGGGCTTCGTCGTAGTGA
>NZ_JAIGNO010000029.1 GCF_019711515.1 Qipengyuania qiaonensis
TCAGTACAAAGCGTTCCATCCAAAGCGTGAATCACAAATCCACGCAAATGGGAATCCTAAATCCCCACAGACCCTAGTCCATGTTCGCCATGAACATCGAGCATTTGAATGGCCTCGACAACGCGAGCACGCTGGATTTTGGCGATCTCCTTAAGCCTGGCCTGAGCCAACGCCGAGAGGCTCTCTGACGTTAGCATCTGATAATCTTCTCTCGCGATTCCAGGGACCGTATAGTTCGCCTGGCGTTCGGAAGGCGGATGAACCAGAAAATCCTCCAGGACACGGTCCATTATCCGGTCGAGTTTTGTGGTTGCTGGATTAACAGCGCCGGTTGTGGCAGCGATCTCCTCAGTTTGCTCGCGAGCAGTCTCACGTTCGACAAGTCTAGTTGCAACTGAATTGGCAGCCTCGATCAATGGTGCTGCCTGCGCGCGCAATGCCGCGACCTTCTCTCTGGCGGCTTTCAACCCTTCATCGATGGGCGCAACCTCTTTCAGAAATTGGCTACAAATCTCATCGACGCGTTCGAGAAAGTCCTCGGCTTGTAGCAGCCGAGCCTCGATAAGAGAGCGTGCCTGGCGATCTCGTTCCGAACCCTTTCCCGCATCGAGGGTTGCAAGTATTCGTTCACATGTTTCGACCGTTTTCTCGGGTCTCGCGGACGCCATTTCGAGAGCAATGCGAAATTGCTCGAGTTCTGCTTCATTTTCATCGATCGTCTTGCAAGCGTCGCGCAGATCGTACTGAATTTGGCGCAACGCATCCCTGTCGTCTCCGGGACCGAGCAAGTCCACCGCTTGGGCCACTTCACGCTGACGAAGCTCCCTTTGGCGATAAGCTCGTTCGCACCGCGCCCGGGCACTTTCCATTTCGAACGACCATAAAATCTCAGCGTTTTCGATGCCCGCCTTCGTAGGAATTCCTACAGCCTCGAGTGGCGCCGCCCGCGGTCCCAAAGGCTGCGTGGGCTGTTGCTCGATACCCATTTCGCGGTAGCTGCGAGGATCGAACTGGCGCGCAATACCAGCTTCTGCCAGTTCGCGGTTACAGATCTCAGCAAAATGCGTACGCATCCGTTTGACAGTCTCGGCACGGTGACTCCGATAGTTCTCGTCGCCACCTCCACGAGTTAGTTTGCTAATTTTTGGTTGGCGAAACGGGTACCGGTATCGGTTGTGCTGGCCTTCGATCTTCTCTCTGACTTCAAAGTCCCAGCGATTATCGGGAAGTCGCGTGCAAGGGCGATCGTAGTATGTGATGTGCAGGTGATCGTTTCGCTCATCGTTATGCTCATCTGGCGCGTGGATGGCGGCGGTATACATGACTCCGAATGCCGCGAGATAGTCGCAGAATGACTGCGCAATCCGCACTCTGGCTGCCGCATTGATTCCATATGGAAATTCCGCTGTGACCCGAAACTGGGTCCGCCCGCCACGACCTTTGCACACACGGATCGGTGTGCGCTTACGGCCCCATGATCCGAGAACTGCGGCTGCTGCCTTCGTTATCTTTTTGCCTTCGGAAAGGTCGATCTCAAGGAAGGCATTCCCTTCGCTTTTCGCAGCTCGCGCAGGGATTTTTGCCATTCGCGCGGCAATTGCTCGCACCTCTGGCGGCAGCGCGTCAGCGTTTGCCAGCTTCTGCCATTCAGATGACTTGAGCAACTTAGCCTCGAATTTCAGGCAATCCGGACTTGCTTCCCGTTCGTGGTGATGGACCTTTAGCCAGAAGTCGCGACGCTCGTCAGGATCATCTGAAATGTTGCTGAAGATCGCGGCTGTCTGACCGTCCGACAAACCGAGAGCCCCAGGTCGGCCGGCGTACTGTTCAAAATCGGCGGCAGAAAGCGTCAGTACCGCATCTGGCCTCGTGACATAGGCATCGTGTTCGGCTGTTGCCGATGACGACAATGGGCGCCGGTTCGAGCCGGACACGAGCACTGACTTTCCTCCTGTTGCCTTGGTCACCGTCTCGTGGGAAAAGTGAAACGACACTTTTCCCTCGGCGGAAACCGGGCGGCTGCTAAATGGTCCAGGGACACCGAACCGCGCGGGGATTACCCATCTCCCGCCAGTATGCCTTTTCGTGTCCTCGGGCACCCTGACGATCTTGGCTTTCCATTTGTCCGTCGTCAAAACATTTGGCACACTTCGGGGCGTAATTTTTCGGAGTGTGGGCCTCGTCCGGTTGGTGATATT
>NZ_JAIGNO010000002.1 GCF_019711515.1 Qipengyuania qiaonensis
TCCCAGTTGAAGAAGACGATGTACGGACCCGTCTCGCAGACCGGCGCCGGAGGCGGCGGGGGCGGAGGCGGCGGAGGCGGCGGAGGCGGCGGAGGCGGCGGAGGCGGCGGAGCCGCAGGTTCGCCGAAGTTGTACGCCAGCGTCGCCATCAGCGAGTGCGAACGGAAACCGACCTTCGCATCGCGCCCATCGAACGCGACCAGGTCGTTGCCGAACTGGTTGTAGAAGCGATACTTCAGACCGAGGTCGATATTGTCGGTGATCGGAGCGCGAACACCGGCAAGCGCCTGCCATGCGAAACCGGAATCGCTGTCGGCAACGTCGATCGACGGAAACGCGGTAAGCACGCCAACCTTGACGCGGCCAACGCCGGCACCACCGCCGACGAAGCCCTGCAGGCCGTCATCGGGGCCGAAATCGACCAGGCCGTTGAGCATGAAGCTCAGCGCTTCTGCACCACCGCCGACTTCGGGATCGTCCAGGCCGACATTATTGTCGGTATAGCTGTCTTCTTCGGCGCGACGGAAGCTGACTTCAGCTTCCATACGGAACGGACCGAAGTCGTAACCGACGATACCGCCGACATCGTAACCGATACCGGTATTGAGTGTACCAACTTCATTGGAACCCGAGATGTTGTCGATATCTTCGACGATCACAGCACCGGCATCGAGTTCGATATACCAGCTATCATCTTTGGCCAAGGCCGGCGATGCAAGGGCCGTAGAGGCCATCGCCATTCCTATGACGAATTTCCGCATTATAGTTTCCCCTTTTTGCGAATTGGAGCCACCGAGTGGGTTATATCTAACTTTCAAGCCCCATGGTGGCAAGCAAACAATCGACGGGAACTGTTGCATTAATGCCTCTTTTCCCGCGCTGTAAGAATGAGTTCCGAGAGATTGGACCCTTTCCGTATCTGGCGAACGTCATTGTTCGGATGGGGTTCCCGTCAATCGGACGGAAAAATCGCAAGTGTGGCAAGCATGTCGACAATCGCCGCTATCGCCGCTCGCGCTTCCGCGTCGACAGTCGCACCTCCCGACGGAAGGTCGGGCCGGGCCGCTCGACGCCACCCGTCGACATAGGCGATACGACCGCCGCTTGACCGATCGACGACATGCATGCCGTCCACCGGTTTGCAAAAGGTCCACTGGGTTCCGTCCCATGACGCCAGGGCTCCCTCGTGACCCTGCCAGTCGTCGGTCGCCGGAGCTTGGACGAGCCAGCACTCGCCCGGCACCGGGTCGATGGGCGGGGCGCTCGCTTCGCCTTCGATGGCCGCGTGCAGCAGGGCATCGATCCGCGCCAGCGCTTCGTTGACGAATAATTCCCGCTGTGCCTGGCCCGCAGCCAGCATGGCAAACGAATGGCGGGGGGTGGTCGTATCGAAGGCGACCGGTTGGGTCATGTCAGGCTCCTGTCAGCTGGAGGGAAGGGTGGTGAGACGAAGCGGTGGCGAGACCGCGAAACTGCCCTTTTGGCGCACCCATATGGGTTTGCCGGGATGGAGCACGGCAAGCGAACCGACCTCCGACGCGTCCAGCCGGAGGCGGGGTTCCAAGGTGGTCCATACCCGATCGGGCCGTTCCGAATCGCCCAGCCCGACCTCGTATATCTCCGCCTGTTCGACGAGCGGCTGTTCGACCTCGTCGAGCCAGGCCCAGCCGCCGCGCGCGCGGCGCGTCCAGCGCAATAGCAGATTGCCCTCCGGGTCCGTCTCGCCGCGCGGCTGCACCGGCAGGAGCGGGCGCCGTGTCCGCCCGACATTCTCGATCGCCGCGAAGACCGGATCGCTGTCGGCCAGGCCAATCGCGGCGAAACGGTCCTTGCCACCGGGATCGATATCCGCAGAAAGCGCCCGGAGCCTGTTGTCCAGCAGCGTGACGCGCGCTCCGGCGGCATGGCCCGCCAGCGCCTCAATCTCGGTGCCGCCCCGTCCGCGCAGCAGCCCGGTGAGGAGCCAGATGCCGCTGCCTTCGGCTTGGCATTGTGCGAACTGCACGATCTCGCCGCCGACCAGCAAACGATTGGCGCCGCCGGCAATCGCATCGAGGCCGACCGGCGCGAAACCGGCGTCATGGTCGTCGAGCTCGACGCGCAGCATGGCCGCCGCCTCGAACCGCAATCCGGGGCTGGCCCCCAGAGGCCCTGCCAGTTTCCCGCCGACCGCGCGAACAGGTCCGCTGCTTCCCGTCGGAATGAGCGTGCCGCCGCTCTCGCGGTAGAGCGATGCACCGGACCAGCGCCCGGTGGGAGCGCCGACCGCGGCATAGACCTGCGGCGTGCCCGGCGATGCAACGCCATCCCATGGCAGCTCGAACACGCGCAGGAGAGTTTCGACCGCCAGCCGGTCCGGCGCCGACCAGGCCAGCCCGCTATCCGCCGCGCTGCTGGCCATGGCGGGCGCGACATGGCGAACCAGTTCGAGTTCGATCCCGCGCTCGCGCCATTCCCGGCCCTCGATCCGCCAGAGACCCGGATGGCCCGGCGCGCGCACGATACGGCCCGGCCCCAAGGCGGGATCGAGTTCGACGATCCGCCACGAGAGCGTTTCGCCGCGCTGCCGCGCGCGGTGCGAAGCTCTTTCCAGAAGGCCGCGCGCGGCGGCGGCTTCGAACACGCCGGGAAATTCGAGCGTCTGGCCCGCAATTCCCGGCTCCATGCCGTCCGCGCGCTGGAGGCTAGGCTGATAATCGCGCGAGGGATCGTAATAGCGCAAGGCCGACAATGTCTCGCCGACCGGCGATCTGCGCGCCAGGTCGGTGCCATTGTCGCGCCCGAAATCGCCTTCGTCCCATGCCGCGGGTGGTGGTAGAACTGGGACCTCCCCGACCGGCTGCTCGCCGCCCTTGATCGCCGCGCGTCCATCGCGCGTCACGGCATCGAGCGGCCTGAGCCGGTCGAACTGCGCGAGCAGCGCCGCCAGGCTGCCGCCTTCGTGAATGAAGCCGTCGAGCTCCGGAAAATCCGCCCGGCTGCTATCGATATCGACCTGTCCTGCCAGTTCGCTCACAATGTCGGCGGCGGAACCTGCGAAAACCTCGAAGCTGATCGCGGGAATGCGATTGCCGAAATCCTCGAGCGCCAGATCCTCGAACACCACATAGGCGCAGCCGCGATGCGCGGGACATTGCGCGCCGATGCCGGCGGCCATCAGCGGGTCCGGCAACTGGTCCGCGTGACCCCTGTGAATGCGCAGCTTGCCTCTGGTCTTGAGATCGCCTTCCTTCCCACGGAGTAGATTCCCGTCGGCCCAGATGCGGCCGACCCGGTCTATCGGCCGGCTCGACAGCGCCACGGCGAGCGACACCGAATAGCTGTAGGCGGTCGTTCCCGGCGAGCCCTTGCCTCCGCTGCTGCTGTCGCGACGTTCCGTAAGGTCGGTCGCCCACACGATCGTGCCCGGAACGCGCACCGTCCCGTAGAGCGCGGGGATCGGCTGGCCGTAGCTCGACGTGCTGATCGCCAGTTCCTTCAGCCGCGGGCCTTCGCGGCGCGGCGTGCCGATGATCGCGGTATCGAGACTGCGGCCGAGGGTGGCGCCGATGGCGCCGCCCAGCGGGCCGCCGACCAGCGTTCCGACTGCTCCGAGGACTAGCGTGGCCATGATTGCTCCGGGATGGAAGCGACCCGCCACTGCGCGAGTAGCGGGTCGAGGGGGACGAGATGCTGGACGACCACGCGCCGCAGCCCGGCATGGGCATGGACGAACCGGTCGCCGCCCAGCGCGACGAGGAGGTGATGCTGGCCGGGGCCGGGCCGTGTGAGCAGAATGTCGCCGCGCCGGATCGGGCCTGCGCAAGCCGCGAGGCCGTTCGCTTCGGCAAGGTTCAGCCAGCGCGCGATATCGGCATTGCGCAGGCCGTATCCCTGCGGCCAGCGCACGTCCTGCCCGCAATCCATCAGCGAGGTGCCGACCAGGCCGATGCAGTCGAGGCCGGTCTCGCGGCTGCGTCCATGCAGCCGGAAGCGGGTGCCGATCAGCGCTTCCGCCGCCCGGGCGATCACTTCGCCGCACGCACTCATCGCGGCACCGGATATTGGGCGAGCATGTCGTTGCCCGGCAGGAAAGGCTCGCCCTGGAAATTGACCGCATTGCCGAAGCGGGCGGCGCAGGTCGCCACCGTCTTGTCGCACCCTTCGCGCAGGCGCACCCGCAGGCCGGCAGCCCATTCGACATCGATCCGCTCGGCCAGCGTCAGCACATTGCCACTCGTCGCCACGATCCGCGCGGCAAGCCCGATTGCAGGCCCGTCGAGCCAGCGCAACGTGCCGTAACGATAGGCGGACGCATCGGCGGTCGCGACGCTCACCGTCCCCGCATCGCTGTCGATCGCCGTCACTTCCGCCCGCATGTCGAACGCCGCCGGGTTCAACCCGCAACCCGGCCCGCAGAAGCGGGCACGGCAGGATGGGCCGGTCAGCGGGATCGGGTCGTGCGCCAGCCGCGCCTTGGCCGATGCCAGTTCGGCGCGGAACCCCGCCGCCTCGTAACCGACGCCGACAATGCTGCCGATATAGAGCAAGGCATTTTCCAGCGTATCCCAGTCGACCACGCCGCTGGCGATTCGCGCGCCGTCGAACCGTCCGCTCGCCAGATCGGCGGCGGTCACGCTGGCATGGCTCAGCGCGCCTTCGACGTCGCCCGGATCGTCCTCGAACCCAGCGGTCAAGCGGATGGCGGATGGCAGCATGCCGGGTGCGGCGCGGTGGAGAATGCCGCCGAACCACAGATCGCGGTTATGGGTGGTAAAGCCCAGCGTCACCCCGTCGCGTCGGTAGATGCGCCACCAGGTCGCCGCAGTGTCGAGCTCGGCGGCGAAGAAGACCCGGCTCATGCCGCCTCGCGGATTTCGATCAGCGGCACCGATGGCGCTTCGCCCGCCGCGAAGGACAGGCCGCTGACGTCCAGCCGGTCCTCGGCGAAGCGGACGGGCACGTCGAACAGGAAGCCCGCCGTAATCCGTGCGCCAGCGGCGGGCGCGGTATCGAACACGATCCAGCCGCCCGCTTCATATGCCCATCCCCCGGTCACAGCCCCGCCCACCGCCACCGCAATGCTGGCCATGTCGGGCCGCGTGATTACGCGCGCCTGCTCGCCATAGGTCTTCACCAGCCGGAAGCGGCTGGCCATGCCGTCGCCCACGCCCAGCAACTGGTCGGTCGCGGCAGGCGCGCCGGTCATCCCGGCGGAGCTGAAATCGAACGGATCGCGCAGGCGAAAGCCGCGTGCCGGGCCATAGCGCGCGCGGAAGAAGGCGATCAGCGTGCCCAGTTCCGCCTCGGACCGGATCCCCGGCCCCACATCGTAGCGCATCCGCGCATCGGACCACAGCGCATTGCGATGCTCGTAACCCGATGCGGTCACCGCGACCGAGGTCGAGAATTCGGGGCTCGCCGCCGCATCGCGGCCGAGCGCGAGCGGATAGGCGACATCGTCGAAAGGGGTCATTGCGTCTTCTCCGGGGGGTGGCAGGCGGGTGTATCCGTCGCGCGCGACCTGCGGCAGCGCCCAGACGAAGCGTTGGGTCACGCCGCGCCGCCGCGCTTCGTCGAGCGCCGCATCGATCCGCGGCCAGTAGGTGTCGGCATGTTCGGGCAGCAGCACGAAGCCCGCCATGTAATCCTGCCGCGCGACCGGGTAGCCGAGCCGCTGGGTGACGAAGGCGATACCCCGCCGCCGTTCGGCCTCGGCCCCGCCGGTCAGCCAGTCGTAATCCTCCAGCTGCAACCGGTCGAAGGCGGGCCAGGCCCAGCCTTCCGGCAGGTTGGCACGATAAAGCTCGGGCATGGCGGGATCGAGCAGGGTCGGCGTGAAGGCCAGCAGCAGGATCTCCGCCGTGCCGCCCGCGGCATCGCGCACGGATTGCGCCAGCGCAGCGGTCGATTGCGCCAGCAGCACGCCCGCCGCGTCCAGCACATTGCGCTGCGCTGGGTTCAGCGGCGCGCGCATGTCGGTTATCGCCGCCGGCGATCCGCCCAGCGCCGCCTGTGCCGCCGCATCGTACAGGCAGGGTGCACCGCTGGCGGGCTGGACCCACCACCAGGGCTCGCCGATCTGGAACAGCACCGGCAGGCCCGCGCCCCGCGCGATACCCACGAACGCCGCAGCGACCTGCCGCAGATAGCCCATCGCCCCGCCATGCGCGGGCGACAGCAGCGTCGATGGCGGTTCCCAGCCGGTCAGCGCGGGCGATCCGTCATGCGCGCGCTGCTTCCAGTCGTTCCAGCAATGCGCGTCGAACAGTTCGTAGGAGAGCGACCAGATCACCTCGAAACCGTGCCGCTTCGCCTCGGCGGCGAAGGATCGATGCCAGGCCGCGCAAGGCGCGTTCAGCACGCCGCCCGCCAGGCTGACATAATGCCCGCCGCCCAGCGGTTCGAGCCGGAAATAATGGCTCATACCGGCATAATGGACGATCCGCCCGCGATAGCCGAGCCCCTCGACACAGCGCAGCAGCCGCGCCGGGGTCTGGTTGAAACAGTCGTCATAGGCGGTGGCGATCTGCTCGCCATGCGCGGGCACCAGCACATCGCCGATTGCCAGCATGGCGCGCTCGCCCTCGCAGCTTATGCCGGACATTTCGGCCCAGCCCTCGACCCGCGCGGGCAGCACCTCCTCGCTGCCTTCGACATAGCCCTGCGGCACCAGGCTGACGAACATCCGGTCGATATCGTGCGGATGCACCGCCTCGCCCGGCAGCACGTAACCCGATTGGAGGGCGGAAAACGGAAGCTCGATCTGCGCATCGGTGGGCGTCCCGCTGGCATAGTTCCACAGCCGGACATACCATGCGCGCGCAGTGCCGGCCGCGTCGCGCCCCTCGATCGTCAGCGTCGGCCCATGCGGCACGTCGAGCGCCAGCACGCCGCCGCTCCGCCAGCGAAAGCGCAGCACGCAATGCGCGTAATCGCGCTGCGTTTCATAAGCCAGCAGCGGATGGTCGAGCGTATCTGCGCTATCCCAGATCAGCCCGGCCAGCTCGCCCTTGTGGTAGAAGGTGCAATCCACCCGCAGCGCATCGGGCGCGGTGGTCACCACGCTCGCCATCATCGGGCGGGGGAAATTGACTGCCCAGAACCGCGGATCGAAGCGCTGGATATGATCGGAATGCTGCCCGTTGCGTTCGCGGGCAAGCCAGAAGGTCATGTCTGGTCTCCACCGGTAAGGATTCGTCACCCCGGACTTGATCCGGGGTCGGGCTACTGGCGGCGCAGTGAGACCCGCGAAGAAAAGCACCGCCCCGGATCAAGTCCGGGGTGACGGCGATGCAAAGTGAGCGCGTATTGTCCGCGTTACGTCGCCAACACCCGCCGCACCGCGCTTGCCACCTGCCGCGCACTGCGTTGCATGGCCACGGGCGCGCCGGTGCCGCGCGGGCTCGTAAGATTGATCGCCACCCGCACTTCGCGCGCGGACGCGGTGCCGGCATTCGCCTCCACCCGCCCGGCGCTGGCGGGCACGAACAGTTCCGGCCCGCGCTCGCCGACCAGATAGGGGCGCTCGGGCGACACGATCCCGCCGGTCGCGCGTCCGGGCAAGCCGAACAGCGCGCCCACCGCCCCTCCGATCGCCCCGCCCAGATCGCCGCCGCCCGCACCGCCGAACAGTCTGTCCAGCCCCAGTTGCAGCGCCTGCGCCGCGATCTGGTCGAGCGCGCCCGACGCCACCCGTTTCAGATCGTCGAAGCCCAGGCTGCCCTTGCGGATCGCGGACAGCAGCCCGCGTTCCAGCACCGTGCCCGCCCGCTCGAACCCGTCGAGCAGCGTCGTGTCGAACGAGCTGCGCAGCGCGCGCATATCCGCGCCGAAGGCCTGCGTATCGGCGCGCACCGCCACGATCAGTTCGTCGATATCGTCATCCATGGGCATCCCTTTCGATCAGCGCCGCGATCTCGGCGCGCGTAGGCGGCGTGTCGGCGGGCAGCGGCTGGGCGAGGGAGGCGGCGAGTTCGGACGGCGTCGCGCCCCAGAATGTGCGCGGCGTCCAGTGCAGATGGACCGCGGCGAGCGACGCCAGCCGCAGCGCGCCCGCCGCGAAAGTCCCGCTCAATTTCCCCCCTCCCTTGAGGGAGGGGCCGGGGGTGGGTGTACGGCGCGTCCCTGGCAGGTCGAACCCCCACCCCTGACCCCTCCCCACGGGGAGGTGAATTGCGTTGGTCGAAAGGTCACGACTGCCCCTTCAAAATCTCGCCAAGCAGCGTGCGCAGCGGTTTGGCCGCGGCGGCAAGGCCTTGCGCCAGCACCGCCTCGCCCACTGCTTGGCGGGTCGTTTCGCCGCGCTCGGCCAGGCAGTGCCAGAAAAGCGCGGCGATTTCGGACAGCCGTAATTGGCCTTGGCCCGCGCGCTCGACCAGCGCGAACAGCGGGCCGAGCTCGTCCTCGGCACGCACGAGCGCATCGAAGCTCGGGCGCAGCAGACAGGGCCTGCCGCCAATGTCCAGCGTGGCTTCGCCTCTCGCGGAATTGCTCATCACGGCGCCCCGACCGGCACCACCGCGCCGGAGCTTTCGAGCTGCACCGCATAGGTCCGCTCGCCATTGAAATCGCCCGCATAGTCCAGCCGCTGGACGAGGAAGCGCCCGCGCATCTTCGCGCCGTCTTCGAAACTCAGCTCGTATTCGTCCAGTGTCCCGGCCAGCGCGTGGCTGCGGATCGCAATCTCGGCATCGGACGCCAGGAATATCCCGCTGGCGGACACCGAGACCGAACGCGTCCCCGCGCCCGACAGCAGCTCGCGCCAGCCGCCGCTGCCCTTGTGGGTCACCACCACCGTATCGCCATTGACACTCATCTGCGTGGTGCGAAGCCCGGCCACGGCCTCGTAGGTGACGGGCGCGCCGCCATCCCCGATCTTGAGCAGGAATGCGGCACCTTTCTGGGCTGTCATTATGAGGGTCCTTTCGATTGATACGGGGCAGGGGCGCGCGCAGATGCCGCGGCCATCTCGTGGGGGCGGCGAAGCCGCAGGGTGTCTCACACGAAGACACGAAGATCTTCGTTTGGGGGCGCAGCGACGCGCTCCATCTTCGTGTCTTCGTGTGAGCCTAATCGCCGCTACGCGGCAGGCCGGACGCCCTGCGATCTCTGCGCGAAACGAAGTCAGGGATCAGTCATCCGCCAGCAGTTTGAACGCAAACTCCAGCAGCACCGCGCGGGCATTGCGGCGGCGGCGCTCCACGCGGCTGCGCAGGAAGCGCGTCACCACCACGCGAAAGCCCCCTTGCTGCGGGGCCAGCGTGGCGATGCGCTGTTCGATGCGGGTCGCGAGGAAGCCGGTTTCGGCAGGATCGTCGCCGCGCCCGATCAGCTCCAGCGCCAGCCGGACCTCGCGGCCCGTGGCGGTCTTGGTCGACCAGTCGGTGCTGGCGCTGGCGGCGATGGCGATGTTTGGCGGGCTGGCGGCGGCCGGCCCTTCCTCCGCGATGGTGTTGACCATATCGGCGAGGAAGGGATCGGCCCGCAGCCAGGCGATGATGGCGATGCGCAGGGCGGTTTCCATCTATCGGCCCCCCTTGGTGAAGATCGGCCACAGCAGGTCCGCGCGGTGCCACGATGTTTGGCCGCGCCGCGCGCGCAGATGGCTCTCCGCCCGGGCGGCGGCGCGGCGCGTCAGGCGCTCCGCCAGCGCGGCGAAGCTCACAGCCGCACCATGCGATAGGGCCGCCACAGCGCGGCAATGGCGGCGGGCAACTGCGCCGCGCCCTCGTCGCGCTCGCGATAGTGATGCGCGGCGAAGCGCACGATCCCGTGGCGCAGCGCCTCGTCGAGATCGGCCCATTCGGCTGCGCCATGGCCGGTAAACCGCGCACAGATCTGCCACGCAGTATCGAGCAGGCGCAGCAGCAGCGCATCCTCGCCCGCCGTGCCGATCGCCAGCCATTGCTTGAGGTCGGCCAGCGGCTGGCCGGATAGGTCGGGCATGGAGTTATCCTTCTTCTGAAAATCCTCCCCGAAACGGGGAGGGGGACCACCGCAGGTGGTGGAGGGGCACGATCGGCTTTCCGGAACCGCGGCGGGTGCCCCTCCACCCCGAGCCGCTGCGCGTCTCGCGGTCCCCCTCCCCCGGCGGGGGAGGTTACAATTCCACCTTCAGCAGCTTGATCGCATTGCTATCCAGCACCTGTCCGCCCACGCGCTTGGTGGCGTAGAAGTGGACGAACGGCTTGTTGGTGAAAGGATCGCGCAGCACCTGTGTCGCGCTGCGTTCGGCGATCAGATAGCCGTGGCGGAAATTGCCGAAGGCGATGGGGCAGGCATCCGCCGCGATATCGGGCATGTCCTCCGCCTCGACCACCGGATAGCCCAGCAGGCGGTCGGGCTGGCCGTCCACCAGGCCCGGCTGCCACAGGAACGCGCCATCCGCGGTCTTGAGCTTGCGCACCTCGGCCAGCGTGGCCGAATTCATCACGAAGCTCGCGCCCTGCCGGTGCCCGGCCTTCAGCGTGTGGACCAGATCGATCAGCTTCGCATCGGGATTGGCATCGAAGCCGCCCGCATCGCCGCTGGCGATATATTGCAGCGTACCGAAGGGCCGGTCCCCGTCGAAATCCTCCGACATGGGCGCGGCGAGGAAGCCCTTCGGCTGGTTCACGCCGGTCCCGTTCACGAAGGCCGCCCCTTCCGCCCGGGCGAATTCGGTCGCGATCTCGGCGGCCAGCCAGTTTTCGATATCGAAGCCGGCATCGTCCAGCATCGCCTGGCTCGCCGCGGGATTGGCGAACAGCTCGCCCGTGGGCGGGGCGATTTCCGCGAAGTTCGGCGTGCCGGTTTCCGGGCGACCCGCCGTCTCGGCAACCCAGCCGCTCGCCGTGCTGCCGGTGGTCACGAGCTTGCGATAGCCCGCACTGCCCGTCTGCACCACTTGCGCGATGGCGCGGATGGGGCTGATGTCGGTCAGCGCGCGGGCGATGGCCGCGTCGATCTGGCGCGGCACGGCATAGCCGCCATCGGCGGGCACGGTACCGGTGATCGACTTGAACTCGGCGGTCGATCCGCGGCGCAGATAGCCTTGGACGAAGCCCTTCACCTCGGGCGCAGTCTCGTCGGCGGCGGCAAGGGCAGGGCGGGCGGCGGCACGGCCAATCCGCTCCACGCGCGCCTTCACCTCGTCGACATCGGATCGCAGCAAAGCGACATCGGCTTCGGTCTTGTCCTGCCGGGCGACGATATCGAAACTCGCCTCGGCGGGGTCTGTGGTGGTATCTGTCGTGGGGGTAGTAGCGTCCATGGGTGGTCCTTTCCTGGAGTGTGAAAAATTCGGTGGGCGGGGGCGGAGTTCGCGCAGAGGCCGCGGCAATTTCTGCACGCGGCGAAGCCGCAGGTTTCGCACACGAAGACACGAAGATGTCCGTTCGAGGGTGCGGCTGCGCACTCCATCTTTGTGTCTTCGTGTGAGTCTATCTTCGTGTGAGTCTAATCGCCGCTGCGCGGCAGGCCGGACGCCCTCCGGCATCTGCGCGAAACGAATGTCTCGGGATCAGCTCATGAAATGCACGCGCGCCCCGTATTGCAGCGGATGCGTCACCACGCTGACCTCGAACAGCTCGATGTCCTTGAGTTCGCGGCCCGCGGATGTCTGGCGATAGCGCCGCGCGCGATAGCCGAAGCTCAGGCCGTTCACCGCTCGCTCGCGCAGCAATTTGGCGGCGCGGCCATCCGGATTGTCGACACTCGCGATGATCCGCAGCCCGCGCGCATCCTCGCCGGCGGTCTCGACCCAGCCGATGCGCCGGTCGGGCCGGTGCTGCCAGTAGAGCGGATAGCGCTCCTGCCGCTCCGCCAGCGTCCGCGCGAAGGCCCCGCGCCGGATCGTATCGCGCGCCCCGTCGGGCCGGTCGAACAGCGCGGCATAGCCCGCAATGCGCAGCACCCGCTCACCCCGGACCTGTTCCGCGGTCACGACAGCATCTCCCCCACGCCCAGCCGCACCGCGATGCCGACCAGCAACAGCGCCAGCACGCCCTTGACCAGCCAGTCCACCGCCGCCTTCCACGCGGAAGCCTTGGCATCGCGCCAGGCGCCCAGCAGCTCGCGCAATTCGTCGATATCGCCCTGCGCCGATGGATCGCCGAGGCCGAGCCGGTCGAGCACGCGGTTCGCGCCCAGTTCGCTCGCTTCCTCGACGATGGCGCGCAGGGTGATCAGCTCCGCCCCGTCGCGGTCGGCCTGCGCGATCAGCCGCGCGAGCATGTCGTCCGTCGTCATTGCCTGTTCTCCATTTTCGCCAGTCCAAGAAGCTCTCGTTTCTCCAGATCGGTTAGAAAACTCGCCCCGCTGACCTGCGCCCACAGCTTCTCGCGGTCCTCCGCCAGCGCGGGCACCCGGTCGAGATCGACCGTCGGGCCTTCCGCGAACCAGTCGGCCAGCCCGGCATGCAGCCCGTTCAGGATCTTCGCGGCGAGCGGCAGCAGCGTCAGCCGCCACAGCGCGCGGTTCGCCTCGCGGTAATTGGCATAGGTGTTGTCGCCCGGCAGGCCGAGCAGCATGGGCGGCACGCCGAAAGCCAGCGCGATATCGCGCGCCGCGGCCGCCTTCAGCGTGGCGAAATCCATGTCGGCGGGGCTGAGGCTCATCGCCTTCCAGTCGAGCCCGCCTTCGAGCAGCATCGGCCGCCCGGCATTGCCGTGGCCCTGGAAGGCGCTGTGCAATTCGGCCTTCAGCCGCTCGAACTGTTCGCCCGTCAGCCCGCCCGCATCGCCCCCGCCCAAGACCAGCGCGCCGCTGGGCCGCGCGGCATTGGCCAGCAGCGCGCGGTTCCACTCGCTCGCCGCATTGTGGATCGCCACGGCGGGCGCGGCGGCGGCCAGGCAACCCGCGCCGTAATGATCGTCGCTCGGGTGGAAGCCCTTGAGGTGAATCACCTCCGGCCACCCGTCCTCGTCCTCCAGCGGCAGGGCGATCGTGCGGTCGGCCAGGATATAGCGATAGGCGGCGGGCCACCCATCCTCGCCCGCCACCACCTGCACCCGCTCGGGCCGCAAGGGGTACAGCTCGATCGGCAGGCCCGCCCCGTCCTTCACGATCTGGACATAGGCATTGCCGTGGAGCGCAAGCTGCGCCGCCAGCACTTCCGGCAACGGCTGCGATCCGCAGGAACAGGCGATCAGCTGCGCCAGCCGCGCATCCGCACAGGCGATCGGCGCGCCGCCGACCCCCTCGGCGACGATCCGCACCGCGCGCTGCGCCACCGGATTGGCCAGATAGGCCTCGGCCACCTCGCGGGCATAATCGAAGGGCCTGCGCCCCGGCAGCCCGCCATCGAAAGCGGCCGCCCAGGGAGAAACGAACCCGCGCGACACCGGCACACGGGCACCGCCCCCGCCCTTGAAGGCGGAAGCGAGGGTTGTGAGGAAGGACATGGGGTTCTCCGGTTGGGGTTAGGCAAGGCGCACCGGCCCCGGATCGGTGTCCGGGGCGACGGCAAGTTCGGTATTTCGCTTTATCGTCGGCCCGGGCTTGACCCGGGCCAGTGCTTACTCTTTCGAACAGATGTGGATCGCGAACCACTTGGCGGCTGGGTCTACATCATGGCCGATCGCTATCGCGGCGCGCTCTATGTCGGCGTGACGAGCTCGCTGGCAGCCCGGGTCACGCAACACCGCGAAGGCACCGGCTCCGACTATTGCGCGCGTCGCGGTCTCACGCGGCTGGTATGGGCGGAACGCGGCGATGCGATCGACGACTGCATCGCGCATGAGAAACGCCTCAAACGCTGGCGCCGCGCATGGAAGTTCGCCTTGATCGAGAAGGCCAATCCCGATTGGGAAGACCTGTTCGACGTGATCCTGTAAGTCGAGAAAAGCACCGGCCCCGGATCAAGTCCGGGGCGACGGGGAGAGAGTATCCCACACCCCAATCGTCGGCCCGGGCTCGACCCGGGCCAGTGCTTTCTTCCGAACCTCCCAAGCCTATGGCTCTGCCTCTCATCAGTTTTCATTGCGAAATTTTATCGGAGTAGACACAGATTCTGTTATGCGCATCTCAGACTATTTGGCTGGCATTCCGATGGTTTTTCATTCGCCATTGCCGCAGGATATCGTGACCAGCCGGATCAATTCCGCCAGCAAGTCTGTACTCAATCCATTCGCGCTGAGTGTGACGGGCTATGTCCGTTTTGGAAAGGTCATGCTCGAACACAGGTCGTTTCCTTACTATAACGCACAACCACGGTTATCAGCGCGCCTTATTCAGAATGGCGCAGGCACTACTATCGAGGGAAGATTTGGCGCGGCGACCTGGCATAAGGTATTCTTTGTCTTTTGGTACGTCTTCCTTACTTTCCTGACTATCGTCTGGATATCGATCTACTTGGGTAATTCCGACACCGGCGAGTTCTTCGGACGATTCGGCTTCTTCCTGCTCCTGTTCTGGGTTGCGCCTTTCGCATTCCACTTCATGTTCACGATGGGATGGAAGGCCGATATGGAGCGCATCGCGCAGTTTCTTGAGAAGGAAGTCGACGCCCAGATGGCTTTGGCCCAACCAATCTAACCCGATAGCTGCCAAATCCGCGGCCTTGCCCGCTTCACCAGCATCAGCTCGCTCAGCGCCCATACCAGCGCATCCGCCCTGTCCGGCGAACGCCCCGGCCCTTCGTAGCCGCCACCGGCCATCAGCCCGCACATCTCGTCCTCCAGCGCGGCGAACAGGCCCGCGTGCCTCACCCGGCCCGCCTCGTAGAGCGCGGCGACCGGTTCGGCGCGGGCCGCCTTGCCGCGGCTGGCGTGGACCAGCTTGACCGGCAGGGCGATATCCGCCGCGCGCAGCACGCTGGCCACCATCGCGCCGCCCTGATTGGCTTCGGCCACCACGCGGTCGGCCTGCCACGCCTGCGCGGCAGCGGCCACGGCGCGGGCCCAGCGTTCGGGCGTCGCCTTCGTCACCGAACAATCGGCGCGCACATAGGCCAGGCCGTCTTCGCCCAGCATGACGACCACGATCCCGCAGGCATCGCCCGATGCGCTGGCGGGCGGATCGACCGCCACCACCACGCGCCGCGCGCGTGGCACCGCGCCGGCGAGGCGGCATCGGTCGATCAGTGCACGGTCCCACAGCGCGCCTTCCATCGCGGCGACCATCTCGCCCTGCAGCTCCTGCCGCCCGAAATTGCTCGCTTCGAACTGTTCGACCATGGAGGCGAGATAATCGGCGGGCAGGATCGCGCGATTGTCGAATGTATCGCCGCGCGCCATTGCCACCTTGCCCGCTTCGGCATCCGCCATGATCCGCCGCATCAGCGCGGTCTGGCGCGGGGTGGTGGTGGCGACCACCCGTGGCACGTCGCCCAGCCGCATGGTCAGCTGCAGATTGTTCCAGCATGACATGGCGCGTTCGCCGGAATTGTCCCATTTGGCGATTTCGTCGCACCAGGCATGGCTGTGCTGCGGACCGCGCAGCGTTTCGGGCTCGGCCGCCGAATAGAGCCAGGCGATGGCTCCGTTCTCCCAGGTCAGCTTGCGCAGGCTCGGTTCGAATTGCGGGGCCAGTGCGCCGGGCGCCGCGGCCAGCACGCCGCTATCGCCTTCGACCATCACATTGCGCACCTCGGTCAGACTCGCCCCGACCAGCGCGATGCGGGCATTGCCGTCGTGTCGCGCCACGTCGCGCACCCATTCGGCCCCGGCACGGGTCTTGCCGAAGCCGCGTCCGGCGCAGATCAGCCAGGTCCGCCACGCCTCGCGCGGCGGCAGCTGCGCATCGCGGGCCCAGCCTTCCCAGTACCAGCTGCCCAGTGCGTCCAGCTCGTGCGGCTTCAATTGGCTGGCGAGTTCCTCGCGTGCGTCATCGGCTTCCTCGCCGGGCCGCCGCAGCCAGCCGCCACGCGACAGCAGTTTCGCCCTAGCCATTGCCGCGCGCCTTCGCGGCGGTCCGGCGTGCCTTGCGGATTGCCGCATCGCCGGCCCTGGCCTGCATGCGCATGGCGTCGATCTTTTCGTTGATGCTGGCGATGGTGGCGACTTCGTCGGCCAGTCTGCGCCGACCCTTTTCACGCGCGACGTTCTCGCGATGCGCGGTCAGGCAGCGCAGCGCGGTGGCGGTATCGAACTTGCGTTTCGCGGCAATGTCGGCGGGACTTTCGCCGCTGCGCAGGTGGTGCAGCAGTTCCATCTCCAGATTGTCGTAGCCTTCGGCCAATGCGGCGTACCACTGGCGGGCGAAATCGGGATCGGTGCGGCGCAGGCGATAGATCCTGTGGATCGGAATATCGGCGATAGCGGCTGCGGCGGCGACGTTCGACGTTTCCGCCAGTTCGTGGAGGAATTGTTCGATCCGCTGCGCTTCGCGCCGGGGGCGCGGGCCGCCCTTGCGCTTCGTGCGGCGGCCGTCGACCGGCTGGATCGCGTCCCACGCCTCGCGAAAGGCCTGGTTCTTGCGGCGCCGGTCATAGGGGGTGGCAGAGGTTATCCCGGCTTCGCGCGCGGCGGCGCGAACGCCCTGGCCCGTTTTCAGCGCGACCAGAAATCGCGCCACCCATGCCGGTTCTTTCCGGTTGTCGCCCTTGCTCATTCGCATCCCTTTCGTCTGCGGCGATAGCGGAGACGCAAACGGGCGGTGCCGCAGCGGCCCGCCCGTTCGAATCGCACTTTTCCGATGTTCCGGTTATGTACCCAAACAGCGTGACGGTGTCAATCAAAAAGTACCAAATAGGTTACTACCTCGGCAAATCCTCCCCGAACCGGGGAGGGGGACCGCCGACACAGTCGGGGGTGGAGGGGCACGGTCCAATGTTCCGAACCGTCGACCGCTCCCGCCATCCCCACGTCATCGCGAGAAGCGCCAGCGACGCGGCGATCCATCGCGCCCCGCCCGCCGCCAGACCGACGCCATGGATTGCCGCGCGGCCGCGCCGCTCGCAATTACGGGATGGGGAAGCGATGCTGCGCGGGCTTCGCAACTAAGCGATGGACAAGGCCTCGCACCCGCATGCCGGGGAGAATCCGGCGCGCACAACGCGATCCGTTACCTGTCTTGCGTGGCGCGCTTGAAATAGGCCAGCGGCCCCCAATTCGCGACGTGGGCCCAGCCATCTGCCTCCATCGCTCTCGACGTCCCCGATCCGCCGATCCGGCGGCAGTATTCCCACGCCCGGCCGGTATCGCGAAAGGATAGCATCAGGAAGCCGATCCTCATCAGCTCGCGTCCCCGTGCCCCTTCTTCGCGCAAGATCGCCATTTCGTTGAAGGCGTTCGCGCCGTAACGGACCACCTCTTCGCCCGGTGCGTCGGCAAGGATGCCGTTCTCCTCGGGTCGAAAACGCTGCTGGGCTGCCTGCCGCGAAATGCCCAGAATCGCGCCGATCTCGGCCCAGCTGAGACCGGCCCTGCGCCCCGCGTCGACCCAGCGCCCCAGTGCCGCACGGCCTTCGTCGGCGACGAGGTGCGCAACCGTGATCGCTTCGGCGAAACCGTCGACAGATCCGCCCGAGAAGGGCGGGTCGCGGGTGTCAGCCCAGTCGGTCACGATCCCCGCGGTCCGGTTTCTGATGCTCTGTTCCAAGGAGAGATTCATTGCGCTTCGCCTTTCTGTCAATGTTGTGTTGACATGTCGTCAATGATCTCTTGACGCGACATTGTCAACAGAAAGTTGACGAAAATCACGACACAAGCGCTTGCCCGATTACGCCCGCAAACTCCCCGTTGCTCAAGCCTTGCGGCTCGCCTAATCCCGGCCGACTTCCGGGACGCGAGGGATCTCCCCAGACATGCTGATGAAACCGCTGCGCGGGCTCTACAACTGGACGATGGACAAGGCCTCGCACCCGTATGCGGTGTGGTGGCTGGCCTTTTTCAGCTTCGTCGAATCCTCGTTCTTCCCGATTCCGCCGCATCCGCTGCTGGGGCTGATGTGCCTCGCCGAACCGAAGAAGGCGGTCAAGTTCGCGATCGTCTGCACGCTCGCCTCGGTCGCGGGCGCGCTGCTCGGCTATGCCATCGGCTGGGGGCTGTACGATACGGTCGGGGTGTGGCTGATTTCCGCGCTGGGCCTGACCGAGGCGTTTCCGGTCGCCGCCTGCCATTTGCGCGAATACGATTTCGAAGCGATCCTCATCGCGGGGGCGACGCCGGTGCCGTTCAAGCTGCTGACGATCACCGCCGGTTTCGTGGGCATGAACCTCGTTACCTTCGTGTTCTCCAGCCTCTTCGCCCGCGCGCTGATCTTCATGACGGTCGGCATATTGTTCCGCGTGTTCGGCGCCCCGATCAAGCGGGTGATCGACCAATATCTCGGCACGGTGACCACGGTCTTCGTGCTGCTGGTGGTCGGCGGCGTGCTGGTCCTGACCCAGCTCGGTGGCAGCGAGGACGAGGACGGCGGAGTGTGCGCGAATGCGACGGAGGTGCAGGGCGAGGCGTTGTCGGGCTGAGCGGCGAAGCGCTCGATTGTCATCACATTCCCATGAAATCGCCGCGCTTGTGCGCCGCCAAACCTTCCCATCCGCTTAAGCCCGCGGCCGTGCCATGCCGCACCCGACTAGCCCATCGCGTGGGCGGCCAGCGCGTCGCGGTCGGGGATGCGGATCGTGCCGTAACCGCGCTCTACCAGTCGCCGCTGCTGCAGCTCGCGCAAGGCGGCATTGGCGGTGGCGCGGGTCACGCCCAGCAGGTCGGCCAGTTCCTGCTGGGTGATGGTGACGCCCGCCGGGCCGGGCGCCTCGCCCGCCATGGTCGCCAGCAGACCCGCCAGCCGCTCCGGATTGGTCCCGCGCCGCAGACCGGCCAGGATCGACAGCGTGTCCTGCAACTGCTCCGACAGCGCGCCGAGCAGGGCGCGGCTCGACGCCGGATAATTGCCCAGCGCGTCGAGGAAGGGCTTCGCCGCGATCAGCCGCAACCGGCTCTCGCCGCGCGACAGGGCATCGACGATGCGCGGCTTGCCCGAGAATACCGCCAGCTCGCCATAGGAATCGCCGGGGCCGAGCAGGGCGACCGCGCGGAACTCGCCATCGGGCAGGAACTGGCCGACGCGCACCGCGCCGTGCTCGATCAGCCAGAAGCCGTCGGCCTTGTCGCCGCGCTGCTGGATGATCTGCCCGTCGGCGAATTCCCGTGCGCGCGAGATGCGGATCAGATGCGCCTGCAAACCGCTGTCGAGCGCCGAAAACAGCATCGGCGTGACCAGCGATCGGCGCGTCGCAGTCAATTGTACAATTCTTGACATTCCTCGATTCGCGTAGCCGCTATGCAGGAAATCGACAAGTTCGCACCGGGAGGAGAGAGGACCCATGCCCGCAACGACCATCGCCATCGTCGCGATCTATATCGGCTTCGCCCTGCTCGAATTATGGCGCAGCAATCTGTTCGCCAAACCCGAACAGACCCGCGATGACGGAATCGTGGAAGCGGTCAGCATCGTCGTGCTGCTCGGCATCACCCAACCGGTCGTGCTGTTCGCCTCGGCCGCGCTGGCGGGGACGATCGCACCGGACTATGCCGGCGCGCTGGCCGGGCTGAATATCTTTGCCGCAATCGCGCTGTTCCTGCTGCTCGACGACATGATGCAATATTGGTGGCACCGCGCCGCGCACACTTTCCCCTGGCTCTACAACCTGCACCGCCCGCATCACAACGCGCGCTACATGAGCGTGCGGCTCGTCTACCGGAACAATCTGTTCTACTATGCGATGATGCCCGGCATCTGGCTGTCGGGCGTGCTGATCTATCTCGGTCTCGGCTGGGTCTATGCGGGCTATATCGTGGTCAAGCTGGCGGTGATTACCGGCGCGCATTCCGACCTTCCCTGGGACCGGCCGCTCTATGCGATCACGTGGCTGTCACCCGTGATGTGGCTGGTCGAACGCACCATCTCGACGCCCGCGACGCACCATGCACACCACGGCCGTCACGCGAGCGACCCGGCGGTCCATTACAAGGGCAATTACGGGAACCTGCTGTTTTTCTGGGATATATTATTCGGTACAGCGAAGATCACCCGCTCCTATCCGCAGAGCTACGGAGTGGAAAACCTGCCCGAAACCTCGCTCGGCGAACAACTCGCCTGGCCCCTTTTCGGCAGCATTCCGAAGGAGCGGGATTCCGGCAGACCGGTCGGAGAGGGGACGGCGCAAACCGCCGCCTGACGGGGGCGCACCGGTCGGGTTCGGAGAGGCCTGGCCGGTGCATCTCGCATCAGCCCTCGAACTGCGTGTCCAGCGTGATTTCGGCATTCAGCAATTTGGAGATCGGACAGGTCGCCTTGGCCTCGGCGGCCAGTTCCTCGAACTTTGCCCGATCCATCCCAGGCACCCTGCCCTTGGTCGACAGCGCCGATTTCGTGACCGTGAAACCGTCGTCGCCTCTCTCCAGCGTGACCTCGGCACTGGTGGTCACGCTGCCGTCGCTGAAGCCTGTCTCGGCCAGCTTGAAGGACAGCGCCATGGTGAAACAGCTGGCATGGGCTGCTGCAATAAGTTCTTCCGGATTGGTGCCCTTGGCATCCTCGAAGCGGGTGTTGAAGCCGTAGGGCTGATCGTCGAGCGCCCCCGATCCGGTCGATACATGGCCTTTGCCGTCCTTGCCAAACCCTTCATAGGTCGCACTGCCGCTATTGGTGGTCTTCATGGAAAAACTCCTTTCGGGAGGGAGACGTCCCGACAGGAGCGATGTTCCACCGGCTCACGAAAACGCGTGGTCAGTCGTCACGGACGCGGCGCCTTTCGCCTCGCCGTTCGCGACGCTGGTCGCGTCGCGCCTCGCGGCGAGCGTTCTGTCTGGCCTGTTGCCGGACCTCCTGTCGGGCCGCGCGCCGGTTGTCGCGCCGCGCTTCCTGCCGGGCATCTCGGCGGGCATCGCGCCGTGCTTCTTGGCGGGCGTCACGACGTGCGTCCCTACGCGCCTCCTGGCGAGCGTCTCTGCGTATGTCGCGGCGATACTCCCTGCGTACCTCCCGGCGCTCGGCCCGCCGTTCCCAACGATTCCAGTTGTCGCGGATATGGCGCCGGTCGCGAATGGCGGCGCGGCGCGCCTGCCAGTAACGGCGCTGACGATCAGTCCAGCGATGCGCCCGTCGGTCCCGATCGTAAACGTAATAGCCCGTTCCCGGGTAGTAGTAATTGTCGTACCAGCCGTAATAGCCGTCATCGTAATACGGATCGCCGTAATAACTTGCGCTGGCGACGCCATATCCGTCATAGCCGGTGCTGCATGCGCCGAGCAGCGTGGTCGTCGCGGCGAGCGCGATTGCGGTCCTCTTCGAAAGTCCCATCCCATAATCTCCTCAACCGTCTGGAGATTGTCTAGAAAGGGTGCGTTGAACCGGCTCTGAACCTCTGGTCAGGCGGGGTTCATGGCTACGATGCGGCGATCAGATAATCCCGACCGCTTTTCCCGCAGCCTCGAAAATGCCAAGGATTTCCCTGACTTCCTCCTCGCTGTGTTCGGCGCATAGCGAACAGCGCAGCAGCGTCATGTTGGCGGGCGTTGCCGGGGGTCTTGCGAGGTTCACGTAGAGCCCGCCCTTGATCAGCGCCTCCCACATTGCTGCGCCCTGTTCGAGATCGGGCATGATCACCGCGATGATCGCGCTTTGCGGCTCCGCTGTGCCGAGCTGGAAGCCGAGCTCGCGCAGACCCTTGTGGAGGGTCTTGGAATTCTCCCACAGATGCGCCCGCTTGTTCGACCCCCGCATCAGCTTCCGGATGCTTGTTTCCGCGGTCGCGACCACGCTGGGCGGCAGCGATGCGGTAAAGACGTAGGGGCGACAGACCAGCCGCATGATCTCGAACTTGGGGTGGTTCGATACGCAGAAGCCGCCCACCGTGCCGACGCTCTTGGAGAAGGTGCCGATGATGAAATCGACATCGTCGATCACGCCCGCCTGCTCCACCACACCGCGGCCGTTTTCGCCGATGAAGCCCATCGAATGCGCTTCGTCGACCAGGACCATGGCGCCGTATTTCTTGGCGACGGCGACCATTTCCTTCAGCGGCGCGATATCGCCCAGCATCGAATAGACGCCTTCGAGCACGACCAGCTTGCCCGCGCCCTCGGGGATGCGCTTGAGGCGCTTTTCCATCGCCTCGATATCGTTGTGCTTGAACGGCACGACTTCGGCATTGCCCATCGCGCAGCCATCCCAGATGCTGGCATGGCTATCGATGTCGAGGACGATGTAATCGCCCTTGCCCGCGATCGTGCTGATGATTCCCAGATTGGCCTGGTATCCGGTCGAGAAGACCATGGCGTGATCCATGGCGTAGAAGTCCATCAGCGCCTGCTCGACTTCCTTGTGCCCCTGGTACGTCCCGTTGAGCACGCGGCTGCCGGTTGTGCCGCTGCCGAAATCGGACAATGCCTGCCTGCCCGCTTCGACCACGTCGGGGTCGAAGGTCATGCCCATGTAGTTGTAGGTGCCGAGCAGGATCGTATCGCGCCCGTTGCAGATCGCGCGGGTGGGCGAGAGGACTTTCTCCATGACCAGATTGAACGGATCCTCGACCCCGGTGGCGAGAATGCCTTCGCGCAGGGCGATCATGTCGTCGAACTTGGAGAAGAGATCCTTCCCTTCTCCGTCGATATCCTCGGGCCGGTCCGGCTGGATGATGCCTTCGCTCATCAGTCGGCCTGCAGCTTGGTGACGGCATCGACCAGCTGGCCGTAATTCTCGATCTCGGCCTGCTGGTTCATCGAAATGATGATGTCGAACTCGTCTTCGATCTCGGCGACGAAATCCATCACGGTCAGGCTGTCGAATTCGAGGTCGTTGGCGAAGGTCGTGTTTTCCGTGATCGTGACGCCCTTCTTGTTGAAGGATTCGGCCAGTTCGCGGATTTTGGTGTCGACTGCGCTGCGGTCCATTTCGGGGTCCAGTTCTCTATCATGGTGCGGCCTGCATGGTGCGGACCGTGCGTCAATGGCGCGGCAAAGCGGTTTGTTGGGCCGCTTGTCAAGCGCAGCTATTCGGGAAGCAGGGCGCGCACGGCCGCCATGAAGGGCCCTATCGACACCGGCTTGGCCAGATAATCGGCGGCCCCGGCATCGCGAATCCGTTCCTCGTCACCCTTGCCGGCATAGGCGGTCACCGCCAGCACGGGGACTTCGGCCAGGTCGCCTTCGCCCTTGAGTTTCACGATCAGATCGATCCCGCTGACATTGGGGAGCTGGATATCCATGATCACCAGATGCGGCTGGAAGCGCTTGGCCGTGCCCAGCACGTTCTGCCCGTCGGCCACGGGCACCACTTCATATCCGTTTGCCTTCAGCACGTCACAGAACAGCTTACGATTGAGATCGTTGTCCTCGACAACGAGGATTCTGTTTGCCACTTGGCGGCTCCTTCGCGAATGCGCGAGGGCCATATGGAAAAGCGGGAGCGCTGACAATTATTCGCGATGAAACGACAGGTGCGGGCGAGCAAAGAGCGCCGGAAGTGCTGGCACTGGAGGCGCTCGGCTGGGCGCTGGCCGATGACCGGCGCGCCGAACGCCTGCTATCGCTCACCGGCCTGACCCCCGACCGGCTGCGGAACGGCTTGAGCGATCGCGGCGTTCAGGCAGCAGTGCTCGAATTTCTTGCCAATCACGAACCCGATCTCGTTCTCGCCGCCGATGCGCTGAACACTACGCCGGAGGTGCTGGTCGCCGCCGCACGGGAGCTGTCCGCGTGAGCCGCCCGCTGATCATCTCCGATTGCGACGAAGTGCTGCTCTACATGGTCTCGCCCTTCCGCGACTGGCTGGCGGAAACGCAGGGCGTCGAATTCCGGATGGAAGGCAACGATTTTTCGCGGGCGCTGAGCTGGCAGGACAGCGGCGAGGTACTGGCGCCGGAAGATATCTGGAAGATGCTGGGCGGGTTCTTCGATACCGAGATGTATCGCCAGACGCCGATTCCCGGCGCGATCGAGGGTATCGGCGCGCTGCGGGAACATGCGGATGTCGTGATACTCACAAATCTCGTCGACAAGCGGCAGGAGATGCGGACCGCGCAGCTCCTGGAACATGGTCTCGATGCGCGCGTCTTCACCAATCAGGGCCCGAAGGGTCCGGCGCTGCAGGCGATCTTGGAAGAGTACCGGCCTTCGAAAGCCATTTTCATCGACGACCTTGCGCAGCACCATCGTTCCGCGCGCGAGACGATCGGAAATATCACCACGCTCCATCTCTGCGGCGAACCGCTGCTCGCCCCATATATCGATTGCGCACACACCTCCGGCCATGCCGATGCGCGGATCGATAGCTGGGACAAGGCGCTGCCATGGCTGTTGGGCGAAATCGAAAAGGAAACCGCATGAGCATCGAAGCCAAACTCGCCGAACTCGGCATCGACCTGCCGGAAGCGGCCGCACCGGTGGCTAGCTACCAACCGCTCGTGGTCAGCGGGAGCACGGCCTATATTTCGGGCCAGCTTCCCTTTGTCGGTGGCAAGCTGGTGACGGGCAAGCTCGGTGACACAGTGATGCTGGAGCAGGGGCAGGAGGCGGCCCGCGCCTGCGGCCTGATGATCCTGGCACAGCTCAAGGCGGCGGGTCTGCTCGAGCGCGTCGAGCGCGTGGTCAAGCTGGGCGGGTTCGTCGCCAGCGTGCCGTCCTTCTCCGACCAGCCCAAGGTGGTGAATGGCTGCAGCGACCTGATGGCCGAAGTGTTCGGCGAAGCGGGCAAGCATGCGCGCAGCGCGGTGGGCGTGCCGGTCTTGCCACTGGACGCCGCGGTCGAGGTCGATGCGATCGTTGCTCTCAAGCCTTGATCGCTTGTTCGTGAGGCCGCCCGAACCCGCCCGGGTCGGCTGGCTGCGCGAATGGCCCTATGCCCATCGCGGGTTGCACGGCGCCGGCGTCCCCGAAAACTCGCTCGCAGCCTTCGCGGGCGCGGTCGAGTGCGGAATGGGTATCGAATGCGATATCCAGCGCAGCCGCGACCATGCGGCGATGCTGGTCCACGATTGGGAGCTGGAGCGGCTGACCGGCGTAACCGGCCCCACGGCAGGCTATACTGCCGACGAACTGGCCCAAATCGCCTTCCTCGACAGCGAGCACAAGCTCGCGCGGCTGGACGAGCTGCTGGCATTGGCCGAGGGCCGGGTTCCGATCCTGATCGAGATCAAGTCGCGGCGCGGCTACGATGTCGAGGAAAGCTGTATCGCCGTGCGCGACGCTCTGGCTGGCTACGATGGCCGCCATGCGGTGATGAGCTTCGACCCGCGGGTGTCGCGCTGGTTTCGCGAACACGCGCCGCAGACGGTGCAGGGTCTCGTCATGCGCGAAGACGAACTCGGCCTGACGCAGAAGCTCTGGCAGCGGCATTTGGCCCTATGGCTCGCGCGGCCCGATTTTATCGCCTATCATGTCGTGGCCTTGCCCAATCCGATGATCTCTTCGCTGCGCGCTGGCGGAATGCCGGTCCTCACATGGACCGTGAATTCGCCGGAGCTGCTGGCGCATGCGCGCCTGCATGCCGATGCGCCCATCGCCGAAGGGCCGGGCGTCCCATGAGCGATGGCGGTCTCGCCGCACGCGTCGGCGGGTCGGTCGGCGCTTTCGACCGCGATCAGTGGAATGCGCTGGCAGGCGCCGACAACCCCTTCGTCAGCCATGAATTCCTGACCGCGCTGGAGGATTCGGGCAGCGTCGGGCCTGGTACGGGCTGGCAGGCGACGCCGCTGGTCATCAGCGAGGAAGACGGCCCGCTGGTCGCGGCCATGCCCGCCTATCTGAAGGGACACAGTCAGGGCGAGTATGTCTTCGATCACAATTGGGCCGACGCCTATGAGCGGGCAGGCGGGCGCTATTACCCGAAGCTCCAGATCGCGGCACCGTTCACGCCCGCGACCGGCCCGCGCCTGCTGTTGTCGGACGACGTTTTTGCCGCCCCGCTGCTGGCCGCGGCGGAGCAGCTCTGCCTGCAGAACCGGTTTTCGAGCGCTCATGCGACCTTTATCGAACCCGCACAGCAACCCCTGTTCGAAGATGCGGGCTGGATGCTTCGCGGCGATATCCAGTTCCACTGGCACAATCGCGGTTTCGACAGCTTCGACGATTTCCTCGCCACGCTTGCCTCGCGCAAACGCAAAGATCTGCGCAAGGAGCGGGCCGCCGCGCAGGCAGAAGTAGCTATCGTTCGTCTGCGCGGCGACGATATCCGATCGGAACACTGGGATGCTTTCTGGCGCTTCTATCAGGATACCGGAGCGCGCAAATGGGGTTCGCCCTATCTGACGCGTGAGGCTTTCGACCTGTTCGGCGAACGGCTGGGGAGCAGGGTTCTGTTGGTGCTGGCTTTGCAGGATGGCGATCCGGTGGCGGGCGCGCTCAACTTCGTCGGCGGCGACGCGCTCTACGGCCGCTACTGGGGCTGTGCGCGCGATATCCGCTTCCTGCATTTCGAACTGTGCTATTATCAGGCGATAGACGCGGCGATCGAGCTGGGCCTCTCCCGCGTCGAAGCGGGGGCGCAGGGCGGGCACAAGCTCGCCCGCGGATACGAGCCGGTCGAAACGGTTTCGGCACACTGGATCGCCGATCCCGGATTGCGCGAGGCGATCGAGGATTTCCTCGAACGCGAACGGGCGGGCGTCGCCGCGGATCGCAATTACCTCGCGACCCGCACTCCGTTCAGGCGGGGATAGTCGTCAGGCAGCCTGGCGGCGGCCTTCGGCCAGCCATTCGCGCGCGCGGCGCTGTGCTTCGGCGATTTCGCGGGCAGTCATTTCGTCCGCTACGTCGGCCCGACACCAGCTGGCTTCTTCATGCCCTTTCGATGCGGCGATGTTGAACCATTTATGTGCCTCGATCATGTCGCAGACCGTGCCGTGGCTGCCGGTCGAAAAGGCGACGCCGAGGTCGTAGAGCGCATCGAGGCTGCCCTGTTCGTATTTCGCGAGACAAGCGGCGACGAGCGCGCTGGCCTGCTCGCCCTGGATGATCTTGCCGTTGCCACCTTCGATACTGAAAAGCTGCATGGTCATTCCCCCAAAAAGGACCGGCAACCCCCTGCCGGACGATCCAGCTGTGCCAAGATCGCGGTCAAGAAATGGTTAACGCGATGCCAACTTTCGTGCCGTGGCTTTGAAAATTAACCTATCCGCCACGTATTTCAGGCAAATCCTCCTCTCGTCGGATTGTCGCTTGTATGCCCCGGGAGCCTTGCCTATAGGCGCGCCCATCGGGACACTGGGGTACCGGAAGCATCCGGATCCGCAGGATGGTGGTGACCGGCACGATCGAATTTGCAGGATGAGAGGGTCCTCAATGGCCTCTGTGGCAAGCGACAAAGAACAACTGGCCAAGGCACGCGCGGCGGTCGGTGATAACTACGTTCCCGGCGACGACGAAGAATATATGAACGAGCGGCAGCAGGAATATTTCCGCATACTCCTGCTCGACTGGAAGAAGTCGATCCACGATGCCGCCGGCCAGACTCTGCAATCATTGCAGGACGGCCCGATCCGCGAGCCCGACCTCAACGATCGCGCCTCGTCGGAAACCGACTGGGGGATCGAGCTGCGAACGCGCGACCGCCAGCGCAAGCTGATCTCCAAGATCGATTCCGCTTTGCGTCGTATCGATAAGGGCGAATATGGCTGGTGCGAGGTGACGGGCGATCCCATCGGCCTCAAGCGCCTTGTTGCGCGTCCTGTCGCCACCATGACGGTGGAGGCGCAGGAAGCGCATGAGCGCAAGGAAAAGATTTCGCGCGACGATTGACCGTCCGCTTTCCCAATTCTTAAGGTCTGGACCTTAACCTTCTCTCCATTGTGAACCGGCCCCGGTCGGTGCCGAGACAAGCACACAGGGGTATCAAGAACGTCATGTCCTCGCTCGATACACGTAATGTCGCGCGTGACAGCCTTTTCCTGTTCGCGGAGCTGACGTTGGAAGGTCTGCCGCAGGCGGCCCGGGTGAAGGTGCGGAATCTTTCTGCGGGCGGAATGATGGCCGATGCGGGCGGCCTGGAGGTGTCCCGCGGGGATCGGCTCACGGCCGAACTGCGCACAGTAGGCAGCGTCAAGGGAAGCGTCGCCTGGGTGCAGGGCGAGCGCATCGGAATCGCTTTCGAGACTGCGATCGATCCGGCTGTCGTGCGCGCCCCGATCGTGACGGATAATGATTCCCCGCGTTACGCTCGCCCCGTAATCGCATCCCCGACGCATGGGGATCATCCGGTCCGCAGCATCTGAAAAATGGCTTGCTGACGGGGGGAGCACGCGCTGCTAACCGTCACCCATGCGCGCCACCTTCCTCGCTTTCCTGTCGGTACTTATGGCTGCATGCAGCGCGGGCACCGACGATGGCGTAGTCGATGTCGCCTTTATTGCCGAGCCGTCGGAACTCGATTCGGATGGTGTTCGGCTGGGCAATGCCGGCCAGCACGTCCGCGCTGCGCTGTCGACCGGTCTGGTCCGCATAGATCCGCGTGGCCAGGTCGTCCCGGGCGTCGCCGAACGCTGGATAGTGACCGATGGCGGGGCCAGCTATATTTTCCGGATCAACGAGTTCGACCTTGCCGACGGGACGCCTCTGACCGCGCAGGCAGTGCGCGATGCGCTCCAGCGGCGCGTGCGCGAGCTGCGCGCCACTTCGCTGGGCTTGGATCTCGCCAAGATCCGCGACATCCGCGCAATGACCGGGCGCGTTATCGAAATCCGGCTGACCAGCCCGATGCCCGATTTTCTGCAGCTGCTGGCCCAGCCCGAACTGGGGATCGACCTCGGCAGCCGGAGTGCTGCGCTCATGGCTCGGGATCCGGGAGACGAGGGTTTGCTGCTTGCCGCGCTGCCGCCGGAGATGCGCGGTCTGCCCGAACAGCCCGGTTGGGAAGATGCAGTGCGCGAAGTGCGCGTCCACGCTGCCGGAGCGGAAGAAGCGGTCGAAGGGTTTGCCCAGGGACGGTTCGACCTTGTGCTGGGCGGCCGGTTGTCCGCCCTGCCGCTGGCCAGCACGGGGCCGCTGTCGCGCGGGAACGTGCGTCTCGATGCGGCGATCGGCCTTTTCGGTCTCGATGTAAGCGAGCCGAAGGGCTTTCTCGGCGTTCCGGAAAATCGCGAGGCTCTGGCGATGGCCGTCGATCGGCAGGGCTTGATGCAACCATTCAATATCGGCGGCTGGTTCGCGTCGACGCGGATCGTCCCGACCGCGCTGTCGACCGCAGCCGAACCGCCGGGCGAGCGCTGGGCGACGCTCTCGCTCGAACAGCGGCGGAGCGAAGCCCGCCAGCGCGTTGCCCAGTGGCGTGCGGCGAGCGGGCGGGATCCGCAGGTCGGCATTTACCTGCCACCGGGTCCCGGATCCGACCTGCTGTTCGAAGGGCTGGCAGAGGACTTCGCCGTTATCGGCGTCTCGGCCACTCGCAGCGACGCCCCGGCCGCTGCCGACCTCGTCCTGCGCGACCGGGTAGCACGCTATGCTTCACCGCGCTGGTTCCTCAACCAGTTCCAGTGCGGCATCAGCGCGGCGCAATGCAGCGAGGATGCCGACTACCTGGTATCGCTGGCACTCGACGCGCGCGATTCCGCCGAAGAGGCATCCTATCTCTATGAGGCCGAGAGCACCCTGCTTGCGACCAATCTCTACATTCCGCTCGGCGCGCCGATCCGCTGGTCGATGGTGCGCGCCGATATCGAAGGCTTCAGTGAGAACCCGTGGAACGTGCATCCCTTGTTCCCGCTTTCCCGCGCCCCCATTTAGAGAGGGATGGAGCAACAGAACCAGCCGCGCCCGATGGCGTTCGAACTGCCGACCGGCACCGATCCCGTTTCGATTCGCAAACGGATCGAAGCGATGGAGTACGTGCTCGAACGCAGCCTGGTCATTCCCGGCACCAATTATCCCATCGGCCTCGACACGATCGTCGGCTTCGTCCCAGTCCTCGGCGATATCGTGACCGCGGCCATGGGCGCTTACATCGTCTGGGAGGCAAAGAATCTCGGCCTCCCGAAATGGAAGCTGTGGCGCATGGCCGGCAATATCGCGGTCGATAGCGCCATCGGCGCGGTGCCGATTGTCGGCGATGCCTTCGACGTGGTCTATCGCTCCAACACCAGGAACCTGCGCATCGTCCGCAAGCATCTCGACAAGCACCACCCGCATACGCGGGTGATCGAGGGGTAGTTTCATCGACGGGCTTTGCGCGCTAGGGCAGCGCGCATGGCCAGCGACGTCACCTATTCCAGCTATCTCGACCTCGATCGCATCCTCGCCGCGCAGCATCCCGCGTCCGAGGCGCATGACGAGATGCTTTTCATCATCGTCCACCAGGCCAGCGAGCTGTGGCTCAAGCTGTGCCTGCACGAACTGTTCGCCGCGCGCGAATGCATCCGGGAAGACCGGCTGCGCCCCTCGTTCAAGATGCTCGCCCGTGTGGCCCGCGCGCAGGGGCAGCTGATCCAGAGCTGGGACGTACTCAGCACCATGACGCCGCACGATTATTCGACCATTCGCCCGCATCTGGGCGGGTCGAGCGGGTTTCAGAGCGCGCAGTACCGGATGATGGAATTCCTCCTTGGCGGGAGGAAGCCGGACATGGTCACCATGCACGAAGCCACGCCCGTGGTGGCCGGGGAACTGCGCGAGGAACTGGCGCGCAAGTCGATCTATGCCGAGGCGATCGCGCTGTTGGCGCGCCGCGGCTTCGCCATTCCCCAGGATGTGCTCGATCGCCCGGTCGGCGAACCCTGGGCGCATTCGCCCGAGGTCGAGGCTGCCTGGGCCGAAATCTACCGCGATCCCAGGGAATACTGGGATCTCTACGAACTGGCCGAAAAGCTGGTCGATCTCGAATACCATTTCCAGCGCTGGCGCTTCGGCCACCTCAAGACGGTCGAACGGATCATCGGCTTCAAGAAAGGCACCGGCGGCACGCCGGGCGTGCCCTATCTGGCGGGCGTGATGAAGGCTGCCTTCTTCCCCGAACTGCTTAGTGTGCGGACCGCGATATGAGCAGCTGGCGATCTGGGCGGCGGATATGGGATATTTCCCAGACCCTGCGCCCCACCAATGAGCAACGGGGCCTGCCGGTCTGGCCGGGCGATACCGCATTCGCTTTCGAGCGGACGTGGAAGATGGAGGACGGTTCGCCGGTCAATGTCGGGCGGATGACCATGTCCACCCATTCGGGCACGCATGGCGATGCGCCGCTGCATTATTCCGAAACCGCCGCCGATATCGCCCGTGTCGAACTCGATCCCTATATCGGAGAGTGCCTGGTCGTGGATGCCACCGGCGTAAGCGGAGGGAGCATCTCCGTCGGCGACCTGCCGCACCTCGATAGTGTGGATCGCGTCCTGTTCCGCACCTTCGCGCGCTTCCCGCATGACGCGTGGGACAGCACATTCACCGCCATCGAAGCGGATACAATCCGCTGGCTCGCGCTGCAAGGCGTGAAGCTGGTCGGCACCGATGCGCCGAGCGTCGATCCGCAGGAATCGAAAACGATGGACGCGCACAAGGCCGTGCTCGAACACGATATGCGCATCCTCGAAGGGCTGGTGCTCGACGATGTCCCGGAAGGGCGGTACGAACTGATCGCACTGCCGCTCAAGATTGCGGGCGGCGATGCCGGATTGTGCCGCGCGATCTTGCGGGAACTGCCGGATGCTTGAACGTGCACGCATCCTGGACGAGGGCGACCCGCTGAAGGAGTATCGCGAGCGTTTTCTCGTGCCCGAAGGCGTGATCTATCTCGACGGCAATTCGCTCGGCTGCCTGCCCCGGGCGACGCCCGCGCGGTTGGAGCAGGTCGTGCGCGAGGAATGGGGCAGCGATCTCATCCGTAGCTGGAACAGCGCAGGCTGGATCGACCTGCCCGCCAGAGTGGGCGCGAAGATCGCCCCGCTGATCGGCGCGCAGCCGCACGAGGTGATCGCCTGCGATTCCACCAGCGTGAACCTGTTCAAGCTGATCTCCGCCGCACTGGCCATGCGCCCCGGGCGCAAGGTCGTGCTCAGCGAACCGGGTAACTTTCCGACCGATCTCTACATGATCGAAGGGCTGGCGAAGCAGGGCCTCGCCGAACGCCGGCTGGCCCCGCGCGAAACCATCGCCGATGCGCTGGGCGCCGATGTCGCGCTGCTCATGCTCACCCACACGCATTACAAGACCGGCGAATTGTTCGACATGGCGGCGCTGACCAGGGCGGCGCATGCAGCGGGCGCGCTGGTGCTGTGGGACCTGTCGCATTCGGGCGGCGCACTGCCAGTCGACCTGAACACCTGCGAGGTCGATTTCGCCGTCGGTTGCGGCTACAAATATTTCAACGGCGGCCCCGGCGCGCCAGCCTATGCCTTCGTGGCCGAGCGGCATCAGGAGGCGGCGCAACAGCCCCTGACCGGCTGGATGGGGCACGCTGCACCCTTCGCCTTCAGCGACGATTATGCACCCGCTGCCGGGATCGACAGGATGCTGTGCGGCACGCCCCCGATCCTCGGCCTCGCCGCGCTGGAGGTGGGCGTCGACCTGATCGCCGAAATCGGCGTCGAGCGCCTTTACGCGAAATCGCAGGCGCTATCCGAATTCTTCCGCCAGTGCCTATCGGAAAGCGGCATTCTAGCCCTCTCACCTTCAGGGGAGAGGGTTGGGAGAGGGGAGAATGAGCCAACGCAGCACGACTCCCCTTCCCCCCAACCCCCTCCCCTGAAGGGCAGGGGGAGTGCGCTCGATCTCGCCAGCCCAACCGACCCCTCTCGCCGCGGCAGCCAGCTCTCTTTCCGCCATCCCGACGCCTACGCCATCTGCCAGGCCCTGATCGCGCGCGACGTCATCGGCGATTTCCGCGATCCCGACATCCTCCGCTTCGGCTTCGCCCCCGCCTATCTGCGTTTCGAAGACATGGTCGAAGCCGCGCGGCATCTGGCAGAGGTGCTGGCGAGCGGCGAATGGCAGAAGACGGAGTTCAGCGAGCGGGCGATGGTGACCTGACATCCGCTAGTGGGGTAGAAAGCGGACCTGAGCTTCAGCCTCAGTCCGCAGGTCCCGTTTGCAACATCGCTCCAACGGTTGTTCGCAGTTCATTCGCGAACGCGCTATCGACCTTGGTCATTATCTCCGTGCCGAAGATGCCGTGAAAGGTGGGAGCCGATACTGAGTGATAGTTCACCGCCCCGAGAAGCTGGATGACCGTGGCGAGTATGCTCTCGTGGCCAGCTTGCGACCATCCTGGCACGGCTCGCAACATGGCAATCAGTTCCTCTAGGAAAGGTTTCAGATACCAAATTCCCGCTGCTTGTGCCCGAGCGCGGTTATCAAGAATTTCCCGCATTAGCAGCCTTGTCCGATCCACCTTGGTGGGCGTGTCGGCAATCATCGCTACGAGATAATCGGTAAATTGTTCTGCCGGATCATCGCTGGCCCCCACTTCTGATCGCAGCGTCGTTAGCTCCTCTGCGATCTGCCCAAGTACAGCTCCGTAGAGTTTTTCCTTGGTCATGAAGTAGTGCAGCACGCCCTGTTTGCTCAGCCCCAGAGCTTTCGCCACCTGAGCTGTGCTCACTCCATAGAAGCCCTTTTCGGCAAAAAGTGCTCGCGCGCAGATCAGGATGCGTTGGCGTGTCAACTCAGCCTGTTCCGCCCTGCTTGCCATGATCCGGCCATTGACACCTACTTAGTGGTAGGTCAAATACCTACCTATAGGTAGGCAAGGCGGGAGGCGTTGATGGAACGCTTAATCGAACTCGAACTGATCGACGAATTGCTCGAACTCAAAGCTGCCAAATCACCCTTTCTCGATGAGCAGGTCGTTCTCAGTCCTGTCGAGAATTACCTGAGCGACGAGCAGTTCAAACGTGAGCAGATGGCGATCTTCCGGCGATTGCCGCATTCGCCTGCACATTCGAGCGAACTTGATGGTGCGGGTGCATTCCTACGGTGCGAGGTCTCGGGCCTGCCAGTGCTGTTGACGAGGGACAAACAAGGTGTCGTGCGCGCATTCCTCAATGTGTGCCGCCATCGCGGCGCGCGTCTGGTGGAAGAGGACGCTGGCTGCAAACATCGCTTCACCTGCCCTTATCACGCCTGGACCTATGTCAGTTCTGGCGAGCTAATCGGTGCACCGCATTTTGAGAGCGGCTTTGAAGGTGTCGATAAGTCCAAGATCGGTCTGAAGGAGTTGCCCACCAAGGAAGCATACGGATTGATCTGGCTTGTTCCTGATCCCGGCGGCACGTTCGATTTCGATGATTACTTCGCTCCTATGGCTGACGAGATAGAGAGTCTGGGCATGGCCAATATGGTGATCGCGGCGGAAGATCGGATTGAGAGCGCGGCAAACTGGAAGATCATCGTCGAAGGCGGAATCGAGGCTTATCATTTCCGGATCGCTCATCGCGCCACAATCGGACCCTACTTCGAGGACAATCTGTCCAGTTACCGTGCCTATGGTCCGCACATGCGATCAGTTCTTCCGCGTACCAGCATGGCTTCGCTCAGCGATGAAGATCGCGAGCAATGGCGTGTGCGCGATCACGCCAATGTGCTTTATACCTTGTTTCCTACAACCCAACTGTTGGTGCAGCAGGACCACGTCGTGTGGATTACCAGTCAGCCTACCGGCCCCGGGCAGACGGGACTGAGGCTTGTCACTCTGGCTCCCAAGAGCGGGCCTTTGGCTGAAGGCAAGGATGACGCCTATTGGCGGCACAATCACAAAATCACGATGATGACTCTCGAAGAGGACTTTGAGATCGGCGAAGGTATCCAGGCAGGTCTGGCATCCGGCGCCAACGATGTACTGACTTTCGGCAGGTTCGAGGGCGCTCTCGATCAATTCAACCGCACCATTGATGACTATCTCGCGAAAAGCGAGGCAGCATGATCGACACGCGTTTCAATCCACCGAACGGCGGCCTTGTGCCGCATATGCGCATTACTCTGGTGAGTGAAGGTGACGGTTGGCTCGAAGCCAAGATGGAGATTGGCCCGGTCCACCTTCGCTCCGGTGCCAACGCACTGCACGCGGCAAGTGTGGTTGCGCTTGCGGACTCTGTGTGCGGGTTTGCGGCGGGCAATGCTCTACCGATTGGAGCAAGGGGCTATACCACCGTCGAGCTCAAATCGAATTTCGTTGGCACTGCGAGCGACGGCACACTCATTGCTCGTTCGTCAGCTGCACATCTTGGGCGCAGCACGCAGGTATGGGACTCCATTGTCACTCACGAACAAACTGGACGGAAGATCGCCTTCTTCCGGTGCACTCAGATGATTCTGTACTGAGACGGATTGATGTGCGTTATTGGGGTCGCGAAGCGACATTAGGTTAAAGCTGTCCTACATCGCCCGATCCGTGCCATCCCGGCAGAATGCACCGTGCTTTGCCTTATCCCCTACTCAACCCGAAAGCAGTCCATCCACCCTCCGGCTTTTTAGCCCTTGGACAGTGTAACAGGCGGTCCATGTGTCAGCTGCAGGTCCGCGAAGCTGAACGAATCACTCCTCCAGTTCGATGTCCCAGTAGAGCCAGTCGCGCCAGGTTTCGTGGAGGTAGTTGGGCGGAAACATCTTGCCATGCTGTTGCAATTGCCAGTGCGTCGGCCGGATCGGCTCGGCATAGAGGTGCATGCCGGCCTGTTTCGGCGTGCGGCCGCCCTTCTTCATGTTGCAGGGCGCGCAGGCGGTGGCGATGTTCTCCCACGTGGTCTTGCCGCCCAGCCGGCGGGGGACGACATGATCGAAGGTGAGGTTGTGCATGTCGCCGCAGAACTGGCAGGAAAAGCGGTCGCGCAGGAACACGTTGAAGCGCGTGAAGGCGGGAAACTCGCTCGGCTTCACATACTGCTTCAGCGCGATCACGCTGGGGATCTTCATATCGAGCGAGGGGGAGTGGACTTCCCGGTCGTAGGTCGCGATCACGTCGACCCGGTCGAGGAAGATGGCCTTGATCGCGGTCTGCCACGGCCACAGGCTGAGGGGGTAGTAGGAAAGCGGAGTGTAATCGGCATTGAGAACGAGCGAAGGACACGACTGCAGATTGCGAGTCGGATCCTCGGCGGTACTTCGGAACCTTGCGGCCCGTTCCAGCAGTTCGGCCTTGAACACGTCCGGCGTTCCTCCCCGATAGCGGTGAAAATGCACTTGCAAGGAAAAGCGTCAAGCCTGTTACACACACACTATCCACAAGCTTATCCCGCGAGTCGCGACATATTTGACTCACCTCGCATCCGTTATTGCGAGCCTCTGCAGGAGGCGCGGCAATCCATGGCGATGGATGTGAGGTTCGGCGCCATGGATTGCTTCGTCGCTTCGCTCCTCGCAATGACGGGGCAATGGTAGTTACCCGCTTCGCTCCCAGCCCCAACGGCCCGCTGCATCTCGGTCATGCCTTCTCGGCTATCGTGGCGCATGATCTGGCGCGCGAGGCGGGGGGGCGCTTCCTGCTGCGGATCGAGGATATCGACGGCCCCCGCTCGCGGCCCGAACTGGCGGACGCGTTCCGCCGCGATCTCGAATGGCTGGGCCTCGAATGGGACGAGGTGCCGGCGCAATCGACGCGGCTCGACACCTATGAAGACGCAGCGCGTGGCTTGCTCGAACGCGGCTATCTCTATCCCTGCACCTGCACCCGGGCGGAGATCGAGGCGCTGGAGCCGCGGCTGGGATCGCAGGGCACGATCTATCCCGGCACCTGCAAGGGCCGCCTGCTCGATCCGGCCAGGCCCGCCGCGCTGCGGCTCGACGTCGAACGGGCGATGGCGGATAGCGGCGAGCTGGTGTGGGAGGACGAACTGGCCGGCCGCAAGGTGGCCTATCCGCGCGAGGCGGGCGATGTCGTGATCGTGCGCAAGGATGCGCCCGCCAGTTACCACCTCGCCGCGACGCTCGACGATGCGGCGGACGGGGTGACGCTGGTGACGCGCGGGGCCGACCTCTTGCCGGCGACGGATATCCACCGGCTGCTTCAGGCGCTGCTCGGCCTGCCCGTGCCGCGCTGGCATCACCACGGCCTGCTGCTGGACGGGAGCGGGCAGAAGCTGGCCAAGCGGCGGGGCTCTCCTTCGCTGGCGGACCGGCGCGAAGCGGGCGAGGATGGGCGTGCCCTCGCCGCGCAACTGCGGGCGGGCGAATTCCCCGCTGGCATTACGCTGGCGAGTGCCTAGATAGGACGGGTTATGACTACCTTCCTCACTATCCTCCTCGTTATCCTCATGGTTCTCGTGGTCGCCTCGCTCGTTCGCGGGATCGTGGCCTTCCTGAAAAGCACCAAGATCGATCTCGAAAGCGGTGAGCAGACCGACGCGACCGAAATGCAGTTGCTGCAGAACAAGATGATGTTCGCGCGCATCAAGTATCAGGCGCTGGCGGTGGTGGTGGTCGCGGTCATCCTCGCCATCGCGAACTGACCGGTACGGGTCGCAGCGTGGTCAAGCTCAACAAGATCTATACCCGCACCGGCGATGACGGGACCACCGGCCTCGTCGACGGGTCGCGCCTGCCCAAGCACGATGCCCGCATGGAGGCGATCGGCGCGGTGGACGAGGCGAACTCCGCGCTCGGCCTGGCGGCGGTTGCGCTTGTCGAGAGTGAGTGGGCGGAGCCGCTATACCGGATTCAGAACGACCTGTTCGACCTTGGCGCGGATCTGGCGACGCCGGCTGCCGAGGACGACGATTTTGCGCCCTCGGAGATGGTCCTCAGGGTCGTATCCGCTCAGGTCGCATGGCTCGAACAGGCGATCGATGGCGCCAACGCGCGGCTCGAACCGTTGACCAGCTTCGTCCTGCCGGGCGGGAGCGAGGCTGCTGCGCGCCTCCATGTCGCCCGCGCCGCCACCCGCCGCGCCGAACGCGCGATGACGGCCATGGCCGCCTCCGTACCCACCAATCCGCAGGCGCTGGCCTATATCAACCGCCTGTCGGACTACCTCTTCGTGCTCGCCCGCGTCGCCAATGACGACGGGCGCGCCGATGTGAAGTGGATACCCGGCGCCAACCGTTGACGCCACGCTAGCCAGCGCAGATCGTCTTCGCTAGTGCACGCGCTTTGCTGCACATGCGAAGGGAAGTTTCGATGAACACAACGGTCGCCATCATCGGTGCGGGCCAGATGGGCTCCGGCATCGCGCAGACCGTGGCCGCGCACGGCATGGACGTGTTGCTGGCCGATGTCAGCCTGGACGTGGCCGAGAAGGCCCATGCGGGGATCGACAAGGCGCTCGGCAAGCTGGTCGGCAAGGGCAAGATCGAGATCGCCGATGCCGAAGCGACGCTGGGGCGCATCGTCCCCATCGGCGATTATGCCCCGATGAGCGACGCCGGCCTGATCATCGAAGCCGCAACCGAGAAGGAGGAGATCAAGAAGGCGATCTTCCAGAAGGTCGGCGACATGCTTGCCGCCGATGCGATCATGGCCTCCAACACCAGTTCGATCCCGATCACCCGCATGGCGAACTACGCGCCCGATCCGGCCCGTTTCATCGGGCTGCACTTCTTCAATCCGGTACCCGTGATGAAGCTGATCGAGGTCATTCCCGGTCTCGCCACAGCGCAGATGACGACCGACCGCACAACCGCCTTCGCCGAAAGCCTCGGCAAGGAAGTGGTCCTCTCGCAGGACGAGCCCGGCTTCGTGGTCAACCGCATCCTGTTGCCGATGATCAACGAGGCCATCTTCGTGCTCGGCCAGTCGACCGCCGATATCGAAGACATCGACAAGGGCTGCCGTCTCGGCCTCAACCATCCGATGGGGCCGCTGCAACTCGCCGATTTCGTCGGGCTCGACACCTGCCTCGACATCATCATGGTGCTCTACAAGACCACCCGCGATGCCAAGTACCGCCCGGCGCCGCTGCTGGTCAAATATGTCGAAGCCGGCTGGCTCGGCCGCAAGACCGGACGCGGTTTCTACGACTATTCGAACGGCGAACCGGTGCCGACCCGGTAGGAACCGCGTGCCGGCGCCATCCGTTGATCTCACAAAAGGAGATTAGACGATGAGTACCCCCCAGGACATGGCGCCCGAAACCCATAACGACGAGCAGGACGACGAGCGCAACCAGGCCCAGACCGTCAGCGCGCAGGCGCAGGCCACGACCAGCGAAACCTCGTCGCCGACCGAAAGTTCGAAGGGCAAGAATACAAGCGGCCTGATGAACGATTCAACGCAGGATACGGTCGATCACATGCGCGACATGGAAAGCTCGGGCCGCATCGACATGAATGCCTATCGGGGCGAGGATAATCACGACGATAACGAGGACAAATACGGCGAGGCCGCAAAGGTCGATCCGGATTTGCTGTCCGATGGAAGCTAGGGTGCGATAGCTCCGTCGTTGAGGATCCACAGCCCGGCGATCAACAGGACGGATCCGGCAGCGACGGAATAGGCGAGCACGCGGAAATTCGGGGTCGAAATCGCTTCGAACTTGTGCGTCTCGAGCCGCTCCAATGTGCGGCAGGCGCGTTTCTGGGCAGTGATGGCGAGCCAGGCCCCGGCGAGGATGAATACCGTGGCGATCGCCTTGGCGAGCCACGGCGGATCGAAGGCGCCGAAGACGGCCTTGAAACCCAGTCCGATACCGATGGCGGCGAAAGCGGTGCGCATCCATCCGGCAAAGGTCCGTTCCATCGCCATGATATTGCGATCTTCGGCAAGGTCGGTGCGCAGTTCGGCCCATTCGGTCGACTTGTCGGAATTGTCCGGAGGATCGTCCTGCGCCATGCCGAAACAATGGACAGGCATCCGGTGAGGTTCCGTCTCTATTCCACCGGGGCGGGCGGCGAGCTGTCGACCACGATCGAGGACGGGGCGGCAATCGGATCGGTCGAGACGAGCGGTTTGGCATCGTTGATGAGATGACTGTCGTCGACCGGGCTCGGCTGGACCGGCTGGGGATCGACCGCTCCTGAACTATCGGACTGCGCGTACCACGAAGAGAGGCCGGAATCCTCTCTGGAAGCGGTCGCCGGTGAACTGTCGAAACGTTCGACTGGAGAAGGCAGCTGAGCGACATCGGCAGTCGTGCCCGGGGGCGAGCCAATTTCGGCGAGGTCCCCGATAACGCCCGGGTCCTCCTCGCCTCCGACAAGGATCGTGACCAGCACGAGAAACACCCCGATCGCAATAAGCTTCTTGCCCTGACCGAAGAACGTGTTTCCCGCCATGCAACTAGCTTAGCACGCGCGCGTTAAACCTTGGTTTCTCCCGATTCGGCCTTGAGTTCGTACAGTTTTTCGAGCGCTTCGCGCGGGGATAGCGCGTCGATATCGAGAGTCCGAAGAGCATCGCGCAAGCTGTCGCTCTCCTTCTCCTCGGCCTGTGCCGTAGCCGCAAACAGCGGCAGCTCGCCAAGGCCCGCTGCCAGTCCACCGGTTTGCTCGCGCCCCTTCTCGAGCTTGTCGAGCACGGCTTTGGCACGCTTCAGGACGGGCGCGGGCACACCGGCCAGCTTGGCGACGGACAGGCCATAGCTGCGATCGGCAGCACCCCTGGCCAGTTCATGCAGCAGGACGAGATCGCCTTTCCATTCGCGCGCACGGACGTGGTGGAGGCTCAGCGCGTCGCAGGTATCGGCGAGGCGGCTCAGCTCGTGGTAATGCGTTGCGAACAGACAGCGGCATTTCAATTGCTCGTGCACCGCCTCGACCACGGCCCAGGCCAGCGCCATGCCATCATAGGTGCTGGTGCCGCGGCCGACCTCGTCGAGGATGACGAAGCTGCGTTCCGTAGCCTGCGACAGGATTGCCGCAGTCTCCACCATCTCGACCATGAAGGTGGACCGTCCGCGCGCGAGATTGTCGCTCGCACCGACGCGGCTGAAGAGCCTGTCCGCCAGCCCGACCCGTGCGCTTGCCGCCGGGACGAAGCTACCCGCCTGCGCCAGCAGCATGATCAGGGCGTTCTGGCGCAGGAAGGTCGACTTCCCGCCCATGTTCGGGCCGCCGATCAGCCACAATCTGTCATCTGGCTGCAGTGTGCAGTCATTGGCCACAAAACGCTCACCGATCTTCGCCAGCGCCTGCTCGACCACCGGATGCCGTCCGCCGTCGATCTCGAGGCAGGGCTCGTCGCGCATTTCGGGCCGGGTCCAGTCGCCCTCGACCGCACGTTCGGCCAGCGCCGCGCAGACGTCGATCCGCGCCAGCGCAGCGGCCGTCGCTGCAATCGTTTCGCGTGCGGCGACCACCGCGCCCACCAGTTCCTCGAAATGCGCATCTTCCGCCGCCAGCGCATGCGCCCCGGCCTCGGCGATCCGGGTCGCCTCCTCGTGCAGGCCCAGCGAATTGAAGCGCACCGCGCCGGCCATGGTCTGGCGATGCGTGAAGCCACTATCCGCTGCCATCAGCTTGTCGCCATGCTTCGCCGGCACTTCGATGAAATAGCCGAGCACCTTGTTGTGCTTGATCTTGAGCGAAGCCGTGTCGGTTTCCTCGCGGTACTTCGCCTCGAGCGCGGCGATGGCCCGCCGCGCATTGCCACTGGTTTCACGCAAGGCGTCGAGCGAATGATCGTAGCCGTTCGCAATGAAGCCGCCCTGACCCCGTTCGGTCGGAGGCGAGGACACGAGCGCGCGGGCGAGATGGTCCACCAGCGCGGCATGACCGCCCAGCGCGTCCGTCATGCGGGTCAACAGTTCGGGCATGTCGTTACTGACGGACAGCATCTCGCGCACCCGGCGCGCCTCCGACAGGCCATCGCGGATCTGGCCGAGATCGCGCGGGCTGCCGCGCCCTGCCACCAACCGTCCCAGCGCCCGCCCGATATCGGGCGCCTGCCGCAATACGCCGCGCAGGTCTGCGCGGAGCAATGGCTCGGCATGGAAGTGATGCACCGCCGCCAATCGCGCTTCGATGGCACCACGGTTGGCGAGGGGCGCGGCAAGATCTTCCGCCAGTTGACGCGCTCCGGCACCGGTTACGCAGCGATCCACGCACGCAATCAGGCTGCCGGCGCGCTCGCCGCTTTGCGCCTCGAGAATTTCGAGGCTTGATCGGGTCGCCGCGTCCATTGCCAGATGCGCTTCGCTTCCGCGCGCGACCGGCGGCAGCAGGAAGGGTAGTGTCCCGCGTCCGGCATGGTCGAGATAGGCGATCAGTCCGGCCGCCGCCGCTAGCATCGGCCGGGTGAAATTGCCGAGCCCGTCGAGCGTCGCGATGCCGTGAATGTCCTTCAGTCGTGCTTCGCCCGTCTCGCTGCGGAAATCCGCCCGCGGACGCGCGATGACGTCTTCGGGGGCGTCCTCCCAGTCTTCGGGTACGACGATCTCGCTCGCGCCAAGCCGCGCCAGTGCCGCATCCAGAGCGTCCGGCGCGCATTGCTCCAGTTCCATCCGGCCGGTGGAAATGTCGCAGGCGACCAGACCGATGCCGTCGCGTACCGGGGCGATCGCGACCAGCAAATTCGCTCGCCGCGGTTCGAGCAAAGCTTCCTCAGTCAGCGTGCCGGCCGTGACGAAGCGGACGATATCGCGCGCGACCAGCGCTTTCGATACGGGCGCGCCTTCACGTTTCGCCCGCTCCCTTGCCTCGTCGGGCGTTTCGGTCTGCTCGGCGATGGCGACGCGGCAACCGCCCTTGATGAGACGCGCCAGATAGCCTTCTGCCGAATGTACCGGGACGCCGCACATCGGCACCGGCTCTCCTTCATGTTCGCCGCGCGATGTCAGCGCGATGTCGAGCACACCGGAGGCCACCCTGGCATCGTCGAAGAACAGCTCGAAGAAATCGCCCATCCGGTAGAACAGCAGCGCATCGCCGGCTTCGCGCTTCAGCGCGAGATATTGCTGCATCATCGGGGTGGGCGTGTCGGCCATGCTGCGGGCCTAGCGATGGCCGCGACGATTCGGGAGTCGGTGAAGCCAGCCTTTCCCCTATGACTTCGCTGCGCAAGCCGTTAGGGGCGGGCACCGCAAGACAAGGGAACGCCGATGGCCGACGAGAAATCCGCATTCACTACCCGCGAAGCGCTGTTTTATCACGAGACGATCCGCCCCGGTAAGATCGAGATCATTGCTTCGAAGCCGATGGCCAGTCAGCGCGATCTCAGCCTGGCCTATTCGCCCGGCGTGGCGGCTCCGGTGGAAGCGATTGCGGCCAATCCCAAGGATGCGGCGCGTTACACCGCGCGCTCCAACCTTGTTGCGGTCATATCGAACGGCACGGCGATCCTCGGCCTGGGCAATCTGGGGGCGTTGGCTTCAAAGCCCGTCATGGAAGGCAAGGCGGTGCTGTTCAAGCGCTTCGCCGATGTCGATTCGATCGACCTCGAACTCGACACCGAGGATCCGGAAAAATTCATCGAGGCGGTCGCGTTGATGGAGCCGAGCTTCGGCGGGATCAATCTGGAAGACATCGCCGCGCCCGAATGCTTCATCATCGAACAGGCCCTGCGCGAACGGATGAACATTCCGGTCATGCATGACGACCAGCATGGTACCGCGATCATCTCTGCCGCCGGGCTCATCAATGCCTGCCACCTTACGGGGCGCGACCTGAAAGACGTGAAAATGGTGGTCAACGGCGCGGGCGCCTCCGCGCTCGCCTGTACCGCGTTGATCAAGGCCATCGGTGTGCGCCACGAGAACGTCATCGTCTGCGACCGCTCCGGCCCGATCTATCCGGGCCGCGACAATGTGGACCAGTGGAAGAGCGCCCATGCGGTGGAAACCGAGGCGCGCAGCCTCGAAGAAGCGCTGGAGGGCGCCGACGTCTTCCTCGGACTTTCGGCCGCCGGTGCGCTGAAGCCGGAATGGGTCGAGAAGATGGCCGACAAACCGATCATCTTCGCCATGGCTAACCCGACCCCGGAAATCATGCCCGAAGATGCCAAGGCAGTCCGCCCCGATGCGATCATCGCCACCGGACGCAGCGACTATCCCAACCAGGTCAACAACGTGCTAGGCTTCCCCTTCATCTTCCGCGGCGCGCTCGACGTGCAGGCGACTGCGATCAACGAGGAAATGAAGATTGCCGCGGCGCATGCCATCGCCAAGCTGGCCCGCGAACGCGTGCCCGACGAGGTCGCCGCCGCCTACGGTGTCAGTCACCAGTTCGGTGAGGAATACATCATCCCGGCGCCTTTCGACCCGCGGCTGATGGAAGTCGTGTCCAGCGCAGTGGCAAAGGCGGCGATGGACAGCGGCGTCGCGGAGGCGCCGATCGAGGACTTCGACGCCTATCGACTGGCGCTGAAGATAAGGCTCAACCCGACCACTGCAGCGCTGACCAACATCTACGAGCAAGCCAAGGCCAGCCCCAAGCGGATGGTCTTTGCCGAGGCGGAAGAGGACGTCGCGCTGCGTGCGGCCATCCAGTATCGCGAATTCGGCTATGGCGAGCCGATCCTTGTCGGCCGCACCGAAAAGGTGCGCGAAAAACTGGTCGAGCTGGCTGTCGACGATCCCGACGACTGGATCATCGAGAACTCCGCCGTGTCGGACAAGATCCCGGCGATGGTCGGCTATCTGTACAAGCGCCTGCAGCGACGCGGCTATACTGAGCGCGACGTCGGACGGATGGTCAATCAGGAACGCAACGTCTTCGCCGCACTGCTGGTGGCACTCGATCATGGCGATGCGATGATCTCGGGTCTGACCCGCACGTTCAGCCAGACCGCCCGTGAGATCGGCCGTGTGCTCGATGAAAAGCCCGGCGCAGTGCCGTTCGGCGTTCACATGATGATCGGCAAGAATCACACGACCTTCCTTGCAGATACGACCATCAACGAACGGCCCACGGCCGAACAGCTGGCGCATATTGCGCGCGAGACGGCGGCAGTCGCACGACGCATGGGGCATGAACCGCGCGTCGCCTTCCTGTCCTATTCGACCTTCGGCAACCCGTCGGGCCAGTGGCTCGCCAATATCCGCGATGCGGTGGCCCTGCTCGATGCGGATGACACCGTGGCGTTCGAATATGAAGGCGAAATGGCGCCTGATGCCGCGCTCAATCCCAAGGTCATGGCGCTTTATCCGTTCAGCCGCCTGTCGGGTCCGGCCAATGTGCTGATCATGCCGGGTCTGCAATCGGCCAATCTCTCGGCCAAGCTCCTGCGCGAACTGGGTGGGGAAACCACGGTCGGACCGATGATGATCGGCATGGGAAAGCCGGTGCAGATCGCCCCGATGACCTCGATCGCACCCGATATCCTGACGCTGGCGGTGCTCGCGAGCGCGGGCGTGCTCGGCTGACGCAGCCCGTGACCTGCTCGATGCGCGACCGTTTCGCCATTCCAGAGGGCGTGCACTATCTCAACTGCGCCTACATGGCGCCGCTGGCCCATAGCGTCAGTGCAGCGATGGTGGACGGCGCGCGGTTAAAGGAACAGCCGTGGAAATTCCGGCCGACGGATTTCTTTACGGTGGCCGAAGAATTTCGTGGACGCGCGGCCCGGCTGGCCGGAGTGGAGACCGAATGTATCGCGATCGTGCCGTCGGTCAGCTATGGGCTGGCGGTCGCGGCGCGCAATCTCCCGGTCACCAAGGGCCAGCAGATCGTCACCCTTGCCGACCAGTTTCCGTCCAACGTCTATGCCTGGCACGAACTGGCGAAAGCGAATGGCGGCGAGGTCGTGGCGGTTCGGCGGCCCTCGCAGGATTGCTGGACCGGGGCGGTACTCGATGCGATCGGGCCCGATACCGCCATCGTCGCCTTGCCCAATAATCACTGGGCCGACGGGCGTGTGGTCGATCTCGTGGCCGCAGGTGCGAGATGTCGCAAGGTGGGGGCGGCGCTGGTCCTGGATCTGACCCAGTCCCTCGGTGCCATGTCGATCGATTTCGCCGCGGTACAGCCCGATTTCGCGGTTGCGGCCTGTTACAAGTGGCTGATGGGGCCTTATGGCGTGGGCATGATGTATGTCGCACCGAAGCACCATTCGGGCCGGCCGATAGAGCACAACTGGATCAACCGCGCCGGTTCGGAGGATTTCGCCAGGCTGGTCGACTACCGTGAGGATTTCCAGCCCGGCGCAAGACGGTTCGATATGGGTGAGAAATCGAATCCGCCGCTGCTGATGGGTGCGAGCGCGGCGTTCGATTTTCTGGCCGAATTCGGTGTCGAGGCGATCGAGCGGGCGCTTGGCAAGGCGACGCAGGCCATTGCGGAGGAAGCGGCCGAACTCGGCCTGTCCTCGGCCGGTATCGGCGTTCGAGCCCCGCATTTCCTGTCGCTGGAATTCCCGGAGGAAATTCCCGACGGTCTGACCGAACGCCTGGCGCAGAATCAGGTCTATGTTTCTCAGCGCGGCAAGTCGCTGCGGGTCACGCCGCACCTCTACAACACCGATAGCGATTACGCCGCGCTGGCGGCGACGATCCGCAAATGCCTCGCCTGACCTGAGCCGCGGCTAGAACGCCAGCAACCGTCCGCACAGTATGGCGGCCGTCCATAAACTCAGGGACAGGGCAGCCGAGGCACGAAGTCGTGTGGGAATTGCATTGCTGCCGGCCAGGATGTCGCGCCATCCGTGCGCGCGGTGCAGTGCCAGTGCATGGACCGTCGCCACCGCGATCAGAGCGAGTTTTACCGGAAAGACCGGGTGCACGACGTAGTCGAACGGCGCGACCGAGAACAATGCCAGGCCTGTCAAACTGGCGATCGCCAGCCCACAGGCAGCGATCCGTGGCAGAACCAGTGCGAGTGGCCGAACCGGGATCTGGCTGAACAGGCCGAGCAGGCGCAAGTCCAAGGCCAGGATCGGGCCGAACAGGGCGGCCAGCCCCAAGATGTGCGCAGCGTTGACCAGCGGATAGGCATAACGCGAAGAGCGCAGCGCCTCCGCGGCGGCATTGGTCTCGAGCGCGGTCAGCGCTGCGTCGAACACGAAAAACTAGCCGGCTGGTTTCAGCGTCTTCGCCCGGCGCGGATATACATCGTAGGTCTTGCCATTCACTGTGATCGTCTCTGCCTTGAAGCCGAACGTCTTTGGATCCCGGGCACGATGCCCGGTAAAGCTTGCACTGTCTCCGGGTTTGGCCACGCCTTCGACGAAACCGGCCCTGCTCGTTGCGGAAGGCGGAGCCAGATCGACTTCCCATACGCCCTGCGAATTGCGCACCGTCAGATGCGCATGCGGGTTGCCGTAGTGAACGGTCACGATCGTACCGGAGAGACGGCTTTCCTCGTCCTCCGTCCAGCTCCAGCCGTGGTGTGCAAGCGCGGCGGTGGGCACCGTCAAGGCGGCGAGCGCCAGGGCCATTTTACGAACTCTGTTCATCGGTCTCTCCTCGGATTGCTCGGTGTGTACACTATCGCGCAGGCATCGTCTGCCGGAACCACGGGTCAGAACGGTATTTGCTTGCCGCTGTAATCTACGAAGCGGAAGCCGCCACCGCCGGAGCTTGCGACGACATCGGCAAGCCCGGTGACGCTTTCCTCGATCGTCAGATGCGCGTTGGGCCCGCCCATGTCGGTTTGTACCCAGCCCGGATGGAGTGCGAGGACTTCGATCTTGCGTGGTCCCGCATCTTGCTCGGAAATGCCCTTGGCAAGCATATTCAGCGCGGCCTTGCTCGTCCGGTAAAGCTCGTAGCCTCCGGAGCTGTCCTCGATCGAACCCATCAGTGAGGACATGACGCCGAGCGTTCCGCCGTCTTTGAGCGCGGGCAGCAGCGTCTTCGCTGCACGTGCCGGCCCGAAGGCATTGGTCATCATGACATGCGCGACTTCGTCCGGTGTCGCCTGCGTCGAATCCTGATGGCTCGCTCCGATAATTCCGGCATTGATGATGACAGCATCCAGTTCGCCGGGGGAGAGATCGAGATCGGCATAGCTGTCCGGTTCGGTAATATCGGCAGTTGCGATCCGCAGGGCATCGCATGCGAGCGCGTGCAGGTCTGCGCCGTGCGTGCGCTCGCTCGCGACGACCTGCCAGCCGCGATCGAGTAATGTCTTTGCCAGCCCCAGCCCGATGCCGCGCGAAGCGCCGAAAATGAAAACCGTTTTATCTGCCATCGATCATTTCTCCTTGTTCCGAGTCCAAAGCGCGGCGACGGGTCACGTGTTCCGTCGATTCTGCTCAACGGTTGATCGACGACTTCGCCTGCCCGTCCTCTAATCGCCACGCATCGTCATCCGGTTCATTGATGAGCAAGCGCTGCGGCGGCAACGGCCCGCGCGTGCAGAAAATCGCACGCGAAAGGAATATGAATGAAAAAGACAATCGCAGTGGTCGCAATCGCAACCGGCATGTTCGCCGCTCCGGCCATGGCACAGGGCCAGAACGTCGCGCCGGGTGGCTTTTATGTCGGCGCTCTGGCCGGCTACGAAGGGCTCGACGTCGAATCGGACGATGGCAGCGTTACCGCCGATGCCGACTCCGCAGTGTATGGAGTTACCGTCGGTTACGACCTGTCGCTTGGCAGTGCCTTCGTCGGTGTCGAGGGCGAACTGTCGACGAGCGGTGGATCGACCGAATTTCCCGACAGCTTCGGCGGGGCGCGCGAAGGACTGGACGCCGATGGCCAATATTATATCGGCGCGCGCGCGGGCTTTGCCGTAACACCCGGCATCGCAGCCTATGGCAAGATCGGCTACACCGCCCTGGACACCCAGGCATTCACCGATAGCGGATCGCTCTCCGAACTTGATGAAAACACCGACGGGCTGCGCTTCGGCGGCGGCCTTCAGGTACAGCTACCCGGGCCGCTCGAGGGACGTGTCGAATACCGTCGCTCGAACTACAAGGGCATTTCCGGCAGCGACGTGGGCGATGTCTCGACCGATCAGGTCGTGGCGGGCATCGGCCTGCGCTTCTGAGGTACGTCTCGGGCAATTACGATGACAGCGGAGGCCGTCCCGGTAACCGGGCGGCCTCTTGCTATTTGCGCCTGAAACGGAAGTACCACACTTCGTGCCCGTACACGGTCCGCGCCTTGTGTTCGTAGCGGGTTTCGGGCCAGCCTGAAGGCCGGTTTTGCCAACTCGATGGGCCGTCGACGATCCATTCGAACTCGTCGGTGAAGCGGCGCATCACCATCAGCGCGTGACGCAGATAGACCGGGTGATCGGTGCCGAAGCGGAACTCGCCGCCGGGTTTCAGCTTGTCGGCGAACATGCGCACCGGCCCGTCATTCATCATGCGGCGCTTGGCGTGCTTGTTCTTCGGCCAGGGGTCGGGATGAAGCATATAGAGCATGGTCAGCGCGCCGTCGGGCAGGCGGCGCAGCACTTCCAGCGCATCGCCGTGATGGATGCGGACATTGGCCAGCGTTCGGTCGCGGACGTGGGTCAGCGCCTGCGCCACGCCGTTGACGAAGGGTTCCGCGCCGATGAAACCGTGGTCGGGCAGCAGGTCCGCACGCTCGGCCAGATGCTCGCCGCCACCGAAGCCGATCTCGAAATGCAAGGGGCGATCGAAGCCGAACAGGGCCTGCGACGTCACCGGTCCTTCTAATTGCACGGAAATCTCCGGCAGTAATCTGTCGACCAGTTCCTGCTGTGATGCGCGGAGGGGCTTGCCCTGGCTGCGCCCGTAAAGCCGGTTGAGGGTGGTCGGATCGCCTTCCTTGTACGCTGACATGGGCGAGCGCCTAGCGAGCTACCCCCATGCCGTCCAGATGCCGTAGGCGCTCGTCACGCTCAGCACGATGCCGACAAGGATCAGCATCAGCTTTGGGCTGAAATGCTTGGCCGCCATCGCGCCGAACGGTGCCGCGGCGATCCCGCCCACTATGAGGCCAAATGTCGCGCCTGCGATGTGCGAAATCCCCAAATGATAGATGAAACTGGCCGAGATGCTGAGCGTCAGGAAGAACTCGACCGAATTGACCGTGCCGACGACCTTGCGGGGTTCCGCCCCCTGTACCAGCAGGTTGGAGGTGACCACCGGCCCCCAGCCGCCACCGCCCGCCGCATCGAGAAACCCGCCGACCAGTCCGAGCGGCGCGACATGCCTGGCTTCCTTCAGCGGCGGCGGATAAAGCAGGCCCCGCACCAGCAGCCATAAACCTACGCCTGCCAGATAGATCAGCACGAATGGCTTGATGACATCGCCATCGATCGAGGTGAGCAGATAGGTGCCCGCCAATCCGCCGATCACGCCGGGGATCAGCAGGCGGAAGAATAGCGGCTTGTCGATATTGCCGTGCAACAAGTGGCTGATGCCCGATGTCGCGGTGGTGAAACACTCCACCAGATGGACGCGCTGCGATGCGAGCGCCGGCGGCACGCCGAGCAGGCCGACCATGAGCGTATTGGTGATGACCCCGAAGGCCATGCCCAATGCGCCGTCCACCATCTGTGCTGCAAAACCGATCAGGATGAAGGGGACGATGGCCCCCAAGTCGAAACCGAACAGGTCCATATAGAGCGGGCGCCTTCAGCCGTTGTTGCCGGCGGTAAATACTGCGCTCTCGCATGCTTAGCGATATGGAAAAATCGAGCGGGTCAAAAGAAAAACGCCCGGTGGCCAAGGCTCCAGGTGTTTCCGGTCCAACCGCCTCCCAAAAAAATCGTTCTGGACCCTCGTTTGGCCATGTGGTGAGCAAGTGCCATGGCATCTACGCAACTCTCGCGCCGGTCTCTTGCCGCCCTTACCGATACGGAACTGGAAATCCTGCGACTGCTTGCCGCCGGTCACACCGCCAAATCCATTGCTGCCGAACTGGGGCGGTCGGAAAGCTCGATAAACGAGCGCCTGCGCGATGCGCGCCGCAAGACGGGGATCGGCAGCAGCCGGGAACTGGCGCGCCTGCTCGACGCCCAAAAAATCTGGAACAAGAAAATCGATCTAGCGGCACAGGGCTCCGGCCCCGACACCTTTGGACAGGCCCTGACCAAAGGGCCCAAATGGTCGAAAGGAAAGATTATTATGCTCGTATCATTACCGCTAGTTGCTGCCGGTCTCGTCGTCATGGCAGCGATATCGACGGATCAGGCCGGGTCCTCGCAATCCACTCAGGCCGAAGCAATGGGCACCTCGCCGCTGGTCGGCCGCTGGTCGCTCGATGTGTCGCGTATCCCACCCGAAGAACGCCCGCAAAGCGTCACGATCGAATTCGATACCTCGCCGGACGGCAAATGGACGACCCATGTCGAGATCGTCGATCCCGATGGCACCAGGCGCTATGCCGAAAGCACGGCGCGGCCCGACGGCGTTTCGGTGCCGTTGACCGGAAACATGGCCTTCATCGATACGGGCTCACTGCGCCATCCCGAAGCGAACACGCTGGTCGTGACCTTGGGCAAGGCCGGGAAACCTGTCTCGACCAGGGTCTATACCGTCGCCGACGACCGGCAATCGATGACCGAGACGATTATCTGGGCGGGCGATGGCATCCCGAAACTGCCGACGACCCATTTCAAGCGGATCGGTTGACCGGGCCCAGTGCTTGCCATCACTGCTCCGAGCGAAAGACCAGACAAGAACGTACTCGAACGAAAAAAGGCGGGGGCCGCAAAGCCCCCGCCAATTCGTCCAATCTTGCAGAGGATCAGGCGGCTTCCGCCTCTTCGTTCGGGTCGCGCAGCACGTAGCCGCGGCCCCAGACGGTTTCGATGTAATTGTCGCCGCCGCAGGCATGGCTGAGCTTCTTGCGCAGCTTGCAGATGAAGACGTCGATGATCTTGAGTTCGGGCTCGTCCATGCCGCCGTAGAGGTGGTTGAGGAACATTTCCTTGGTCAGCGTGGTGCCCTTGCGCAGCGAAAGCAGCTCCAGCATCGCGTATTCCTTGCCGGTCAGGTGGACGCGGGCGCTGTCAACTTCGACGGTCTTGGCGTCGAGGTTCACGGCCAGCTTGCCGGTGCGGATCACCGACTGGCTATGACCCTTGGAGCGGCGCACCACGGCGTGGATGCGGGCGACCAGCTCTTCGCGGTGGAACGGCTTGGTCACGTAATCGTCGGCACCGAAGCCGAACGAGCGGATCTTGCTGTCCATTTCGGCAATACCCGAAAGGATCAGGACCGGCGTCTGCACCTTGGCGACGCGCAGCTTCTTGAGCACGTCGTACCCGTGCATGTCGGGCAGGTTCAGGTCGAGCAGGATGATATCGTAATCATACAGTTTGCCGAGATCGAGGCCTTCCTCGCCGAGATCGGTCGAGTATACGTTAAAGCCTTCTGTCGTGAGCATGAGCTCGATGGCTTTGGCGGTTGTCGGCTCGTCTTCGATCAGCAGTACACGCATTGGGATGTCCCCCGTTGGTTCCCTAAGTGTCCGTCGGTAACACCATAGCAAGAGGTGTTGCCCTGTATTAACCACAAGAGGTCTGAAGGAAAAAGGTTAACGCCAGGTAAAGCGCGTTAACTTTTTTCCCTGTGGCAGACAGGTGTCACAGCGCCGCCAGCTTCTTCTGCCGCCTTCGCTGCGCGCTGGACCCGATCCCGATCGCCTCCCGGTATTTGGCGACCGTGCGCCGCGCGAGATCGTAGCCTTCCTGCTTGAGCAGTCCGGCCAATGCCTCGTCCGAAAGAACCTTCTTGGGGTCCTCGGCATCGCACAGGGCGCGGATACGGGCCTTGATCGCCTCGGCCGAAGCGCCTTCGCCATCGGCCGCGGCGACTCCGCTGGAAAAGAAGTATTTCAGCTCGAACGTGCCGCGCGGGCAGGCGAGGTATTTGTTGCTGGTCACGCGGCTGACGGTCGATTCGTGCATCTCGATCTTCTCGGCCACTTCGCGCAGGGTCAGCGGCCGCATCGCGGTAACGCCTTCGCGAAAGAAGCCTTCCTGCCGTTTAACGATTTCGGCGGAGGTCTTCAGGATCGTCTTCTGGCGCTGATCCAGCGCGCGGATCAGCCAGTCGGCCTCGCCCAACTGTTCGTTGAGCCAGCTCTGCGACGCCTTGTCGCGGGCGCCGCCCCTCAGTTCGAGATAGTACTCGCGATTGACGACGAGGCGCGGCAGGCTCGCTTCGTTGAGGCGGATGTTCCACCCATCGGCGCTGGGCGACACCAGGACGTCTGGGACGACGGCTCCTTCCGCGCCGCCTGCATAAGCGAGCCCCGGCTTGGGATCGTAGCCGCGCAATTCGGCGAGCATGTCGGCGAAGTCCTCGTCGTCGACTTCGCACATGCGCTTCAATCGCCCGATATCGCCGGTCACGACCAGTTCGAGATTGTCGATCAGCCGCGCCATGCACGGATCGTAGCGATCGGCTTCGCGCGCCTGGAGGGCAAGGCATTCCGCCAGCGAGCGCGCGCCAACCCCGGTCGGGTCGAGCGTCTGAACCGTGGCAAGGGCTCGTTCGGCCTCGGCCAGCGGCACGCCCAGTTCGTCGGCGATCACCCGAAGTTCGGTCGGCAGGTAGCCCGTTTCGTCGAGTTCGCCGATGATCCGCAAAGCGATCAGGGCTTCGCGCTGGTCATGTGCGACCGTGCCGATCTGTCCGGAAAGGTGCTCGGTCAGCGTCGGGCCTTCCGACGAGCGGTTCTCGAGATCGGGCAGCTCACCCGCAGTCCCGATATCGCCGCGACTCCAGTCACCACCTTCGCCGTGTGCGAAATCGCCCGGTGCAGCCTCCGGATCGAGCGCATGGTCCGCCACGTCGAGGGCACTCTCCCCGTCGAAATCGGGTGCGCTGTCGTGTTCTTGCGGGTCGGGGGAGGAATCCTCGCCCGCTTCGCGGCGGACCTCGCCCATTTCGAGCAGCGGGTTGGATTCGAGCGCTTCGGCAACGAAGGTTTCGATCTCCAGATTGGACAACGCCAGCAGCTTGATCGCCTGCTGGAGCTGGGGAGTCATCACCAGCGATTGGGTTTGTCTGAGATCAAGGCGCGGCCCCAGCGCCATGAGCTAGCTCCTCCCGATGCGGTAGATCACAGAGTGAAGCTCTCGCCCAGATAGAGGCGGCGGACGTTCTCGTCGGCGACCAGCGCTTCGGGAGTGCCCGCGAACAGAACCTGTCCGCCATAGATGATGCAGGCGCGATCGACGATCTCGAGCGTTTCTCTGACATTGTGATCGGTGATCAACACACCGATGCCGCGGGTCTTCAGATCCTTCACCAGATCCCGGATGTCGCTGATCGACAGCGGGTCGATCCCGGCGAATGGTTCGTCGAGCAGCATGATCGACGGCTTGGCCGCCAGCGCGCGGGCGATTTCGGCCCGCCGCCTTTCGCCGCCCGAAAGCGCCATGGCCGGGCTGGCGCGCAGGCGGGTCAAACCGAATTCCTCCAGCAGGCGCTCGAGTTCCCGTGCACGGGTATCGTCGTCCGGCTCGACCATTTCGAGCACGCAATTGATGTTCTGTTCCACGGTCATGCCGCGAAAGATACTGGTTTCCTGCGGCAGGTATCCGAGGCCCAGGATCGCCCGGCGATACATGGGCAGATTGGTGACATCGTCGCCATCCATCATGATACGCCCGGAATCGGGCCGGACCAGCCCCATGATGGAATAGAAGCAGGTGGTCTTGCCGGCTCCGTTGGGCCCGAGCAGGCCGAGCACTTCGCCCTTGCCCACGGAGAGCGAGATATCGGTCAGGACCGCACGCTTGTCGTAGCTCTTGGCGATCGACACGACTTCCAGTCCGCCCTGCGGGATGGGTGGGGCGGCATCGTGTACCGCGTCGTTCTCAGGGCTCGTTCCGATATCGGCCATGGGCCGCGACATAGCATGCGATATGGCCTTGAAAACCCCGCGCGAAGGCCTTTTCGACGAACTGGCAGGATTCGTGCATGGGCCGCGTTGTGTATCGCTGTTGGACGGTTTGGGCTTCGCCGCGCACGATTGCTTGCCAGTTCGCAGCATTTTTGAAACAATGCGATTCGGGTTGGAGAAAAAGGAGAGGCACGTGAACAAGGCGCTCCACGAAGCCGATGTCGCCACCGTTCATGCGACAGCTCGCAAACGCGACTGGCGCAAAGCAATGAGCGATAATGTAGCGCTCGCGCTGCTCGTCTATACCGGCCTGCAGATATTCATGACCGTGGGTGCCATGAAGCAGGGCGTTTCCTCGATAGTTCCCTATCTCGCCCTCATCATTCTCGTCGCCGGCATCATTCCGGCTTGTCGCTGGTTCGAACGCCGCTGGACGGGCTTGTCCGATGACGAAGCGACCGACGTGGGTCTCAAACCGGCATTCCGCCGGGACCAGATCATGCTCTGGCTACTGGCTATCGGCTTGCCGGTGGCGCTGACGATCTTCTTCAAGCTGATCTTTTCCTGACCGGACACCGGTTGCCAGCGGGCAGCGCGCATCCTACCTCGCGCGTATGATTGCGATATTCCGGCTTAAGCCATGATCGGGTCCGAAACGGCGCTGGCCCGCTGCCACGATCTTGTCGAACTGGCGCGCAAGATGGGTGCCGATCAGGCCGATGCTGTCGCCCGCGCATCGTCTTCCGAAAGCGTCGGTGTGCGTCTTGGCGCTCTCGAGGAAGTCGAACGCTCCGAAAGCGAAGAGATTGGCCTGCGGGTGTTCGTCGGGCGGCGGTCGGCCTCGATCAGTACCAGCGATTTCGCGCCCGAGGGTCTGCAGATGCTCGCCGGGCGCGCCGTGGAAATGGCGCGGCTCGCTCCGGAGGATGCCTATGGCGGGCTGGCACCTGCCGATGCGCTCTTTGCCGGCGACGGTGTCGATCTCGACCTGACCGATGGGGCGGAACCCTCGCCCGAGGAATTGCGCGAGGCTGCACTGGCTGCCGAAGACGCGGCGCGCGCCATTGCCGGGGTGACGAATTCGAACGGCGGCAGCGCGTCCTCGTCGCGCTCGGTCTTTGCTCTGGTCACGAGCAGCGGCTTCGCGCGCGGCCATTCGGGCGGTTCGCACACGCTTTCCGCCAGCGTCGTCGCTGGCGAGGGCGGCGACAAGCAGACCGACTATGCCTATCGCACCCAGCGGCATCGCTGCGATTTGCCCGATCCGGCCGATATCGGCCGCGAGGCGGGAGAACGCACGGTCCGCAAGGTTGGCCCCGGTTCGATCCCGTCGCGAAAGATGCCGGTCGTATTCGATCCGCGCGTTGGCGGCGGAGTGCTCGGCCACCTGCTCGGCGCGATGGCTGCGCCTTCGATCGCGCGCAAGGCCAGCTTCCTGATCGGGCGCGAGAACGAGCAACTGTTCGATAGCACTATCAAAATCGTCGAGGAGCCGCATCGCCTGCGCGGCCTGCGTTCGCGCAACTACGATGGCGAAGGCGTTGCCAGCACACCGCGCGCGCTGGTGGAGGACGGCCGTATCTTCGGCTGGCTGAGCAATGTTTCAAGCGCCGCGCAGCTGGAACTCGGATTGACCGGCCATGCCAGCCGCGGTGGCGGCGGATCACCCGGCGTCGCGGCCAGCAATGTCTTCATGGAAGCAGGAGCGCCAAGCGTCGCCGAGCTGATCGCCGATATCGAGGACGGCCTGTTCGTGACGGACCTGTTCGGCCAGGGCGTCAACCTCGTCACCGGCGATTACAGCCGCGGGGCCAGCGGGTTTCGCATCCGCAACGGCGAACTGGCCGATCCGGTGTCCGAGATCACTATTGCCGGGACGCTGCCCGACATGTTCCGGGCGCTGATACCGGCCAACGACCTGGAACTGGTGCGCGGGGTAGACGTGCCGACCTTCCGCATCGACGGCATGGCGGTGGCCGGCCAGTAAGGCGTCGGCCCGCGACCCCGTCCGGGTCGGTTAGCGCCTATTTCGCGTCGTTGTAGCGCTCGATACTCTCAAGTACGATTCGCTTGGCATCGGCTGCATCGCCCCAATTTCCGATACGCACCCACTTTTCTTTCTCCAGGTCCTTGTAGTGGGTGAAGAAGTGCTCGATCTGCTGGAAGATGATCGACGGCAGATCCTTCGTTTCGCCGACATCCGAATAATAGGGGAAGGTCGTGTCGACCGGCACGCAGACGAGTTTCTCGTCGCCGCCATGTTCGTCTTCGAGGTTCAGCACGCCGATCGGGCGGGCGCGGACAACACAGCCCGGAATGAACGGGCTGCGCGAGATCACCAGCGCATCGAGCGGGTCGCCATCGGGCGAAAGCGTGTGGGGGACGAACCCGTAATTCGCCGGATAACGCATCGGCGTGTGCAGGATGCGGTCGACGAACAGCGCGCCCGAGTCCTTATCGAACTCGTATTTCACCGGCTCGCCGCCGGTCGGTACTTCGATGATGACGTTTAGGCTCTCGGGCGGATTGTCGCCGATGGGGATCATGTCGATGCGCATTGCGTGGTTCTCTCGTTGCGTTCGGCCCCTCTCCCCAGAAAGACTTCCCGCAGCGCCCTAGCGGGGAGTTCACTCATGCGGAAGGGGTTTGGTTGAGGAATTTCGCGCAGAGGCACACAAGCGAGAGGCCTTTGGGCGCTCACCAAGGCACAGCGGCGCGGAGGTGTTTCGCCGAAGGCGACTTAAGCCCATCTCTATAGCCGCCTGCGCTCTAATTTATGGCGCCTGCGTCGCGAGCCTCTCTCTCTCTCTCTCTCTCTCTGTGTGTGTGTGTGCCTCCGTGCCTCTGTGAGCGCGAATCTCTGCGCCCTCGGCGTCTCTGCGCGAAACCCCACCATGCGCGGCGATTGCAGAAACCCCCGCTTCGCCTTAAGCGCGCGGCCCATGGCAAAAACACCTCAAGCCATCCGTGGCACCCAGGATATTTTCGGCGCAGATGCCGAGGCGTTCGCTTTCGTGGTCGAAACATTCGAGCGCGTGCGCAAGCTCTATCGCTTCCGCCGGGTCGAAATGCCCGTGTTCGAGAAGACCGAAGTCTTCAGCCGCGCCATCGGCGAGACGACCGACGTGGTCAGCAAGGAAATGTATTCCTTCGACGATCGCGGCGGGGAAAGCCTGACCCTGCGCCCCGAATTCACCGCTGGAATCGCGCGGGCCTATCTCTCCAACGGCTGGCAGCAGCACGCGCCGGTCAAGCTCGCCACGCATGGGCCGCTGTTCCGCTATGAGCGTCCGCAGAAGGGCCGCTATCGCCAGTTCCACCAGATCGACGCAGAGATCATCGGCGCTGCCGAGCCGCAGGCCGATGTCGAACTGCTCGCCATGGCCGATCAGCTACTGAAAGAGCTGGGGATCGAGGGCGTCACGCTGCATCTCAACACGCTGGGCGATGGCGACAGCCGCGAGGCCTGGCGTGCCGCGCTGGTCGAACACTTCCGCAGCGTGAAGGACGAATTGTCCGAAGACAGCCAGGAGCGGCTGGAAAAGAACCCGCTGCGCATTCTCGACAGCAAGGACCCGCGTGACAGAAAACATGTCGATCATACGCTTGATATCGACCGTTTCCTGACCGACGGTGCCAAACGCTTTTTCGACGAGGTAACGGCCGGGCTGGACGCTGCCGGGGTCAAATGGACACGCGCGCCAAGCCTCGTGCGCGGGCTCGACTATTATCGCCACACCGCCTTCGAATTCATTCCCGACGAGGGTAGTGAGGCGGCGGGCAAGCTCGGCAGCCAGAGTACAATCCTGGGCGGCGGGCGTTATGACGGACTAATGGAAAGCCTCGGCGGTGCGCTGACGCCTGCGGTGGGTTGGGCCGCCGGGATCGAGCGGTTGGCGATGCTGGTGGGGGAGAGAATGCCGGAGCGCCTCGAAGCGGTCGTCCTTGTAGAAAACGACGCCGGAATGGCTGAAGCGATCGAACTAGTATCCGATTTGCGAAGAGGCGGCGTGATCGCCGACCTCATGGCCACTGGATCTCCGAAGAAGCGCTATGACAAGGCTGTGAAGCAAAATCCGCAGTATATCCTGCGTGTAGATGACGGGGGTTATCACGGGATTTCGGGTGAAGGTGACGCCAGCAAGATTGTTGCGGTGTTGAGCAATCGAAATCCGTCACCCCGGACTTGATCCGGGGTGGTGCTGTCTTCTGGGACCGAGCTTGCCGCCAGAAGCCTGATCCCGGGTCAAGCCCGGGATGACGGTAAAGAGGTCGGTGATTTGACCATTCTCGCCCAACGCCTTTCCTACAGGCCGCATCCTTCGCTAAGGCAGGCCCGTCCAATTGGCAGGAACCAAACCGGCGGGGGCCTCCCAGCGCAAGTGCCACCCGGTTATTGCGTAAAATTTATATTATGAAAGAAAGAGTTAGGCTAGAAAAGCGGAGTTGACACCCTGTCGCCTTTGTCGCCCATCCGCCAGATGAAAATCCGATGACCATACCAGCCGAACGCCTCGACCAGATCGCCAATCGCTTCGCCGAGCTCGAGGCACGTATGGCTTCGGGTACGCTCGAGGGTGAGGAATTCGTTCAGGCGAGCCGCGACTATGCCGAGCTGGAGCCGGTGGCCAAGATCGCCGCCGAGGTGAAGGCGGCACGCGAGGAAATCTCCGAGCTGGAGGACATGCTCGCCGATCCGGAAATGAAGGCGATGGCGGAAGAGGAAATCGCCGCGCTGAAAAAGCACCTGCCCGAGGCGGAGCGCGAACTGGCGATCGCCATGCTTCCGCGCGATTCTGCCGACAGCAAGCCCGCCATGCTCGAAATTCGCGCCGGCACGGGCGGCGACGAGGCGGCGCTGTTCGCGGGCGATCTCTACCGCATGTATGAACGCTTCGCCGCCGAGCAGGGCTGGAAGGTCGAACCGGTCAGCATGAGCGCATCCGAGGTGGGTGGATTCAAGGAAATCGTGGCTAACGTCACCGGCAGCGGAGTGTTCGCCAAGCTGAAATTCGAAAGCGGCGTCCACCGCGTCCAGCGCGTACCCGAGACCGAGAGCGGCGGGCGCATCCATACCTCGGCGGCGACCGTGGCCGTCCTTCCCGAACCCGACGAGGTGGATGTCCAGATCGAGGACAAGGATCTCAAGATCGACACCTATCGTGCCAGTGGGGCGGGCGGCCAGCACGTCAACACCACCGACAGCGCGATCCGCATCACGCACCTGCCCACCGGCCTCGTCGTGACCTGCCAAGATGGTCGCAGCCAGCACAAGAACAAGGAAAAGGCGATGCAGGTCCTGCGCACGCGCCTTTACGATGCGCAGCGCGAGGCGACGCAGGGCGCCGAGGCCGAAGCGCGCAAGGCCATGGTCGGTTCGGGCGACCGCTCCGAACGCATCCGTACTTACAATTTCCCGCAAGGCCGCGTGACCGACCACCGGATCGGGCTGACGCTGCAGAAATTGCCGCAGATCATCGCCGGGCCTGGCTTGGGCGAACTGGTCGATGCGCTGATCGCCGAGGACGAGGCCAAGCGTTTGGCGGCGATGGCCGAATGACCGTCGCCGACGCGATCCGCACAGCGGCAGAGCATCTTTCCACTACCAGCGATACCGCCCGGCTCGATGCCGAACTGCTGATGGCGAATGTGCTCGGGGTATCGCGCTCGCTGATGCTGCTCACGCGGATGCGCGACGAGGCCGAACCGCATCTCGCCGTGTTCGAAAATCTCGTCTCCCGTCGTGCGGTGTGCGAGCCGGTCGCGCATCTGCTTGGCGTGCAGGAATTTTTCGGGCTCGAATTTGCGGTAACACCCGATACGCTTATTCCCCGCGGCGACAGCGAAACCATGGTGCAGGCGGCGCTCGATGCCGCGCCCGCCGATGCCCGCGTTCTCGACATGGGGACCGGATCGGGCGCATTGTTGCTGGCGGTCCTGCACCACTGCCCCTCCGCGACCGGTATCGGGATCGATTCTTCGGCGGCCGCGCTCGACATAGCCGCTGCCAATTGCAAGAGGCTGGGCCTTGCCGGGCGGGCGCAGTTCCTGCGGGCCAGCTGGCTGGAGGAAGGCTGGGCCGATCGGCTGGGGGCGTTCGACCTCGTGCTCTGCAACCCACCCTATGTCGAGACCGATGCCGTGCTGGACCCGGATGTGCGCGACTACGAACCCGCCGCGGCTCTTTTCGCGGGGCCCGACGGGCTTGACGACTATCGCGCGATCGTCCCGCAGCTTGGCAAGCTTCTTGCGCCCGGCGGTCTCGCCATATTCGAGATCGGGGCCACGCAGGAAGAGGCGGTTACCGGCCTTGCACGCGACTCGGGTTTCGCCGTAACCATGCGCCGCGACCTTGCGGGACGACCGCGTGCGCTGCTTTTGCGATAAAAGACTTGGCAAAGCCGATTCGAGCGCTTAACTCTGGCCATAGGCCAGTGGTGCGCGGCTAACGCCTCCCCACCGGTTCCAGCTCCGACATGGCAGTTTTGGTGCGAGGCTCCGGCCCCGCATACCATGCACAAAACGGGGCACGCGAACTGCGACAGGCGCAGTCGCGCAAGGGGTCACGCGGCCATTTGCGGACCGGTTTTGGGTTCGTGCCGCGCATTGAATGAGGACCAGCTACCCTTGAACAACAATCGCAACAACCGTCGTCGCGGACGCGGTAACCGCAATCAGGGCGGGGCCAATTCGGCCAACCGGATCGACAGCCGCGCACGCGGCAATGCCCCGCAACTGCTCGACAAGTACAAGAAGCTCGCTCAGGACGCCCAGCATAATGGCGACCGCGTTCAGGCGGAGTACTACTTGCAGTTCGCCGACCACTATTTCCGGGTGATCGCCGACAACAAGGCGCGCCAGGAAGAAGCCAAGGCGAAACGGCAGGACGACCGCGGGTCGAATTTCGACGACGACGATGACGACGACGACGGCGAAGATCGCCGCAACAACCGTCGCCCGCGTGGTCGTCGTGACGATCAGGACGACGACAATCGCAAGCCGCGTGGCCGCAAGCCGCGCAATGACGACGACGATGACGACAATCGGTTCGAGCCGTCCGAGAATCCCTTCACCCGTCGGGACGAAGAGGACGAAGCGCCCAAAAAGCGCCGTGCCCCGCGCAAGGCGAAGAAGAGCGAAGAAGGCGCCGTCGGCAATGAGAGCGAGATCGACGCAACCGTCCTTCCGCCCTCGATCAGCGCGAACGACACCGACGAGGCCAAGCCCGCACCGCGTCGTCGCAAGCGCAAGCAGGAAGACGACAACGAAGTGAGCGCGGTCGGCTGATCGCGCTTGCAGTGCTGATCTGACCATCTAAGGGGCAAGCCGATGGAGAAAATCCCCGGCTTGGCCCGCTCGCACCCCAATATCGCCGCGCTGCTGCTGGGCGCGGCGTCGGCGTTCGGGTTCCAGCCCTTTCATTTGTGGCCGCTTGGCCTCGCGGCGATTGGCGCCTTCGGCTGGCTGGCATGGCAGTCGCCAAGCTGGAAACGCGCGCTGCTGGCAGGGTGGCTGTTCGGTGTTGCGCATTTCACCGTAACCGACAACTGGATCGCCACCGCCTTCACCTATCAGGCTGAGATGCCCGCCGTCTTCGGCTGGGCCGCGGTGCCGCTGCTGGCGTTGTATCTCGCGGTCTGGCCGGCTTTTGCGACCTGCGCCGCCTGGCTGGTGGCGCGCAAGGGCAATCTACCGAATTTCGCGTTGGCTTTCGGAGCGATATGGATCGCCGCCGAATGGCTGCGCAGCTGGGTCTTCAGCGGCTATAGCTGGGGGCCGTTCTCGATGATGCTGCTCGGTCCGTGGGATCGGCCCGGCCTGGGCATGGTGCTGCCCTTTACCGGCAGTTATGCGCTGTCCGGGCTCGCCGCGAGCCTGGCCATCCTGCTCGCCTATCTCGTGCAGGCGAGGCGCTTTGTGGTTCTTGCGCTCTCGTCCGGTGCCATCGTCGCGATGGTTTATCTTCCCGCCGGCGCAGGCAGGGAAGGGACGGTGCCGCTGACCCTCGTCCAGCCCAATCTAGGACAGGACGAAATCAATGACGCGTCGCGTTTCGAAGAACAGTTCCAGCGTATCGCCCGGCTCAGCGTGCCGCTGGCATCGCAAAGCCAGCGGCTGGTGCTGTGGCCGGAAAGCGCCGTTCCCGACTATCTGCGCGACGGTTATCCGCAGCGCTACTACACCCAGATGACCGCGGCAGGCGATCCCGCCTTCGCCCGCGCCCGCATCGCACAGGTGATAGGCGCCGACAGCCTGCTGCTGACCGGGGTGGTGGATCTGGAGATCGCTACGGTAGACGGCCGCGAAAAGGCTGTCGGGGCGTACAACACCGTGACCTCCATCGACCCGCAGGGACAGCTGGGCGAACGGTATGCCAAGGCCCATCTGGTGCCTTATGGCGAATACCTGCCGATGCGAGGTCTGCTTGAGCCTCTCGGCCTGACCCGGCTGGTGGCGGGCACGCTCGATTTCATTCCGGGGCCTGGGCCGCAGAGCCAAAAGCTCGGTGATTTCGGAAGGGCGGGGGTGCAGATCTGTTACGAGATCGTGTTTTCGGGCGAAGTGGTCGATCGGACGAACAGGCCGGATTACATCTTCAATCCGTCGAACGATGGCTGGTTCGGCCTATGGGGGCCGCCGCAACATCTCGCCCAGGCCCGCATGCGTGCAGCCGAGGAGGGGCTGCCAGTGCTGCGCTCGACCACCACTGGGATCAGCGCAGTGATCGATGCGCGCGGCGTGGTGCGCGAACATATCGGCCGCAATGTCGCAGGGCGGATCGATACCCTCGTTCCCCCAGCGCATGCGCCCACACCGTTCGCCCGTTTCGGGCACTTGCTCACGCTGGCTTGGGGGATCGGCCTGCTGGCGCTTTCACTGGTTGCCATGCGCGGTTTGGGCGGCTACCGCGCGAACGACACATAAAGACTTCTTTATATCGGGATTTCATTCCTTATGCGCAGCAGCTTCCTCTTTACCTCCGAAAGCGTCTCGGAAGGCCATCCTGACAAGGTGTCCGACCAGATCTCCGATGCCATCGTCGATCTGATGTTGGCCCGCGATCCCGAGGCACGCGTCGCCTGCGAAACCATGACCACTACCCAGCGCGTGATCCTTTCGGGCGAAATCCGCTGCGCGCCAATGTACGATGCCAAAAACCCGGACTGGGCCGAAAATGCCGGATGGGCGCCAGGCGCCAAGGAAGAGATCGAGCGGGCGGTCCGCCATACCGTGCGCGAGATCGGCTACGAACAGGACGGCTTTCACTGGAGCACGCTGACCTTCGAGAACCATCTCCACGGCCAGTCCGCGGAGATCGCGCAGGGCGTCGATGCCAATGGCAACAAGGATGAAGGCGCCGGCGATCAGGGCATCATGTTCGGCTTCGCCTGTGACGAGACACCCGACCTCATGCCCGCGACGCTCGACTACAGCCACAAGATCCTCGAGCGACTGTCGGCCGATCGCAAGAGTGGCGCTGCGCCCTTCCTCGAACCTGATGCCAAGAGCCAGGTCACGCTGCGCTACGAAAACGGCAAGCCAGTCGCCTGCACCGCTGTGGTCGTCTCGACCCAGCATGCCAAGGGCTATCACGAGGGCGAGAAGGAAGCCGAACTCAAGGCCTATGTGAAGCGCGTGGTCGCGGAACTGCTTCCCGAGGGTTGGCTGACCGACGATACCGAATGGCACATCAACCCCACCGGCGCTTTCGAGATCGGCGGACCCGATGGCGATGCCGGCCTGACCGGCCGCAAGATCATCGTCGATACCTATGGCGGCGCGGCGCCGCATGGCGGGGGGGCTTTCAGCGGCAAGGATCCGACCAAGGTCGACCGTTCGGCGGCCTATATCACGCGTTACCTGGCGAAGAACATCGTCGCCGCCGGGCTGGCGAAGCGCTGCACCATCCAGCTATCCTATGCGATCGGGGTGTCGAAGCCGCTTTCGCTCTATGTCGACACCCACGGCACGAGTGCCGCAGGCGTGACCGACGAGGCGCTGGAAGATGCGATCCGCGGCATGCAGAAACTGGGTGGACTGACGCCGCGCGGCATCCGCGTGCATCTCGGCCTCAACAAGCCGATCTATCGCAAGAGTGCGGCCTACGGGCATTTCGGGCGCCAAGCCGATGGTGAATTCTTCCCGTGGGAACGCACCGATCTGGTCGACGATCTGAAAACTGCCTTCAACTGATGCGGTCCGGGCCGGTATGACTGGCCCGCCCGCTTCCCCGGATCGCATCGTCGAACTCGACGCGCTGCGCGGGATGGCCGTGATCGGCATAGCGTGGATGAATGTCTACGTCTTCGCGCTGCCCCTGCAGGCCTATCACAACCCGGCTGCCTACGGCGCCGATGGTGCGATTGACTATGCGCTATGGGCCGTCAGCTTTGTGCTGGTCGAAGACAAGTTCCGCACGCTGTTCGCGATGCTGTTCGGCCTCGGCATCGCACTTATGTGGGATCGCGGATCGGGCTGGCGCGACCATCTGGCGCGCATGGCGGTCCTGCTGTTGATCGGTATAGTCCATGCGACACTCTTGGCCAGCAACGATATCCTGCGCGTCTATGCGCTTGCGGGGATCGTGCTGCCGTTCTTTTTGCGCCTCGGCTGGCATGGATTGGCGGCTGCGGGCATTGTTGCGGTCGGGCTGCATCTGGGGGGCGGCTATGTCTGGCTCTCGGGCCTGTCGGCCGATTATCTCGCACTCAATTACGGCACACGGCCAGACGGCATCGCCCAGGCGCTCGACCTGGGACGCGAAAGGTTCGGTGAGCGGATCGTGCGCAGGCTGCATTCGCTGCCCGCGTCGTTCGTCCCCGTTGCGGCTGCGATACCGATCAATCTGGCAGCCATGTTGGCGGGCGTCGCGCTTTGGCGAAGCGGAGTGCTGCCGTCCAAATGGTCGCGCGGAAGGGCGCTCGGCCTGATTGTCCTTTGCCTGCTCATCGCACTGCCCGCGCTGGGTTTGATTGCTTTCGGGACGGGTTCGCTACGATTCGATCCCGAGACGGTGGCGCGCAATGGCCTGATCGTGTCCGCACCCTTCGATCTTCTGCTCGGCTGCAGCTATGCGATCGGTCTGCTGGCCGTTTTCACGCGTAGCAAAGACCGGCTGCTCGTCCGCCTGCTGGCGGCAGCCGGAAGGCTGTCGCTGACCAACTATCTGATGACCAGTGTGGTGTTTGGGGCGGTCTTTTCAAGCTGGGGGTTCGACCTATTCGGCAGGGTATCGCGAGCAGAAGCGTTTGCGCTTTCGTTCCTCGCTACCTTGCCGATACTGCTTTGGTCCCCTTTGTGGTTGTTGCGGTTCGGGCAGGGCCCGATGGAACGCTGCTGGCGCGCTGCAACCCGTATGTTGACGCACAAGCGGCGCGGGAAGGGATAGCCCGCGCCGCTTGCTGAGGCGTGCCAACTCAGCGCACTACTACTCCTTTGCGCGGTTCGCCCTCGTGGCCGAGCACGTCTTCGCGCAGCCACTGGCCGACCTTGCGGCCGAACTTGGCGATCGCGTTCATGTTGAAGAAGTGCATCGCCCCGAGAACCACCACGACCAGCCCGACCTTGCTAGACAGGAATTCGAGCACGTCGGCCAAGTTCTGCGGCTCGCTGCCGAAACGCAGCGTCAGCAGAATCCAGCCCAAGTTGACGAGGTAGAAGCCGACTACCAGTAAATGGTTGGTGCTGCGGGCAAGGATTTCGTCATGGCCGAAACATTCGATCAGGAAAACGATCCCGTTTTTCGACAGCGTCCGCGCAACCCAGACCGTGAGGGCGAAGCTGACGACGAGGTAAGCGACATAAGCTGGAAAGAGATACACAAGCTTTCTCCTCGAATTTCTGAAATTTGAGAAATCTAATTTGATATCTGTGCTGTTGCGGGTCTCCTCGGTGTCTTCGAAGTGGGTTAGTCCTTGATCTTGCCGCTGCCGGGCAGAAGCCGCGCAACGCGGCCGCCCAGCTTCATCAAAGTGACGAGGGTCGATTTCGGCAGCCGCCGGACATCGGCATACCATCCGGCAAGACTGCCGATGAATTCGTGCATCCGCCCGATCCGTTCGCGCACATGGGCAGGTACATCACCGCGGCCTGCCAGCCCTTCCGAGAGTTCACCAAGCAGTTGTATCGTCGGGTCGATCTCGCGCCGCTTGCGCTCGGCAGCTATCTTCATGAGCATGTCCCACAGATCGTTGTCGGCGATGAAATGGTCACGCCGGTCGCCTTCGACGTGAACGCGTCGCACGATCTGATAACTCTGCAATTCCTTGAGGCCGTTCGAGACGTTCGAGCGGGCAAGACCCAGCTTCTCGCAGATGTCCTCCGCGTGGCGAGGCCGGTCGGAAAGATAGAGCAGGGCGTGGACCTGCGCGACCGAGCGGTTGACGCCCCATTGGCTGCCCATCTCTCCCCAATGGAGGATGAAGGCACGCGCCTCGGGAATGTTCATGATATCCACCACGACTCGGCCCCTTTTGATAATTACTGAAATTACAGAAATAACAGAGTAGGTCAAGATATAACGATGATGGCCAGATGGATTGAGGGTTTACCCGTGCTCACCCTTTCGCGGGCTGGGATGATCCAATGCCAGCTCGGCATCGGAAAAGGTGAATGGGCTGCGCACGCCCGGAATGCCGTCAAGATCGATACGCATGCCGCGCGCTTCTACCTGGCGATCCTCGAACACCGCATCGATCGGATTTATTGGCCCGGCAGGTATGCCGTCCTCGGCGCAGTCGGCCAGCAGTTCCTCCAATTGCCACTTGCGGGTCTCCTCGGCGATGATCGCATCGAGTTCCCCGCGATTGGCAAGGCGGGTTTCGTTGGTCGCGAAACGCGCATCGTCGAGCAGATCTTCGCGCCCCAGCAGGGTGAGTAAGCGTCGAAACAACCCGTCATTGGCGGGTGCCAGAACCACTTCGCCATCGGCTACCGGAAACACGCCATAGGCGCTGACCTGCGCGTGCTCGTTACCCATGCGTGGCGGGTTTTCTCCGGTCGCGAGGAAATGCGTGGCCTGGCTGGCGAGCAGACCGACCGAACAATCGAGCAACGCCATGTCGACATGTTGGCCGTGCCCGGTCCGTTCGCGCATGCCAAGCGCCGCCTGGATGCCGATGACCGAATAGAGTCCGCAGGTGAGATCCGATATGGAAATGCCCATTTTCATCGGTTGGCCCTTCGGATCGCCGGTAAGTGCCATGAGCCCGCTCATCGCCTGGATGACGAAATCGTAGCCCGCCTCATGCGCGCGAGGCCCGGTTTGGCCGAACCCGGTGATCGAGCAATAAACGGCGCGCGGATTGGCTTCCGACACCACTTCGTAGTCGAGCCCGAACTTGGCGAGCGCGCCGGTCTTGAAATTCTCCAGCACCACATCGGCACTCTCCGCCAATGCGCGCACACGGGCAAGATCATCCGCATCCTTGAAATCGGCCACGATCGAGCGCTTGCCACGATTGGTCGCATGGTAATAGGCCGCCTCCCGCTCGCCATCGCCGCGCTCGATCCATGGCGGGCCCCATTTGCGTGTGCCGTCGCCATCGGGGCTTTCGACCTTGATGACGTCCGCCCCGAGATCGGCGAGAATCTGCCCGGCCCAGGGTCCGGCCAGCACGCGGGCAAGTTCGAGAACCTTGAGCCCGGCAAGTGGGGCGTTCGGATTGCGCGGGGTATCGAGCCACATGGCCGTGGCTTGCGCGGGCGGTTCGCGTCGGTCAAGTCACTCCGGGCCCAGTGCGGCGGAAAGCCCGGCTACGGCATCGACAAATTCCTCACGGAAATCCTGCACGACCTGTCGGCTGGAGCGCACCTGCTCGACCAGCCCGACACCCTGACCGACGAAATAGCTGACCAGTTCGCGCGCCGCCTCGTTGCCCGTCGCAGCCTCGCGCTCGATTCGTGCGAAGGCGGGCTCCGAGACCATACCCATCAACGGCATGGGCAGTGTTCCGGGCCCTTGCGGGTCGTCCCAGGCATCGTGCCAGGCCGTTTTGAGCTGGCGCGCAGGCTTGCCGGTGCGGCTGCGCGAGCGCACGGTATCGCGGCTGCTCGCGGCGACCATCTTCTCGCGGAAGGCTTCGCTCGTTTCGGCCTCGGGCGTCGCCAGCCAGATCGATCCGGTCCATACCCCTTGCGCGCCCGCCGCCATCATCCCTGCCATTTGGCCGCCGGTCATGATACCGCCTGCGGCCAGTACCGGGATGTCGTGGCCCTTGCGAGCCAGTTCGCGCACTACCTCGGGGATCAGCACCAGCGTCGAGACCTCGCCGCAATGCCCGCCAGCCTCTGTGCCCTGAGCCACGATGATATCGACGCCCGCCTCGGCCTGGCGGATCGCATGCTCTTTTGCCCCGACCAGCGCCGCCACCGGCACGCCGCGTTTCTTGCCTTCCTCGATCATTGCAGGTGGGGCTATGCCGAGCGCATTGGCGATTAGCCTGATTGGATGGCGAAAGGCGACTTCCATGAGCGCGAGGCCGTTTTCCGGTGTGATACCCATTCGCTCGGCTAGAATCGGCATTTCGGCTTCGGGAGCAATACCGTACCTGCCCAGCACCGAATTGACGAAGCTCTGATAGGCCGAATCGATTGCCTCCGCCCGGCTCCTGTTATCCGAAAGCTCGCGAACGCGCGCGTCGATCACCTCGGGAACGAGAACGTCCACACCATAGGGCGCGCCGTCAACGTGAGCGTCGATCCAGGCAAGCTCCTCCTCGAGTTGTTCGGGACTGAAACGCGTTGCGCCAAGCACGCCGAAGCCACCTGCCTTGCTGACTGCGGCGACAACATCGCGGCAATGGCTGAAGGCAAACAGGGGAAATTCCGCCCCCGTCATTTCGCATACGCGGTTCATCGGCATGGGTGTCTCCTCTCGCGGAAGCACCCTATCCCGCAGGCATTGTGGCGCAAGTCGGCTCTATTGCTGTCCCATCGTCAAGGGCGCGTCGCTTGGCGATGGTTTCCAGCGTGCCTCCGGTGGGAACACTTCACCGACATTGCCATGCTGCCAAGCCCCGTAAACCGGGTTCGGCATGAGGAACCAGCCATTGCCCCATAACTGCGCATACTCCCCGCGCGCGACCATGGCGCGGCGGGCCGCGATGGCGCTTTCATCGGCGTTGAAGACATCGGCGAAATCGCCGAGATTGTCGCCCGCCATCGCAATCACGCAATGGCTTTCGGCTATGGTCGCCCGGCGACCGTCTTTCCTGCCGCCCATATCGTCGTCACCGCGCAGGAAGAGGCTTTCGAGATGGACGGCCGGTCCGGCGCCGGCGGCTTCCAGTGCGGCGATGGTCCCCGCCGCAGTGTCCGAATTGCGATTCGTATTGAAGATCACCGCGATACCGGCTTCGCGCAAACGCCGGAGGCCGGTCACTGCGCCCGGAACAGGTTGCGCAATACCGGCACCATTGTCCGCCCATTGCTTCCATTCATCGGCATCGAAAGGCTTGCCGGTCAACGCCTGCCAATACTCATATCCGGTGTTGAGCAGAACGGTCTCGTCGACATCGAAGACGGCGGCGAAGGGCTTGGTCGTTCCGTCGGCCTTGATGCAGGAGGGCGTTCCGATGCCACCATCGACTGCAGGCAAGCCGAGCGGCACCGATTGCGGAACCTTGCGCTGACGCGAGATGGCAATCGCATAATCGGCGATTTGGCGCCAAGTCTGGATCGACGCACCCGCCGCTTCGCCCGAACCGTAAAGCCAGCGCATCGTATCGGGCGCCGGTTTTTCGTCGCTCGCAGCCGGTGTGGTCGTGCCGACTACCGACCCGGCATCCGCTGTGGCGCAACCTGCCAGTGCGATCGCGCTGGTGGCGAGGGTCAGAATTCGTATCATCGCGTTGCGTCCATATCGGTCGGGAGAGGAAGGTCGGGGGTTTCGACTTGCCAGAGGAGCGAATGTATACGCCAGTTACCTTCCTCGTCGCGTCGCAGCTGGAAGGAATTGATCCCTCTTGTTCGCCCCGGGTTCCCTTCTGGCTCGATCCAGTCTCCCGAATAGGACGACCACACATGGGCCATGTCGCCATATATCTCGATCCGGTTGACCAGTGTGCTCTCGGAAAAGCCGTTTTGGGTCAGGAAATCGCGCTTGCCGGCGATATACCGTTCCACAGTGCAAATCTCGATACCGTCGGGACGCATTGCAGTCATGCGTGCGCCAGGCAGATACATGGCGCGCATGGTGTCCCAGTCCCGCTCGGCGCCCTTGGGGCCGAAAATGACGGCATAGGCCTGGGTTACGACTCGCTCGACGGCTGCAGCTGCATTGCCGGTATTTTTGCTCATGCGAAGCGCTCTACCTCCTACAGATATTCATGTCACTCTGGTCCCGTCCACGGCCTCCAATGTTGTGCGACGCAGCAGGATTTGATGCAGTGCGACAGAGTCCGCCTGGCAGGAGCTGATGTATTTGCTCGGTTTTTCGCTCAATTGTTGCATGTCGCGCAACAAAAATTGTCGTTTTCGCACTTGCACAATAGGGCGCCTTCCAGCATATGTCGTTGTGCCTTTTAGGCATCCTCTCCCAAGACTTCCAAGCCCGGTTGGTTCGCCAGCCGGGCTTTTTTCTTGTCCCGAACGGACCCTCACGCCGTCTTCGTTCATTGCATCCCAAGGGGTCCACCCCCAAGTGGGCCAAGCAGGACGAACAGGAAACGGGAGCCACACCCTCATGGCCGATGCAGATGCCGCAACAGCGGTAGAAGACAAGACAGTCAGGCTGCAGGTAGCCGCGGCACGGCAGGAAGAAAGCGGGCAGGGTATCGCTCGCATGCCCCGTTCGACCTTTCAGGCGCTCGGCATCACCGAAGGCGATGTCGTCGAGATTACCGGCAAGCGGGCGACCGCGGCGATTGCGATGGCGGCTTACGACGAGGATCAGAGCCTCGATGTGGTGCGGCTCGACGGCCTCCAGCGCGGCAATGCCGAAGTCGGATCGGGCGAGCACGTCAATATAGTCGTGGCCGAGTCACGGCCTGCCACCCGTGTCGTCTTCGCGCCTGCACAGCGTGAGATGCGATTGCAGGGCCCCGCACAGGCCCTGAAGCGAAATTTCTTTCGAAAGCCGCTTGTCGCTGGCGACCTCGTTGCGACGACCGGCCAACAGCCGGTGCAGAACATGCCGCCCGAAGTGCGTCGGATGTTCAACGCCCCAGCCTATGCGCTCACCCAGATCCGTCTGAGCGTCGTCGCGACTACGCCTAAAGGCATCGTCCATATCGACGAGGACACCGAAGTCGAATTGCGGGCCGAGTTCGAAGCGCCGCGCGATGCCCGCGCGGTCGTCAATTACGACGATGTCGGCGGCATGGGCGAGACCATCCAGCAACTGCGCGAGATGGTCGAACTGCCGCTGCGTTATCCCGAACTGTTCACTCGCCTCGGGGTCGATCCGCCCAAGGGTGTCCTGCTGCACGGCCCTCCTGGAACTGGCAAGACGCGTCTCGCGCAGGCAGTGGCCAATGAAAGCGACGCGAATTTTTTCACCATCAACGGGCCGGAGATCATGGGTTCAGGCTATGGCGAAAGCGAGAAGGCGCTGCGCGAAGTGTTCGAGCAAGCAGGCAAGTCTGCTCCCGCGATAGTCTTTATCGACGAGATCGATTCGATAGCTCCCAAGCGCGATCGGGTACCGGGCGAAGCGGAAAAGCGGCTCGTCGCGCAGTTGCTGACGCTTATGGACGGGTTGGAGGCGCGCTCGAATCTGGTTGTTATTGCAGCAACCAACCGTCCCGATGCGATCGACGAGGCTCTTCGCCGTCCCGGCCGGTTCGACCGCGAAATCGTGATCGGAGTGCCAGACGAAAGCGGGCGCCGTGAAATCCTCGGGATCCATGCGCGCGGCATGCCGCTGGGCGACAAGGTCGATCTCAACGAACTGGCCAAGGCAACTTACGGGTTCGTGGGTGCAGATATCGCGGCCCTGGCCCGCGAGGCGGCGATCGATGCCGTTCGTCGGATCATGCCACGCATCGATCTCGACGAGCGCACGATCCCGCCCGAAGTGCTCGACGATCTTTATGTCGGGCGCGAAGATTTCCTGTCCGCTCTGAAGCGAATCCAGCCCAGCGCCATGCGCGAAGTCATGGTGCAGATGCCGAATGTCGGCTGGTCCGACATCGGCGGCGTTGGCGATTCAATCGAGAAGCTCAAGGAAGGCATCGAACTTCCGATGAAGAACCCAGAGGCTTTTCATCGTCTCGGCATCCGGCCTGCGAAGGGTTTTCTGCTCTATGGCCCTCCCGGCACGGGCAAGACCCTCCTTGCCAAGGCGGTGGCGAGAGAGGCGAAGGCCAATTTCATCTCGATGAAAAGCTCCGATCTGCTGTCCAAATGGTACGGTGAAAGCGAGCAGCAGATCGCGCGCATGTTCAAGCGCGCTCGGGCGGTCGCCCCCTGTGTCGTCTTCATCGACGAGATCGACAGCCTGGTTCCGGCACGAGGGAGCGGTCAGGGCGAACCGCAGGTGACCGGTCGCGTGGTGAATACTATTCTTGCCGAAATGGACGGGCTGGAAGAGCTGCAATCGGTAGTGGTCATCGGTGCAACCAATCGTCCGACGCTGGTCGATCCGGCGCTGCTGCGCCCCGGTCGCTTCGACGAGTTGGTCTATGTGGGGACTCCCGACGTGCAAGGCCGTGAACAGATACTCGGTATCCATACGCAGGAAATGCCTCTGTCGGCGGACGTCGATCTCGCCGATGTGGCGGGGAAGACGGAACGCTTCACCGGGGCGGACCTCGAAGATGTTGTGCGCCGGGCGGGTCTGAACGCGCTCCATCGCGCAGGCGGCGATGTGCAGGAAGTAACGGCTGCCGACTTTGCCGAGGCGCTGGAAGACAGCCGCGCGACCGTCACTTCGCAGATGGAAGCGGAGTACAAGAAGATGCGCGGCGAACTGAAGAAGCGCGCTGCTGAAGTACGGCCGATCGGCTTTCTCTATGATGGAATGGTCGAAAGTACCCGGGGCGAAAAGCACGGGTCGGACGCTGGAGACTAGGGTGCCGCCGGCTCTTCTGCCTTGGCATGGCCGCCGGGCAGCTCGAGCCGATGCCGGATCAACGCATCGGGCTGGTTCTGTTTGAGCCACCACAGCATGTGTTCGCGCACGGCACAGCGCAGCGTCCACAAATCGCCGATCGTATCGGCGCTCATCGAAAGACGCAGGGCAATGCTTTCGGGATAGGCGTCGGTCATCAGTAGCTGAAGATTGCGTCCATCCCACAAATCGTGTGCCTGAACGAAGCGTTCGAATTCTTCACGGATTGGTTCGACGTCGGCGATCGGATCAAGATGCAACATGACCGGTCCGGTCAGCTTCTCGCTGACCCGCGACCAGTTCTCGAAGCTTTGATCGAGAAACCGACTGGTCGGCACCACGAGGACGCGCTCATCCCATGTCCGCACGGTGACGTAACTCATGCGGATTTCTTCCACGCGCCCCGCTTCGTCATCGACCTTGACAAGGTCGCCGATGCGCAGCGGCTGGGTCATTGCCATTTGCAATCCGGCGATCAGCGACTTGAGGGCGGGTTGGGCAGCTGCGCCTACGGCTAGTGCAGCGAGGCCCGCCGAAGCAAGCATAGTCGTACCGACATCGCGCACACCCGGTATGTTGAGCATCAGTAGCGAAACGGCGATGATGACGATCGCTACTCTCGCCGTGCGTGAAAGGATCGCGATCCGCGTCAACCGTCCGCGCTGGGCTACTGGATCCTCGGCCGCCAGAATCTGAGCTTCATACCCATGGGCAAGACCGCGAACCAACGCATAGGCCACCCAGCCCACTACCGCGGGAGTAAGGAAACTGGCCAGCACGTCCCAACCGCGACCAACCAAGGCATCGTTATCTGCAGCTACGGCGATCGCGAAAGCGACGGCGGCCCAGCGTAGCGGCTTGCGCAGCGCGTCGACGACTACATCGTCGAGCCCGCTGTCCGACGTCCTAACAATGCGGCGGATGATAGCGAACAGGGCCCAATGCACTGCAAAGGCCAGCAGAACCGAGCCACCGAGCACGATCGACGTATGCAGCAGCCCTTCGAGGGAAATCGGCCAGTTTCGCGGATCGTATCGTTCGAGCATCGGAAGCGTCGGTATGGAGAGCCGGCCCGGAACGCAAGCCTACTCTATGGCAGGCAGCTCGATGGACACGTGCAATCCGTCCTTGGTGAAATTCCGTTCGAAAGAGCCGCCGAACTGGCGCGCTGCACTGGCCATCAGGAGGCTGCCGAAGCCCTGGCGCTCGGGCAGTTCATCAAGCTCGGCACCGGTTTCGCGCCAAGTCAGTTTGACCGCACCGTCATTCAAGGTCCAGTTGACATGTACGGTGCCCTTGTTTCTCCATGCTCCGTATTTGACCGCATTGGTGGTCAATTCGTGTAGGACGAGACCTAGCGGAGTAACTCGCTTGGCTGGCAACATGATGTCGGGGCCGTCGATCTCGGCCGGGTGCTCGCTCGATCGGTAGGGCGCGAGCGACGTTTCGACCAAAGCCCGCAGCGATGCAACCGGACGTTCGAGTTCGCCCTGGCTGACCTCGTGAGCGGTCAGCAGGGCGCGGATACGCTGTGCAATGCTGTCCGTGACTTCCTTGGCTTCGGGCTTGTCACGCGCACTCATTTGAACGATCGCAAGGATCACGGCGAACAGATTTTTCACCCTGTGGTTCAACTCGCGCGCCAGCAGATCAGCGCGGTCGCGTGCCTCGCTGACCGCGGCTGCCTGCGATGCTTCGGCCTCGGCCCGCGCCGCGCGTCCCACCAGCCGGGCGCCGGCCAACATGGCGATGATCAGCAGCACGAACAGGGCGCCGAGTAGCGGCAGCACTCGCGCTTCGCTTCGTGCAGCCTCGGCCGCGCGCTCGGCGAGGATTTCGCTTTCGATATCCTCCATTTCCGCAATGGCTCTGCCGAGCCGCTCCATCGCCTCGACACCTTCGTCGGTCAATGTGGCCCGGCGAGCATCGAGCAGGCGTCCACTTTCCAGCAATTCCACGCTGTCGGCCATTTCGTCGAACTTGGCCCTGGCCAAAGCATCGATCTGATCGATCAATTCCACCTGGCGCGCGGTAGCATCGTCTCCCAACAGGATGCGCACGCGGTCTAGCGATGGTTCGATCTGTTCGCGAGCCGTCTGATACGGCGCGAGATAGCGCCGATCGAGAGTAATGAGGTAGCCGCGTTGACCGGTTTCGCCGCTCAGCGTCGCGCGGTTGATCTGGCGCAGCTCTTCCAGCACTTCGACCGTACGTTCGACCTGATCGCGCTGCGCGCGCTCGGCCTCGACGGTTTGGTAGGCCAGAAAGATGGTCGCGAACATGGCTGCGGCTATGACCGTCAGCAGCGCGACGTTCAGCCAGCGCGGATTGCGCGTACGCGCAACAAATTCGTCAAGTTCGCTCAGTGTGCCGCCCCCCAACTGGTCCCGGTACCGATATCTACGCCGAGAGGCACGTCAAGCTTTACAGCAGGTTCGGCTGCTTCAGCCATGACCTTCTCGATGATTTCGCTAGCTGCGTCGACATCGCTTTCGGGCAGCTCGAAAACCAGCTCGTCATGGACCTGAAGCAGCATGCGCACGTGGCCGAGTCCTGCTGCTTCGAGTGCGGGCATCATCCGAAGCATGGCCCGCTTGATGATGTCGGCGCTCGTCCCCTGGATCGGCGCATTGATCGCCGCCCGCTCGCTACCTTGCCGCTCAGTCTGATTCTTGGATCCAATCCGCGGAAACCAGGTCTTGCGACCGAACAGCGTTTCCGAATAGCCAAATTCGTGCACCTGTTCGAGCGTGCGGACAATGTATTTCTGGATACCCGGGAAGCGCTGGAAATAGGTATCGATCATCGCCTGCGCCTCTTCCGCCTCGACACCGAGCCGACCGGCGAGCCCCCAGCGCGAGATGCCATAGAGGATGGCGAAGTTGATCGTCTTGGCGCGGGCGCGCGTGTCGCGATTGACCTCGCCGAACATCTCGGTGGCTGTGCGGGCGTGAATATCCTCGCCCTCTGCAAAAGCTTCCTTGAGGCTCGGGACATCGGCCATATGCGCCGCCAATCGCAGTTCGATCTGTGAATAGTCGGCGGCGAGCAGGACATTGCCTTCCTCGGCGACGAACGCGTCGCGGATCTGACGGCCGATTTCGGTCCGGATAGGGATGTTCTGCAAGTTCGGATCGGTCGAAGACAAGCGCCCCGTTTGTGCGCCGACAAGGCTGTAGCTGGTGTGGACGCGGCCCGTTTCCGGATTGATCGCTTCCTGCAGCGCGTCGGTATAGGTGCTCTTCAGCTTGGCTAGCTGGCGCCATTCAAGGACCTTGTCGGCGATTTCCGCGCCTTCCCCCGAAAGGCGCTCCAACACGCTCTGGTCGGTCGAATACTGTCCGCTCTTGCCCTTCTTGCCGCCCTTGTAGCCGAGCGTGTCGAACAGCACCTCGCCAAGCTGCTTCGGGCTGCCGACGGTAAATTCGGTCCCGGCTATGCCGTGTATTTCCTTTTCCAGACGTGCCGTTTCGCTGGCGAATTCTTCCGAGAGCTTGGCGAGGCGGCTACGGTCGACCCTGATCCCGTGGCGTTCCATCTGCGCGACCACGGGGACCAAGGGGCGATCGACACGCTCGTAGATTCTGGTGCCACCTTCGGTTGCCAGTCGGGGTTTGAGCTGCCGATAGAGGCGCCAGGTAACGTCGGCGTCTTCGGCGGCATATTCGGTTGCCTTGTCGAGCGGCACTTCGCCGAATGGGATGGCTTTCTTGCCCGTGCCACAGACTTCCTTGAAGCTAAGGCATGTATGGCCGAGGTGCCGATCGGCCAATTCGTCCATTCCATGCCCGCCACCAATTCCGTCGAGCTGGCGGCCTGCATCGAGGTCGAAGCTGACGATCATCGTATCGTCGATCGGTGCAACCTCAATGCCGTTGCGGGCGAAGACGTTGAGGTCGTATTTCCCGTTATGAAATATTTTGAGTACGGCATCGCTGGTCAGCAGCGGATTCAGTGCTTCAAGCGCCGCGGCCCTGTCGATCTGGTCGGGTTTTTCCGCGAACATGTCGCTGCCGCCATGACCGAGCGGAACATAGCATGCATCGTTCGGACCCAGCGCCAGACTGATCCCCACCAGATCGGCGCGAACGGAATCGAGGCTGCTGGTTTCAGTATCGACCGCAACCAGCCGCGCAGCATGCGCGCGGTCGATCCACTGTTTCAGCCGTTCCATGGTCTGCACGCATTCATACGCCGATCGGTCGATAGGGGGATAGTCGGGAAGCGGTTGGCGATTACCCTCAGTATTAGCTTCGGCGCCCTTCGTATCCTGCTTGGCCGGATTGAGATCGGTCGCGCGTGAAGGACTGCCGGTCCCCGCGTCGAGGCGCTTCAGCAAGCTGGTGAAGCCGTGCTTCCGCAGAAACGCTGCAAGCGGTTCGCTCGGCACGTCCTCCAGTTTCATATCATCCAGCGAAACGGGCAGACCGCAGTCTTCCTTCAGTGTCACAAGCACGCGGCTGAGCTCGGCATCGGCGCGGTGTTCTATCAGGCGCTCTTTGAGCTTGCTTTTCTTCATGTCCACTGCGGCATCGAGCGCGGCGGTTAGAGTTCCATGTTCGGCGATGAGCTTGCTTGCTGTCTTAGGACCAACACCGAAGATACCCGGAATGTTGTCGACCGAATCGCCCATCAGCGCGAGAACGTCGCCCACCAGCTCGGGGGGCACGCCGAACTTCTCGATCACTTCCTCGCGCCCGATGCGCGCGTTCTTCATGGTGTCGAGCATATCGATGCAGCCGCCGGTTTCGACGCCCGGTTCGCGATCCTCTTCGGCGCACTGGCCGATCAGCTGCATGAGATCCTTGTCGGAAGAGACTATCGTGACGTCCCATCCCTTGCGCGTGGCGGCGCGCGCATAAGAGGCGATCATGTCGTCCGCTTCGACATCGGGTTCCTCGATGCATGGCAGACTGAATGCACGCGTCGCGTCACGGATCAGCGGGAACTGCGGCACCAGATCTTCTGGAGGATCGGGCCTGTTGGCTTTGTACTGGTCGTATATCTCGTTGCGAAAGCTGTGGCTCGACTTGTCGAGAATCACCGCAAGGTGGGTCGGTCCGTCAGCCTTGTGAAGATCGTCGGCCAGCTTCCATAACATGGTGGTATAGCCGTAAACCGCGCCGACCGGCGTGCCTTCGGGGTCGGTCAGCGGCGGTAGCCGGTGGTAGGCGCGAAAAATATAGGCCGAGCCGTCGACGAGATAGAGATGCGGTTTGTCACCCATGGCAGGGGACTTAGCAACGGCTCGATGCGTTGGGGAGCGCCTTTTTCCTTTCTATGGAAGCTCATATATTTCCAGCGGTTTCGACCAGATTGCGGCGAAAATGTGGCGCCATTTTCGGAAAAGCGCTTGTCGCGCCTCAATTCGGCCACTATTTAGACATGGTGAGGCCCCAATTGGGGGCTCGCGCGGAGAGGGGGCCAAGGCTTCCAATCTGCTAGTAAAACTCGCTGTTCAAGGGATTTATACCTATGCGCAAGATCGCTCTTTTCGCTGCCGCTTCGGCCGCTGCTCTCACCCTCGCTGCTTGCTCGGAAGCAACCCAGGACGCTGCTGAAGCGACCGCTGATGAAGCCGCTGCCGACGCTGAAGCCAACATGGAAGCTGTCGAAGCAACCGCCGACGAAGCTATGGCCGACGTCGAAGCGACCGCTGAAGACGCCGCTGCCGAAACGGAAGCTGCCGTCGAAGGCGACGAAACTCCTGCCGAAGCTGCTGCCGACTAATATCGCACGCTTCGCGGACGGTTTTCGTTCACGAACAGAAAGGGCGGTGCCTCACGGCGCCGCCCTTTTTCTTGTTAAGATAATATCTTAGTTGCTGCCGTAATCGGCACTGGCCCAGTTGCGACCATCGCCAACATCGTGCCCGAACCCGTTATACAAGGCTTGAGTAATGCTCGAAATGCGTGAATCGCGATTGGCTCGGGCGTTCAGCTTTTCGCCGCGGCTACCATTTTCGATGGCCATCGAAGGGCTTTGTCCGGTGACATAGATTGCCGCCGCAATTGCGCGGCCGTCGGGCGTCAGGAAGATGCCGATATCGCTGGCGGTGCGTGCCAGCGTCCCGGTCTTGTGCGCAAGATTGGCACTGACGGGCAAAACGGATCGCATACGCTGCTTGCCGGTCGAAGTTTCCAGCATCGCATCTAGCAAAACGCGGCGCGAATGGTCGCTTAGCCATTTGCCCTGATAGATGCCGGCAAGCAGCTGGCCCATCGCTCGCGGCGTTGCACTGTCTTTCGTATCGACGCTCCACGCCGGATCGATGTGACCGTCCTGGCGAATAAGGGTCGCGATGTCGCGGGTGAGCTCGAAACCGTCGATGCCTGCCTGCCTAATCCAGCTGTTTACCGCAGCGGGGCCGCCGACCGCATTGAGCAATGCGTCGGTACAATCGTTGCAGCTCTTGCTGATCATCAAGCTCAGGTGGCGATAGGCCGGCATATAGGCCCCGCCTGGACGCGGGAGACGAAACTCGCTTGTCAGGCTCCAACGGCCCTGATCGACACCGGCAAGGTAGGTCGCGGCGATGGCCACCTTGCTGGTGCTTGCCATCGGAAAACGCTGGTCGGCCAGCACGCCGATCTCGCGCCCTGACGTCAGATCGACCGCGTAAACTCCGATCCGGCCGTTCGACCCGTCGGCAAGCTGCGCGATCTGACGCTCCAGTGGCGAGGAATAAAGTGCATCGTGACTTTGCGGCACCCGGAGTTCGGTGCCCAATGTATTGTCGAACTGGGCCTCGAAACCGCTACCTTGAGCCAGCGCCGGGGTGGCGAATGCCACTGCCCCGATCGCCAGCAACCGTCCAAATAGTCCTTTTCCCATACCGACCCCATATACCCGTCCATGGTTAGGGAAAGCTTAATGCCCGGAGAATGTGTCGATACAAGGGCCTGGCGACGAAAAGTGTTGCCGGCGCGACAGTCTATTCCGTCCGGTTGTTATAAACCGAACGGAATGCACATCAGGAATTGGCGATAACTTGCTCGATCTTCGCCGTCGGTTCGCCGGATAATGTTTTGCCGATCTCGCCGACCAGTCGCTTTTCCAGCTCCGTGTGATAATGGCGGCGCATTTCGCCCAGGGTCTTGGGATCGGCGATGACCAGTATGTCGGTGATCTCGCCGGCGATCGATTTCGCATTGAGCCATTCCGCAGCTGCCGCACCATGTGCCAGTTCGTTTAGATCGGTTCGGCCATGCTGCTGGCTGACAGGGTCTTGATGCTTAACTCCAGCGCTGAAGTTGGTCGCAGCCAGATCGGGTTTTTCAGACAGACCCAGCTTGGGCTCGAATGGCGTGCCGCTATTGCGCATGACGGTGAAGTTTTCGCCATCGACGATCGCGACGTGGGCATTGTTGGGAAGGCGCATGGGAAGTGTCTCCTCTTGTTGTCGACCTATGGAAACACCAACGGAGCAACCCGCCAAGAGGTCCGGGCTTGAGCGGCAAGACGTTTCGCTGCACACGTGAACCGCATGGGAGAGATCGAAAGCGCACACGCGCTCGAGCAGGGACTGGGGAAGGCGCTGGCCCGCGTGGGCCTCGCCCCGCCGACGGGACTCGCACGGCTGACAGGCGGTGCGACCATGGAAAGCTGGCGCTTTTCCAGCGGAAGCGATGGTTTCGTACTGCGCCGTGCGCCAAGTCTGGCGTTCATGCAAGGGCGACCATTCGGTCACGCTTCCGAGGCGGCGATCATTCGGGCAGCACATGATGCTGGGGTAACCGCGCCGGAAGTTATCGTCGAACTCCGGCCGGATGACGGAATCGGCAGCGGTTTCGTGATGCGCGCCTTGCCTGGGACGCCCGACCCACGGGCGATCTTGGCAATGGAGAAGCCAGAGCGACTGCTGCGCGAAGCGGCACGCAATCTGGCGAGAATTCACGTCCTTCGACCTCAGGCCCTACCCGAAGACTTACCGGAAATGGATTATGGCGAGGCCGTGGAGGGGCTGGCGGGGCAATTCGAAGAGGCGGGAAGAGATCGCCCGATCGTCGCGCTCGGCCTCAGATGGCTGCGCGAAAATTTGCCCGAGCGCGTCGAGCCTGTTCTCAACCACGGCGACTTCCGCCTCGGCAATCTCCTCGCCGAAGATTCGCATCTCACAGGTGTGCTGGATTGGGAACTCGCGCATTTCGGCGATCGTCATGAAGACCTTGCCTATGGCTGCATGGCGGTATGGCGTTTCTCGCGGGTCGACCGGCCGGCACTCGGGCTCGGTGCGTTGCAAGACTACGTGGCTGCTTACGAGGCGGAAAGCGGTATGCGCGTCGATGCGGGGCGGTTTCGCTACTGGCTAGTCTATCGCACCGTCTGGTGGGCGCTGGGCTGTCTGCGCAATGCGAATATGTGGCGTAGCGGCGAGGACAGGATGCTGGAACGCGTCGTGATCTCACGCCGGACGAGTGAGCAGGAGCTTGATTTGCTGCTGCTGCTCGAAGAGGACGCCCCCGAAGAAGAGCAGGCACGGCGTATTCCGCCTGCGAATGACCCGCTCGAAGCGGAAGGCGAGGCGAGTGTTGGCGAGATCGCCACGGCAGTGGCCGAATGGCTTTCTACCATAAAGGATAGCGTCGAGGGACACGACCGCTTTCAGCTGGCCGTGGCGCGCAATGCGCTCGGCATGATCGCGAGAAACGATGTGGTCGGGATACACGGCGAGGATGCTATGCTCGCCCTCGATCTGCTCGACGGCGAGGTTTCGCTGGCGACGCCCGGCCTGCTTGCCATGCTGCGCCGCGCCGCGCTCGATAAGCTCGCGGCCGACGTGCCCAAATATCCGATGCTTGCACTGGCACGCGCCAAGTGGACAGGAGAGGAATGATGGATTTCGCGATACCACAGGACCTGGAGGCATATTACGCCGAGCTCGAAGCCTTCATCGAGAAGACCATCGAACCGATGGTCGCGAAGGGCGACAACGTCCGCTTCTTCGACCATCGGCGCGAAGATGCACGGACCGATTGGCAACGCGGGGGGCTGCCCACGCATGACTGGGAAGAGTTGCTGCGAGAATGCCGCAAGGCTGCCGACGCGGCAGGTCACTGGCGGTTCTCCGCGCCCAGGAAATATGGCGGCAAGGACGGCTCGAACCTCTGGATGGCGGTGATCCGCGATCGTTTCGCGCAACGCGGGCTGGGCCTGCACAACGATTTGCAGAACGAACACTCGATCGTCGGCAATTTCCCCTTCGTCGCCATGTTCGAAACCTTCGGCAGCGAAGCGCAGAAGCAGGAATTCATCACCGGCGGCTTCGAAGGCACGCGCCGCGTCGCCTTCGGTCTGACCGAGCCTGACCACGGCAGCGACGCGACGTGGATGGAAACGAAAGCGGTCCGCGAAAAGCGTGACGGCATCGATGGCTGGCGGATCGACGGCGAGAAGATGTGGATCACCGGCATGCATGTCGCCACGCATTGCGCGATGTTCGCCCGCACGAGCGGCAAGAACGGCGATGCCAGCGGGATCACCTGCTTCCTCGTCCCCAACCCCACGCCGGGCCTCGATATCCAGGAGTGGATGTGGACCTTCAACATGCCTACCGACCATCCGCGCCTGTCCGTCAACAATGTCTGGGTCCCGGACGAGGCCATCCTGGGTGTCGAAGGGCGCGGTCTCGCACTGGCGCAGAGCTTCGTTCACCAGAACCGCATCCGGCAGGCGGCGAGCAGTCTCGGGGCCGCGCAATACTGTGTCGAGGAAAGCGTCAAATATGCGCGGGAACGCAAACCATTCGGTGAAGAGCTGGCGAAGAACCAGGCGATCCAGTTCCCGCTGGTGGAACTCGCGACGCAGTGCGAAATGCTTCGCCTGCTGATCTACAAGACGGCCTGGGAGATGGACAACATGCCGCATGAGGAGATCGAGAAGACGATCTCCGACAAGGTTTCCATGTGCAATTACTGGGCGAACCGGTTGGTTTGCGAGGCCGCCGACCGGGCGATGCAGGTCCATGGCGGCATCGGCTATTCCCGTCACAAGCCGTTCGAACACATCTATCGTCATCACCGCCGCTACCGCATCACCGAAGGCGCGGAAGAGATCCAGATGCGCAAAGTGGCGGCCTATCTCTTCGGCTATCTCGGCCCGAGAAGAGACAAGCTTGCACGTAGCTGACGGGCCTCACAAAGCATTTGGTAGAATTGGCGCTTGACCCCTGCCGCCGCGCACGGCCTTGTGGACGCGAGGAAATTTGGGGACTGCCAACATGACCAAGAGTTTTCGGGCGCTGGCCACGGGCCTGCTTCTTTCAACTGCCAGCGCGGCAATCGCGCAGCAGGCACCGATCGTGCTTCCGGGTGCGCCAGGTGCGCAATCGCGGGTGATCGACAAGGACGAGGCGATCCGCCTGTCCGACACGCGTTATTCGCCCGCCGACGTCAAGTTCATGCAGGACATGATCGTCCATCACCAGCAGGCGGTCGAAATGGCGGCGCTGGTCGCCAAACGGACCAGCAATGAAGGCGTGCGCACGATCGCGGACCGCATCGACGGGTCGCAGGCGGACGAGATTGCTTTCATGCGCGGATGGCTGGAAGATCGCGGCGAGAGCATGGGGGCGACCGATCATTCCAACATGCAGCACCACGCAGGCATGGACCATACCGGAATGGATCACCGCAAGATGGATCAGGCCGAGCATCATGCGATGATGGGCATGGCGACGCCGGCGCAGATGGCAGCGCTGGCCGAGGCCGATGGTGCGGAGTTCGACCGCCAGTTCCTCACTCTGATGATTCGCCACCATCAGGGCGCGATCGACATGGTGGAAGACCTGCACGAACAGCCAGGCAGCGCTTATGATCCGGTGATGTTCGAATTCACCAACGATATCGTCAGCGACCAGGAAACCGAGGTCGAGCGCATGAACGTGATGCTGTCGCAGCTTTCGGCCGATCCGCGCGTCGGATTGGCTGCGGGCTTTCGCGATGCGGGCGAAGCGATCAGCAATCTGCGGATTGTCGCCGCGCTGCCCAAGCCCACCGGCTTCTTCGATCCCGATAACCCGGCGCAGCTCCAGCCCGAAATCGAGGAAGATGAAGACGAAGCTTCCGACAAAGATACCAAGCGTGCGGATGCCGAGGGCTCGACCGAGCGGGACGAGGATGGCGACGACGAGGACCGGTTCGGCCAGCGATCGTCCCTCCTGAGCTTCGCCAATACCGACATGGCGTTCTCGGGCGACCTGCTGGTCGCGGGCAGCTATCACGGCTTCAACGCCTATCGGCTCGGCGAAGACGGGAAGCCGAACCTCGTCAGCTCCATCGTCTGCCCGGGCGGGCAGGGCGATGTCTCGATCGTGGGCGACCTGCTGTTCATGAGCGTGCAGGACAGCCGGGCCCGTGTCGATTGCGGTCTTGGCGGTGTGGCGGACCGGGTCAGCGATGAGCGCTTCCGCGGCCTGCGCATTTTCGATATTTCCGACGTCACGCGCCCGGTCCAGGTCGGCCAGGTGCAGACCTGCCGCGGCAGCCACACGCATTCGGTGGTCAGCGCGGACGACAAGCGCATAGTCATCTACAATTCGGGCACGTCATATGTGCGCCCGAACGAGGAACTGGCGGGCTGCTTCGAGAACGGGGGTGACAACACCGCGCTGTTCAGCATCGACGTGATCGAGGTGCCGGTTGCCAATCCGGCGGCATCGCGCATCACATCGTCGGCGCGCGTTTTCGCCGAGGACGATCGGATCGCGGGCTTGTGGCTCGGCGGCGACCATGGCACCGCGGCCGATGGCGGTCCCACGCAGGATACCAACATCACCGATCACTGCCACGATATCACCGTCTTCCCGTCGAAGAAGATCGCGGCGGGCGCGTGTTCGGGGAATGGTATCGTGCTCGATATCTCCGATCCGCTGCAACCAAAGCGCATCGACGATGTGACCGAAACCGGCTTTGCCTATTGGCATTCGGCGACCTTCAACAATGACGGCACCAAGGTGCTGTTTACCGACGAATGGGGCGGTGGCGGGCGTCCGCGCTGCCAGGCTGGCGATCCCATGGAATGGGGCGCAAACGCGATCTACGAGTTGAAGGACGGCAAGCTCGAATTCAGCAGCCTCTACAAGCTGCCCGCGCCGCAGACGGATAAGGAGAACTGCGTCGCACATAACGGATCGATCATCCCGGTGCCGGGGCGCGATATCTTCGTCCAGGCCTGGTATCAGGGCGGCATTTCGGTCATCGATTTCACCGATGCTAAGAACCCGGTCGAGATCGCCTATTTCGATCGCGGGCCGGTGAGCGAGGACCAGTTGATCACCGGAGGATACTGGTCGGCATACTGGTATAATGGCCGTATCTACGCCACCGAGATTACTCGCGGTCTCGACGTCTTTGCGCTGGAGCCGAGCGAGTTCCTCACTGCAGAGGAAATCGCAGCAGCCGAAGGCGCAGTTTATCCCGGCGGCCTGTTCAACCCGCAGACACAAACTCAGGTAACCTGGCCGGACCAACTGGAGGCGGCGGCTGACCGTCCCTCCATTAGCGGCGGATAAATCCGCTCTGCCCAAGGCCGACATGAACAGGCCCCCGCCGAACTTTCCGGCGGGGGCCCGATTTTTGTAGCGCTCGACTGTTAGCCGGTAGGCTGGGACTGCAGTTCGGCGGCGGCAAGCTGCACACGCTGTGCAAGTGCCGGATCGGTCTGCATCGCGGTACCGATTGCGTTGAAAGTTTCGGCGTCGAGGCCGGAGTTCGCCACAATCTGCGCGGCCTGCTGCTGCTTGGTAGCGTCATCGCCCGGCAGCGCCTGGATTTCTACCGCTGCCGCCGCAAAGCTCTTGACCTCGGCATCGCTGAAAGTGGCATCCGCAGCCTGATCGCCCATGGCGGGTTCAGCCGGAGCAGTCTCGGCTGGAGCTTCCTGAGCTGGCATGGTCGCCGTGTCGGCCGCCTGTTCGTCCATGGCCTGCGCTGCGGCGCCGCTGGCAAGAACCATGGCAGAGCCGGCGAAAAGAATATTGAGGGTTTTCATAACGTGCGTTCCTTTGGACTGGTGTCCCCTGTGCACCCCACATGAGGGCAGCGAGGAGGTTTGCGAACACCTGCCGGGTTCGATTGTGTCTAAAGAAAGGCAGAAAACCCGACCCGTCGCTGAGCTGCGACGAGTCGAGTGCCGCTCGGGAGCCGTTCGGCGGTCAATCGTCGAAAACGAGAGGTGCCGACAGGAGGGATTCGGTCCCGCGGAGGCCGGCTAAGAGATGAGTTGGAACGAAAGGCCCGGCAGGATCGCTCCTGCCGGGCCTCGTTCGTCAGGTCGGTCGGACAGGCCTTAGAAGCCCATGCCGCCCATTCCACCCATGCCGCCCATGTCGGGCATCGGGGCAGCCGCCTTGTCTTCCGGCTTTTCGACGATCGCGGCTTCGGTGGTGATCAGGAGACCGGCAACCGAGGCAGCGTTCTGCAGGGCAGTGCGCACGACCTTGGTCGGGTCGATCACGCCGGCCGACACCAGGTTTTCATAGGTGTCGGTTGCAGCATTGAAGCCCAGGCTTTCGTCGTTGCCGTCGGTCAGCTTGCCCGCGACGACAGCGCCGTCATGGCCGGCGTTGGCTGCGATCTGGCGCACCGGAGCGGCCAGCGCACGGCGGACGATGTCGATACCGCGGGTCTGGTCGTCATTGCCGCCAGTCAGGCCGTCGAGCGCTTTCGCGGCATAGAGCAGCGCGGTACCGCCGCCCGGGACGATGCCTTCTTCGACTGCTGCGCGGGTTGCGTGCAGCGCGTCGTCGACGCGGTCCTTGCGTTCCTTGACTTCGACTTCGGTGGCACCGCCGACCTTAATCACGGCCACGCCGCCAGCCAGCTTGGCCAGGCGTTCCTGCAGCTTTTCGCGGTCGTAATCGCTCGAGGTGTTGTCGATCTGCGTGCGGATTTCACCCACGCGGGCCTTGATGTCGGCTTCGTCACCGGCACCGTCGACGATGGTGGTGTTGTCCTTGTCGATGGTGACGCGCTTGGCTTCGCCCAGCATGCCGAGAGTGACGTTCTCGAGCTTGATGCCGAGATCTTCGCTGATCATTTCGCCCTTGGTCAGGATCGCGATGTCGCCCAGCATGGCCTTGCGACGATCGCCGAAGCCCGGAGCCTTGACCGCAGCAACCTTGAGGCCGCCGCGCAGCTTGTTGACCACCAGGGTGGCCAGTGCTTCGCCTTCGATGTCTTCCGCGATGATCAGCAGCGGACGGCCCGACTGGACAGCCGCTTCGAGCACCGGCAGCATCGACTGCAGGTTCGACAGCTTCTTCTCGTGGATCAGGATGTACGGATTGTCGAGTTCGACCGTCATCTTGTCGGGGTTGGTGATGAAGTAGGGGCTGAGATAGCCGCGGTCGAACTGCATGCCTTCGACGGTTTCGAGCTCGAATTCGAGACCCTTGCTCTCGTCGACGGTGATCACGCCTTCCTTGCCAACCTTCTCCATCGCTTCGGCGATCTTCTCGCCGACTTCGATGTCGCCATTGGCGGAGATGATGCCGACCTGGGCGATTTCGCTGGAGCCCGAAACGTCCTTCGAACGGGCGGCGAGATCTTCGACCACCTTGGCAACTGCGACATCGATACCGCGCTTGAGATCCATCGGATTCATGCCGGCCGCAACCGACTTCATGCCTTCGGTCACGATCGACTGGGCGAGCACGGTGGCGGTGGTGGTGCCGTCACCCGCGGCGTCGTTCGACTTCGAAGCGACTTCCTTGAGCATCTGCGCGCCCATGTTCTCGAACTTGTCCTTCAGTTCGATTTCCTTGGCGACGGTGACGCCGTCCTTGGTGATGCGCGGAGCGCCGAAGCTCTTGTCGATGACGACGTTGCGGCCCTTGGGGCCGAGCGTCACCTTGACGGCGTTGGCGAGGGTGTCGACGCCGCGCTGAATGCCTTCGCGCGCGTCGCGGCTGAACTTTACGTCCTTGGCAGCCATTGGTGTTTCTCCTGGATTTGGTATTTAGTTGAAGAAGTACATCCGGGTCCGGCGATCAGCCGATGATCCCCATGATGTCGCTTTCCTTCATGATCAGCAGGTCTTCGCCGTCGAGCTTGACTTCGGTGCCCGACCACTTGCCGAACAGCACGCGATCGCCGGCCTTGACGTCGAGCGGGGTAACCGTGCCGTCTTCGGCCTTGGCGCCCGAACCGACGGCGACGATTTCACCTTCGCTCGGCTTTTCCTTGGCGCTGTCGGGGATGATGATACCGCCTGCGGTCTTCTCATCGGCTTCGATGCGACGGACCAGAACGCGGTCGTGCAGCGGACGAAATGCCATTGTCTGTGACCTCTTGAATGAGTGTGAACGTTCGTTGGCACTCCCACTACGAGAGTGCCAGCGCGGGGCATTTGGGGGCAGCGCCACGGGGAGTCAACGGGGACCCGGTCAAAAAATTCGGCGATCGCGACAGACCGGGGCCGGGGGTGGCCAAGACGCGGCAGCTTCCCTATCGCCCGCCCGAATTCCGGACAAGTCAGCAGAAAGGGCCGCCCACCATGACGACAGACCAGAATATCGCCGCACTCACGATCCCGGAGCAGATCCTGCTGTGGCTGAGACTCAATATGATGGACATTGCCGGCGCCTTCGCGGTGCTGGTCATCGGCCTGTTGCTGGCGGGAATGATTTCGCGCTGGGTCGAACGGACGATGACGCGCTCGCCGCGGTTCGAGCCCACGGTCGCCAATTTTCTTTCGAACGTGGTCAAATACGCGCTGTGGGCACTGGTCCTCGTCACCGTCCTGGCGCAGTTCGGGGTGCAGACGACCAGCATCCTCGCCGCGCTTGGCGGGATGGCGCTGGCCGTCGGCCTGGCACTGCAGGGCACGCTGTCGAATGTCGCTTCGGGCGTCATGATCCTGGTCCAGAAGCCCTTCAAGGTAGGCGAAGGCATCACGGCGGGTTCGGTGACCGGGACGGTCCAGCAGATCGGACTGTTCACCACGGAACTGAAGCAGTTCGACGGCCTCTTCGTCATGGTGCCCAATTCGGAATTGTGGAATCAGCCCATCGTCAATTTCAACCGTCACCCCATTCGCCGGTTCGAGCTGATCGTGGGCATCGCCTATGGCGACAGCATGGAACGGGCGCGCAAGGAACTGGTGGCGCTGGCCGAGGCGGACGAGCGGGTGCTGGCCGATCCGGCGCCCCAGGCCTTCGTCAACTCGCTCGACGACAGTTCGGTCGGTATCGGCCTGCGCGTCTGGTGCGCGACCGGCGATTATCTGGCGCTGACCTGGGACCTGACCGAAGCGGCCAAGGCGCGCTTCGACGATGTCGGCATCTCGATCCCGTTCCCGCAGCGCGAGATCATGCAGCGCGCCGCCTGAATTATCGGCTGGCGGGGCGCGTGGTCAGTCCAAGCGCCTCGCGCCGATGCCAGCGCCAGCCGAGGAGAGCCGCTGCGAAAATCAGGCCGGTCGCCAGGCCGATCCACACCCCGACACCTTCGAGCGGCGTGGCGAAGCCCAGCACGAGCGCGGTGCCGATGCCGGGAACCCAATAGGCGAAGGCCGCGATCCACATCGGGATGCGGGTATCCTGCAATCCGCGCAGTGCGCCCGCGGCCACCGCCTGCATCCCATCGAACAGCTGGAAGGCGGCGGCGATCACGATATATTGCAGCGCGAAGCCGACCAGCACGGCGTTCTTGGGATCCCATGGATCGACATAGATCGCGATCAGGGGCTTGGGGATGACGATCATGGCGAGCGCTGTCAGCACCATGAAACCGGTGCCGACGACGATCGCCGTCCACCCCGCGCGCTTCATGCCCTCGCTATCGCGCGAGCCATAGAAATAGCCGACTCTGATGGTTGCGGCCTGACCGACGCCGAAGGGCACCTGGAACGCCAGCGCCGCGATCTGCAGGGCAACGGTGTGCGCCGCCAACTGGCTGGCGCCGATGTTGCCCATGAGGAAGGCGGCGGCGCCGAAGATCCCGGCTTCCGCGGTAATCGTCAGGGCGATCGGGGTGCCGACATTGGCTATGTGTCTGAAGCGCGCCCAGTCGGGCGACCACCAGCGACCGAAAACCCGATAGCGGTGGAGCTTGGGATCGAGCCGGATGGCGACGATGTAGGCGGCCAGCGTCACCAGAGTGGTGATGATGGTGGCGACAGCAGCCCCTTTGAGGCCGAGCTCTGGCGCGCCGAGATTGCCGAAGATGAAGGCGTAATTGGCCAGCGCGTTGACGAAGATGCCGCCTGCGGTGATCGCAGTGGCGAAGATCGGCCGGTCGAGCGTGGAGACGAAGCTGCGCAACACATTGTTGAACAGCATCGGCACCATCGAAAGCACCAGCAGCGTGTTGTATTCGATCGCCATGGCGACGATCTGCGGTTCCTGCCCGGTCACCCGCATCAGGGGGCCGAGCAGCAGGCACAGGCCAATCCCCCCGATCCCGCCGAACAGCGCCAGCCACAGCGCCATGCGCACCGAACGGCGGACCGGGCGCAGTGCCGGCGCGCGCTCGCCCAGCTCGGCCGCTGCAACGGGCGCGACGGCGCCCGTCAGCCCCGACAGCGCCCATAATACGAGCCCGAAAAGCGCGATTGCCAATGCGGATGCGGCCAGCTGGTCCTCGCCCAGCCGCGCGATGAAGATCACGTCGATGGCGTAGGTCAGCATCTGCAACAGGTTCGCCGCCGCCAGCGGCCAGCTCAGCCGCAACGTCGCGACCAGTTCGTCGCGCCAGCCGTCACCGCCCGGTTCCGCAATGGGGGGCAGGGGCTCCATGGCAGTCTCGTGCGTCATGCAGCCGGCCCGGATAGGGAAAAGGGCAGGCCTACTCAAACGCCAAAGGCTGCGGTTCCGATTTAACGGGCCGGATGAGGCCGACGGGTCACACTCTCGCTCTGCCGAGGGCACAGGCGACGAAAAAGGGCGGCACCTTGCGGTACCGCCCTTCGTCTGATCTCGCGAACGAGATCGAAGCGCAAACCGATCCCCGCATGTGCGGAGACAGGGGCTTACTTGAGTTCGACGGTACCGCCGGCTGCTTCGATCTTGCCCTTGATTTCTTCTGCTTCCGCCTTGTTGACGCCTTCCTTGATCGGCTTGGGCGCGCCTTCGACGAGAGCCTTGGCTTCCGAGAGGCCCAGGCCGGTGATGGCGCGGACTTCCTTGATCACCTGGATCTTCTTGCCACCGTCGCCGGTCAGGACGACATCGAATTCGTCCTTTTCTTCGGCTGCGGCACCAGCGTCGCCACCACCGGCGGCGGGGCCGGCAACGGCAACGGCAGCGGCGGCGCTAACGCCCCACTCTTCTTCGAGCGCCTTGGCAAGCTCAGCGGCTTCCATGACGGTCAGCTTCGACAGTTCTTCAACAAGCTTGGCGATATCGGCCATGATGTTTCACTCCAAATATAAGGCCGGGGTGCCCCGGTTGGGTCTGCCCCGATGAATATGTGTTCGTGCGTCGAACCAGCTCTTACGCGGCTTCCTTGGCGCCATAGGCACCGAAGACACGGGCGAGCTTGGCTGCGGGTGCGTTGACGACCTGGGCAACCTTGGTTGCCGGGGCGTTGACGAGACCCACGATCTTCGCCCGAAGTTCGTCGAGGCTCGGCATCGAGGCGAGTGCCTTGACCCCTGCTTCGTCGAGCTTCGTTGCGCCCATCGAACCGCCGACGATTTCGATCTTGTCGGTGGTCTTGGCGAACTCCACCACGGCCTTGGCCGCAGCAACCGGATCCTCGGAATAACCGAGGGCGGTCGGACCGGACAGGTACTCGTCGAGACCTGCGTAGTCGGTGTCCTTCAGGGCGAGCTTGGCGAGACGGTTCTTCGCAACCTTGTAGGACGCACCGGCTTCGCGCATCTTCGTACGCAGTTCGGTGGACTGGTCCACCGTGAGCCCCAGATTGCGGGTGACGACCACCACGCCGGACTGGGCGAAGACTTCGCTGAGCTGGGCGACCGCATCGGCTTTCTGCGAACGATCCATGCCATACTCCTTCACTATGGCCGCCTGCTTGCGGCGGACGACCGGCTACGTTTGTCCATGCCGAGAAATCGACACGGGCGAGTCCGTTGATGGGGAAGGAGTGCGCCACCATTCGAAATGGAGAGCGGCGCGAAACGACGATGCACAACATCGCCGGAAATCTCTGTCCCCGTCTAGGCTGGAAATTAAGACCGGCATATTCCGGTCACCAACTGTCTCGGACGGATGAACGGGCAAACCGAAAAGGTCGCCGTTCGGTGGCGGGCCTCTAAGGATTTGAGCGATTCTGTCAAGCGGAACCAGCTCTGCGGTCCATCGCCGGCGTAATTACTCGGTGGCCGGGTCGGTTGCCATAGGATCAGTGGCGGTGCCGTCGGCCGGCTCGGCGGTCATACCGTCATCCATCGTGCCGGTTTCGGTTTCGGTTCCCGTCATCATCGGTTCCGGGGTTTCGACCGGGTCGGTCATCCCCTGATCCATCGGTTCGACGGCATCGGCTTCGAGATCGGCGGTGTCGGTACCATCGATCGAATCGCCGCAGGCCGCCACCGACAAGGCAATGGGCAGAGCGATAATCATGGCGAACTTCGTCATGTCAGTATCTCCTTTCGAGAGCATTGCCATGAAACGGCCACGATTATCGTACGTTCCGAGAGCTGCTATGAGCAAGAAAAAGGCCCGCCCCGCATGGGGCGAGCCTCTCGCTTTTCGAACCGTTCCGCGCGTCACGCGCGGACGGCTGATCGATTATTCGGCCGGAGTGGTTTCTTCGGCAGCCGGAGCTTCTTCGGTGGCGGTGGCGGTGTCGTCCATCATCGCACCTTCTTCGGCCATCGGGTCGACAGCCGGGGTTTCTTCGACCATCGGAGCTTCTTCGGTCATGGTTTCAGCCGGAGCCATTTCTTCAGCCGGAGCTTCTTCGGCGGCCTGTTCACCGCAGGCGGCGAGGGTCAGAGCGAAGGGAAGGGCGGCGACGAGAGCGATCTTCTTCATGTGATAATGTTCCTGTAACGCCGTGATTGGCGTAGCCTTAAAATAGCCACATTTCGTCCGCCGAAAAGAGATATTCTGCATCCGGTCATATTTTTTGCACTGTCGGGCGATCCAAATCGCCGGAGAGTCGATGAATTGACGAGCAGGCGGCTGGCTCTGCCATATCGTGCGAATACCCGTTTGACAGCGGGGTGCCCAATTCCTACATGCCCTGTCGACCGCACGCTTCGAGCGAGTCCGATTCATGCGCGGGGATCGGATACAGGATGGAAGCGGCGTTTCCATAATCGCGACGCTAGAGAAGCTGCAACAGGCCGCCGGAACCGGTGCGCAAGACGTTGCGGCCTTTTCGCGTCCCGGTCATGGATCTCACGTGCATGAGACAGGAATACCGAGAGGCTGCTCGCCCGGATGACGGGGCAGCGTCCGGCGCACACGAGAAGAGGTACTTACCCCTTATGGCTACCAAGGCGAAGGCTCCGAAGAAAACCCGGGGCGCGAACGCACAGGGCACGGCAAAGCGTCGTATCCGCAAGATCTTCGGCGACATCCACGAAGTGGTCGACATGCCGAACCTGATCGAGGTCCAGCGCGAGAGCTATGAGCAGTTCCTGCGCTCGAACAAGGAGACGGGCTACGTCTCCGGCCTCGAGAAGACGCTGCGCAGCGTGTTCCCGATCCGCGATTTCGCCGGTACCGCCGAACTGGATTTCGTCCATTACGAACTCGAAGCGCCCAAATACGACATCGTCGAATGTCGCCAGCGCGGCATTACCTATGCCGCCCCGATGAAGGTCACGCTGCGCCTGATCGTGTTCGAGGTCGATCAGGAAACCGAAACCCGTTCGGTGCTCGATATCAAGGAGCAGGACGTCTATATGGGCGACATGCCCCTGATGACGGGCAATGGTACCTTCATCATCAACGGGACCGAGCGCGTGATCGTTTCGCAGATGCACCGCTCGCCGGGTGTGCTGTTCGATCATGACCGCGGCAAAACGCACTCTTCGGGCAAGCTGCTCTTCGCCGCCCGCATCATTCCGTATCGCGGTTCGTGGCTCGATTTCGAATTCGACGCCAAGGACATCGTCAATGTCCGTATCGACCGCAAGCGCAAGCTGCCGGTCACGGCACTGCTGTTCGCGCTCGGCCTCGACAGCGAAGACATCCTCAACCACTTCTACAAGACCGTCACCTGGAAGCGGGCGACCGGCAAGAAGGGCGAAGGCTGGAATATCCCCTTCGTTGCGGAACAGTGGCGCGGCCAGAAGCCGGCCTTCCCGCTGATCGATGCCAAGACGGGCGAGGAAGTCTTTCCTGCCGGTCAGAAGATCTCGCCTCGCGCCGCCAACAAAGCAGCCAAGGACGGGCTTGAAACGCTGCTGCTGCCGACCGAGGAAATCTTCGGCCGCTACGCTTCGCGCGACATGATCGACGAGAAGACCGGCCGCATCTACATCGAAGCGGGTGACGAGGTTTCGGCCGAGAATCTCGAAGTGCTCGACGCTGCCGGCATCGATGCGATGGACCTGCTCGACATCGATCACGTCAACACCGGTCCGTGGATGCGCAACACGCTCCAGGTCGACAAGGCCGAGAACCGCGACGAGGGCCTTGAGGCCATTTACAAGGTGATGCGCCCGGGCGAGCCGCCGACCAAGGAAACCGCCGAAGCCTTGTTCGAAGGCCTGTTCTTCGACGGCGAGCGTTACGACCTCTCGGCTGTCGGTCGCGTGAAGCTGAACATGCGCCTCGAACTCGATGCGGAAGACACGGTCACCACGCTGCGCAAGGAAGACATCCTCGCCGTGGTCAAGGAACTGGTCGACCTGAAGGACGGCAAGGGCGAAGTCGACGATATCGACAATCTCGGCAACCGCCGCGTCCGCTCGGTCGGCGAGCTGCTGGAGAATCAGTACCGCGTCGGCCTGCTGCGGATGGAGCGCGCTGTGAAGGAGCGCATGAGCAGCGTCGACGTATCGACCGTCATGCCGAACGACCTGATCAATGCGAAGCCCGCCGTGGCTGCGGTGCGCGAGTTCTTCGGTTCCTCGCAGCTCTCGCAGTTCATGGACCAGACCAACCCGCTGTCGGAAGTCACCCACAAGCGCCGCGTTTCGGCACTTGGCCCGGGTGGTCTGACGCGCGAACGTGCGGGCTTCGAAGTGCGCGACGTTCACCCGACGCACTATGGCCGCATCTGCCCGATCGAAACGCCGGAAGGCCCGAATATCGGCCTCATCAACTCGCTGTCGACCTTTGCGCGCGTCAACAAATACGGCTTCATCGAAACGCCGTATCGCAAGGTTGCGGACAACAAGGTCACCGACGAGGTCGTCTACCTGTCTGCGATGGAAGAGCAGAAGCACACCGTCGCGCAGGCTTCGGCCGAGCTTACCGAAGACGGCTCCTTCGTCGAGGAACTTGTTTCGGCGCGTCACGATGGCGACAACCTTATGGCGCCGCGCGAAACTATCACCCTGATGGACGTCAGCCCCAAGCAGCTCGTCTCGGTCGCCGCGTCGCTAATCCCGTTCCTGGAAAACGATGACGCCAACCGCGCGCTAATGGGCTCGAACATGCAGCGCCAGGCGGTGCCGCTGGTCAAGGCCGAAGCGCCCTGGGTCGGCACCGGCATGGAAGAAACCGTTGCGCGCGACAGCGGCGCGGCCATCGCGGCGACCCGCGGCGGCATCGTCGACCAGGTCGATGCGACGCGTATCGTCATCCGTGCGATCGGCGATGTCGAACCCGGCCAGTCGGGCGTCGACATCTACACGCTGCAGAAGTTCCAGCGTTCGAACCAGGACACCTGCATCAACCAGCGCCCGCTGGTGAAGGTGGGTGAAACGGTCGAACCGGGCGACATCATCGCCGACGGTCCTTCGACCGATCTGGGCGAGCTGGCTCTGGGCCGCAACAGCCTCGTCGCCTTCATGCCTTGGAACGGCTACAACTATGAGGACTCGATCCTCATCTCCGAGCGTATCGTGAAGGACGACGTCTTCACCTCGATCCATATCGAGGAATTCGAAGTCATGGCCCGGGACACGAAGCTCGGCCCCGAAGACATCACCCGCGACATTCCCAATGTCGGCGAGGAAGCCCTGCGCAACCTCGACGAGGCGGGCATCGTCTATATCGGCGCCGAAGTGCATCCGGGCGATATCCTGTGTGGCAAGATCACGCCCAAGGGCGAAAGCCCGATGACGCCGGAAGAAAAACTCCTGCGCGCCATCTTCGGCGAAAAGGCCAGCGACGTGCGCGACACTTCGCTCCGCCTGCCGCCGGGTGTGGCCGGTACGGTGGTCGAGGTTCGCGTCTTCAATCGCCACGGTATCGAGATCGACGACCGTACGCGGGCGATCCAGAACGAGGAAATCGAACGCCTCCGCAAGGACTCGAACGACGAACGCGCCATTCTCAACCGTGCGACCTATAACCGCCTGCGCGACATGCTTGTCGGTCAGACGGCTTCAGCAGCGCCGAAGGGCGTCAAGAAGGGTTCGGAAATCACCGAAGAAGTGCTGGACGAGGTCGAGCGCCACGAATGGTTCAAGTTCGCGGTGGCCGACGATGGCCGTCAGGCGCAGCTCGAAGCGGTCAAGTCGCAATACGACGAAGCCGTGAAGTTCATCGAAGAGAAGTTCGAAGACCGTAAGGAAAAGCTCGAACGTGGTGACGAACTCGCCCCGGGCGTGCTCAAGATGGTCAAGGTCTTCGTTGCGGTGAAGCGCAAGCTGCAGCCGGGCGACAAGATGGCCGGACGTCATGGAAACAAGGGTGTCATCAGCCGCATCCTGCCGGTCGAGGACATGCCGTTCCTCGAAGACGGGACGCCGGTCGACATCGTCCTCAACCCGCTGGGCGTGCCTTCGCGCATGAACGTCGGACAGATCTTCGAAACGCATCTCGGCATGGCGGCCCGCAATCTGGGCCACCAGATCGGCGAGCAGCTCGAAGAGTGGAAGCGCGCAAACCCGAACGCTTCGGAAGACTATGCCGCGGCCAAGCCGCCCGAAGCCGTTATCGAGCGCCTGAAGGACGTCTATGGCGAGCAGTATTACGACGCGATCGACAGCCGTTCGACCGCCGAAGTGGTCGAGCTTGCAGGCAACCTGACCGCGGGCGTGCCGATGGGTACGCCGGTGTTCGACGGTGCACGCGAAGGCGATGTGACGGTCGAACTCGAAAAGGCGGGTCTCGACAGCTCGGGCCAGTCGGTCCTGTTCGACGGGCGCACGGGTGAAGCCTTCGACCGCAAGGTAACCGTGGGCATCATCTACATGCTCAAGCTGCACCACCTCGTCGACGACAAGATCCACGCCCGTTCGATCGGCCCCTACAGCCTCGTTACCCAGCAGCCGCTGGGCGGTAAGGCCCAGTTCGGCGGCCAGCGCTTCGGTGAAATGGAGGTCTGGGCGCTCCAGGCCTACGGCGCCGCTTACACGCTGCAGGAAATCCTCACCGTGAAGTCGGACGACGTGATCGGCCGTACCAAGGTCTACGAAGCGATCGTCAAGGGTGACGACACCTTCGAGGCGGGCATTCCGGAGAGCTTCAACGTGCTCGTCAAGGAAATGCGCAGCCTGGGCCTCAATGTCGAACTCAAGTCGCTGGCCGACGACGAGGACGACGACGGCCTCGCGATAGCGGCGGAATAGGGGGCTCCGCGCCCCCTCCGCTTTCCGCCCATCAGAAATACCCCTTAGGGAATTAAGTCATGAACGAACTGACCAAATTCACCAACCAGCTCGCCAAGCCCGAGACGTTTGACGAGATCCAGATCGGCATCGCCAGCCCCGAGCGCATCCGCTCGTGGTCGTTCGGCGAGATCAAGAAGCCCGAGACGATCAACTACCGCACGTTCAAGCCCGAGCGTGACGGGTTGTTCTGCGCGCGCATCTTCGGTCCGGTGAAGGACTACGAATGCCTGTGCGGCAAGTACAAGCGCATGAAGTACAAGGGCGTCGTCTGCGAAAAGTGCGGCGTCGAGGTGACCGTGACCAAGGTCCGCCGCGAGCGCATGGGCCACATCGAACTGGCCGCGCCGGTTGCGCATATCTGGTTCCTCAAGAGCCTGCCTTCGCGCATCGGCCTGCTGCTCGACATGCAGCTCAAGCAGCTTGAGCGCGTACTCTATTTCGAAAGCTACATCGTCACCGAGCCCGGCCTGACGCCGCTGGAGAAGTTCCAGCTCCTTACCGAAGACGAGCTGCTCGAAGCGCAGGACGAATACGGCGAAGACAGCTTCAGCGCCGGTATCGGTGCCGAAGCGGTCAAGTTCATGCTGATGGATCTCGATCTCGAACAGGAGAAAGAGGACCTGCTGGAAGAGCTCGCGACCACGAAATCAAAGCTCAAGCCCGCCAAGATCATCAAGCGCCTCAAGGTCGTCGAAAGCTTCATCGAATCGGGCAACCGTCCCGAATGGATGATCCTCGAAGTCGTGCCGGTCATTCCGCCCGAACTGCGCCCGCTGGTGCCGCTCGACGGCGGCCGTTTCGCGACGTCGGACCTCAACGACCTCTATCGCCGCGTGATAAACCGCAACAACCGCTTGAAGCGCCTGATGGAGCTGCGCGCGCCGGACATCATCGTCCGCAACGAAAAGCGCATGCTGCAGGAAGCGGTCGATGCGCTGTTCGACAATGGCCGCCGCGGTCGCGTGATCACCGGCGCCAACAAGCGTCCGCTCAAGTCGCTCAGCGATATGCTCAAGGGCAAGCAGGGCCGCTTCCGCCAGAACCTGCTCGGCAAGCGCGTCGACTATTCGGGCCGTTCGGTCATCGTGACCGGACCGGAACTCAAGCTGCACCAGTGCGGCCTGCCGAAGAAGATGGCGCTCGAACTGTTCAAGCCGTTCATCTACGCCCGCCTCGACGCCAAGGGCCTCTCCATGACGCTCAAGCAGGCGAAGAAGTGGGTCGAGAAGGAACGCAAGGAAGTCTGGGACATCCTCGACGAAGTCATTCGCGAGCACCCGGTTCTCCTCAACCGCGCCCCGACGCTCCACCGCCTCGGCATCCAGGCGTTCGAGCCGGTCCTGATCGAGGGCAAGGCGATCCAGCTCCACCCGCTGGTCTGCGCCGCCTTCAACGCCGACTTCGACGGCGACCAGATGGCCGTTCACGTCCCGCTGAGCCTCGAGGCGCAGCTGGAAGCGCGCGTCCTGATGATGTCGACCAACAACATCCTCTCGCCCGCCAACGGCAAGCCGATCATCGTGCCTTCGCAGGACATGGTGCTGGGCCTCTACTACCTCTCGATGGAGCGGCAGGAGAAGAAGCCCGAATTCGCCGAGGATTCGGACGGCAACAAGGTCGAGAAGCTGCAGATGTTCTCGGACATGGCCGAGGTGCACCAGGCGCTCGAAACCAAGCAGGTCTCGCTGCATACCAAGATCCTCGCCCGCGTTCCGCAGGCCGATGAGGCGGGCAATATCTCGATGCAGCGCTTCGAGACCACGGCCGGGCGTATGCTGATCGGCGAATGCCTGCCGAAGAACCACAAGGTTCCTTTCGACATCGTCAACCGCCTGCTGACCAAGAAGGACATCGCCGACGTCATCGACGAGGTCTATCGCCACACCGGCCAGAAGGACACCGTGCTGTTCGCCGACGCCATCATGGCGCTGGGCTTCCGTCACGCGTTCAAGGCCGGCATCTCTTTCGGCAAGGACGACATGATCATCCCCGAAGAGAAGATCGAACTGGTCGAGGCGACCAAGAACATGGTTGCCGATTACGAGCAGCAGTATCAGGACGGCCTGATCACCCAGCAGGAAAAGTACAACAAGGTGATCGACGCCTGGAGCCGTTGCGGCGACCAGGTGGCCGACGCGATGATGGAAAAGATCAAGGCGCGCCCGATCGACAAGGACGGGCTCCAGGCCGAGATCAACTCGATCTACATGATGTCGCACTCGGGGGCCCGTGGTTCGCCGGCGCAGATGAAGCAGCTCGCTGGCATGCGCGGCCTGATGGCCAAGCCGTCGGGCGAGATCATCGAGAACCCGATCATCTCGAACTTCAAGGAAGGCCTCAACGTCCTCGAATACTTCAACTCGACCCACGGCGCCCGTAAGGGCCTCGCGGATACGGCGTTGAAGACGGCAAACTCGGGTTACCTGACCCGCCGCCTCGTCGACGTGTCGCAGGATTGCGTCATCATCGAAGAGGACTGCAAGACCGAGAACGCGCTGGAAATGCGTGCGATCGTGCAGGGCGGTTCGGTTATCGCATCGCTCGGCGAACGCATCCTGGGCCGCACCGTGGCCGAGGATATCGTCAATGCCGCCACCGGCGAAGTGATCGCACCGGCGGGCACGCTGCTCGACGAACCGATGATCAAGGTCATCGAGGAAGCCGAAGTGCAGGTCGCCAAGATCCGTTCGCCGCTGGTCTGCGAAGCCCAGCAGGGCGTCTGCGCCACCTGCTACGGCCGTGACCTGGCTCGCGGTACGCCGGTGAATATCGGTGAAGCTGTCGGCGTCATCGCCGCGCAGTCGATCGGTGAGCCCGGCACGCAGCTCACCATGCGTACCTTCCACATCGGCGGCGCCGCACAGCTCAACGAAACCTCGCACCTCGAATCCGTGTCGGACGGCAAGGTCGTCTATCGCGACATGCCGACCATCACCGACAAGAAGGGTCGGATCCTCTCGCTCGCCCGCAATGGCGAGCTGGCGGTGATCGACGCCGAAGGCCGCGAGCGCGAGATCCACAAGGTACCTTACGGTACCGTGCTGATGCACAAGGATGGCGCCAAGGTGAAGGAAGGCGATCGTCTGGCGGAATGGGATCCGTTCAGCCTGCCGATCATCACCGAACAGTCGGGTGTCGTGAAGTATCAGGACCTCGTCGACGGTACGACGATGGAAGAGCGCGTCGACGATGCCACCGGTATCGCCCAGCGTGTCGTCACCGAAATGCGCACGACCGGCCGCAAGAAGGACGATCTGCGTCCGCGCCTGACGCTGTTCAACGATGCCGGCGACGAGAGCGAGGCCGCGCGCTACATGCTGGCGCCGGGCACCGTGCTGTCGGTGGATGACGGTCAGCAGGTCGAGGCGGGCGACATCCTTGCCCGTGCCTCGCGCGAAGCCGCGAAGACGCGCGACATCACCGGCGGTCTGCCGCGGGTGGCCGAACTGTTCGAAGCACGCCTGCCGAAGGACAATGCGGTCATCGCCAAGATTTCGGGCAAGATCGAATTCGTTCGCGAATACAAGGCGAAACGCAAGATCGCGATCGTGCCCGAGGAAGGCGATGCAGTCGAGTACCTGATCCCCAAGACCAAGGTGATCGACGTGCAGGAAGGCGACCATGTGAAGAAGGGCGATACGCTCATCTCCGGCTCGCCCAACCCGCACGACATCCTCGAAGTGCTGGGCGTCGAGGCGCTGGCCGAGTATCTCGTCAACGAGATCCAGGAAGTCTATCGCTTGCAGGGCGTGAAGATCAACGACAAGCACATCGAGGTGATCGTTCGCCAGATGCTGCAGAAGGTCGAGATCACCGACGGTGGCGACACCGTGCTGCTGCCCGGCGAACAGGTCGATCTGGAAGAGCTGAACGAGACCAACGCCAGGCTCGGCAAGGGCAAGCAGCCCGCTGTCGGCACGCCGATCCTGCTGGGTATCACCAAGGCCAGCCTGCAGACGCGTTCGTTCATCTCGGCCGCCTCGTTCCAGGAAACCACGCGCGTCCTCACCCAGGCCGCGGTCGAGGGTAAGAAGGACACGCTGGTCGGCCTCAAGGAGAACGTGATCGTCGGCCGTCTCATCCCCGCCGGCACCGGCGCGGGCATGAACCGGATGCGCATCACTGCATCGAGCCGCGATGCTGCTCTGCGGGCCCAGTGGAAGAAGGCGCAGGAGGCGATCATCGCTGCCAACACCGCCGAGGAAGAGCACGAAGCCGAGCTCGCCCAGGGCCGCGAAGCGGCGATTGGCGACGATCCGCTGGCGGCCATGGAAGGTGAAACCCACGGCACCGATGCCGATGCGGGCGACTACCTGAACGAGGACGCGAAGGACGGCGAATAAGCCGCTTCGGCCATCGACCGAACGGAATGGGCCCCGCCGGATAGCTCCGGCGGGGCCTTTTCATTGGTGGCCGTCGCAAGGCCTCCTGTACGTGTTTGCTTGACGGCGGGGCGCGGCAGGCGCACGTTAAGTCTCGCGTGCGCAGGGGAACGTGGCCGCGATGCGGGGAAATTGGTGGCAGTAGATGAGCCCGACGCCGAGGTGCCTGAACCTGCCGGACCGGCGGGCGGAGCGGCAGCGATCGAGCTGTTGCTGCTGACCCGCAGGCTGAGGGATTTCACGACCGGGGCGACATTGTCCCTGCTCCCTGCGCTCGGATCGATTGCCGCGCTGGTCTATGCGTTTCGGGAACAGGTCCCCCTCGCAATTCTGCTCGGCTGGGCCGCAGCCCAGCTTATGCAACTGGCTGTTTACGTTGTTTTCGACCGCAGTCTCGACCGGGAGGATCCATCGCTTGCCGAGCTGCAAAGGCACTGGCGCCGCTTCATTGCTCTGCAATGGCTCGGATCGCTTATCTGGGCGGCGATCTTTCCCTATCTTGCAACCGTGGCAACCGGAATGGATGCGGTGCTTCTCGCGGTCGTCGCCATCGCCGTGCTGTGCGGCGTTTTGCTGGTCCATCGAACGGCGCCAAAGGCGGCAATCTTCCATATCGTCGCCATGGCGATATCGATTACCGCGGCCATCCTGATCCAGACGGGCGGTGCGGGCTGGCCCGCTCTCATCCTGCTGGCCTTCTTCGTCATTGCTCTGCTGGGTTCGACCCGCGAGCAGGAAAGACAGATTGTCGGCGGGGCGAGCGCCGAGATCAGCCGTCGCGAGGCGGCCGGCACGGTGCGTCTGCTGCTGAACGATTACGAAGAGCATTCCTCCGACTGGCTCTGGACCGTGGGGCCGTGCGGCAACCTGCGGGAAGTCACGGCGCGCTTCGCCACGGCGGCCGGCCGGCCGGTCGAAGAACTCGAGGCATCGCCCTTGATCGGCATGTTCGCCAAGGGAGAAGACCGGGACCGGCTTGCGCGGCATCTGATGGAACGCAGCCGCTTTCACGACCTGGTACTCAAACTGAGGGTCGATGGGGAGGTGCGCTTCTGGAAATTGTCCGCACGGCCGCGCAGCGATGGCCGGATGAGCGGCGTAGCCCGTGACGTCACGAACGACCGGATCATCGAGGAACGCGTCGCCTTCATGGCGCATTACGACAACCTCACCGGGCTCGCCAACCGCTACCTTTTCAACGATCGGCTGCGTGCGGCACTCGCGCAGGGCGAGCGGGCGCGCAACGTGGCGCTGTTCTATCTCGATCTGGACGATTTCAAGGCGGTCAACGATACCCGCGGACATTTGATGGGCGACAGGCTTCTGCGCGAAGTCGGTACGCGGATCGAACAGGCGGTGCGCGGACACGATCTGGTCGCCCGGCTCGGTGGGGACGAATTCGCAATCCTGATCGAAACGCGTGCGGGGGCAGGCATGCTCATCGAACGCGCGCATCGTTTCCTGTCGGTGATCCGCGATCCGTTCGAGATCGACGGACAGGTCTATCGCATTTCCGGCAGTGTCGGGATCGCGAAATGCTCCGAGGGCAATTGCGATGCCGAGGAACTCATGCGCCGCGCCGACCTCGCCCTGTTCGCGGCCAAGCGAAAGGGGCGCGATACGCTCGCGCTCTACGACCAGGCCATCGACCGTGCGGAGCGGGAGAGGCGCGAAATCGAGATGGACCTTCGCGAAGTGATCGCGCGCGGTCAGCTCAATCTCCACTACCAACCGGTGATCGATCTCGATTCGGGCGCGGTCGTCGGGTACGAAGCGTTGCTGCGCTGGTATCATCCACGGCGCGGAATAATCAGACCGGCCGACTTCCTCGAAGTGGCCGAAGAAACGGGCCTGATCGTCCCGATCGGCGAATGGTCGATCCGGCAGGCCTTCGCGGAAACCGCGAAATGGGCGGGCGATTTCCGGATCGCGATCAACCTGTCGCCGACGCAGGTACGCAGCCCGCATCTCGTGGCCATCGTCGCGCAGGCCATCCACGCCCATGGCATTGCGCCGGAACGCGTCGAGTTCGAGATTACGGAGCATGTGCTGATGCAGGAAAGTCCGCTCAGTATGGGCAATCTGCAAAAGCTGCGTCAATTGGGCGTCAGGATCGCACTCGACGATTTCGGTATCGGCTATTCGTCGCTCAGCTATCTACGCCGTTTCCCCTTCGACCGGATCAAGATCGACAAGGATTTCGTCGAAGGGGTGGAAGATTCGGCCGACAATCAGGCAATCGTGTCCAGTATCACCCGTCTTGCCGATGCATTGGGCATGGCCACCACGGCGGAAGGGGTCGAGACCCGTGCCCAGCTCGATCTCCTCCGCAAGCTCGGTTGCCAGGAAGCGCAGGGCTATCTCATCTGCGAACCGGCCCCCGGCGAACATTTCGCCACGCCCGCTGCCATCAGCGCAGCGATGCGGAGCGGCGAGGCGAGCGGAATTCTCGACTATCGCAAGGCTCGCGAAGCCGCGATGAAGAACCGCCCGAGACAGGCCGGCTGACCTCTCGCCAAGCAGGTCTAGCTCGGCTATCGGCCCGGGCATGACCACTGTCACCCGTTTCGCACCATCGCCCACCGGGCGGCTTCACGTCGGGAATATCCGCACGGCGCTGCACAACTGGATGCTCGCCCGCAAGCACGGCGGCACCTTCCTGCTGCGGATCGACGATACCGATGCGGAGCGTAGCCGCGAGGAATATGTCGAGGCGATCCGCACCGATCTCGCGTGGCTCGGCATGGTGCCGGATGACGAGGAGCGCCAGTCCGAACGCCTCGCCAAATACGATCGCGCCTTCGAGGCGCTGCGGGATGCGGGGCGCGTCTATCCCTGTTACGAAACGCAGCAAGAGCTCGAACTCAAGCGCAAGATCAGGCTCGGCCGTGGACTGCCCCCGATATACGATCGCGGTGCGCTGGAGTTGAGCGATGAAGACCGCGCTGCAAAGGAAGCCGACGGGATCGCGCCGCACTGGCGTTTCAAGCTCGACCACGACGAGCAGATCGGTTGGGACGACGGCGTCCGCGGAACGCAGAAATTCGATCCGGCACAACTGTCCGATCCCGTAGTCCGTCGGGCGGATAATAGCTGGCTCTATATGTTGCCGAGCGCTGTGGACGACCTCGACATGGGCGTCACCCACGTGCTCCGGGGCGAAGACCATGTCAGCAATACTGCCGTGCAAATCCAGATGTTTACCGCATTGATTGCTGCGCAGCATAATGCGCAGCAAATTCCGGCTTTCGCACATGAAGCCCTGTTGGTCGGGAAGGAGGGCAAGCTTTCGAAAAGGCTCGGCTCCCTCGGCTGCGACGCCTTTCGCGAACGCGGGATCGAACCCTCGGCCATCGTTGCGCTGCTGGCGCGGCTCGGCACGTCGCTGCCGGTGGAACCCATTGCCGACCGCGCCGCCCTGCTCGAAACATTCGACCTGACGACATTCGGTCGCGCTCCTGCGCGGTTCGAGGATACCGAGCTTGAACGGATCAACGCCGCCATCGTCCATCAGATGGATTTTGCCGAGGTCGCGGATCGCCTGCCGGTGGGCATGGACGAAGCCGGCTGGCATGCGATCCGACCGAATCTGTCGCACGTGCCCGAGGCAGCAGACTGGTGGCGGCTCGTTACCGGTCCGATCGAACAGCCGGATTTTTCGGCCGAGGATCGCGACTATCTTGCCGAGGCTGCAGGCCTGCTCGAATGGGGCGACGATCCATGGACGGCCCTGACCGGTCGGCTCAAAGAGGCGACCGGGCGCAAGGGCAAGGCCCTGTTCCTCCCGCTCCGTCAGGCGCTGACGGGAATGGACCATGGGCCCGACATGGGCGAATTGTTACCCCTCATCGGCAAGGATGAAGCGCGGGCGCGCTTGCTCGGCCAGTCCTAGCCTTCGTGTTTCTCCAGCTCGTCTCCGCTGACGGTGACGACGTGGAGCAGATTGGTCGATCCCGGTGTGCCGAAGGGAACGCCGGCCAGCGCGATCAGCTTGCTGCCGGCCTGGCCGAAACCATGGCGCAAAGCCATGCGTTTGCCCTTGGCGATCATCTCCTCGAAACTGCCGATGTCCTTGGTCGCCACGGCATGGGCCCCCCATAGCAGGCCGAGGCGGCGTGCGGTGTTCATGCTCGGCGTGAGCACCAGCATCGGCACGTTGGGGCGTTCGCGGGCGACGCGCCGGGCCGTCGAGCCGGAGCCTGTGAAGACGGTAATCGCACTGACCGGCACCGTGTCGGCCACGGTCATGCAGGCGTGCGCCAGTGCGTCGGCCGTCGTCCGGTCGGGCGGCGTTTCGAGCAAGCGGACGCGCTCCAGATAGGCCTCGTCGGCTTCGACCTGGCGTGCGATCTTGTGCATGATCGTGACCGCTTCCTCGGGCCAGTCGCCCGCAGCGGTTTCGGCCGAGAGCATGACCGCGTCGGCGCCATCGTAAACCGCATTGGCCACGTCGGACACTTCGGCGCGCGTCGGGGCAGGGCTTTCGATCATGCTTTCGAGCATCTGCGTCGCCACGATCACCGGCTTGCCCTTCAGACGCGTGGCATTGACGATCCGCTTCTGCAGCGGCGGGACTTCCTGCGGCTCCAGCTCGACGCCGAGGTCGCCGCGGGCGACCATGATGCCGTCGCTCATGTCGATGATCTCGTCGAGCCGGCGCACGGCCATCGGCTTTTCGATCTTGGCGCACAGCGCTCCGTATCCGCCCATCAGCCGTCGCGCTTCGGCAAGATCCTCGGGGCGCTGTACGAAGCTGAGGCCGATCCAGTCGACGCCCTGCGCGACGGCAAAGGCCAGATCCTTGCGGTCCTTGTCGGTCAGCGCGGGGATCGGCACTTCGGCATCGGGGACGTTGACGCCCTTGCGGTCCGAAATCACCCCGCCGACTTCGGCCGAGCAGAGGATTTCGTTTTCGTCGGCGCGGATCACCTTGAGTCGGATCTTGCCATCGTTGATCAACAGCCGCTGACCTTTTTGGAGCAGCCCGAACAACTCGGGATGCGGCAGCTCCACACGCGTTTCATCGCCCGGCTCCGGGTTGCGATCGAGCGTGAAATGGCCCGAATGGCGGATCACCGCCTGCCCGTCCTTGAACTTGCCCACGCGCAGTTTGGGACCCTGCAGATCGGCCAGGATCGCGATGGGGCGCATGAACTGCTTTTCCAGCGCGCGGATACATTCGATGGTCTTTGCATGATCCGCATGTTCGCCATGGCTCATATTCACGCGGAAGGCATCGACCCCGGCCTTGAACAGGCGAGCGAGCATTTCGGGAGAACGGCTGGCGGGGCCGACGGTAGCGAGGATCTTGACCTTGCGGCCGCGCGGATCGAGCTTGGGGGCGGAAGTGACCATGGAATGCGCCTATGGCAGCGCCATGCGACAAAGCAAGGACGATAGAAACATGACTACGAATGCTCCCGATCCGCTGGATAATCTTCCCGACGGTGTAGCGGCGCAGGCTTTCCGGCGGCTGGTGCGGCACCTGCAGCACCGCCACGATGCGCAGAACATCGATCTGATGGGACTCGCCGGGTTCTGCCGCAACTGCCTGGCCGACTGGATCCGCGATGCAGGCTTCGAAGGCGACAAGATGGCTGCGCGCGAACTCATCCACGGCATGCCGCAGGACGAATGGAAGGCGACCCGTCAGACGCCTGCGACCGACGAGCAGTTGAAGCGCATGGAAACCAGCGTGGCGAAAAATCGCGTGGAGTAGCGAGTCGCCGCCTTCACCCGGAACGGCATGCTGGCTATCGAGCCGCCAACCGATTCTCATATTCTGGAGTGAAACAAGATGGCAGAAGCCACCGACGACCGCCTGCGCCTGCTGATCGAGCGCATCGAACGCCTCGAGGAAGAAAAGAAGGGCATCGCCGACGACATTCGCGACGTCTATGCCGAGTCGAAGGCGGTGGGTTACGACACCAAGATCATGCGCCAGATCATTCGCCTGCGGAAGATGAAGCCGGACGAGCGCAGCGAGCAGGAAACCATTCTCGACACCTACAAGGCCGCACTCGGCATGGGTTGATTCCAGGCGAGCGTGCCCTATCTTGCTAATACACCTGAAATGAGGAGATTGAGGATATGGCAGGCCCCTGGAAAGACGCCCGCGGGATCATCGTTACGACCACCCCGACCATCGAAGGGCGGCCGATTCAGGGCTATCTCGGCATCGTCACTGGAGAGGTGATCGTCGGCGCGAACCTGTTTCGCGATCTCTTTGCCAATATCCGCGATATCGTCGGTGGGCGGTCGGGCAGCTACGAACGGATCCTGCGCGATGCGCGCGAGCAGGCGATTCAGGAATTGCAGGCCGAATGCGGGGCGCTGGGCGGCAATGCCGTGGTCGGTATCGACCTCGACTACGAAGTGATCGGCGATACCGGATCGATGCTGATGGTCTCGGCCAGCGGAACGGCCGTCAAGATCTGAGCTACTTCGCTCCGGTCGCCAGCAGGACTAGCGAGATGAAGGCGCCGTTGTGCAGGATGTGGAGCAGCATGCTGCTCCACAGGCCATAGTTCACGCGCAAATAGCCGAGCATCATGCCCACGCTGAATTGCGGCAGCACCAGCGGCAGGATCGTCCACCACTCGGCTTCGGCGAAGTTGAGCAGGTGGATGGCGGCAAACAGCGCGCAGCTGATCCAGAAAAACAGCGGAAACAGGCGCTGGAACCAGCCCATCGCTCCTCGGTTGCGCAGCAGGATAACGGCCAGGATCGCACCGACCAGTGCCGTCCCGGCGACCGCGATCGCCTTCCAGTTGACCTCCGCCTCCGACCGGGTGAGATCGCTCGTCATGACCAGCGCGGCAGCGCCGAGGATCAGCACCGCCAGCACATGTCCCGGCCTGCCGGACACCCATCCGCGAAACATCGCTTCTTCCGTGATGGGCGCGACGAGCACGGCGAACACCACCAGCATCGCGCCCATTTCCATTCCGGCCAGGGCTGTTTCCGGGATGTCGATGCCGCTCAACATGGCCAATCCCGCTATCGACAGGAGCAGGCCCATGACGAGCAGATCGAGCAGCAGCAGCCGCATAACCGGAACGGCATGGGACAGCCGGAATGGCTCGGCCCGGTCGGGCAGCACCGGTCGTATCAGAAAGGCACCGAAGCGGGCCCATTCGCCGCGCGTCGAATTCGCGGGCGCAAGGCTTGTCGTTGCAACAGTCATGCGGCTAAGGCGACCCCCGAGAATCTCTGACGAGAAACGTTCCAACCATCCAAGCTACAAAGCGAAATCATGGCCGGCCATTCCAAGTTCAAGAATATCATGCATCGCAAAGGCGCGCAGGACAAGAAGCGCAGCGCGATGTTTTCCAAGCTGTCCCGCGAAATCACCGTCGCTGCGAAAATGGGCATGCCCGATCCGGATATGAACCCGCGCCTGCGCCTCGCCGTCAATGCGGCCAAGGCGCAGTCCATGCCCAAGGACAATATCCAGCGCGCGATCGACAAGGCGAGCGCGCAGGATGGCGAGAATTACGAAGAGGTTCGCTACGAAGGCTACGGCCCGGGCGGCAGCGCGATCATCGTCGAGGCGTTGACCGACAACCGCAACCGCACCGCCACCAACATCCGCACTGCCTTTTCCAAGAATGGCGGCAATCTGGGTACCGAGGGCAGCGTCGCCCACGGCTTCGAACGGCTCGGCCTGATCGTCTATCCTGCCGAGGCGGGGAGCGAGGACAAGGTGCTTGAAGCCGCGATGGAAGCCGGTGCGGACGATATCGCCAGCAGCGCGGACGGCCATGAAATCTGGACCGCCGCCGAAGACCTGCATCAGGTCGCGACCGATCTGGAAAAGGCGCTGGGCGAAGCGGAAACCGTCAAGCTCGCATGGAAACCCAACCTCACCGTCGACATGGACGAGAAGAACGCCGCCACCCTGCTCAAGCTCATCGATGTGCTCGACGACGATGACGACGTGCAGACGGTATGGGGCAATTACGACATTTCCGACGAAGTGATGGAAAAGCTGGATTGATCCGGCCATGCTCATACTCGGCCTCGATCCCTCGCTCAGCTGTACCGGCTGGGGCCTGATCCGGGCCGAAGGGCCACGCATTGCGCATGTCGCCAACGGGCAGGTGCCCACCGATGCGAAGGCGCCGATGGCCGTGCGGCTGGCGGTACTGCAGGCGGCGCTGTCCGAAGTGATCGTCGTCCACCAGCCCGATCGCGCCGCGGCGGAGGAGATTTTCCTCAACAAGAACCCGCAATCGACGCTGAAGCTGGCGCAGGCGCGCGGCGCGGTGCTGGCGGCATGCGGTATTGCGGGGCTGACAGTGAACGAACATGCCGCGCGACTGGTTAAGAAGGCCGTGGTCGGCACGGGTAGCGCGGACAAGCGGCAGATCGAGGCAATGCTCAAGATGCTGCTGCCGGGCGCGCCCGTTTCGGGAGCCGACGCCGCCGACGCACTGGCAGTGGCGATAGCCGATGCGCATCTCACGAGGACATTATGACGGTCGACGTTTCCGGCATTTCCAGCTGCGAGCAAGTTCAAGGGCTGTAGGAGCGATTGGAGGCTTAAAGACCGCTTTTAGGTAATCGCGACGATGGTGCTGATGGCCGATTATGGGTGGAAGCGAACTGCCGGCTCTCCCATGATGTTGTCGAGAGACAGACCTAGACTTGCCTGTTGATCCCGGCGCATCCACCTAGACCATTGGTCCCATTGGCATGGGCTGGGCTATGTCAAATCTAATGAGCATCAAATCTGCGAAACATCATTGGTGGCCCGAGACGCTATCAAGCCATTGGGCCGATCAGGAAGGGGGCGTAACTTGGGTTCGCCCTGACGGGACATCAATCAAGTCATCTCCTAAGAGATTCGGAGCGATTAAGGACGGGCACACCATCCGCATGAGCAACGTGCCAGGCGAAGAAACAGTCTGGGACGACTCTTTTGAGAAAGACTTTAGTCAAGCAGACGCGAGCTTCCACCGGGTCTTGAAGTGGCTGAATGAGCTTGATCGGTGCGGCCCTCCTTTTGAGACTTCGGTCACCAAACGGTTTGTCGCGGCCCCAGTCTTACAATCGGATTTTGAAGAGTTGCTGGTTTGTGTCTTCTCTCTGATTGTTCGAAGCCCTCAGTTTCGCCAGATTGCCGGAGCCTATTCAATTCACCACGGTATGCCCGGACACGAGCGAAGTGTTAGGCGTGTCATGATGGGCAATATGCGGAATGGCCTTGAAAATTTGACCAGAGCATTCGGTGCGTCGGGGAAGGCCGTTGCTATTTTCTCTCCCGAACGTGAGCTAATTTTTGGTGACGGATTTTTCACCAATATCACGCCACCGGCACAGCGTTTGCTCCGACCACGAGCCATTGTCCCACTAACCCCGAGCCTAGCGATCCTGATTCAGAAGCCCGGATCATATATGGTCGATCCAAAGCTCTGCACCTTGGTGGTCAACCGGCAAGAAGCAGAGGAGCTTAACGGCATTCTCCAGATCTATGCGAAAGAGGCGGTCTTCTATCGGTCGGAGCGCCCATCGATCCTGCCCGAGTTCGAAAGGGACGAACATCTAAGGTTCGCCGATGACCGAAACTTTGCGGACCGGCTTTGCTATCAAGTTCCCGGCGTACAGGACGAAGCTACACCTGACTGGTTTCATAACCTTATGGATGCACGATTGCAGTGAGGGGCAACTGTCGTTGAACGTCGATCGCATTGAGCGCTGATAGCCACCATTTCATCTTGTCTTAGCAAGTGCCCCGTCGTGGGATAAGCGCGAGTTGAGCGGAACAGCCAAGTCTGACGAGCGTCGCCGACGCCCACCGAGTTCGTTCTGAAGGACTGCTCTTGGCCATCGCTAAAATAAGCCGCTACGACCGAGATCGGGTCGCTTGCTGAACGTTCGTTTTGTGGTCAGTAGACTTTGGTTTCGTCTACACCCGCAACACTTTGCAGAGCAATCTGTGAAGGGCCCGCACAACACTCACTTTCGAGGTCTGACAGATGGCGGACATTATCCTATACGGCATTCCCAATTGCGACACCGTCAAGAAGGCGCGCAAGTGGCTCGATGCGCAGGGCATCGGCTACACTTTCCACGACTACAAGAAGGAAGGTGCCGATCCGGCAAAGCTGGCTGCATGGATCGCGGCCGCGGGCGTCGACACCGTGCTCAACCGGCGCGGCACCACCTGGCGCAAGCTGTCCGATGCGGACAAGGCCGATGTCGATGCCGCCAGGGCAGTCCGCCTGCTCGAAGCCAATCCCAGCATGATCAAACGCCCCGTGGTCGAATATCCGGGCGGCCTGCTGGTCGGTTTCGACGAGGGCGAGTGGGCGGCGGCGCTTCAGTAGCCGCTGCCCGGCCCCCAGCCGTCATTCCCGCCCCCGGTCAGATTGCGCGCATTTTCGTTTGCGACACCGAGGATCGACCGCTTGACCGACGCCAGATCGCTGCCAGACCCGTAGATCAGGCCCAATACAAGAGGAGCTTCTTGAACATGATGCGCGTGATTCTCGCCAATAAGCTTAAAATTCGGCTTATGGCGGTCCTTGCTGCGGTTTCCGCGGCGCTCCCGGTACAAGCTGCCGATTTCCTCGTCATCGCGCACCGCGGAGCCAGCGGCGACCGGCCGGAACATACGCTGGCCGCCTATGAACGCGCGATCGACCAGGGCGCCGACTATATCGAACCCGATCTGGTGGCGACCAAGGACATGCATCTCGTCGCCCGGCACGAAACCGAAATCGGCGAAACCACCGATGTCGGCGAACGCGAGGAATTCGCCGACCGCAAGCGGTCAAAGACCATCGAGGGGCGGCTGGTCACCGGCTGGTTTGCGGAGGATTTCACGCTGGCCGAACTGCGTACCTTGCGGGTCAAGGAGCGCCTGCCCGGCCTGCGCCCCGCCAACACCCGTTTCGACGGGCTCTACCAGCTTGCGACATTCGAGGAGATCGTGGCGCTGGTGCAGGCCAAGGAGGCCGAGACCGGGCGGCGGATCGGCATCTATCCCGAACTGAAGCATCCGACCTGGCTGCTGCAGGAAGCGGGCATCGATACCGTAGACCTGCTGGCGACGGCGTTGCGCAAGGCGTATCTGGACGATGCCGACGATCCCGTCTTCGTGCAGATCTTCGAGGTCGGTCCGCTCAAGCGGATCAATGCGCTGGTCGAGGTGCCGCTGGTGCTGCTGATCTCTTCGGAGGGCGGCCCTTATGACGAACCCTCGATGAGCTGGGCCGATATCATGACGCCTTCGGGCCTGGCCGAAGTGGCAGCCTATGCGGATGGGATCGGGCCTTATCTCGGCCATGTTCTGGGCGAAGACGGGACGCCGACCGGTCTTGTCGCGGATGCGCATGCGGCCGGGCTGGCCGTTCATCCCTGGACCCTGCGCAAGGAGAACGCCTTTCTGCCGCCGCCGCTGAGGCGCGGCGAGAGCGAGAGCGCGGCAGGCGATCTGGCAACTTTGGCTCGCATGGTCGTGGCTTCGGGTGCCGATGGCGTATTCACCGACGATCCGGCGCTGGTCGTGCAGGCGCTGGGCGAAGGGGACTGACCGGCGGATTGCCCTTTCCTACAGCGCGGGTGCCGCGTTATCGTTGCAAAGCGCTCTTTCAACTATCGAGATGCAACCGTCCAATGCCGGTTTTGCGGGCGAGTTTCCGAGGGAAACGAAAGGCGATTTATGTGTGAACTTGCGGCTGAAATCGAAGGTGACAGGCGGGGTCCTGAAAATCCATTCAAACATCGGAAAAGTTTAAACAATCTGCCCACCAAAGATTTTTAAATGCACCCCGGTCGGCGTCAAACCGGACGCGCGGTGACGACGTAGTTGAGCGACAGGTCCGCCGACAGGTGCAGGCCCTTGTCGGGACGGAAAGCGATGCCCCTTGGCTCGCCCATCGTCAGTCCCGCTTCGGCCAGCAGCTCGCCCAGTTCCTCGGGCGTGATGAAGTCGTCCCAGTGATGCGTGCCCTTGGGGATCAGGCCGAAACCTTCCGCCGCGCCGATCATCAGCACGCGCGATTGCGGGGTGCGGTTGGGGGTGGACAGCACCATCAGCCCGTCCGGCGCCAGCCGCGCGGCCAATGCGGCGACGAAAGCGCGCTTGTCGGCGACATGTTCGATGACTTCCATCGCGGTGACGAGATCGAATCTGCCGATGTCGAGATCGCCGATTTCTCCGGCCATATAGCGGATGTGGAGCCCGGCGCCCTCGGCATGGAGAGCGGCGGCGGCGGTATTCTCCGGCGCGGCATCGACGCCGGTGACGTCGGCACCGAGCCGGGCCAGCGGCTCGCACAGCAGCCCCGCGCCGCAGCCGACATCGAGCGCGCTCTTGCCGGCTAGCGGGCGACGGGCCTCGATCTCGCCGCCCCAATGCAGGTCGATCGCCTCGCGCAGGAAGCCGAGCCGGACGGGATTGAGGCGGTGCAGCATGGCGGACGAGCCCTTCGGGTCCCACCAGTCTTTCGCCAGCTTGCCGAAATGGGCCGCCTCGTCGGGGCGGATCGTTTGGCCGCCCGAAGTATTGCTTGGCGTTACGGTTGTTGCATCGCTCATGCGCTCTGGCTAGCAGCCGTAACCCAGCTATTCCAGCACGGAGACCTTCTCGCTTGGCCCGTATCGTGATGAAATTCGGCGGCACCTCGATGGCAGGGACCGAACGCATTCGGCGCGTGGCCAATATCGTGCGCAAGCAACAGGCGCGCGGTCACGAGGTCGCGGTGGTCGTTTCGGCCATGGCGGGCGAGACCGACCGGCTGGTCAATTTCTGCCGCGAGGCCAACGCGCTCTACGATCCGGCCGAATACGACGTAGTGGTCGCCAGCGGCGAACAGGTGACCAGCGGGCTGCTCGCGCTGACCCTGCAAGCGCTCGGTTGCAAGGCGCGGAGCTGGCTCGGCTGGCAGCTGCCGGTTCACACGATCGAGGCGCATGCCAAGGCGCGGATCGACGGCATCGATGCGGAGGCACTGGTCGCCAGCATGGAGGCGGGCGAGATCGCGGTGATCCCGGGTTTCCAGGGTCTGTCGGAAGATGGCCGGGTAACGACGCTGGGCCGGGGCGGATCGGATACCTCCGCCGTCGCCGTGGCCGCAGCAATCGACGCCGACCGCTGCGACATCTACACCGATGTCGACGGCGTCTACACCACCGACCCGCGCATCGTCGCCAAGGCGCGCAAGCAGAAGGCGGTGACCTACGAGGAAATGCTCGAGCTCGCGAGCGTCGGGGCCAAGGTGCTTCAGACACGTTCAGTGGGCCTTGCCATGAAAGAGGGCGTGCGGGTGCAGGTCCTCTCCAGCTTCGTCGGCGAGGATGCGATCCCCGCGGACGAACACCCCGGCACGATGATCGTGTCGGAGGAAGAAATGAACGAACTGGTGGAGAAGGGCGATATGGAACGCCAGCACGTGACCGGCATCGCGCACGACAAGAACGAGGCCAAGGTGATCCTCACCCGCGTGCCCGACAAGCCCGGTGCGGTGGCACACATCTTCGATCCACTCGCCAAGGCGAGCATCAATGTCGACATGATCATTCAGAATGTCGGCCGCGACAAGGGTGAGACCGACGTGACTTTCACGGTCCCGCAGGCCGACCTTGCCCGGGCGCAGGCATTGCTTGAGGACAAGCGCGAGGAGATCGGCTTCAACCGGCTGATCACGGATAGCAAGATCGCCAAGATTTCCGTGGTCGGCGTCGGTATGAAGAGCCACGCTGGCGTCGCCGCGACCATGTTCCAGGCCTTGGCCGACCGCGGGATCAATATCCAGGCGATCACCACCAGCGAGATCAAGGTGAGCGTGATGATCGACGAGGACGAGACCGAACTCGCCGTGCGGGTGCTGCACACTGCCTATGGGCTGGATGCCGCGGATGAGGCGGCCTAGGGCTGTTCAGCCGCCGTCCTCGGCCTGACCGATCATGCAGGTGCGATTGCGCCCGCTATGTTTGGCGCGGTACAGTTCCCCATCGGCGGCGGCGATCCATTGATCGGGATAGCCGTAGTCGTCGATGAACGTCGCAACGCCGAAGCTCGCGGTGATTCGAAAATCGGGTAGGCCGGGCAGCCGGATGGCTTCGATCTCGGTCCGGAACCGCTCCGCGGCGGCGAAGGCTTCCGAAGCATCGGATTCGGGCAACAACAACGCGAACTCCTCGCCGCCCAACCGCGCGACGATATCGCCGCTGCGCAGAGACTTCTCGCAAGTCGAGACGACCGCCTTGAGCACCTCGTCGCCGACGCCATGCCCATAGGCGTCATTGACCGACTTGAAATGATCGACGTCGAATACCGCCAGCGCGACGGGCCGTCGATGGCGCACGTGGCGGGCGATTTCTTTGTTGAGTTCCTTGAGGAACGAGCGGCGGGCCATGGCACCCGTGAGGAAGTCGGTCTGGGCGATGCGGCGCATTTCCAGCCAGTCGATTACCAGTCCGGCGAACTCGCGTAGCAGCGCGATCTGTTCGGGGTCGAACTCGCGTGGCTGATGATCCATCGCGCACAGCGCGCCGAGCGCAAAGCCTTCCTCGGTTACCAGCGGGATGCCGAGATAGCTTTGAATCGGAGGGCTGTCGGTTACTGCGGGCAGCTCGCGGAAGCGCGGATCGGCGCGCAAATCGGGCACGACCAGCGGCTGGATCGAACGGATCGTATGGTCGCAAACCGCAACCTTGCGCTCGGTTTCGGAATGCTCGACCCCGCGTCGGGCCTTGAACCACTGGCGGTCCTTGTCGATAAAAGTAACCGTGGCCATCGGCACGCCGAGCAAAGTGCGGACCAGCTGAACTATGCGTTCGAACGGCTTCTCCGATGCCGTATCCATAATTTCGTATTCGGCAAGCGCAGCCAGACGGCTGGCTTCGTCGCGCAAAAGAATCTCGGTCATCGGGTTCCCTTTGGCTCAATCCCTATCATCCGGTGGTTAACGTTGCATTGGAGTGCCGCCCATCAAAATCATAGTTGCAGCTCTCTCTTCCGTCTGCAAACGAACCGAAACCGGGAATGCATCCCTGCAACATGCGATGGGAGAGCCAAGAGATGGCCTATACCGTGACGATACTCCTGCTTGGCTCAGGTGAGCTCGGGCGTGAGTTCGTCATCTCCGCCAAACGGCTTGGTGCTTATGTGATCGCCTGCGACGCCTATGATGCCGCTCCGGCGATGCAACTGGCCGATACGCGCGAAGTCTTCTCCATGTTGGACGGCGAAGCGTTGCGTGCAGTGGTCGAAAAGCACCGCCCCGACTATATCGTGCCGGAGATCGAAGCGATCAGGACCGAGGTTCTGGCCGAATTGGAAGCGGAAGACTTCCGTGTAGTCCCCGCGGCTCGCGCCACCCAGATGACGATGAACCGCGATGCGATCCGGGATTTGGCGGCAAACGAGTTGGGTCTCGTCACGTCGCGCTATCGTTATGCCAAAAACCTCGAGGAAGTGTGCGCTGCGGCGCAGCACACCGGGTTTCCGTGCGTGATCAAGCCCGTCATGTCGTCCAGTGGCAAAGGTCAGACGACTGTGCTCGAGACGAGTGGCCTGGAAGCGGCCTGGGACTATGCCTGCGCCAATATGCGCGGCGACCGGCAGCGCGTGATCGTCGAGCAATTCGTGGATTTCGACTATGAGATCACGCTGCTTACCGTGCGTCACAAGGGCGGTATCACCTTCTGTCCGCCGATTGGCCACCGGCAGGAGCGTGGCGACTATCAGGAAAGCTGGCAGCCCACGCCCATGTCCGATGCCGCCATCGCCAAGGCACAGGAAATGGCGCGGAAGGTCGTCGACGATCTGGGCGGTTACGGGTTGTTCGGCGTTGAATTCTTCGTGCGCGGCGATGAGGTGATCTTCTCCGAGCTCAGCCCGCGGCCGCACGATACGGGCATGGTTACGCTGGTGAGCCAGAACCTCACCGAGTTCGACCTGCACGCCCGTGCTGTGATGGGCCTGCCGGTTCCTGACGAATTGCGTGCGCGTCCTTCCGCCAGTGCCGTCATTCTTGCCGAGCGCGATTCCTGCAAGCTGTCCTATGAGGGGCTGGCCGAAGCCATGGCGGACGGCGCCGATATCCGGATCTTCGCCAAGCCCGATAGTCGCCCTTACCGCCGCATGGGAGTGGCATTGGCGACGGCCGGCAATACCGACGAGGCCCGCCGCAAGGCGCGCGATGCAGCGCACAAGGTGCGCATCCTCTACGGCGACTGATCAGCCGAAGAAGCGATCGATGGCGAAGCAGGTGGCGACGCCGACCACCAGATTCATCGGCAGACCGATCTTGATGAAGTCCATGAAGCGGTAATTCGCTGCGCCATAGACAAGCGTGTTGGTCTGGTAACCGATGGGCGTGGCAAAGCTGGCGCTGGCGCCCAGCATCACCGCGACCACCAGTTCGCGCGCATCTGCCCCGGTTGCACCGGCCAGGCCGATGGCGATAGGCGTCAGGATGACTGCCACGGCATTGTTGGTCACGCTCTCGGTCAGCAGACTGGTCAGAGCGTAAATGGCAATCAGCAGCAATAATGGCGACGCATCGGCAAACAATGGCTCCAGCGTCGCGACGATCAGCTCGACCGTTCCGGCATTGTCCAGCCCGACCCCGAAGGCCAGCATGCCGAAAATCAGCACCAGCGTATTGCCGTCGATCGCGGCCCATGCCTCTTCCGGCTCCAGGCAGCGGGTAGCAAGGACCAGACCGGCGCCGATCAGCGCCAGCGCCTGAATAGGCCACGAAAAGATAGCCGCCAAAATGACGACTGCGGCCAGTGTGCCGATGGCGATGGGAGCGCGCGTGCGGCGAAATGCCCGGGTCGGGGCTTCGGTGACGGTGCCGAGCATGACGTTGTTCTGAAGCGCCTGTGCCGCGTCGGCGCCTGCCGCTATCAGCAGGCGATCACCGGCCCGCACGCGCACTTCGGCCAGTTCCGGACCCGCAATATGACGAGGGCGCGACAGGCCGAGCACCCGCACCCTGAGTTTGGCGAGCATAGGAATCTCGGCCAGTCTCCGTCCGATAATCGGGTGTGAGCTGGAAACGACCGCCTCGATCAGAGCGAGGTCGCGCGGGCGATCGCTGCCGGCAGTCGCCACGCCGCCGCCCACGCCGACGAGACCCGTCTGGAAATCGAATGCTTCGGCCAGCGAGGCAAGTTCAGCCGGACTCGCGCCCACGACCAGCTGGTCGCCGGCCCCGAGAATATGTTCGGCGATGTCCTTGCGGACCACGTCTGCTCCGTTCTTGATCCCGATGATCTTTACGCCGGGTCGCCGTGCCAGACCGATCGCTTTGAGCGGTTGGCCAATCAACGGACTGCTCTCCGACAGAACCAAGTGCGACAGATAGAAATCGCTTTCGGTATCGTCGTCGAGGGCGCGTTGCGGCCTGTCCGGCAGCAGTCTCGGGCCAACTAGCACCAAGTACGTCACGCCAGCCAATGCCGCGACGAGCCCCACTCCGGTAATCTCGAACATTCCGAAGGGTTCGAGCCCCTGTTCGCGCGCGACGCCATCGACCAGCAGGTTGGTAGACGTGCCGATGAGGGTCAGCGTTCCGCCGAGAATCGACAGGTAGGACAGCGGAATAAGCAGCCGTGTCGCGGCCGCGCCAAGCGATCGGGCAAGGCGCTTTACCACGGGGATCATCACCAGCACGACCGGCGTGTTGTTCATGAAGGCGGAAGCGGCAATCGTTCCCAAGCCGATCTCCCCCAGTGCCAGCCGGGGTTTGCGCCGGGTGCGGCGGATGATCCAGCCCGACACCTCTTCAAGCGTGCCGGTCCGCAATAGGGCGCCGGACAGAACGAACATCGCTGCAATCGTAATCGGCGCGGGATTCGAAAAAACGCCCAGCAACTCGTCTGTGGATATGAAGCCCAGAAGCAGCATGACGAGCGCACCGAGCGTGGCGACGACGACCGGTGGAAGGCGCTCGACGATGAAGCTTGCGAACAGAATAGTGAGGAGCAACAACCCGATAACGGGATGATATACGGCAACCGAATCGGGCAGAAGCGACGGCATACCAGGTTCCGGCTACAGCAAATGCTCAAGAAGCATAGCGAAATCGAATGGCGGCAGAAGCTTGCGAGGATCGCGGGGCGCGCTTAAGCGATTTCATCATGACGACTTATCCCAAAACTTCGCGCCTGATGCGGCGCGGCTGTGAGTTCCTCGGCAGCGAGACCGCTATTCTGTGCGGTGCGATGAGTTGGGTGTCGGAGCGTAATCTCGTTTCTGCAATATCCGATGCGGGTGGCTTCGGAGTAATCGCCTGCGGGGCCATGACGCCCGAACTGCTCGACACCGAGATTGCCGAAACGAAGAAGCTGACCGACAAGCCGTTCGGCGTGAACCTCATCACCATGCATCCGCAGCTTTTTGACCTGATCGCCGTCTGCGAGAAGCATGCTGTCGGCCATGTCGTTCTGGCAGGTGGTATCCCACCCAAGGGCAGCGTTGAAACGATCAAGGGTGGCAAGAATCCTGCGAAGGTGGTTTGCTTCGCGCCCACACTGGCGCTCGCCAAGAAGCTGCTGCGTTCGGGCGCGGATGCGCTGGTGATCGAAGGGATGGAAGCGGGTGGCCACATCGGGCCAGTTTCGACCAGCGTCCTGGCGCAGGAGATCCTTCCCGAACTGTCTGAAGACAACGTAATCTTCGTCGCTGGCGGCATCGGACGCGGGCAGGCGATTGCCGGATATCTCGAAATGGGCGCTGCAGGCGTTCAACTCGGCACGCGCTTTGCGTGTGCGGCCGAAAGCATCGCCCATCCCGATTTCAAGAAGGCTTTCTTTCGGGCCAGCGCCCGCGATGCGATTACCAGTGTGCAGGTCGATCCGCGGTTGCCGGTAATTCCCGTGCGGGCGCTCAAGAATAAGGGCACGGAAGAGTTCACGAGGAAACAGATCGAGGTTGCCGGCGTTCTGGATCGCGAGGAAATCGCGATGGACGAGGCGCAATTGCAGATCGAGCATTACTGGGCCGGTGCGCTGCGCCGTGCGGTGATCGACGGAGATGTAGAGAATGGCAGCCTGATGGCGGGCCAGTCGGTCGGCATGCTGAAGGAAGAAGAGCCCGTTGCAACCATCATCGAAAAGCTGATGGCGCAAAGCGAGGAAGCGCTCGCGCGCCGCTGACATGACCATTCATCGCCTCGACCTCGATATCGCGATCTACCGTGATCGGGTGCAGGTGACCCATCGACCGACCGACACTTTCGTGGATCAGCGAGCCGAGTACGCGTTTTCTTCCGATATTTCGATAGTGGCGAACCCGCGCTATCTCGAGGACACGATCGTGCGTGCAATCCGGCAAGTGATCGCCACGGGTGGATTTTCCCTGCGCGATCCGATCGCGCGTGTGGTCAGTTGCGAATCGCCGCTCGACGACGAAGAGAGAGCAATCGTCGAAACCGCGCTCGTCGAAACGGGCATGCGCAAAGTCGTATTCGAGCTCGACTGATCAAGGCCGCGTTGTCGGAGCCGAAGCTTGTTTGCACTTGCGCCGGCGCGGGTTGGCGGCACATGGAAGCGGCATGTCTGCTCCACTCGTCCTGACCCTGTCCTGTGCCGACCGACCGGGCATCACAGCGCGTGTCACATCTTTTCTGTTCGAACGCGGCGGCAATATACTCGAAGCGCAGCAGTTCAACGACCGGTCGAGCGATGCCTTTTTCATGCGTGTCGAACTCGATCCGGGCGATACTCCGCGCGAGACGATCCGTGCTGAATTCGCCACGCTCGCGGGCGAGCTCGAGATGGATTGGAAGCTGGCATTGCGCGATCGTCCGCGGCGCGTCCTGATCATGGTCAGCAGGTTCGACCACTGCCTTGCCGACCTTCTTTACCGCTGGCGTATCGGCGAAATGCCGATGGAACCGATTGCGATCGTTTCCAACCACCCGCGCGAGGCGATCGGGCATACCCATCTGGGCGACATCCCGTTCCACCATCTCCCCATCACTGGTGAGACCAAACGCGAACAGGAAGCGCGGGTGCGCAGCATCGCCGACGAATGCGGGGCGGAACTGGTGGTGCTTGCTCGCTATATGCAGATCCTGTCGGACGAGCAGGCGGCGCATTTCGCCGGGCGCTGCATCAACATCCACCACAGCTTCCTGCCCGGCTTCAAGGGCGCAAAGCCTTATCATCAAGCATATGAGCGCGGGGTCAAGATGATCGGCGCCAGCGCGCACTACGTCACCACCGATCTCGACGAAGGACCGATCATTCACCAGGACGTCGAGAGCATCGGCCATGCCGACACGCCGGACGAACTGGTCCGCAAAGGTCGCGACATAGAAAGCCGCGTGCTTGCCGAAGCAGTCCGCCTCCACCTCGAGGAGCGCGTGCTCCTCAATGGCCAGCGGACGGTGGTATTCAAGGGTTAAGCAGCGCTTTCCAGGGTGCAGCACGCGGATCCTCGCTGGATAGCGGGTCCCAGATGGCAGTCATTCGTGCCCGCGCCTCGCGCTCGGCCATGCCGGCTTCGATATCCAGCAGGTAGAAAAACGCCGTCACTCGCCAGTTCATGATGCAATGTACGTGGACCGGACCATCGGCTTCCGCCAGCACACGGGCCAGTTCCGCAACATGCCCACGTGTCGGCGCATCGAACGGAACCGGGATATGCGTGTAGCCGATGCCATGTGCGGCCAGTGCAGCCGCTTCTCCGGGCAGCGCTTCGGGGTGATCGTCGAGCGCGAGGTTTACGACATGACGTATGCCAATGGCTGCAAGTCGCGGCGGATCGCCCTTTTCGAGCCTACCCGACGTGGTGATCCCGTCCGCACGTCTCTGCCAATTCCGGATATCGGACGGGTCGCCCATGCTCAGCGCCGGGCGATGCGCGTTTTGGCTCGCTCGGCTTCCATCGCCTTATCCTCGTTGGCCCGCTTGATCACATATTGGCGGATCGCCTCGACCTCATCCTGCGATAGCGATTTGGCGAAGCCGGCCATGCCATTTCCTTGCAGCGCTCCGCCGTGAACGACCTGCATCCAGGCATCCCGGTTGTCGAGCGTGCCGGAACGGCGCAGGTCGGGCAACTCCGTCGAACCAACTGCTGCCGGGGCATGGCAAACGGCGCAATAGCGGGCATACTTGGTGCGGCCCAGCTCGACCGTCGCGGCGCTCGCATGCGATGGTGGCGGGTCGAGCGGCACAAGCGCGAAATCGGGCTCGTCGGGCAATTGCGCTTCGCCGCCAAGTTTGAAAACAAGCAGGCGGCTGATATTGCGCACCGGGCGCATGTTGTCGATCAGTTCACCATCGACCGATAGCGCGAACGCGCCGCCCCATCCGGCAAGGACGGCGATGTACTGCTCGCCATCGACGGCGTAGGTGATCGGCGGGGCCACGACGCCGGTCTGCGCCGCGAAACTCCATAATCTGTTGCCAGTCGCGGAATTGTAAGCGCCAAACTCGCTGCCCGAATTGCCCTGGAACACAAGCCCGCCGCCGGTAGCCAGCAGGCCACCATTCCAAGGGCCAGGATGTTCGACGGTCCAGCGTGGTTCCTGCGCTATCGGGTCCCAGGCGACGAGCCTTCCATTGATCGTACCCTGTACCTCGCGGCGAATGCCGAGATCGGGCGGAAGGTCCCCCGCGCCAAGATCGAAGCCGACGTTGAAACCGCGGGCACGGTCCGGCTTCCAGCCGGCTTCCGGGGCGTACAGCATCGCAGCTTCGAAGGCGGGGATGTAGACGAGGTTTTCGCCCGGGTGGTAGGCCATCGGGTGCCAATTGTGTCCACCGAGGGGACCTGGCATCACCAACGCCGGCTTACCCGTTATGTCGATCCGCGTTTCAGGGTTCATCCGCGGTCGCCCATCGGCGCTCATTCCGGTCGACCAGTTGAGCGGAATATAGGGTTCGGCGGAGATGAACTTTCCCGTCGCCCGATCGAGCAAGTAGAAATAGCCGTTCTTGGGTGCCTGCATCAGCACCTGCCGTTGGCGTCCGTCGATCTCCATGTCGGCGAGAATTATATGCTGCGTGGCTGTGTAGTCCCAGGTTTCGCCCGGTGTGGTCTGGTAGTGCCAAACATACTCGCCCGTATCGGGCCGGATCGCGACGATACTCGACAAATAGAGGTTGTCGCCTTCTCCCGTCCCATCGGGGCCAGGGCTACGATAAGCCCGGTTCCAAGGGCTGCCATTGCCGACGCCGATATAAAGCAGATCGAGCTCCGGATCGTAGGCCATCGAATCCCACACCGTGCCGCCGCCTTCGATGCCGTCGTCTCCCGTCAGTGCGTTGCCGCTCCAGGTGCGGGCCGCAACCTTGAGGTACTCCGGGGTATCTTCTCCGTCGTTTCCAGGCACGGTGTAGAAGCGCCACAGTTCCTCGCCGTCATTTGCATCGTACGCAGCAATATAGCCGCGCACACCGAATTCTGCGCCGCCATTCCCGATCAGCACTTTGCCGTCGATCACCCGAGGAGCACCGGTGATGGTATAGCTCTTGTCCTGATCGACGGTGACCTTCTCCCACGCCACCGCACCGGTATCGCGATCGAGTGCCACGAGTCGCCCGTCGAGCGTCCCGAGGAACAGTCTGTCGCCCCATGCTGCCAGTCCGCGGTTCACGACGTCGCAGCACGCCTTAACGCCGGTTTCGCCGGGAACTTCGGGATCGTAGCTCCACAATGGCCGGCCGGTGGCCGCATCGAAGGCGAAGACCTTGCTCCATGCGCTGGTGACGTAGAGCTTGCCGTCCATCACCAACGGCGTCGCTTCCTGTCCGCGCGCCGTGTCCATGTCGGCAAACCAGGCGAGGCCCAGTTGGCCCACACTGTCGCGATCTATCTTGTCGAGCGGTGAGAAGCGCTGCTCGGCGTAAGTGCCTCCGTGGGTGATCCAGTTTGCAGGGTCGTCACCGGCGTTGACCAGGCGGATGTTGTCGATCCCGCCTTCGGTCTCTTCGGCGGCTCCCATGCTGCAGCCCGTTAGTGTGGCCGCAAACCCAAGCGCGGCCAGAGCCGCCCAACCGATCCCTCTCATCGCTCTCTCCCCGGCGACAATTTCGTCGCTCTATGAAACCTATCCTGCCGCGCAAGCGAAAGCTTGTCCATATAGCCGCACCCTGCAAGGGTATGGGCCAACGGTGCAAAGGAGAGATGATCAATGTGCGACGAACAGATGCTGGCCCGATGGGCGCGGCAAGGAATCACGCGGCGCAACTTCGGCGTCGGCGCGATCGCGGCGGGCGCAGCAGCGTGCGCACCCGTTGAAAGCGCAGCCGAAAGCAAGGCGGCGGCGGAGCGAAGTGGGCGCCAGGTCACTTTCGCCACGCCTGCAGGGACGATGGACGGGGAATTCTTCCATCCCGCAAGCGGCAAACATCCCGGCGTGATTTTCTGGCCCGATATCGCCGGAATCCGCCCGGCCAAGCGGCAGATGGCGCAAAGGCTGGCGGATGAAGGTTACGCGGTTCTGCTTGCCAACCCCTATTACCGCGACGTCGCCGGCCAACAGTTTGAAGATTTTGCTAGCTTTGCCGGTAGCGGAGGCTTCGAAACCGTCAAACCCTGGCGGAGCAAGTTTACCCCTGCGACGATCCAGATCGATGCCCGGGCCTGTGCTGAGTGGCTGTTGGAACAGGCCCAAGTGGATACGGATCGCGGGATAGGCGCGCAAGGTTACTGCATGACCGGCAGTTTCGCCGTCGTCGCACCCTCCGCAGATGATCGTATCCAGGCCGGGGCCAGCTTCCACGGCGGCGGCCTTGTGCGCGAAGGCGGGGCGAGTCCGCATTCGATGTTGCGCGCCGATGCTCGCTACCTGATTGCCATTTCGCAGGACGACGATGCCGAAGAGCCCGACGCGAAGACTTCGCTGGAAGAGGCAGCGGCGGCCACCGGAACCAAGGCCGAAATCGCAGTCTATCCTGCCGATCACGGCTGGTGCGTGCCTGACGCGCCTGCTTACAATCGCGAACAGGCAGAACGTGCCTGGACGCGATTGCTTGCCACATACTCAGAAGGGCTTTGATGCGCGACGGTGACTAAGCGTGATGGGAAGGGCGTGCCGCTTTCGCTTGCCGCCCCAATCATGTGCGTTACCATAGGCGTAAGCAAAGGAGGGTTCGAATATGGGCGGTACGCTCGTACTGGCATTGATTGTCCTGGTCGCCATCATGTTTCTTGTGATGGGGGTACGCATCGTGAAGCAGGGATACGTCTATACCATCGAACGGCTGGGCAAATATCACCTTGCTGCCGATCCGGGCCTGCACATCATCTACCCGTTCATCGACCGGGTAGGGCACAAGATCAACATGATGGAGCAGGTGCTCGACATCCCCGGGCAGGAGATCATCACCAAGGACAACGCCATGGTTGGCGTGGATGCGGTGGTGTTCTTCCAAGTGCTCGATGCGGGTAAGGCGGCTTACGAGGTGTCGGGCCTGCACAATGCTATCCTCGCGCTGACGACCACCAATCTACGCACCGTGATGGGTTCGATGGATCTCGACGAAACCTTGTCCAAGCGCGACGAGATCAATGCCCGCCTGCTCAGCGTGGTCGACCATGCGACCTCGCCCTGGGGGATCAAGATCACGCGCGTCGAGATTAAGGATATTCGCCCACCGGTCGACATCTCCGAAGCGATGGCGCGGCAGATGAAGGCCGAGCGCCTGAAGCGTGCTGAAATCCTCGAGGCTGAAGGCGACAAGACCAGCTCGATCTTGCGAGCGGAAGGGCGCAAACAGTCTGCTATTCTGGAAGCGGAAGGTAAGCGTGAGGCGCAGTTCCGCGATGCCGAGGCCCGTGAGCGCGCGGCCGAAGCCGAAGCCAGGGCCACCGAAATGGTGTCCAACGCCATCGCCTCGTCGGGTAACCATGCGATCAACTACTTCGTTGCGCAGGAATATACCAAGGCAGTGGCCAAGTTCGCCGATAGCCCCAACGCGAAGACCATTCTGTTCCCGGTCGAGGCGACCCAGTTGATCGGATCGCTCGGCGGCATCGGCGAATTGATGAAGGACGGTTTCGACAAGGTTGAAGGCACCGTCGATACAGGCGCACCCATAGCCAGCCAGCCGCAACGCACGCCGATCCGTCGTCCCAGCGTTCCGCCGTCGCGTAACGGCTAGAGCGCTCCGAATGGACGGGATCGAAACCTACTGGATCTGGCTGATCGTCGGGCTGGCGTTGGCGGCGCTGGAAATGGTCGTGCCAGGCGTTTACCTGATCTGGCTTGCGATGGCGGCGCTATCGGTCGCAGTGCTGGCATTCGTTTCCGCGCCGCCCCTGGCGTTGCAGATAATCGCCTGGGTCTCGCTTTCGCTCATCTTTGCCTTCTCCGCCAAGCGCTGGCTGCGTGAGCGGCCGATCGTATCGTCGGATCCGCTGCTTAACAATCGCGTCGGGCGGCTCGTCGGCGAGACAGCGCTGGTGACGCAGGCGATCGAAAGCGGCTCTGGCCGGGTCAAAGTCGGCGACAGCGAATGGATCGCACGGGGAACCGACACCGATGCGGGCATGCGCGTGCGCATCATCGGCAGCAGAGGGTCGGAATTGCTGGTCGAGCCTGTTGCGCTGATCGAGGGCGACACTGCCGAAGACGGCTAGCTCAGCCGCTCATTTGCTCGTTAAAGCGCCCATGCTTGCGATAGCGCACCATCCACTTGTTCAGAAACAGTTCCAGCGGCTTCGGCGCGATCCCGAATTTGTCGAAGCCGGGCAAATCGCCTGAGGTTACATTGCCAGCCTTCAGAAGTTGCCACTGGTCGCTGCTCATCGGTGTGCCAGGCAGCACCGCAAAAATCGCGGAAAGCGTGTCCGGCATCGGAAGGAAACTCCGTTTGCGGAGCTGTGCTGCGGCGATGGCCCGATTGATATCCATCATCGAAAGCTGTTCAGGCCCGCCCAGTTCGTACGTCTTGCCGCCGAACTTTTCCGGATTTTCGAGTGCGCGAACTGCCGCCTCGGCAACGTCGTCGACATAGACCGGTTGCAGTTTGGCGTCCGGCGCGAACACCGGCAGCACCGGCAGGGTCGAAATCAATCCGGCAAACATGTTGATGAATGTATCGTCCTTGCCGAACAGTATGCTCGGACGCAGGATCGTCGCGGTGGGGAAGGCAGCGAGCACTCGTTTTTCGCCGAGTACCTTTGCAGCCGCATATTCGATTTCCGGATCCTCGTTGGTGTTCAGGGCAATCGCGCTGATATGTACGAATGCACCAGCACCTTCGCGGGCAGCCGCTTCCGCCATCCAGCCCGGTGCTTCGCCCATTAGACGGCGCAGATCCCCGGTGAACGAACCGATGAGATTCACCACAGCGTCAGCACCGGTAATACAACGTTCGACCGACTGACGATCGGTTGCATCGCAGCGCGCGAACTGCATCTGGCCGAGATTGGCGAGCGGCTTGAGCGTGAACGCCTTTTCCGGATTTCGGCCGGCGATCCGGACGCGTGCGCCGCGTTCCAGCAGGGCCTGCGCCACATAATTTCCAATGAAGCCGCTACCGCCCATCAGCACTACCAGCTTGCCGTTCAACGCGCCGCTCTTCGCCATGATATTCGCCTGTATCCTCGCAGGTGGAGTTCTCGCCGTGCCCCTAGCCTCAACCTCCGTCTGCCCGCAAGCGTTCCGGCGGTTGCGAAAGGCGTTGACAGGTGATGCGCTGCTTCGCTAGTGGCCCGCGCCTACCCGCGGCCGTACTTCGATGATCGGCATTGCGACAAGTGTGCCCAGATGGCGGAATTGGTAGACGCACCGTCTTCAGGTGGCGGCGCTCGCAAGGGCGTGGAGGTTCGAGTCCTCTTCTGGGCACCATTTGTTCTTCTCACGTTCTCCCAAATAATCTATAAAACCCGCAGAAATCCTAGGGATTTGGCCCTTGGATCGTCCCGGATCGTCCCGCTTGTTCTCGGGGGTTCCAGACACTTTTGTGGGCCTTTTGAGGCCGTTTCGCAAAGGCCCAGATGAAAAGGCCCCCACATGCCGCTGACAGATACTCGCCTCCGCGCACTCAAGCCCAAGGATAAGCCGTACAAGGTAACCGATGAGCGCGGCCTATATGTTGAGGTCACGCCGACCGGCGGCAAACTTTGGCGATTCCGATACCGGATCGGCGGCGCGCAAAAGAAGCTCTGCATCGGCAGCTATCCCGACATCAGCCTCGAGCAAGCGCGAGACGCGGCCTACGAGGCACGACGAGCTGTTGCTTCTGGGGGCGACCCGGCCTTTGAGAAGCGGAAGCGGAAAATCCGCGCCGAGTTCCTTTCTGCACAGACGTTCGAGGCAGTCGCACGTGAGTATATTGAACAGATGATGGTCCAGAATGGCCGCGCCGATGGCACGATCGTCAAGGCCAATTATTTCCTCGACAAACTTGCGCCTGCCATCGGGAACCGACCCATCAACGAGATCGAGCCATTCGAAGTCTTGGCCCCTCTCAAACGTCTGGAAGCCACTGGTAAGCACGAGACTGCGAAAAAATGCCGCTCGTTCGCAGGCCGCGTGTTTCGCTACGGTGTTGCTACCACCCGCTGCAAATCCGATCCGACCAGTATGCTGAAGGGTGCTCTCGTAACGCCGAGAGCCACGCATTATGCAGCAATCCTCGAGCCCACCGAGCTAGGCGGGCTGCTGCGCGCCATCGACGACTTCACTGGCTACATGGTGACGAAGTTGGCTTTGCAGATCGCGCCGCATGTGTTCGTACGCCCCGGCGAACTCCGGCACGCCGAATGGCATGAGATCGACCTCGTCGATGGGGTCTGGAAGATCCCTGCCGGTAAAATGAAAGCGCGCCGAGCGCATGCCGTCCCGCTTTCCAAGCAGGTTAGAGGCTATCTCACTGATCTGGCCGAGATGCTCGGCCGCGAAGGATATGTTTTCCCATCTGCGCGCAGCTCCAAGCGTCCCATGAGTGAAAACACGCTCAATGCCGCATTCCGTCGCATGGGATACTCGAAAGAAGAAGTCACCGCGCACGGACTCCGTGCGACAGCATCGACATTCCTGAACGAGTCGGGCCTTTGGAATCCCGATGCGATCGAGCGTGCGCTGGCACATGGCGACAGCAATGTTGTGCGTGGCATCTACCATCGCGGCAAGCATTGGGACGAGCGCGTGCGCATGGCTCAATGGTGGAGCGACTACCTCGATGAGCTCCGGACTGGAGGAAAGGTCATCATGGGGAAGTTTGCGAAGGGTTGATCGGGAGATCGAATTTCTTCTCAGCCAATGCAGGATTGAAGGCTCAGGATCAGCCCTATCAGGGACACTGACGCCAGCACGGCGAACTCAATTCTGATGCCCCAGATCCGAAGCCAATTCCGCATCGTACAGAGCCTCAGTTCGTAGAGCTTTGGAAGCTAAGTTGATCGAAGCGCTCAGCAACAGTCTTCCACATTGCTATGCCTGCCTCGTCCCCTTCGTTGAATAGCCGCTGGATTTGCTGCGCGATATACGCGGTTCCCTCTTCGCCATGGTTCTTTTCGACCCAGAGCGCGACGGCCCACAATTCCTGATCGCGGTTCAGCACCATGGTTCACGTCTACCGGTCCAGGTTCGCGCCAGGCCTTCGCTGACCAGCTGATCGCCAAGCGAGCGGCCGCCGCGCGTTACAACCCGCAATTTGCGACCGTACTGATCCTCGTCTCTGCTACCGATGGTCCTCAGTTCAAAGGGCCCGCCATTCAGCAATTCGACAAGGCGGTGCGTCGCACGCATGCCGAGTTGGTATTCATAATCGCAACGAGGCTCGCTGATCTCGGGAGTATCGATGTCGGCAATGCGGATCTTCACGCCATCAAGCCAGAAAGTATCTCCATCCACGACGCAAGTTCGCCGGATGGATCCGCAGATGCCGAATTGTGGGGAGCTCGCTTGCTGGAATAAAGCCAGAGGCTGCTGATCGTCGTTAGCAAGGCTGGCATTATGGACTGGCCAGTTGAGTGCCAGCATCCCTCCAGCTAGTACGACCGCGAATGCTCCCAAACCCAACGCGATCTCCCTTCTCAACTTCCGGCGCTTCTGTGCCTTCAACGCCTTGCGAAAGTCGAACGGCTCACCGGGGGTCTCATTCACTAGCGTTGTCCGTCTTCATTCCGGCACATGATTTCAGACAATAGCCGGAAATCAGGCAGTTTCGTCAATTGTACGTACCAATTGCTTGCCAACGTCCCAACACGGACCGGACATATTGCGGCGTTTCACCGTTGCTGGGAATGCCGCGTGATCGGGAGACGGCACCTGGGCCAGCATTGTAAGCAGCCAAGGCCAGGTGGACCGCGTCGAACCGATCCAACATATCGCGAAGGTACCTTGCCCCACCGTCGATCGATGCAAGGGGGTCATGACGGTTCCGGACGCCCAGTTCTCGCGCAGTGGCCGGCATAAGCTGGGCCAGCCCGGCAGCACCGGCTGGACTCACAGCCATTGGATTGAAGCGGGATTCGGCCCAGATAAGAGCACGAAGCAGGTTGGTCGGAAGCCCGTACCGGCGCTCAGCCTCGGCTATCGCCGCCATATACAGGCTTTCCCGATAGGATACGTTTGCTGGCTCGGCCTGGTAGATTGCAGGAAGATATTCCCTTGCCGGATGCTGGTCTGTCTTCGGCGGAACGATCGCGTGCTCGAACAAGGTGAAATCCTGGGCGCGGACTTGCTGTGAGGATGTCGCGGCCATCCCCAGACAGGCGACCGCTAGCGCGGTCAGACGATTGAGGCAGGTCATCTCGACTTGTGCTCCATTGATTCGAATCGAAGGAGAACATAAAAAGAACATGTGCCTGTAGGAAAGCCGCGAATGCCTGCCTTTGGGAGAGGAGAGGAACGCTGATGAGGGGGCCACTTTGCATGCTGAGGAGCTCGCATGTCCCTGTCTGTCCAAACTCATCCCAACCGGTCGCTTGCCGAGACCGCCCGTCGCATTTGCGAATCGCGAGGGGGCAAATGGTCCGGCACAAAGGGCATGGCCTGTTGCCCCGCGCATGATGACCGCACGCCGTCACTCGGTGTGTCGCTCGGCCGACAGGCCATCCTCTTCCACTGTTTCGCGGGATGCGATCAGCAGAGCGTGCTGGCTGCTCTGGCGCGTGAAGGTTTCGAGACACCGGCGCTTTTTGCAGGTTCTGCGACCAACAACGAACCCGAATCGACCAGCACCCGCAAACCCTCGGCGGTAGCGCTGAGGATCTGGCGCGATGCGCAGCCACTGCGTGCCAGTTCGGCAAAGGCATATCTTGAAAGCCGCGGCATCCTCGCCGCATCTCCGGCGCTCCGCTTCCATCCACGAACGCCGCTTGGCCCGAAAGGACGGGCCCGCTTTCTGCCCGCCATGATCGCGGCAGTCAGCCTCGACGAGGGCCCGATCGCCATCCACCGCACGTTCCTGTCTACCGAGGCTTCAGGCAAGGCCGCTTTCGAAAAGCCGAAACGCGCGCTCGGCGCGCTCAGTGAAGCGGCTGTTCGTCTCTTCGCTCCAGTTTCCGGCAAGCTTGGCCTTGCCGAGGGGGTCGAGAGCGCGATGTCGGCCTATGCTCTCACCGGCATTCCCGTCTGGGCGACCCTGGGCAATGAGCGCTTCGGTCTCGTCAGTGTGCCTGAGAGCGTGACCGAGCTTCACCTCTTCGTCGATCACGATGCTGGCGGCGAGCTGGCTGCGTCGCGTGGCCTGGCCGCTTATGCCCGCGATTGGCGGACGATCCACGTTCGCAAACCATCCTCACGCGACACCGACTGGAACGATGAACTTACAGAATGGCTGCGCCGCAAAGCGGCGCGGTAGAGGAGAGAGAGAGAGCTTCTCGAATTCCTGATCCGGCAGAGGGCGTGTCCCGATGCCCCCATCAGGAGGACGAATTGCCATGTTTCAATCAGACCTGTTTCCCGCCGGCGAGCAGTTGCCGTCCATGCCCTTGGCCTATGCCATTGGCACCCGAGTTGCCGCGCTTCTTGCTTCCGGACGTCATCTTACCCGTACCGACATTTCCGGGCTGTTCGCCGAAGAGACCGGTGTTCTGGACTGGGGAGGTGCCTGGACGATCGACGACTACAACAGCGCGGTCGAGATCGGCGCACTACTCTGGCTTCGAGAGGCCTCACGGATCGATCTGGTGACGAATGTACACGAAGCCGAAGCGCGGTTCGACTGGCTCGAAGCAGCCTTGCCGCCGCGGCACGTTCGCAGCGAAGCACAGGTCGAGCTCCAGCAGTTCTCGACCCCGCCAATGCTGGCCTTGCTGATGGCGAAGGCCGCAGCGGTCTGCGCGCAAGACACGCTGCTCGAACCGTCCGCAGGCAATGGTGCCCTTGCTCTCTGGGGTTGCCTCCAGAACGCTTCGCTGCTCCTCAACGAGATCGATCCGGCAAGACGAGACGGTCTGGCCCACGTCTTCCCCACGGCCGCCATCACTGCGCATGACGGGGAACTGATCGTCGACTTGCTTCGCGGCCCTGTTCCGTCTGCCGTGCTGATGAACCCGCCATTCGCTCACAGCCTGGAACGCGGCAAGGACGGTGAGACCGCTATGCGTCACCTACGCGGTGCGATCCGGGCCGCTGCTAATCGGGCGAGGATCGTCGCCATTATGCCTGAAGGCTTCGACGCCTCCACCTTCGCCAAGGAACAGGACGAAGCATCGCTGCTCCTCGATGTTCGCCTGCAGCAGATGTTTCGCCGGACAGGGACGGGGATCGCTGTTCGCCTGGTTGTGTTCGACAAGACGCCGACTGCGTCCTCGCCTGCGATCACCGGAGATACTGCCGACCTCATCTCGCTCCACGAGCTTATCACTGCGCTTCCGCCACGCGTACAGACCTCCGCCAACATCCATCGCCTGCCGCTCGGCAAGCCAGTGCGCCTCGTTGGCAAGACTTCGGCCCAAAGCGCGCCGGTTCGGCCGGTGGCGCCGTTCGCCGCGACACCAGCAGCCACGGCGAATGCGATCGACCTTGCCTATTCGGTCCTCGCCGACCCCGCGCCTGTGCCCGAACAGGCAGGCATCTACCTGCCTTACCGGCCCAGCCGCATCGCCTTCGAAGATGCTCCGGTCCATCCCACCCCGCTCGTGGAATCGGTCGCCATGGGTTCGGTCGCGGCACCGCAGCCCGATGTTTGCCCGCGCCTTCCCGCATGTTGGCAGGCCGATGGCCTGCTGTCCGAAGCGCAATGCGAGACACTGGTCTACGCTGCCCAGGCATTTGCGCGCGATCTTCCGGGTCAGTTCAAGGTGAGCCAGGAAGGCACCTCGCTGGAACTCTCCGAGGACGGACACTCCTACCGCCAAGGCTTCTTCCTCGGCGACGGAACCGGAGCGGGCAAAGGACGGCAGATCGCCGCGGTCATCATGGATCGCTGGCTCGCAGGCGAGCGCCGACATGTCTGGATCACCAAGAACGAGGCGCTGCTCGAAGATGCACGCCGCGACTGGGAAGCGCTTGGCGGGCTGCCGCTCGATCTCCAGCCGCTCTCGCGCTGGAAACTCGGCCAGCCCGTAACGATGTCCGAAGGCATTCTCTTCGTCACCTATCCGACGCTGCGCTCGGGCCGCGCCGAGGATACGCGGCTCGACCAGATCCTTGCCTGGGCGGGCGAGGATTTCGACGGCGTGATCGCTTTCGACGAAGCCCATGCGATGGCTAATGCGCTCGGGCGCTCTTCAATCCGCGGCAAGGTCAAGGGCTCCGAACAAGGGATGGCGGGCCTCAGGCTGCAGAACCATCTCCCGCGCGCCCGCGTGCTCTACGCGTCTGCCACTGGCGCTTCGGATATCGCCAACCTCGGTTACACTTCCCGCCTCGGTCTTTGGGGACCCGAGACCGCTTTTCCGACCCACGAGGCCTTCATGACCGAGATCCGCGCTGGCGGCGTCGCGGCGATGGAGCTCGTCGCCCGTGATCTCAAGGCCCAGGGCCTCTATCTTGCCCGTGCGCTGTCCTTCGCCGGGGTCGAGTACGAGGTCCTCGAACACAGCCTGACCGAAGCACAGGTACGGATCTACGATGCCTATGCTGATGCCTGGGCGATCATCCACCGCAACCTCGAAGCTGCGCTCGAAGCAACCCGCGTGGTCGACGAGGACAGCGGCGACACGCTCAACCGCAATGCCAAGACTGCGGCGCTATCGATCTTCGAAGGCACCAAGCAGCGCTTCTTTGCCCAGCTCCTGCTTTCGATGAAATTGCCGAGCCTTATCCCCGCGATGGAAGTAGCGCTTGGCGAAGAGCATTCGGTTGTCGTGCAGCTGGTCTCGACCGCGGAGGCCATGCTCGACCGGCGCCTTGCCGACCTTACCGTGGAAGAACGCGAAGCGCTCGATATCGATCTGTCCCCGCGTGAATACGTCATCGACTACCTTACGAAGAGCTTCCCGGTACGATTGATGCAGGTCTTCGCCGACGAGGACGGCAATCTTCGCTCCGAGGCGATGAGCGACGGAGAGGGCAATCCCGTTTTCTGCCCGCGCGCCATTGCTGCGCGCGATGCGCTGATCGAACAGCTTTGCGCGCTGCCGCCCATCGCCACTGCGCTCGATGCGATTATCGAACATTTCGGAACCGACGCCGTGGCCGAAGTCACGGGCCGGACCCGCAGGCTTGTCCTGGGCCGCGATGGTGAGCAGCGCCTCGAACGGCGTAGCCCCAGCGCCAATGTCGCCGAAGCCCAAAGCTTCATGGAAGGGACCAAGCGCATCCTGGTCTTCTCGGATGCAGGCGGCACGGGGCGTTCCTATCATGCCGACCTCGGCTGCCGTAACCAGCAGCGCCGGGTTCATTTCCTGCTCGAGCCGGGCTGGCGCGCCGACAACGCCATCCAGGGTCTCGGCCGTACCAACCGCACCAACCAGGCCTCGGCCCCGCTGTTCCGGCCGGTAACCACCGACGTGAAGGGTGAGCGCCGGTTCATCTCGACCATTGCGCGAAGGCTCGATGCCTTGGGCGCGCTTACGCGCGGCCAGCGCCAGACCGGCGGACAGAACCTGTTCGACCCGGCCGACAATCTCGAAAGCGACTATGCGCGCGACGCGCTCAGCCGCTGGTTCCAGCTGCTCTATGACGGCAAGCTCGAAGCCACGAGCTTCGGTAACTTCGTTGACAGGACCGGGCTGCGCCTTGAAAACCCCGATGGCGGGCTGACCGATAATCTCCCGACAATCCAGCGCTGGCTCAACCGCATCCTCGCGCTGCCGATCGCGCTTCAGAACGCGATATTCGACGAATATCTCGGGTTGGTAGAGGCGCGGATCGAAGCCGCGCGTGAGGCTGGAACGCTTGATCAGGGTCTTGAGACCGTCACGGTCGATCGATTCACGGTCCTTGCCGACGAACTCCTCCGCGTTGACCCCGTGACCGGTGCCGAGACCCGCCTCGTCTCGCTCGAGGTGTCGAGGCACCTTCGGCCTCTGCGCTTGCAGCGCCTGGTGCGGATGCACGATATCGGCAGCCCGCATGCGATCCCGATGCGCAATGCACGCTCGGGCAAGGTCGCGCTGTCGGTTCCTGCCCGGCGCCTCATCGCTGACGATGGGGCCGTGATCGAACGTCGCCGCCTGCTGCGCCCGCTCAAGTCCGCCAACTGGACACTTGAGGCACTCGCTGAGAGCCATTGGGAGGAAATTGGCGTCACTGCGTTCACCAGCGCCTGGCGGATCGAGGAAGAGGAGGCCTCCAAGTCACCGGTGACCGAGCGCGTCCATCTCGCCACCGGGCTGCTGCTCCCTGTCTGGAAGCGCCTGCCCGGCGATCATGTCCGGGTCACCCGGCTCGTTGCCGAGGACGGCCAGTCGATCATCGGACGGGAAGTGCTCGATATCGATCTCGCTGCGATCGCCGAGACCTTTGGCCTCTCCGGAGTTACCGGACCTTCGGCTGCGCGGATCGGCGACCTGGTCCTCTCAAGCGGCAAACCGCTGGCCCTTGCCAGCCACGATCTACTCACCGTGAAGCGATCGCTGGTGGGAGGCGAACAGCGCCTTGAACTGACCGGATTCTCGCCGGATCGCCTCGACTGGTACAAGAACAAGGGCTGCTTCACCGAGATCATCCGTTACCGCACGCGGCTGTTTGTCCCGGTGTCGAGAGCCTCTGAGATACTTGTTAAGCTCGGCGTCTAGGCCAGCAGCGATCGCCACGCCTCGCACTGCGACCATGGGAGGCGTTTCGATTTGGAAGCCTCGCAAGCGCAGCACTATTCTGTTCTTGATTGACCGCTCACCGCATTGGGATTGACCATATTTCAATGCGATCTAGGCAACTACCAACACCCGGAGGGAGATATTCGAATGCAATACGCCGCCTTCGCATCGCAGACTTTCGACAACATGCTCGGCACGCTTGACCACCTGCTGGCGAAGGCAATTGAAGCGGACATGTCGGACACGGCTCTCCACGCCCGATTGGCGGACGACATGTTTCCGCTAGAACTTCAGTTCCGCGTCGCGATCAACCAGGCGCTGCTCGCCCTGCAGCAGGTTGGGATAAAGGATGTCCCGCTCGAGGAAGAAAGCTATGCCTCGCTTGCCGAGGTGCGAGACCGTGTCGCGGCAGTCCGTGCCCGCGTCGCCGAAAGCAATCTTGCGGACTGGTCACCAGCGACTGGCGAAGTCGATCTGACCCTGCCTAACGGCGTCCGTTTCGTTATGTCCGCAGAGGAAGACATTCGCGACTGGATACTCCCAAACTTTTACTTTCACATGACCCTCGCCTACGCGCTGTTGCGGCGTGAAGGCCTTGAAATCGGCAAGATGGATTTCCTGCCGCACATGGAAAGGCACATGGTGCGGGCAACTTGAGACCGTATGGAGTTCTAGCACGCTGAAACTTCCCTTCCGACAGCCCGATTGCTGACAGAGGAAAACCGTCCGGGGCTACTCAGGTAAAATCGAAGCCGGTGGTGCTCGTGCAACCGCGCCGGGCTCGCGATCAAGCTTTCCTTCTTCGAGGATGCTCCCGGCCAAGCTGGGAGCAATGCTCACCGACTATCTGATGAGAGTGGAGGGAGCCCTTTGGGCTTGTGGGCCTCGTGATCCTCACCTGCGCCTTCATTCCATCAGGAGAACACCCATGATCCAGTCGATCCCTTTGAAGAAGCTCGCTGCGAGCCCGCGCAACGTTCGCAAGTCTAGCGACGTGCTGGCCGACCTCCAGCTGCGGGCAGACATTGCTGCGCGCGGCCTGCTGCAGAACCTCGTCGTGCGCAGAGGAAAGCGCGGCAAGTTCGAGGTCGAGGCCGGCGGTCGTCGGCTCGCCGCGCTGCAGGCGCTGGCCGAAGAGGGCACCTTGCCCCAAAACCACGAGGTAACCTGCCTCGTCATCGAAGGCGAGGAAAGCGAAGTGCGCGAAGCCAGCCTGGCCGAAAACTTCCAGCGTCTCGCGATGAACCCGGCCGACGAGGCGCAGGCCTTCGCTTCCATCATCGAGGCAGGGGCTACCACCGAAGACGTGGCGCGCCGCTTCGGCCTCACCGTCCGGTTCGTCGAAGGGCGCCTGCGTCTGGCAAGTCTTGCACCCTGCGTTTTCGAAGCGCTCGCCGAAGGCACGATTACGCTCGACATGGCCAAGGCATATGGCGCGATTTCCGACGTGGAGCGCCAGGCGCATGTCTATGCCGAGCTGCAGGACGCCTGGTACCAGATCACGCCCGACACGATCCGCCGCATGGTGCTTGATGCCACGGTGCGTGGTTCCGATCCGCGTGCCGTGCTCGTCGGACGCGATGCCTATCTCGCCGCAGGCGGCCGGATCGAGCGCGAACTGTTCGACGATGATGCCAGTGAAAGCTGGATCGATGTCGCGTTGCTCGAAGACCTCGCGCACAAGGCCATGGAAGAGGCGGCGGAAAAGACCGCGCTCGAATATGGCCTTGCCTGGGTTCGGCCGACGCTTGGCAACTACGTCAGCCACGACCTCGTTGAAGGTCTCGGTCGCTTGCCGTGTGAGCCTGCGCCAATGACCGAGCAGGAAGTGCAGGAACTCGGCGAACTAGAGGCCGACTACGACCGCGTCGCCGCTGTGCTCGAAGACGAAGACAGCGACGAAGACGAGGTGGCCAAGGCGGAACAGGAACTCGTGGTGATCGACCGCGCCATGCGCGCGCTCAATGATCGGCCGCCGGTGCTTGCCGACGAACTGAAATCCGAGGCTGGTGCCTTCTTAGTCCTCTCGCGCAATGGCGAGCCAACATTGGTCCCGCAGTTCTACACCGAGACCGAGGTCATCACCGACGAAGGTCCTATCGAGGCAGTCGAGGACAGCGGAACGGCAAAGCCCAAAGGAAGCTCGCTATCCCAGCGCCTGCTTGATGAACTGGCCATGCAGCGCCGCGACATCCTGGCGATCCATCTCGCCAACGATCCGGCATTGGCGCTCGACTTCATGGTCTTCACGCTCGCAGATGCCGATGCGCACGACTGGCGCGCCAAGAAGGCGTCGACGCTGGTCGGCTCGGTCGCGTCCGGGCCGGTCACCGGGTTCGAAGCCAAGGATGCACCGGCGAGCGCTGCTCTGGCCGAATTTGCCGGGGCGCTCGATGAAAGCTGGCGTGCTGGGACAAGCGACGTGGAGCGGTTTGCAAGGTTCCGGGCGCTTTCCGACGAGGCGCGCTCGGCATGGCTTGGCCATGTCGTCTCGCGCACTCTGATTGCCAGCCTTGCCTGCGAAGGCGAGCGCTCGGTGCCGCTGCACGAGGCGCTCGGCTCGCTGCTCGAAATCGAGACTGCACATTGGTGGCGTCCTACCGCAGCGAATTACTTCGATCGTGTGGCCAAGACCCGCACGCTCGAAGCACTCGACGCCGCCGGTGGTCCCGAACTGGTCAGTCGTTATGCTGCATCGAAGAAGGCCGAACTGGCGAGCGCAGCCGAGCGCATCTTCTCGGGCAACTTTATTGGCGAGCCCGAGGTCCAGGAACGGGCGCAGGCTTGGGTTCCGCCGATCATGCGTTTCGCCGGTGCCGAGCAGGTCGCACCGGTTGCCGCTGAAGGTGACGACCGGGTCAGCGACGACGCGACTGACGAAATCGCCGAGCAAGCTGCCTGACCCCTCCTGACAGGTCCAGGTCACTCGGCGGGCGGTCCGTCCCAATCGGGACGGACCGCCTTCTTGACACTGTTCCGACGCAGTGCGGGCAGACCGGTTAAAGCAAGGCCGCTCCGGGCCGACCGCGCCCGAGATGATCGCCTTTGTTGCGAAGCGGACATTGCCTGACAGAAAGGCAGCCGCATCCGATGCAGTCGGCAAGGCCATCGCGAAGGTTCGTGAGAGCAGTGATCCTCTCGTCGAGACGGTCGCGCCACCCCGCCGATAGCTTTTCCCAGTCTGCCTGCGTCGGGGTACGACCGTTCGGGAGCGAGCGCAGCACGGCCCGCAGTTCGGCAATCGAGACGCCAGCTTGCTGAGCAACGCGGATGATGGCGATCCGTCGCAGAACGTCGCGGGCGAAGCGGCGCTGGTTTCCACTCGTCCGCCAACTTTCGATCAACCCCTCCCGCTCGTAAAAATGGATCGCCGACACACTACAGCCGCTGCGTGACGCAACCTCCCCGACCGTCAGAGGCCGCTTGATATCGATTTTTTCAGAGCAGGCCTCACTCATCGGTAATGTCCCACTTGACCTCAACAATTGTTGAGGTTGTATCGAGTGAGTCACTTGGCTGCAACCGCCTTACTCAAGAGACCAAGCGAGGAAATCCAGTGACATCCAATCAAGCAACGAACGATGCCGATCGGCCAGAAACAGAAGCGAGCTGGGCGGATTTGCTTAGCGGTGCCAACGGCGTGCTCTCGCTCGCGCTGGCGGGCGGAGTTATGTTGCATGCCATCAACGTCTACGTGACGATCACTATCCTGCCCTCCGTGGTCGCGGAGATCGGCGGCGCTGCGTTTTACGCGTGGAACACGACGCTTTTCATCCTCGCGTCCATCATCGGGTCCGTCCTTTCGTCCGGCCTGCTGCTCCGCTGGGGGGCCCGCACCAGTTACCGCTGCGCCATCAGCATTTTCCTGCTTGGAACAGCCCTTTGCGCGTTGTCGCCTTCGATGCCAGTTCTCCTCGTCGGGCGCTCGATCCAGGGCCTCGGTGGCGGCGTCCTGTTTGCGCTCTCCTACGCCATGATCCAGATAGTCTTTCGTCAGTCGCTGTGGTCGCGGGCAATGGCGCTAGTCTCGAGCATGTGGGGTGCCGCTACGCTTGCTGGACCGGCGCTCGGGGGGATTTTCGCCGAGCTCGAGCTGTGGCGGGGGGCTTTCTGGATTCTCGTTGCAGTGGGATTGCCGTACTGGGTTCTGACCGAGCGGATCCTTCCCGACCCCAACGGCGAACATGCTCGTCCAGCCCCGGTGGCGTGGGCCCAGATTGCACTTCTTTGCTCGAGTGTAATGGCAGTTTCTATTGCCAGTCTTTCTCGCGATGCCCTGTTCAACGCTGGTGGGCTTGTGATCGCCGGTCTCTGTACAGCCGCGCTAGTTGCACTGGAACGACGCCGCGACCTTTGTCTCCTGCCTCAGGGATCAACAATCCCAGGCTCCCCCTTGGCCAACCTCTACCTCGTCATGGCCCTGCTGGTCGTAGCGATCCAGACTGAGATCTTCGTTCCCTACTTTCTCCAGTCCCTCAGCGGTGCCTCTCCGCTTGTCGCGGGCTATCTTGCCGCGCTCATGGCGGCGGGCTGGGCGGTCGCCGCCCTGCTTTTTTCCGGACTTCATGACCGAAACGTTCGCCTCGCCGTGGTCTTTGGTCCGCTGCTCGTCTCCGCTTCGTTGGCCGCGCTGGCGTGGCTGCTACCAGGTTCCCATGCGAAAGGGGCCGCTCTGGTCCCGGTCGGCATCAGCTTGACCCTCGCCGGTTTCGGTATCGGTCTCACTTGGCCGCATCTCCTGGCACGGGTGCTGGTCGTTGCACCCAGCACAGAGGCCGAGAAAGCGTCGGCCGGGATCACCACCCTGCAACTTTTCGCCACCGCGCTCGGTGCGGCCTTTGCCGGATTGGTCGTGAATGCATTCGGGTTTGGAAGCGGGGCTGCACGATCTGCCGACCAACAGGCTGCCTTCTGGCTCTTCGCGCTCTTTGCTGCCGCACCGCTGATTGCAGCATGGCCCGCATGGCGCGTGTCGAGGCAGATGCGCGGTGACGGAGATCAATCGTGATGACCGACACTGTCTTTATCGTTTTGCTGTCGGCTGGCACAGGGCTCTGGTGCGCCATTGCTGCGATCAACAACATCATGGCTTGGCGCGAAAGCCTTGCAAAGACGTCGGATTTCATGGGCATGGTTCCGCTCGAGCAGGCACCCGCCGTCGATACTGTATTGCTGGTTCGCAAGGTCGAAACGCAAGCGGCGGCGCATGCAGCACTGGCTTTGATTCTTTTGCTGCAACTGGCTGCGGGAACAGCGCTCCTGCTCGGTTCGGCAGTGGTTGCATCCGGACTTTCCATTTCGGCTTTGCCGCCCGGTGGAGAGCTTATCAAGCTTGGCTATGCGGTCTTCTGTATGCTCTGGCTTGTCTTCCTCTTGGGGACGCTCTGGTTCGCCGGCTGGATCAAAGAGCCATTGTTACAACTCACGCAGATCGCCTTGCTGCTGTGGGGGCTCGCAGGTTATCTCGTCACAGCGCTTCTGGCCTAGCGCCGCTCCAAACCCTTTTGTGACGCAGTAATGCCGTCTTCGAACTTCTCGGCGTTGCTCGGGCGCACGCGACGGTGTTGAGTGCTCATCACGGCGACCTGAAGCGATGTGGGAGGTATCGCGTTTGGGTTCGCAGATGTCGGACGCCTAACCAATCATCGCGCGCTTATCGGCCAACCGGACGCAGCCAAACTCATTGACGAAAGAGTTTCCGATCGGCGAGAGCGTTGTTGCTGCAAGTCCGCACCCGCATCGATCTCGCGGCATTCCAAAGTGAACCTAGAGCCTCCTTTGGCCGGCTTACCCGTCTACCACCCCGTGCGCTTCACAAGCAGAGCCGTGGCTAGGCCCATCACCACCATCCCGGCGGAGGAGAGCACGAATGCCCACCACAGCGGTGCCCCGTAGTTTGCAAGCAGTACGCCTCCGACTACGACCACTAGCAAACGCATACCCTGAGCGGCGATGGGGCCGCCAACTTTTCCGGCTCCCTGGGCTGCGAAGTACAGGCACAAACCAAGCCCGAAGAAAGGAAAGCCGAGAGCAGCGATACGGAAATAGGTCTCGGCAACGCGTGTGACTTCAGGTTCCTGGGTGAACATCGCCACCCAGAGGTTCGGCGACAGCCAGAGCAATGCGCCAACCAAGCCCAGAACGCCCGCCGCAAGCGAGCCCGCCGTCCACGCGACAGCCCGCGCCCTGGCGATGTCATGCCGGCCGATCGCCGTTCCGACAAGCGGAACGCAGGCGATGCCCACCGAGAATGCGAGAGGTATCAGGAGAAATTCGAGCCGCACCGCTATGCCGTAACCCGCGAGCGCCGCCTCACCGTAGCGCGCGACGATTGCCGTGAGTGTCACCACCGACGCCACCGACAGCAATGGCGAGAGCATTGCTATTCCCCCGATCCGCATGATCGCCGTGATCTCGGTGAGCGACACCTGGCTGAGGTCAAATGTCATTCGCAGGCGCGAACGTTCCGATCGCAGATAGGCGGCGAGAAACGCAGCCGAAGCGGTGAAGGCGACCACCTGACCCAGGGCGACGCCGACGATCCCGAGCCTGGGGAGCGGACCGAGCCCGAACCCGAACGCCCCGCCCACGCCAATCTGAACGAGCCCCGCAGCGAGCAAAGTGTAGGCGGGAACCACCATGTTGCCCGATCCCCTTGCGGCGGAGGCCAGCATATTGGTCGCCCAGATTGGAATTACCGCAAGAGCCGCCATGCTCGCATAGGCGACCGCTTCCTGCAGAATACCGCCCTCACCCCCCATCAGACGGAAGAGCGGTGCACCGAGCGTGAAGATCATGGCCGCGAAGGCGAGACCAAAGACGAGACCGATCGCCAGAGCGCTAATCGCGACCGATTCCGCGCGCAGCCGGTCTTCTGCGCCAAAGGCGCGGCTGACGGCACCGGAAACGGTACCGCCCAGAGCACCCGCCGACAGCATCTGCATGAGCATGAAAATCGGGAATGCGAGGGCTATGCCGCCCAACGAGGCGAGCCCGAGGCGAGCGACATAGGCCGTCTCGGCGATCGACACGACCGCAACCGAGCAAAGCGATATCAAGTTCGGGATGCTGAGCTTAACGAGCGTCGGAAGGATCGCGCCCTCGACCATCATGAGGGCACGACGCTCGGCGGGGGTCTCTGCTTCGACCGCCACACCGACGGCGCCGCCGGGAACGTCAAGGCTGTCTAACTGCTTCAAGTCCGGATCCGAAGCAAAGTCGAGCTGGCCGAGGCGATCAGTCGGCCCTCCATATCCGTCAGTTTCGCCTCGCAATAGGCGACCCGCCGGCCCATGGTGAGGACAGTTCCCTCGGCGCGCACCGGTCCGGTTTCTTCGTCCATGGAGCGGTGGTAGGCGACTTTGAGCTCGAGAGTTGTGAAGCTCTCGTCCGCCTCAAGCCGGCTGGCGGTTGCAATACCGCATGCTGAATCTAGCAAGGTCGCGGCATAGCCGCCGTGGACGCTGCCTATGGGGTTGTAAGCGAAGCGACCGGGTATGCCTTCGAACACCGCGCGGCCGAGTTCGACTTCGACAAGTGCGAACTCGAGCCTCTCGCCGATCGGCGGACGACCGCCTGCCGCAAGGAGTGCCCTCACTCGTTCGAGGCCGGTCTGATCGTGCACGGCCGTCACGAGCCGTATCTCCCGACGAGATCCTCGTAGCAATTGTTCAGCAGGGCATCGGACTCAGCTGTCCGGCCGAGAGCGCGGGCGAGAGCGATCGCGCCAACCAATTGTGCGACCACGGCCGTCGCCCTTGCGTCCGGATTGCTGTATTCCAAGCGCTCCAGCGCGCGCATCATCCGGGCTGTCATTTCACCCAATCCCTGACTGAGCGCATCGGCGGCAGCACCGCCCATTCGGCCAACTTCGCCTGATAATGCGGGCAACGGACAGCCACGCTCTGGACGATCCCGGTGATCGGCCGAAAGATAGGATCGCCAGTAGTTGAAGAGCGCCGCGCGAACTCCATCATCAGCTCTGTTCAGCGCTGCGTCGAGCTCCGAGGTCCGCAGCCGGACATCCTCGAACATGGCGGCAATTGCTTCGCCGACCAGAGCATCCTTCGACCCGAAATGGGCATAAAACCCGCCATGCGTCAGTCCCGCCCCGGACATGATATCCCCGACCGACACATGGGCAGGCCCCCTCTTGCGAAGCTCGCGCGAAGCCACGTGCAGGATACGCCGTCTTGTTTCTGCCTTCTGCTCGCTTGGGTATCGCATCACCCGTCCACCTATAATATGATAAACATCATACTATTGGTTTGCGGCTGGCGGCAAGCGTGTTCTTTTTGGTTTTTGAATGAGAAGCCGGGTGCGGTGGTTGCGGCAATCGCTCGGGGAACATCCACGCGTTCGATTTGCGCGATCTCGTGAAAATCAGGAGGGAGAGGAGGCTCTTTGTTTCCTGAGCCGGGACATTTCCGTCCTGGTGATCAGGAGAACTCCCATGAAGAAGTCCCGTCGCGCTGCATCAACTTCGCCGGCTCAGAGCATCACCGCCGCCATCATCGAAAAGCTCGAGCAAGGCACCAAGCCTTGGGTCAAGCCGTGGCGCGGTGTGCCGGTTTCGCGACCCTTGCGGAGCTGTGGGACACCCTATCGCGGCATGAACACTTTCTGGTTGTGGATGGTGGCCGATGGCTGTGGCTACGCCTCGCCCTACTGGATGACGTACCGCCAGTGTCAGAAGCTTGGCGGACAGGTCCGCAAGGGTGAGAAGTCGACCATAGCGATCTTCTACAAGAGCTACACCAAGGAGGTCGAGAACGCCGAAGGCGAGGCCGACACCGAAAACCGGCGCGTGCTCAAGGCCTATGCCGTGTTCAACGCCGACCAGTGCGACGGCCTCCCCGAGTTCTATCATCCCAAGCCGCTGGTTGCCGCACTGGAGCCCGAAGGTCGCGAAGAGCGGCTTGATGCCTTCTTTGCCCAAATCGGCGCAGACCTGCGCCATCATGGCGCGCAGGCCTATTACGAGCCGCTGCGCGACCGGGTCACCATGCCGCCAGCCGAACTCTTCGATGCCTACGACCACTACTATGCGACGCTCGCACACGAGCTGTCGCACTGGACGGGTCATTCTTCGCGGCTCGACCGCGATCTCAAGAACCGCTTCGGCAGCGACGCCTATGCTGCCGAAGAACTGATCGCCGAACTTTCGTCGGCAATCCTTGGCGCTGAACTGGGTCTCCCAGTCACCCACCTCGACCATCATGCCAGCTATATCGCCTCCTGGCTCAAGATCCTCAAATCGGACGAGCGCGCAATCCTGACCGCTGCGGCCAAGGCCGAGGAAGCGGCCAGCCTGCTCCTCGAACTGGGCGGATACCAATCCAACGAAAGCGAGGCCGACATCGATCTCGCTGATGCAGCCTGAGTAGCAGTGAGATGGGACGTTCCGTCAGCTATCCGACCGGCTCCGTGGTGGCCTTTCGTCTGCTCGATGACGGCGAAGACGAAGATGTCGACTGGGCCTACGAGTGCCTAGTCGACGAGATCATCGATACCACGAAGGGGGTCTTTCCTTCCTTTGAGCGCTTCGACGGATGGCGCGGCCGCGAGGACCGCATTCTCCTGCGAAACGCCTTCGCCGATTGCGGCATATCGACCTGGTGCGGGCTCGCCGCGATCTGGCTCGTCGAGCGCGACGATGCCCGGTACTGGGGGGCCAATTTCTACAACCCACGAACGGCGAGAGCACGGCACTGGCTTGGCCAGGTCTCGGGTAGGTTCATCGAACTGTTTGGTGAGTTGCGCCAAGTCGGGCGGTTCTCGAACGGCGAAGCGATCTTCGAGCGCCCCCGATCTGCTGGTGCCACCGGGTCCTGATCCTGCCTCATTCCTGTCCGCCGGGAGAGGCCCTTGGGCCGGTCGGGGCGCGCCGCAACCTGCGGCCCGTCGGCCCGTGTTGCCCGCGCCAGCCTAGGGCCGCAGGTTTCCCGCTACGCGGTGCGTCACGCCCCTTTCCCCGGCCCTGATCGGGCTCCGGCGGACAGGACCGAGGCATTGGTGCCTCCTCTCCTTGTCCCCGCGATCAGGAGACACCCCATGTACGAAAGCTTCATCAACCAGTTGAGCGGCCTTGACCTTTCAGGCCTTAGCATCAGGCCGGCTCCCTTCAACGAAACCGACTTTCCCTGCGAGGACGCGATCGACCAGACGCTTGGCGCCGTATGGTCCGACCTTTTCGCAATGTTTTCCGACACGGCCCTGGAAGCCGATGCCGAGGATATTGCCTGGGGCATGGTCAATCTCTTTCACCGTGCCGCTAGCCGGAAGTCCGCTCAGCTTGACCGGGCCAGCGACGAGATCCGGGTTCTTCTAGCATCAGCCGATGGCTCCGAAGTGCATTCGAGCAATCTTGAAGAGCAGGTTGAGCGCGCGCAGGCTGCCGAAGCCAGCATGCTGGCCTTCGAGCAGATGCGCGAGGCTGCGGCAGCACTCTATCGCGACGAGACCGGTTCCTCGTGGAAGCCCGTTTCCGGCTCGCGGACCAGCCATTCGCGCCACCTCACCTCGGCCGTCATCGATGCCCGCGATTTCCTCCACGCGCTCGCCGAGAACCGGCGTCATGCCTTGATCCCCGAGGGCACTCCGGTCGTCTTCGCCGGTGGTCGTCAGAGCTTCGAGAGCGCCGAGGACGCGAGGCGTTACGCCGACAATATCTGGGCTACGCTGGACAAGGTTCGTGATGCGGTTCCCGATCTCTTCCTGGTCCATGGCGGCGATGGCAAGGGTGCCGATCGCCTGGCAGCGAGCTGGGCCGAGCGCCGCGAGGTCCAGCAATTGACCTATTCGCTCGATCGTCGGCTTGGTGCCCGCGCCGGCTTCAAGCGCAACGAGCAGATGCTTGCGCTCAATCCGCGTTACGTCGTCGCCTTTCAGGGTAATGGCGTGACCGAACGGCTCGTTATCGATGCCAAGGCGCGCCGGATCACCGTGGTTGATCGTCGGGGTCCGCTGGGAACCACGCCTCGCAAGGGTCGCGAGATCGAATGATCTCGCTTCAAGCAGCAGGCAACCTTCGTTGGCGCCTCGGGTAAATTGGCGCACTTCTCAAGTGCGTTCAGGTGATGACAGCGCCGCCATCGACCACGACGAGCGACCCTGTAGCTTGTTTCGACACCATGAAGCTGAACGCCATCGCGCCGACATCTTCGGGGCTTCCAACCCGGCCCGTGGGGAGCTGTGCGGCCTTCGCGGCATACATTGCTTCGCGGTCCGCCCCCGACATTCCGGCATATGCATCGGTACCGCTGATCAGTCCCGGGCTGATGACATTGACGCGCAGCGGCGCTAGCTCGACTGCGAGGCCGCGCGCAAGGCCCTCGAGCGCGGCATTGGCAGCGCCGACCGCAACCATACCCGTGGCCGGCTTGCTGCTGAGATTTCCTGAGAAAAACAGAATCGAGGTTCGGACATCCGCAAGGCGAGCGCAGTTGTAAGAGGCCCAGAACTTCCCGTCGAAGGTCGCGCGTGCGTCGCCGTCGTCCAGACCGCGAAACGGCCCCGGCCGTACAACCGCGGCAGTGACCACGAGATGGTCGACCGGTCCCAGTTCGGCGAAGCAGGCGGCAACGCTGGCGGCGTCGAGAACATCGATTGCTACACCGGTCACATTCGGGCCGGTCTCCTCGGCGATGCGAGCAGCCTTTGTGCCGTCACGTCCGCCGATCACGACATCCGCGCCCTGCTCGGCGCAAATACGAGCAAGGGCAAGGCCCATGCCGGCGGTTCCGCCGACGATGCAGACGCGCTGGTCCGCAAGAGTGAGCATTGCCATTCCTTTCTCCTACTGTTCGCCGCTTCCGGGATGCGATGATGGGGGGATGCGAAGCAGGCGCGCCGGGGCGTCGCCGCCCTCGAGGAGATTGCCGCTAGTGGTCACCAGCAGCGAACGGTCGGTCGCAAGCATCACACTGGTACAGGCGTCGCAACCCTCGCGCATGATGTCGGACACCGTTCCATCGGGGTCTACGCGGATCAGCCGTTCGCCGTGCGTCGCCGCTGCGATCGCGCCATCGGGCAGGTACGTGAAATCGTCGACCGGTCCTGTGCGGGCGAACTGCTCGACCTCGCCAGCGGGTTCCAGCCCGTCGAGGCGAACCCGATAGATGGCCCCGCGCGAGCTGTTCGATACGTAAAGTGCGCCATCGCGCATTTTGAGGCCATTGGCACCCGGGCGCTGATCGGTCGGCGCGGCTACGGCCAGCAGAGGGTGTTCGAGCCAGGGGAGGATTTCGCCGCTCGACGGGCGAAACAGCCAGATCATGCCCGCTAGTGAGTCCGCGATCAGGATATGATCCTCATCGAGCGCCGTCATTCCGTTGAGGAAAAGCGCCTGCGGAGCCATGACGCGCCGCTGGAGCACCCCGTCTGGATCGAGCACGAGCAGCTGGTTGGTCTTGGTGAAGTCAGGCCCGCCCGTGAAAGACGCTCCATGGGCGGATACGATGATCCGGCCCGGCTGCGCGAGCACGCCCACCGGATGCACGTCGAGCTGCGCGAATGTCTCGACCTCGCCGCTGCCCGGCCAGCGCAGCAGTCGCTGGTCGACATAGCTGGTGACTATGACGGACCCACCAGCGGCCATGTCCAGATTCTCAAGAAACTGTCCATGCGGGTAGCTGGCGATCGTCTCGATCTCTGGCGCACCCGTCTGCGCATTCGCAGCAGTCAGGGGAACTGTGCAAATCGCCATGGCAAGCGCCAAACGGAATGGCTTCATACTCGGCTCCTTTCAAAAACACGGGTGAACGCTTCAGCACCGCTGATGCCGAAAGGGGCAGCATCAAAGCGTCTCGCCCCGTACAAGATATGCCGCCTGATCGGACATAGCCGTCCCGCTCATGCCAGGTTCGCCCACACAGTCTTGTGCTGGGTGTAGCTTTCGAGCGCTTCGGCGCCCTGTTCGCGGCCGTAGCCGCTCATTTTGTAGCCGCCGAAGGGCGCGTTCGGATGATATTTGTGCCAGCAATTGAGCCATACCGTGCCGGCGCGGATGCGGTCGGCGAGCTTGAGGCCGCGCGCCAAGCTGCCGGTCTGCACGCCCGATGCGAGCCCGTAGGGCGTATTGTTGGCGATCCGCACCGCTTCGTCCTCGTCAGCGAAGGGGATCACCGGCACGACGGGTCCGAAGATCTCTTCGCGGCTGATCGCGAGGTCGTTGGTCGCATCGGCGAACACGGTCGGCTCGATGAACAGTCCCTTGCCACCCAGCTGCCGCGTGCCGCCGCCCGCCACCAGCCGCGCGGACGAGGCGCGGCCCTCTTCCACATAGCCCAGCACCTTGTCATATTCCGCGCGCGAGGCGATCGGGCCGATCTGCGTCGCCGGATCGAGCGGATCGCCGATCACCGCGTTGCGCGCCATCGCGCCCAGGCGCTCGACGAACTCGTCGTAAATCGGCGCTTCGACGAGGATGCGGCTGCCCGCCACGCACACCTCGCCCTTGTTCCAGAAGATGCCCCAGAACGCCGCCTGCAGCGCGGCGTCGATATCGGCGTCGGCGAAGACGATGTTCGGCGACTTTCCGCCCAGCTCCATCGTCAGCCGCTTCATCGTGTCGGCGCCCTTGCGCATGATGCCCTGGCCGACCCCGGTCGATCCGGTGAACGCGATCTTGTCGACGCGCGCGTCGCCGATCAGCGCATCGCCCAGCGTGCCGCCCGGCCCGGTGACCAGGTTGTAGACGCCCTCGGGCACACCCGCATCGAGCGCGACCTGCGCCAGCGCCAGCGCCGTCAGCGGCGTGTCGCTTGCTGGCTTGTGGATGATCGTATTGCCTGCCGCCAGCGCCGGGGCGATTTTCGAACAGGAGAGCGCGAGCGGAAAGTTGAAGGGCGTGATCGCGGCCACCACGCCCAAGGGCTCGCGCCGCGTCAGGATGCGCACGTCCGCCTCGTAACTCGCGCGGTATCCGCCTTCCATCGCATTCATCGCCAGCCCGCCGAAGAAGCGGAACAGGCCAGAGCAATGTGGCATGATGATCGCCAGGAAATCGGCGTAAGGCATGCCCATGTCCATCGCCTCGCGCAACGCGAAATCCTCGGCGCGCTCGTCCATCAGATCGGCCATGCGGAACAGGATCTTGGCGCGCTCCTCATGGTGCGTTCGCCCCCACGGCCCCTCATCGAACGCGGCGCGTGCGGCGGTGACCGCAGCGTCGACGTCCTCGCGTCCCGCTTTCGCAATCCTGGTGATCGCAAGTTCGGTCGTCGGATCGATTGTCACGGAGGTTTCGTTCGAGAAGGCACCGGTCCACCTTCCGGCGATCAGCAGCTCGCCGGACGGGATGTCTCGCCTTTGGATCATGCTGGTAGTAGGCGCCGTCGCGCACTCGGATGCAGTCTGTCCCATGTCTGCGATGCGGATGCCCACAATCTTTCTCCGATCCCATGCGCCCATGCGGGCAACGTGACATAGACATGGCGCAACACGCGACGGCGCGTTCCATCGAATGGGGCACGCTTCGCGCGAAATCGCTGCAATCGGGATGCGCTACAGCAGGCGGCGATAGTCGGAGGGCGTCAGGTCGGTGATCCGTTTGAAAGCTGCGCCGAAAGCCGACTGACCGGCGAAACCGACGCATTGCGCGATCTCCGTCAGCCCAAGGCTGCGATCAGCGAGGAGCTCCTTGGCGCGGTCCATTCGGCGCTCCGCGAGCCAGCGCTGGGGCGTGACCCCGACCGACGATTTGAATGCGCGCCCGAAATGCGAAGGCGATAATCCGACCTCGTTGGCCAAGTCGGTCAAACCCGGATCGCCGTCCAGCTTTGCATCCATGAACTCGAGTGCGCGCCTGACTTGCCATGGGGCCAGCCCGCCGCGATGGGTTCTCGGCTGACCGGTGCTGAGGCGAAGCAAAGTGGCGGCAAGCTGGAGCAAGGCGCCGTCGGCCCACAGACTGCCGGCGGGGCTGCCCGCCGCACCTTCGGTCCACAGGAGATCGAGCAGCCGGCGGACCTCGCGGCTTTCGTTGTGGGTGGCATGCAACCGCCCGAAATCACCGTCAGCCGGTAAAGCGGCACCGGGTCCGGCCAACTCGAGCAGCGCCGTATAGGGTACGGCGAGGACGCGGATCGTGTGCGGCCCGTCGACGAAGATGCGCGTTGCCGAATGGGGCGGCGTCATGACGAAGCCTTCCGGACTCGAGCCGCGTATGAAGAATCGCCCTGCACCCATGTCGAGGCTGGCGGGCGCGTGGAGGCCCACCGGAACGCCGATCGCCAGATCGGGCGTGGCCGCATCCGACCAGTCCCCCGCCTCCTGTTCTGCGTGCAGCATGACGGCTCCGGTTCGACCGGCCGACCTCACCTCGCGCAGTGCCGGAGCATAGACGTCCTCGTAGAAGGACTGCAGTCCTTCGTATTCGGGCGAGGAAGAAAATTGCGAATCCATGCCGATGCGCGCGTGACCTTTCACCGCGAAGTTACGCTACCGACGCAAGAACACCAAACACCTGACGAATTAACCTGCCCGATCGGCTCGCTCGAGATCAAGGATGGGCCGACCTGAGCCTTGTCTGTCAAGCGAAAGGATCGTGGCGTCTGCGCACTTTCTTCTGTCGGTGTATGTTCCTGAGATTTCCAAACAATGCGCTGAAGCTAAATCGACCAGCCTTGATTGGTCGGAGCATAGGCAGTGATTTCCTTTGCCAGGGCCACAACTGCCGGGATCTGGCTTCGACCGGGCGATACGGCAAAATAGATCCGCACGTCGCGCCCGGACCAATCCGGGGCCAGCCTACGCAGCGATCCCGCCTGAACCATGGGTTCAGCCATAAAGCGCGGCAGCAAACCGCACGCCTCTTCCAGATTGACGAGCATCTGGAGCGCAGCCTCCGGCTCGTCGACGAGCGCAATGGCCGGCTGATCCAGAACCCACTGTTCGGTCCCTTTCTCAAGCAGCCACGGCTGTTGAAGATCCCTGCCGTAGACGATCCGCGGAAGCCGTTCGATTTTCGCCTTTTCCATGGCTTCCGGCGGCCGTTCCGCAGCGGGCGCGTAAAGGCCTACGGGCAGGCGGGCGATCAGCCGGATCTTGAGCTCAGGATCGCGGGGCTTTCCCAGCGTGATGGCGACATCGACGTCCGGATCGATTGGTTCGCGCCTTGCATTCTCGACCCGCAGTTCGACGTTTAGAGCCTGGTATTTGCTCAGAAGCCTGGCGATCGATGGCGCCACGATCGATTGCGCGAAGACGGCCTGAGCCCTGACCGTGAGTGTGCCGGAGGGCATCCCATTGTATTTGGCCAGCGCAATCGCAGCGTTGCTTTCCGCGGCGAGTACGATCTCAGAGTATGGCAACAAGACCAGCGCGAGGGGCGTCGGGCGCATCGCGCCGCGCGCTCGTTCGAAGAGCGCTGTTCCTGCAGCGCCTTCGAGGCGGGCGATCTGGCGGCTGACAGTCTGCTTCGGTCTGCCCAGCTCGCGTGCCGCGGCGTTGACACCGCCGCTTCTGATCACCGCGCCGAGCAGCGCGAGATCTTCGGACGTAGGTCGCCAATGTCCCATTTGCGGGACTTTCAGTCCAAATCTGGTGGCTTGCAAGCACAATCGGGATACAGCAGCTCAGGTGCGTCAGTCGATGGAGCAGAATATGTCCGACCCCCGCATCCCCGCTCAGCTCTCTGCCGATAACGCATTCTTCCTGCCGATCGACTATATGCATGGCCTGATGTCCGCATGCCGCTCGATCGACCTTTTGCATCTGCGCAACAACGCCATCGCCCTCGCCAAGGTGGCCCGTCTGTTCGATCTGCCCTGCATCGGCACCGGAGACCGGTCTGGAAGAACCTACCTTGGCGCCGAGATGTCCGAACTCGAAGAGATCTTTCCTGGGATGCCGTTCTACAATCGCTCTGCCGTCGGAGCATGGGAAGCGCCTGGCTATGCCGATGCAGTCAGAGCCAGCGGACGCAGGCAACTGATCATGGCCGGGATCACGACCGAACAATGCGTCACCTTCACCGCGCGCTCAGCCCTGGCCGAGGGATACCAGGTCTTTGTCGTGCTCGACGCATCTGCGTCGCTCGATCAGAGGTCCGAGACCGCTGCGGTCGCCAGATTGACGGCGATGGGGGCGATCGTCACCACATGGTCACCACTCGCGGCAGAACTTCTGTGTGACTTTGCCCGGCCCCAGGCCGCCGGTCTCATCAAGATCTATTCCGAACATCAGGCAAACCTCAGGATGGTCGAAGATGCCTTCAACGTCGCAACGGCTGCCGCCCGCCAGGATGCCAACCCCGATGCGCGCGCATCAGCCTATTCCTGATTCGCGGGGGCGAGAGCCCGCGTTTCAATCGGTTCGACCGTTTGTACCTGCGCCCACGCGACAATCGCCTGGTAGAGATTTTCAACCGAAGCGCCGGGAGGCCGCGTCCTGTAAAGGCGCAACAGCTCCGCATCGAACACCGCGAAACGAAGGAAGCCGCGACCGTTCTGCATGTTGTCGACCATATCCCGGTGAGCGATCTCGAAATCCGCAGGATCCATGACGTCGTGGAAATAAAGGCTGACCAGCGCCCAGTTCATGTATTCGTTGAACAGGTTCTCGGCGCCGGGATAGTAGCCCGGTGCCCTGGTGTCGTCTGCCCACGGAGCGCGGTCCGCGAACGCGGCCGTCAATGCGTCACGATATTGTGCGGCGATGGGATCGACAAAGCCGTGATTCATCTCGGTGAAGAGGATTGCGGTTCTCTGGATTGCGGCCCCCTGCGGAGAAAGCCGAGGGTTTGAGCCATAGGGATAGTTGATATGCGGCTGCAGCTCGCGGTAGCCATCCGCTTCGATGGTCGTCAGCGACTGGTTGTAGGCGACGAGCGGTGAGAAGATGATCTTGACGCCGTCATAGGGTCGCACCGAGGGAAAGCGCTCGGCCAGCCAGGAGCTCATCCCGGAAACATCGGCATCCTCCTCGAAGAAACGGATTTGCTCACCATAGACGCTGGCATTGCGAGCATAGAAGCTGCGGAACTGGCTGATCTCGGAGAAATCCTGAAGATCATCCAGAAAGGGCAGCAATGGATTGTCGAGCGAGCCGGCAAATCCCGTGCGATCGTACACCGGACTGCGGACGATCATTCCCTGCTCGTCGAAGTTGAAGGCATAACCGTTCATCTTGAAGGGTGAATAGCTTGCGCGATCCTCGCGCAGCATGGCTTCGATTCGTCCGATCAGCGGGTGGTCGCGATAGGGCCCGAAATGCGCCTGCACAGCCCGGTAATAGGCGCCCTCGCGATAGACCATGTCTTCGTCCTCCTGACCAAACGGCGTGAGGGCGATCGCAATATTGACGAGTTCGTAAACTTCCGGAACCTCGACGATCGTGCGCCCTCGATAAGCAGCCTGATAGGCTTCATCGAACCTCGCGGGCGGGATCTCGACCTGCCCTCTGATCACCGTTGCGATAACTCCACCCGCATAAGCGATCCGTAGCGGGCGGGTCTGGCCGGGCGCGAAATTCGCGCAGGAGCGCTGATCCTCGTTGATCAGGCAGATGGTCGACAAATCGGGCCTGCGCACGGGAAGAGCGAGTTCGCGCGGGTAATTCTCGAGGTCGAGCGGCCATCGGCCCAGGACTTCTCCATCCACTTCGATAGCGACTTCCGGGCCATTCGCTTCAAGTTCCATGGGTGCAGAGTCCTGTGCCCACGCCGACGCCGAGAGAACTCCACTCAGGATGAAAGACAAGGAAGCACGCAGCACTGGCAACATGGGGAGCCTTTCTCGAGGGTGATCGCCGATTGCGCTCGGTTGGTGACGGGAGACGAAGAGCTTTGCTGGATAAACGACGACTTCAATCGCACTCGATATCCGCTGAGTGCGACCGCACCAACGAAGCTTTCGGTGGACGATCGTCTCGGTCCCGGCGACGCGGATTTTCAATGGTCAATCTCCGACTCTGTTCGAAGGTCCGCGCCGGGTCCAGTCGCGGATCATCGCCGCCGCTCCCTGCTCGGACAGCGTTATCGCCTGCGGGTCCGTCAATTGTCCGTCGATCGCCAGCGTGCCGAGACCATGCGCAATTCCCCAGAGCATGGTGGCCCCGTCGCGCGGAGCGATGTCCTCGACATCACATTCGGCAAAGAGCTGCGTCACCATCTGGAGCAGCATCGCGGCCGGCGCTTGCGCCGCCGCGATGAGATGAGGATCGTCCGCACGCTCGACCAGCGCCGGGTCGCTCATCAGGCGATAGAGGTTGGGGTTGTCGAGAATGAAGCGGCAGTAGTTCGCAGCTCCCGTCGCCAGCGCATCAGCCAGATTGTGGTGCGCGGCATGATTGGCGAGCTTGCTTTCCTGCAGCTGCTCGAAGCCGCGGGTAGCGACCGCAGCAAGCAGCGCGCCGCGGTCGGGGAAGTGATGATAGGGCGCCATCGCGCTGACACCAACCGCCTTTGCCAACCGTCGCAGCGACAGCGCCCCCGGCCCCTCCGCTCGCACGAGATCGAGCGCCGCATTGAGGAGCGCCTCGCGCAGTTCTCCGTGATGATAACTCTTCTCGGGCAACAATTGATCTCCTTGACGCGGAGTAGCGCGCAATCTATGCGCTGTAAACTTTACAGCGTAAGGATAGGTGATGATGATCGTTATGACCGGAGGCACGCAGGGGCTGGGCCGCGTGGCCGCAAGTCACATCCGGGCAGGTAAATCCGCCATCATGGGCGCGCGCGGATCAGGCGCTTCCCAAGATAATTGGCAGCACCGGCCGCTCGATCTCGCCAGCCTCGGCTCGGTGCGAGAATTCGTAAGCGGGCTGCCCAATGAGCCCATCACGCATCTCGTGCTGAACGCCGGGGGTCAGCGGCCGGACATCGCGCAGCGCACCGAGGACGGCTTCGAGTCGACCTTCGCGACCAATCACCTTGCGCACTATTTGCTGCTTCGGCTCGCGATGCCGCGGCTCGCCGAGGGTGCGCGGATCGTCATCACCACCAGCGGTACGCACGATCCGGCCGAGAAGACCGGCGTCCCGCCGCCACGTCACGCCGACGCCGAGCTGCTGGCGCACCCCGAGAACGAACCCGATGCCGATCGGTCCGCCACCGTTGCGGGCATGCGGGCCTATTCGGCGTCCAAACTCTGCAATCTCATGACGGCGCTCTATCTGGCGCGCAGCCAAGAGGCGCGGGCTGGCGGGTGGAGCGTCTTCGCCTACGATCCGGGCCTGACGCCCGGCACCGGTCTCGTGAGGGATCAGCACTGGGCTGTGCGCAAGCTGGTCTGGCCGCTGCTTCCGATCATGATCCGCTTTTCGAACGACATGAACACGCTCGAAGATGCCGGGCGGGGTCTGGCCGAACTCGCCACGAGCGCGCAGGCCCCCACGGGCCGCACCTACGCCGCGCTTCGCAAGGGGTGCCTAAACTGGCCCGATCCCTCCGCGCTCGCCCTCGACGAGGCGGCGCAGAACAAGCTTTGGGTGGACAGCGCGCGGCTGGTCGGGATCGGTTGACCGGAGGGCGGAATCCGAACCGATGCGCTGAAGTCCGAATGCCAGCAAATCGTCTCGGCGGAGTCTGCGTCGCGACAAAACCTTGACGTTCGATATCAAACTATATAGTTCGATATCGAACCAAGGAGGTGAGGATGGACAGACGGCGGTTTCTCAGGCTCGCGGGCGGCGGCGTGGTGCTGGCTGCGGCTGGCGGTGCGGTCGGGTTCGTGGCGACGCGGACGCCCCATGCGGCGCTGGCGCCCTGGGAGATGGCGGGCAGCCAATCGGACGATCCGCGGATCAAAGCGCTGTCTTATGCGATCCTCGCCCCCAATCCGCACAACCGGCAGCCCTGGATCGCGGATCTGCGGGTGCCGGGCGAAATCTCGCTCAGCGCCGACACCGCGCGACGGCTTCCGCACACCGACCCGTTCGACCGGCAGATCACGATCGGGCTTGGCTGTTTCATCGAACTGCTCGCCATGGCCGCGGCCGAAGATGGCTATCGCCTCGACGTCGATCTCATGCCCGATGGCGAGAATGGCAACCGACTGGGCTCCGAGCGTGTCGCGCGGGCCCGGTTCGTGAAGGACGATGCGGCGAGGCCCGATCCCCTGTTCGCGCATGTCCTCGCGCGCCGATCCAACAAGGAGCCGTTCGACACTGCGCGCGCGATTTCGGAAGCCGCACTCCAGACCATGCTCGAAAGCGCCCGCGAACTGTCCTGGGTCGGGGGCACGGTGGAAGAGGCGGAGATCACGGCCTGGCGTGCGCTTACCAGCGAAGCCCTTGAGATTGAGATCCGCACGCCGCGCACCTATCGCGAGAGCGTCGAGCTGTTCCGGATCGGCAGGCGCGAGATCGAGGCCAATCCCGACGGCATCGATTTCTCGGGGCCGCTGTTCGAAACGCTCGCGCTCGCCGGGCAATTCGACCGGGAAACGCTGCTCGATCCGACTTCGTCGGCGTTTCGGCAGGGGCTCGATACGGTGCTGGCCAACCCCGCATCGGCGATGGGCTTCGTGTGGCTTGTCACGCCTGCCAACAACCGCGCATCGCAGATCGGCGCGGGGCGCGACTGGGTCCGGCTCAACCTTGCCGCGACTGGCCTCGGGCTCGGCTTCCAGCCACTGAGCCAGGCGCTGCAGGAGTACCGTGAAATGGAAAGCTTGTACCGCGCGGTTCACGAACGGCTGGCCCCCGAAGGCGGGACAGTGCAGATGCTGACGCGCATTGGCTACGGGCCGCAGGTCGGCCCGAGCCCGCGCTGGCCGGTCGAAGCGAGGATTATTACGTGAAGCGGAACGCCTCCATCGACACCCCGCTTTTCCAGGTGCTGACCGAGATCGGCATCATCGCCCAGCTTTCGGGCGCGCTCTTCAACAAAGTGTTGCCTGAGGGGCTGCATGTCTCGCACTTCGCGATCCTCAATCACCTCGCGCGCATTGGCGACGGGCAGACCCCTTTGCAGATCGCGGGTGCGATGCAGGTCGCCAAAGGAACGATGACGCATTCGTTGGGCGTTCTCGAAAGGCGCGGCCTTGTCGTGCTCGAACCGCATCCCGATGACCGTAGGTCGAAGCGAGTGATGCTCACCGATGCGGGTCGCGCGTTCCGGATCGCGGCGGTCGACATTCTCGCGCAGGCCATGGGAGGGTTCAGCAGTGAGATCGACGAAGCCGACCTCGGGCTGCTCGTTCCGAAGCTGGCGGAGTTGCGCAAGGTACTGGATGCCAATCGGTGACAACGTGCGCGTCGATGCGGTGGCAGCCGATCAGCGGCTCGGCAGGACCAGCTCCAGTGCGGCGTCGATCTGCCGCTCGAACCGTTTCGGGTCGGGCGGGGTAATCCCCAGCACCAGCTCGAGATAGGCGTCGCCCAGCGCCAGATTGACGAGGATTGCGGCCGCTTCGCTCGCCTCGCTATCGGGAAGCTCGCCGCACAGAACGCTCGCCACGCGTGACCTGATCACTTTGGGTCCGGCCTCGAAGAACAGCCTGGCGAATTCCGGCTGGCGGCCGGCCTCGCCGATGATCGCGCGGTACAGCTGTACGCTACCCGGCGTTGACAGTCCGAGGACAAAGGCGTTCAGTTCGCGGCGTAAGGTCGCCCTCGGATCGCTGCTGGCATCGGGCGGTGCGCTCCAGTCGATCGCTTCGCACATGCCGACCACCAGCGCCTCGACGAGCGCGTCCTTCGAACCGAAATGGCGATAGACGGTCTGCTTGCCGACCCCGGCTTCGGCCGCGACCGCATCGACGCTGCCTGCCGCAAAGCCGTCGCGCAGGAACACGCGCTTCGCCCCGGCAAGGATTGCCGCGCGCTTGTCCGCGCTCAGGCTTCGTGTCCGGCGTGCCGCCTGGTTGCTCATGCGAGACCCCTAGCAAACCGAAAGGCCGTTGACGAGACTGTATAGTCTCGCTAACAGAACGAGACCGATCAGTCTCGTTTAGGAGTTGTACCATGCCTTTCGATCCAACACACCTTGGCCATTTGTTCGCCGAAATTCTCAACACTCGGGCGCTCGACCGCTTCGCCGAACTGGTCGCGCCCGACTATATCAACCACAATCCCTATGCTGGCCCCGGGCTCGAGGGCGTCAGGGATGTCTTCGGCGCGATCCTCGCCGGGATTCCTGACTTGGTAGTCACAGTGGAAGACGTGATCGCGTCGGCCGACGGGACGAAGCTCGTCGGACGCTATCGCTATGAGGGAACCCATAGCGGCAACTTCATGGGCTACCCGGCGACGGGCAACGCTGTCACCATACGTTCGATCGATATCTGGCGGATCGAGGACGGCAGGTTTGTCGAACACTGGGACGAACTCAACACGCTCGACCTCTTCACGCAGGTCGGTGCTGTCCACATGGCATCGCATGCAGAAGCCAATTGAGCGCTTGTTCCGAGACCCCTTCTTCGCGCATGCGCATGGGAAAGAGTAGTGGCGGTATCCGCTGCCACAGGCAGCCATCTGAGGATCCGTGACTCTCGAAAACAAGATCTCGCAGGTATTCGGTCTCGATGACGAGGGCTGGGCCCGGCACGCGAACCCGTGGAGCGGCTGGACGCGCTTCATTACCTGCCTGCCATTGCTCGCGCTCGCGATCTGGAGCCGGGTGTGGCTGGGGTGGTGGGCGCTCGTCCCGATCGGACTGGCGCTCTTGTGGATCTGGGCGAATCCTAAGGCGTTCGGTCCGGCAAAAAGCGACGATGCGTGGATCTCGAAGGGTGTTCTGGGCGAGCGGTTCTGGTCGTCACGATCAACGATGGAGATACCGGAACGGCACCGAATACTTCCGCACCTTCTCAATCTTGTCGCGCTCGCGGGGCTGCCATTTCTGGTCTGGGGGCTGGTCGCCTTGCAGATCTGGCCGACGGCGGTGGGGGTGGCGCTGATCATCGGCGGCAAGCTCTGGTATATCGACCGGATGGCCATCCTTTATGGCGATATTGTCGAAAGAAGCCCCGAACTTCGCTATCGGGGCGCGCCCAGGACGTGAACGCGGCCATCGGACTTGTCATCGCAGAGGGACCGGGGACGCCGTCTGCCGTCCGGCAGACGGCTCCTCGGCATCAGAACCGCATTCCAACACCGATTCCGGCTGAAAACTGGTCGGCATTGCCTGCAACCTCGACCACCGGGCTGTCGGCGAAATCGCCGAGCAGACGGCGGTAGCCCGCGTATCCAACGAGCGACCAGCGCTCGCCGAGCGCGTAAGCGGCGGTGAGCGAGACGCCGATATCCTTGATGCCGCCTTGGGCCTGGAACTCGGATAATCCGCTTGCCGTGGCACCGGGTGCAGAGACCGTGAAATAAGTGTCGGCATATTCGTCGTCGGCAAAACGGACCGAAGTGTCGGCAATCACCGTCAGGCGATCGCCGACCGGCAGGCGGTAGGACAGGACCGCATTGGCGAGCCAACCATCGTGGACATCGCTGACATCGCTCATTGCCTCGAGACGCAGCTTGACCTCGTCGCCGTCGGCGAGGACGGAGCGGGCCTTGATTGCCGCAAACGCACCGACCTCGTAGGCATCATCGATCTGCCCGAGCGCGCGGACGGAAGCGGATTCGATCTCGTCGTCACGCCCGAAGGTCAGGTTGGCAACCGGACCGATCTCGAAGGTGGTGCTGTTCAGGACATTCAGTCGCAGGCTGGTGCCGTCGAGGGCAAGGTAACGCTCGCCCCAGTAGATATCGCCGGCGACCAGCGGGATTACCTGGTTCTCGTCGGCGCCTTCGTATTCGGGCAGCCAAGCGACGCCGCCGATCACGGTTCCGCGGACTTCGTTCTCTTCGGGCTGGGGGGCATCCTGTGCCATGGCGATGTCGGCACCCAGCAGAAGGGCGGTCGCCGAGAAACCGGTGAGGAAGTATTTCACATAGGATTGCATTGTACGTCTCCAATAGGCGGCAGTCAGGGTTCTGAGCCCGTTGCCGCGGACGGGTCAGTGGTCGTTCCGGTGCGGAAGGATGAGAGTTCAGGTCACGGGTAAGGCCGGTTGTCTTGAGGCGGGCAGCATCGACCCGCCGGTCGAGACCAGCCACACGCTCAGTCCGATAAAGCCGATGATCGTGGCGAGCGAGAACAGGCTGCCGTCAGCCGAGAGCGCCAGCGCCACGCCTTCGCCAGTGCCCAGCGCGATCGTCGCGGCGCTCGCAAAGCCGATCGCGGCAAGTTTCGGACGCGCTTCCGCGCGCTGGATCGCGGCGAGGCAAAATACGAACAGCGCGGTGAGCAGCTGGCCGAGATGTTCGCCGATCGCGACTCCGCCATAGGCGTTGAGCAGATCGAAGGCATCATAAGCAGCCTCGCCCCGCGAAGCGGCGAGGTTCGGGATCACGAAGACCCACCGTGCGAAGCCGACGGCCTGTGTGACTCCGGCAAGTGTGCCGGCGAGCGCCGCGCCAAATGTCAGAACGGGCCAGCGCTGGATCCGCTCTGTGGTGATCGATAGGGCTGTCGCCAGCGGTACGAGCAACAGCGCCGCCAACATGAAGCCATACCAGGTCAGCACCAGGCCCGGACCGCCTGCCGCAAAGCGCTCGAGCGCAACGCTGGCCGGTTGGCGCAATATTTGCGGATAATCGTAGGTCGCCGCCAGGATCGCGTAAGGGATATTGAAGCCGATCCCCAGTGTAATGGCGGACAGGCCGGTGAGACGGGTTGAAGCCATCGTCAGGCCTCCTTCTCAAGCACCCGTGCTGACGCGGCGCTCGGGTTGGGGTCAAATATCTTTCGGGCCAGCAGGAGCGCACGCACTAGCACCCGTTGGAGCGTTCGCGGCAGCGGCGCGATGGTCATGTCCATCGGCGCAAGCGCTGCGGCGAGGTCGACCGGATTGCGCGGCGCGCCGCTCGCATCGGTCCTGCCGTTGTTCGCCAGATCGTACATCGTGCGCAGGAAGCGTTCGAGTTCTGCGCCCGGCGTGGCGGTCGTCACGAAGACCGTTTCGATGGAGAGTGGATTGCGGAAGCCATGCGGCGTGCCGGGTGGAATCGTAATCTCTTCTCCCGGTCCGAGCAGCCGCTTGCCTGCTTTCCCGAGATCGATCGCCAGCGCGCCGGAGTCGTCCGCGAATGTCTCGGCCATCGTCTCGTGAACGTGAAGCGGCGCTCCCGCTGCCTGAGCCGGCAGAGTGCAGCGGAACACCAGCTCGTCCCCGTCGCCCGAAAGCGGCGATGACCAGAAATGTATCCGGTCGCCGGTCACGGAATTGATGATCTTGCGGTCCACGAGTCGCTCCTGTCACTGTTTGGTGACACTGTATTTGTCACCGTTCAGTGACTTCCGCAAGGGCTTTTGTCACCGATCGGTGAAAAACCTTGCGCGAGAGCCTCTCCCGACCTATCCGGTGAGGCAGGAAAGGCATGAAAATTGAACACAGCCCCGTCATCGCCAAAGGCGACGCGCGACCGCGCCGCAACCGAACGCGCGATCCTCGACGCCGCCAAGCAGGTGCTGGTCGAGCAGGGCTTCACATGCTTCGGCGTCAACGCGATCGCGCGCGCCGCAGGCTGCGACAAGCAGCTCATCTATCGCTATTATGGCGGCCTCGACGGGCTGGTGGACGCGCTCGGCACCGAGCTATCGCACCTCTTCGGGGAGCAGCTGGAGTTCGAATCGTCCAGGCCGTTGGAAAACTATGGCGAGTTTGTCGAACAGATGCTGCTCGCGCTCTTGCGCACATTCCGTGCGTCCGATCTGCTTCTCCGCATCGCGGCCTGGGAGATTCTCGAGCCCTCGCCAATCACGCGCAGGCTCGCCGAGACGCGCGGCGCGGCGCTGATGCACTGGGTCCGGTCGATGCGCGGCGACCTCGAGCCGCCCGAAGAGATGGATTTCGGCGCGATCAACGCCATCCTGATCGCAGCGGTACAGCATCTGGTCCTGTCCGCCCACGCCACCGGAGGCTTTGGTGGCGTCCCGCTTGACAGCGACGCTGACTGGAAGAGGATCGAAGCTGGTCTGGTCGCGATGGTACGGGCGATCTATCCGCCGAGCTCGCTGGGAGGATCCTGACCATGACCCTTCGTCATTGCCGTGCAGGGGTGATGCGGGGCGCGAGCGCACGCCAGCCTACTCATGCAGTCACCCGGCGGATTGCCAGGCCGCTGAATCCTGCTGCGCGCCCAAGTCCATCCATGCAGCAACAGCACCAGTTGGAGACGACTCCATGCAGCTAGACGATCTGCTGCAGCGCTATTTTGCCACCACCGACCTGTCTTGTGTCGCTCCCGACACTTTTGCAGCCGGCATTGAGCACTGCCGGGTCGATCTCGGCCTTGAGGAGGACCGGGGCAAGCGCTTTGCACTGTGGTTGTTCCTGCACATGTTCGGGTCCGCCCCCGATCTCGATGTGGCGTTCAAGAGCGAGGAAGACCGGGAAGCAGCCCGCAACTTCATGGATCTCCTGGCGGCATCGGAAGGCGATGGGGTGAGCTGATTGCAGCGGGATCATGTGACCCTTCTGACCCGCACCCGATACCCATCCGGCTTTTGTCGCGAACAGTCCTGAATCAGGTCAGCTGAGGACAGCAACCCGTTCCTTTGCCGGCCGTGTTGGCAGCTGCGCTGCCTGCCCGCACCACCCGTCAAGAACAGGTTCCCCTTGGCCAACAGACGATGTCTGCTGGCCTGCGGTGCAGTCCTCCCATGCCCTGCTTCTTAGGCAAGTTCGCAAGCCGGAGATGGTCTCCGGTTTGAGGAACTGAAGGAACTTTCATCATGACCAATATCGCAATCCTCACCGGCCGCGTCGCCCGCGATCCCGACACCCGCGAGACCAAGGGCGGCACCAATGTCACCGGGATCACCGTCGTCACCGATCGACCGCTGCGCGACAAGGACGGCAAGACCTACAAGGACGAGAACGGCTACACCGCCAAGGAAAGCGAGTTCCACCGGGTGACCTGCTTCAACGGCCTCGCCAAAACCGTCGGGCAGTACTGCTCCAAAGGCCAGCTGGTATTGGTCCAGGGACGCATCCACTACACCCAGTGGGAGGACAAGGACGGGGTCACGCGCTACGGCACCGAGATCCTCGCCGACAAGGTCGACTTCCTCTCGCGCGGCAACGGCTCGGGTGACGAGAACGACAACACCGACGCGCCCGAAATCGACTGAACTCTCCGATCGATCCGCACCGAAGGGGGCCCTGTCCAGGTCGGACAGGGCCCCTCTTTTCTTTGGGCAGCAATCGGGCCGGCGCTTCATTGCGCCGGTCCAGCCTCTGCTCAAATTGGGATCATTGCGTCATCTGGAATGTGTGCGGCGCGCGCATTGATCTACCTGACTCGACTTTGATCGCAAGCTACGGGACGCGCATCGCTGCCCGATGTGGTTCACCCCCACCACAATTTGCAGGCGATATGACGATGATCAACAAGGCGATGGGTCTGCTCGAATGGGCAATGCTCGTCCTCCTCTCAATTCTGTGGGGCGGCTCCTTCTTCTTTATCGAGGTGGCGCTCAGCGACCTGCCGCCATTCACGCTCGTGTTCCTGCGGGTCAGCCTCGCAGCTGGCGTCCTCTATCTGGTCGTGCGCGCCACGGGCGCGCGCATGCCGCGGGATTGGCGGGTCTGGTCGGCCTTTGCGGCGATGGCGGTGCTCAACAATGTCGTTCCCTTCTCGCTACTCACCTGGGGTCAGACGCAGATCGCGAGCGGGCTGGCCGCGATCCTCAACGCCACGACACCACTCTGGACGGTTGTTGTGGCGCATGCGCTGACGTCCGACGAAAAGCTGACGGCGGGCAAGATCGCCGGTCTGGCGCTCGGCTTCTTGGGGGTGGTGCTGATGTTTGGCACCGCTGCGCTGGATGGGCTCGGATTGGCCGGGCTCGCGCAGATCGCATGCCTCGTCGCGACGCTGTCCTATGCTCTGGCCGGCATTTACGGGCGGCGGTTCCGCGCGATGTCCGTGGCGCCGCTGGCGACCGCCTGCGGTCAGCTGACCGCAGCCGCCATGATGCTGCTCCCGGTCGCCTTGCTGGTCGACGAACCGTGGCGGCTCGCGCCGCCCGGCACCGAGACCTGGGCGGCGATCGGCGGGCTGGTCCTGCTCTCGACCGCGGCCGCCTATGTCCTCTATTTCCGGCTGCTCGCGACCGCTGGCGCGACGAACCTGCTGCTCGTGACCTTCCTGATCCCGGTGACCGCCATCCTTCTCGGTGCTTTCGTTCTGGGTGAAGCTCTCGAGCGCGAACACTTGCTGGGAATGGCCTTTATTGCGGCCGGGTTGATTGCGATCGATGGCCGGGTGGCGAGGGCTGTCCGGCGCCTCTTCTCCGGAAAAAAGGACTCCACCGATCCGGAGTATTTCCAGGGGCGGGACATCTAGACTGCGCCCGTGCCGATGGCGCCTTTGGCGAACCGGTCTCGACCCTGAGCCGAAGCCGGGTCGAGACCGGTTGAGCGCTCAGAGCTGCGACACCCAGGCGTCGATCGCACTCGCAGTGCGGTCGAGCACTTCGGGCTGGTCGTAATAGCTCAGATGCGGCGTGTCGCCGTCCCACAGCAGCGTCTTCCTCGTGGAAGGCATCGCCTCGAAATGCCGGCGGGCAGCATCCGGCAGAAAGCTGTTGTCGCTGTGAATCAGGAGGTAGGGCTTGGTCAGCATGCGGGCCGCGCTGATCGATTCATAAGGGAGCAGGTCCGCGTCGCTCATCACGGCATAGCGGTTGTCCCACAGGCCCTTGTCCGCCCAGACGTGGTACCATTCCCAGACGAACTTGCCGGGCATGCCGACATTCATGTCTGTCTCGTCCACCGCCGGGACGTAGTCGATTTCGCCCGTGGCTTCATACTTGGCCTTCGCGGCCTGGCCCTGTGCGAGGCGTGCGGCATAGCCCTCCTCGGTCAGCCATTCGATGTCGCCTTCATGATCGCGGTACTGCCCCGCGAGCGTCACTCCGGCCTTGATCGTGTCGTCTTCCGCGACCGCGCGCAGCATCTCCGAGCTGCCCTGGCAGATTCCGAGACCGATCAGGCGGTCGGGGTTCACCCCGGGCTGCGCGCGAAGGAACGCCGCTGCGCTGATGATGTCGGCCACCTTGTGGAAGGGGTTTTCCCAGGCGCGCGGCTCGCCGCCGCTTTCGCCGCGATAGCGGGTGTCGAAGGCGAGCGCTGTATGGCCCATCGCTGCAAGGCGGCGGGCATATTGCGTTGGTGCCTGCTCCTTCTGGAAGGTCATCGGCCCGATGATGACGAAGGCGGCGCTGTCGGGCCGTGATACGGCAGGGGTGTAGAGGTCGCCGACAAGCGAAACGCCGGGCTCGGCGCTGTCGAAACGAACCTTGGTGATGCTGGAATTGGTCATGGCTTGCTCCTCGAACTGAAGTGGTAAGGAGCTTTTGCCCATGGCATCGAATTCGGGATTGAAGGGTGCTCGGAAGTTTTTGAACGATCCTGCTATTGCGCCAGACCATAGGCGCGCGGCGTCATGCCGGTGAGGCGTTTGAAAATACGGGTGAAATGGGCCTGGTCGGCAAAGCCGCAGGCGAGCGCGATGTCCGAGAGCGGACGGCTCTGCTCGCCGAGCATGCGTTTGGCCTGCTCGACCCGGTAGTCCATGACGAACTGGTAAGGGCTGTCGCCAATCACTTCCTTGAACAGACGCGAGAAATGCGCCGGGCTGAGCCCCGTGACACGCGCCATCTCCTCGATCGAGATCGCGCCGGCGAAGCGCTCGGCCACGAAGTCGAGCACGCGTTTGTAGTGGCTGGCGGTGAAACCCCGGCTGAAGTCGAGCGCTTCGCTGCGCAGTTCGCCATAACGCTGGACGAGCTTGACGAGGAAGATGCGCGCGAGCGATTCGTACATCACCTCGGACCCCGTCGCCCGGTTTCTGAGAGCCTCGAGCAGCATGACGCCCGACTGGCACAGGTCTGTGTCGAGCGCCTGCGGCGTATCGCGCAGCTGGCGCGCTCCGAGCACCAGTCCGAGCTCGCTCGTCGCGAAGCGCTCGAGCATCGCCGGCATGATCGTGATGACGATCACCCTGGACTTTTCGTGCCATTGCCATCCGCTGCGGATTCCGGCGGGCGTCAGCACGATCTCGCCCGGCTGGTAGGTGAAGTCGCGGTGCGCGTCGTCGCGCCAGTTCTCGACCCGCATCGGCGTCTCGCGCAGATTAAGCAGCAGATGGTGCTGGGTGAAAACTTCATGCGGCATGCGCGCCGGTTCGGCTTCGAAATATTCGAGGTTGAGGAGCTCGGCCGCGCGTGGACGCACGACGTCGAAGCTGCGCAGGAGCGCCTCGGATGGGTAGATGTCCTGGTAGGTTACCACGATGTGGGACGATCAGACGCGGCTTCGGGCATGCGTGACCCGACGCCGATGGCTGCACTCGGGCGCAGCTGCCGACCCTCCGTCAAACGCCACCCGATGCTCTGCGATAAGGCGCGGACGCGAGCCAGGCGATCACGTCCGCCGCGCTCCGGTCGGGCGGGAAGACCGGATAGAAGACTCTGGTGATCGTCCCTTCATCGATCACCATGGTCAGGCGCTTGAGCAGCGTGGCACCTGCGACATCCATGGTCGGAAGCCGGAGCGCGGAAGTGAGCGCAAGATCGGCGTCGGAAAGCAGCGGAAAGGGCAGGTGAAGCCGCTCCGCCGCTTCGCCCTGGTCGGCGGTATCCTGCGTCGAGATGCCGAAGAGATGATCCACCCCGAGCCTGCGCAAATCAGCGGCATGATCGCGAAACGCGCACGACTGCGGCGTGCAGCCTCTTGCGCCGGGGATCATGTCCCACCCGTCGGGAAGCGCGACGCCGGGCTTGCCCGTCATCGGATAGCAATAGGCGACGGTCCGCCCGCCGAGCGCCGCAAGCGCGATACTGGTCCCATCGGTGGCTGTCAGCGCCACATCCGGAATGCGCGCTCCGCCGAGATGGTTCGCCGCGCCGTCGTCCTGCGGTTCCGGCAACGAATGCCAGTCGACTTCCATCAGATTCGCCATGTTCACCGCTCCCGGACCACAGGGCATATCTAGTCGAATTCGCCTGTCACGACAGCATCTTCTGCGTTGCCATATCGACCGGACGACCTCTTGCGTTGCCGAAAACCGCAAAAAAGCAGCGCTGTCCGATCCGCACAGCAGACCGACCTCAACGCATTCAAGAGACGGATACCGAGGGTGATGAGCCGGTGTCCGCTGCGTCAAGGACGTGCAGGGCCCCACCATTTTGAACGCACCGGACCCGGTCCGGCCCGCACAAAATCGTTTCCCCCGCCGCCGCTGGCGCGGTCGCCCAGGGGCGATCCTCTGACCCTGCGACCAGCAGCCCATCCGCCTTCCTCCAGTCGCCTTGCGACGCAACTCAGGAGGAAATCATGGCTACACGTGCACGACTTCAAGCGAATACGGAAAGCTACTTCGCAGCGCTGGCGCTCGCCGAACAGCGCGCCCTGCACAGCTTCTTCGACCAGCATGTGATCCAGGATAAATGCCGCGGCTATATCGCTCTCGACGAGGGCGACTACAATGCGCTTCCAGCGCATCTCGCCGCGCGGGTGGTGCACACCGTTCATGGCGCGATGCTCGACGAATTCTGATTCGTCCCTTTGGGGCGGGAGCCGCATGCGGCTCCCGCCCTTCCTTCCTGTCCGCAGGTCATTTCGCCCGCGCTTGTGCGGTGCGGGGCTGTGGACGCGCTCGGTCCCGCGCCGCCGTCCGGCGGCGCTCCTGCGGGCGCGGCCTTTTTCGTTCCGGGCCCCGCGCGCACGCCCGACCGGCACCGGGTCGGACCGGCGCGAGGCTGGCGGGATCGACAGGTCCCGATCCCTGGCCTCGCACGCGCTCCTCGGCCGCCGCCTCTTCGGGGGTGCGCATTTTCTTGCAGGGCAGCGGCGACACGCGCTGCCGGTCCGGGGCGACAATTCCGGTCGGTCGAGATTGTCGCTCCCTCCGCGCGCCGCCGCTGCGCCAGAAGCCTCCGCAACAGGCGGTCGCTGGCCGCATCCATCCAACGCTTGCGGAGACACGCCATGGACGCGGTTCCCGACCCTATTCGCCCCCGGTTCCTGCGCACGCCCGACGCCGCGGTGCATCTCGGGCTCTCGCCGCGTACGCTCGAGAAGCATCGCTGCTACGGGACGGGTCCGATCTATCACAAGCTCGGCGGTCGGATCGTCTATCGGCCCGAGGATCTCGACGCCTGGGCCGAACAGGGCCTGCGCCGCTCGACCAGCGATCCGGGCAAGGGCACCGTTCATCCCGCCAAGCGGCTCGACGGCTACACCCCGCCGGTCCGGCGCTGAGTGATCTGATGCCGCCGATCAGATCATCTTCCCCCGATGAGACGCCGCTCCTGCGCTTCACCGGCGTCGGCGGCGACATCGCCGTACGCGATGCGCAGGACCTAATGGCCTGGCCCTTCTTCAGTCTCGCCAAGTCGAAGCGCGTGCGGCCGATCGACTTTCGGATGGGCGAGGTTTCGATCCTCGTCGAAGCGACGCCCGAGCACGGAATGGCGACGATCTGGGATGCCGACGTGCTGATCTGGATCGCGAGCCAGCTGGTCGACGCCCGCGATGCGGGGCGCGCCACCTCGCGGCTGATCCTTGCGACGCCGCACGAAATCCTGACCTTCACCCGGCGCGGAACCGGCAAGGCGAGCTACGAGAGGCTGCGGGCGGCGCTCGACCGGCTGCAGTCGACCAGCATCGCGACGACGATCCGGCAGCGCGGCGCGCGACGTCGCCACCGCTTTTCCTGGATCAACGAATGGCGCGAGATCATCACCGCCGACGGGCGGGCGGTCGGCATCGAGATGATCATTCCCGACTGGTTCTACGAGGGCGTGCTCGATCGCGCACTCGTGCTGACGATCGACCCGGGCTATTTCGAACTGACCGGCGGCCTCGAGCGCTGGCTCTACCGCATCGTGCGCAAGCACGGCGGACGGCAGTCCGCCGGCTGGAGCTTCGAGTTCGCGCATCTGCACCGTAAGTCTGGCGCGCTCTCGCCGCTCAAGCGCTTCGCCTTCGAACTGCGTGCGATCGTACGGCGCCAGGCGCTGCCGGGCTACCGGCTTACGCTCGAGCAGCATCACGGACGCCCGGTCCTGCAGTTCGCGCCCACCCAGCCCGACCTTGCCGAGCTCGCGCTGCGCCGCCTCGCCCGCCGCCCTGTGGAGAAACCGGTGTGATGCTCGGACGATCAGGAACCGCAAAGCTCGGACGATCGGGAACCGCAGGCTCGGACGATCGGGAACCCGGATCTGCGACAAGCGGCTGGAATCCCGAGGCTTTCTTGCGCCTTAACAGTGCTAACAGGGAATCCTTCGGATTCCTGCTAACCGAGCCGCGCCCGTGTATGGCGCGCGGCGGACCGCCTGCGCCGCCGCTGCAACAGGACCGATCCGGCGAGGGGCCGCTGACCCATGTCACGCTGCTCTGGCGCGAGGGCGAACACGAGGACTGGCTGCGCTTCGGCAAGCCGGTTGCCGGCCGGATCATCGACCGCAGGCGCCGCATCGAGAGCTATGCGCCCGGACAGGTGTTCGCGCTCGTGCGCTGGGCGTCGAACGCTTATGGCACCGTGCGCTCGACGCTGAACATCGTGCGCGCGGTCGGGCGCGGCGAGGGCTTCACGACGCTGCCGCAGGTCGACCCCGGGGGCGAGTTGCTGCTTGCAGCCAGGGGCTGGGCGAAGGTGCGCGCCGTATTGCAGGCGATCGATGCGATCGAGGCAGCGGGCTACGATCCATGTCTCATCGCGCCCGATCACTGGCGCCATATCGGTAACCGGCTCGCCTGCGGCATGCCGCCGCGCAGCTATAGCGAGCACCGTCACCGCGCCTGGCTGCTGCGCCGCAGGCTGCAGCCATGAGGCGGCGGACTGCTGTCATCACCGGCGTCATCGCCAGTGCGACGCTCGCAAGCGCAGCGTTCCCGCTCGCGCAGGTGCTGGTCTGGAACACGACGGCCAGCGTGCCCACGGGGCTCTACCGCATCGAGCGCGCCGACGATCTGCAGATCGGCGACCGGGTCGCGATTGCGCCGCCACCGGCACTGCGCACGCTTCTCGCCGAGCGCGGCTATCTGCCGGCCGGCGTTCCATTGCTGAAGGAGCTCGCCGCGACCGAGGGTCAGACCGTCTGCCGGACCGGTCTGGCGATCACGATCGACGGCGCGCAGCGCGCGCTGGCGCGCGAACACGACAGGCTGGGGCGCGCGCTGCCGAGCTGGGCGGGCTGCCGCACGCTGCAGGCAGATGAGATCTTTCTCCTCAATGCGAGCGCGCCCGACAGCTTCGACGGACGCTATTTCGGACCGCTCGAGCACGACGCGGTGATCGGCCGCGCACTTCCCGTCTGGACCGACGAGGCGGGCGATGGCGCGCGTATCTGGTTCGCCAAACCCGCACTTCGGCTTCCACCACCCCGCAACCAAGGAGAAGACCAATGACTGCCATCGGCACCTTCCACACCACTCCCGAGGGCTTCGAGGGGCGGCTACGCACGCTCACGCTCGATGTCCCCCTGACGATCGTCGCGGAGCACCCGGGCGACAACGACAAGGCGCCGACCTTTCGCGTGTTCGCGGGTGAAGGCGATGAGACCTACGAGGTCGGCGCGGGCTGGACCCATGTCGGCGAGAAGGCAGGAGAGTTCATTGCGCTCGTGCTCGACGATCCAGCGCTGCCATTTTCGCTGCGCGCCAACCTCTTCGCAGGCGACGACGGCGCGCATATTCTCACCTGGACGCGCCCCTCGCGGCGCAAGGCAAAGGACTGAGCGATGTGCCCCCGCTTGCGCCGCATCGCGCTGTTCGGGGTGCTTGCGCTTGCAGCGCTGGCCCCCGCGCATGCCCAGCCACCTGCAGAGCAACCGCGGCCTGCGCGCATCGCGATCGCGGCGCATGTAGAGGAGGCCTCGCGACGTTTCGGCGTGCCCGCGCACTGGATCTGGGCTGTCATTCGCGCCGAGAGCGCCGGCCAGGTCCGCGCGGTCTCGCGCGCCGGAGCGATGGGGCTGATGCAGCTGATGCCCGGCACCTGGGCGCGGCAGCGCGCGCTCTACGATCTGGGCAGCGACCCGTTCGATCCGCGCGACAACATCCTCGCGGGCACGTCGTACCTGCGCGAAATGTACGACCGCTACGGCGCGCCTGGCTTTCTCGCCGCCTACAATGCGGGACCGGGGCGCTACGAGCAATGGCGCGCGGGACGCCGCAGGCTCCCGCGCGAAACACAGCTCTATGTCGCGCGGCTTGCACCTGAGCTGCGGTTGGACCGCCTGTTCGCGGCAGCCGAAGCGTTCCCGCAGAGCCGGCCAATTGCAGACGCGCGTGCGCGCGGCGACGCCGCCGAAGCGCAGCCGGCACGCGACGGCGACGATGCTTCGGGCAATCCGTTCGCGCTCCCGGCGCAGCCGACGCACGATCTCTTCGTCGCCGTTTCGACCGCGGTCGATCCGTGAGCGACCTGCTCCTGGCACCTTCGGCCATCTGGGATCGACGGCCCAACTCAGCGGGAGTAGGGTCCGGAAGGGAGGAAAGGGGGGATGGCAAGATAAAAGCACCGCCGTCGGCCGGGGTGCAGGTGGTTGGTTTAGCTGGGGAATATGCGCCATCACTGCCGGTCAGGCGCCGTCGCTGGCACAGGAATTGCCCGCCATTTCAGGGCTTCGGGCGACGGCAAGACGTGTTTTGAGCATGGCGGACGACGATTTCGATGTTCGGCCGGGACGGAGCCGCGACCAGGGTGCGCGCAGCTATCGCAGGGCAAAGAGCCTCGTCGGGCGGGTACAGCAAATCGGCCGGCGCAGCGGGCGGGCGCGCCGGAGCCTGATCGGCGGCTCGGCGCGCGGAACCGGACGGTTCGGCCGCGGCCGGCATGCGGCCATCGCTCGCCGGTCGAGGCGGTTCCAGCGGCGGGTGATCGTCAAGGCGCGCGTGGTCCGCCATCGCGGCGCGCGCTTCCGCTCAGCACCGCTTTCGCGCCATATTGCCTATCTCTCCCGTGACGGAGTGACGCGCGATGGCGCTGACGGGCGGATGTTCGACGCGCGCAGCGACCATGCGGACGGCGAAGCCTTCGCGGCGCGCTGCGAGGACGACCGGCATCATTTCCGCTTCATGATCTCGCCCGAGGATGCGGCCGAGATGAGCGATCTGAAGGCGTTCACCCGCGAGCTCGCCAGCGACATGGCACGTGACCTCGGCACGCCGCTCGACTGGGTCGCGATCGATCACTGGAATACGGCGAGCCCGCATGTCCATATGCTGGTGCGCGGCGTTGCAGAGGACGGCGGCGATCTCGTGATCGATCGCGGCTACATCAGCAGCGGGCTGCGCGCCCGCGCCGAAGAGCGCGTGACGATCGAGCTCGGACCGCGCAGCGAACGGGAGATCGAGGCGGCGCTGCGCAGGGAGGTCGATGCCGAACGCTGGACCGGGCTCGACCGGCGACTGCAGCGTCTGGGAGGTGATGATGGCCTCATCGATCTCCGGCCCGAGGCGAGCCGAAGCAACGGCCGCGACACGGGCTTTCTGATCGGCCGGGCGCAGACGCTCGAGCGGATGGGTCTGGCCGAGCGCATGGGGCCTGCCAGCTGGAGACTATCCGGGCGGTTCAAGCCGACGCTGCGTGAGCTTGGCGAGCGCGGCGATATCGTCAAGACGATACACCGGGCGATGGCGGCGCATGATCTCGCCGCCGCGCCCGACCGGCTCGTCCTGGCGCCGGCAACCGGCATGGCGGCGGAGGCCAGGATGGTCGAGGGGCGGCTGATCGAGCGCGGGCTTCATGACGAGCTCACCGGCGAAGCCTATGCGATCGTCGATGCGACCGACGGGCGCACGCACTATCTGCGCTTTCCCGAGCTCGAGCGGACCAGCGACGCCGCACCGGGGGCGATCGTTTTGCACAGTCGCTGGACCGATCGGAAAGGACGCGACCAGGCGAGCCTGCTCGTGCGGTCGGACCTCCCGATCGAGCGACAAATCACCGCACACGGCGCGACCTGGCTCGATCGCCAGCTGCTCGCACCACTTCCGGACAAGACGAATACCGGTTTCGGAGCGGAGGTCGGCGCCGCGCTCGACCGCCGCATCGACTGGCTCGCCGAGCAGGGTCTGGCCACGCGGCAGGCCGGACGCGTTGTCTTCGCGCGCAATCTGCTCGCAGGGCTGCGCGAAGGCGAACTGCGCGAAGCAACGCAGGCGATCTCGGCACGGCTCGGCTCCGAGGCGCGAACGGCCGGGCCGGGCGATACGGTCGCCGGCGTCTATCGCGAGCGGCTTTCGCTTGCTTCGGGAAGGTTCGCGCTGATCGATGGTGGCATGGGCTTCCAGCTCGTCCCGTGGCGGCAGGATCTCGAACGGCATCTGGGTGCGGAAGTCGCCGGCCGGATCAATCAACGCGGCGGGATCGACTGGAGCTTCGGGCGCAGACGCGGCCCCGTGATATAATTGGGCTGCTACGCTTCGAATATTGACAAGCGCACCATATGACGTATATAAACGCATCAGGAGACGCGATATGGCAAGTGCTGCCGTACGACAGATAGGAGCGCCGCAAGGACTTCAGACTTTCGCAGGCGAAGACGACCGGCGTCGCCTCACGGGTGCTGCCGTGAAGGCGGTCCTGCGGCTGGTCGATGCCTGGGGCGTAAGTAACGCCGAGGGCGCGGCGCTGCTCGGTGTTTCGGAGAGCACCTGGGACCGGATGAAGGCGGGCCGCTGGGAGGGCGTCCTCAGCCAGGACCAGTTGACCCGCGCCTCGGCGCTGATCGGCCTGTTCAAGGGGCTCCACCTGCTCTTTGCCAACGATCTCGCTGATCGCTGGCCGCGGCTCGAGAACCGGGCGCCGGTGTTCGACCGGCGCTCGCCGGTCCAGGCGATGATCGAAGGCGGCATTCCGCGCATGCTCGAGGCCCGCCAGTATATCGACGCGCTTCGTGGCGGGCTCTGATCCGGCGAGCGACCTCCCGCTTGCACGCGAGGCTTTCGAACGCACCATCCGGCTCGTCTCGAGCGCGCGGCTGCGCGACGCAGTGCTGGCGCCACTCGCCGACGATCCGGAAGAGCAGGCGATGCTCGCCGAGATCGAGGGCGCGACCAGCAGCCGGCTGATCGCCGAGGAGCGCGGACTGGCGGCGCTCGCCGCCGACGAACTGGTACACGGCGTCCCGCATGCAAAGTTCATCAATGCGAGCTTCGCCTATGCGAAGCCTCGCGAGCCCAATCGCTTCAACCCGGCGACGCGCGGCGCGTGGTACGCCGCGCTCGAGGCGCAAACCTGCATCGCAGAAGTGGGCTTTCACCTGACACGCGCGCTCGCCGATGCGGGCGACTTCGATGCGGTGGTCGAATATGGCGAGATGATCGCGAGCCTGGCGGGGGTGTTCGTCGACCTGCGCGGTAGCCCCGGACATCCGTCGCTCGATCCCGATCCGGCGGCGGGCTATCCCGCCGGTAACGCGCTTGCCGCGCGTGCGCGGGGCGAAGGTCACAACGGAATCATTTACCCATCGGTCCGGCATCCGGGCGGCACCTGCATCGCGGCGCTCTGGCCCAATGTCGTGCAGTCGGTCGTTCAGGGCGCCATGTACCGGCTGACCTGGGCGGGCGAACCCGACTTCACGGTCGAAGCGCTCTAGCGCTCTAGCCGCGCCTTTCCTTTTCTGCGCGCAGGCGCGCTTCGGGCAGACCGCGCTTGCCATGGCGTTTTCGGCTTGGCCTCCTCATCGCCGAAAGGAGACGCTCCATGTCTGCGACACGGATCCTGTGGGGTCAGATCATCGTGGTCCTCGCGCTTACGCTGGCGGGTATCTGGGCCGCGACCCAGTGGACCGCCGCCGCGCTCGCCTACCAGCCCGAACTGGGCGCGGCGTGGTTTACGGCGTTCGGCCATCCGGTCTATCCGCCTTGGTCGATCTTCTGGTGGTGGTTCAGCTACGAGGCCTACGCGCCGCGCATCTTCGAGACCGGCGGGATGATCGCCGCCTCGGGCGGGCTCGTCTCGGTGGTGGTCGCGATCGCCATGTCGGTCTGGCGCGCCCGCGAGGTGCGCAACAGCGCGACCTACGGCTCGGCGCGCTGGGCCGGGCGGGCGGAGATCGCGCGCGCCGGACTGCTGGGCGGCAAGGGCGTTGTCATCGGGCGTCACGCCAATCTTTACCTGCGACATGACGGACCCGAGCATGTTTTGTGCTTCGCGCCGACCCGCAGCGGCAAGGGTGTCGGGCTGGTCGTGCCGACGCTTCTCACCTGGCCGCACTCGGCGATCGTCCACGATATCAAGGGTGAGAACTGGGGGCTGACCGCGGGCTTTCGCGCGCGCTTCGGACGGGTGCTGCGCTTCGACCCGACCAGCGAGGCCTCGGCCGCCTACAACCCGCTGCTCGAGGTCCGGCGCGGCGTGAACGAGGTGCGCGACGTCCAGAACATCGCCGACGTGCTGGTCGATCCCGAGGGCTCGCTTGAGCGGCGCAACCACTGGGAGAAGACCAGCCACTCGCTGCTGGTGGGCGCGATCCTCCACGTGCTCTACGCCGAGCGCGACAAAACGCTCGCCGGGGTAGCGGCCTTCCTCTCCGATCCGGCGCGCTCGATCGAGGCGACGCTCGCGGCCATGATGCGCACGTCGCATTTGGGCGCCGATGGCGTCCATCCGGTGGTCGCAAGTGCGGCGCGCGAACTCCTCAACAAGTCGGAGAACGAGCGCTCGGGCGTGCTCTCGACCGCGATGTCGTTTCTGGGGCTCTACCGTGATCCTGTGATCGCCGCGGTCACACGGCAATGCGACTGGCGGATCGATGATCTTGTCGACCCGCGCCGCCCCGTCACGCTCTACCTCGTGGTCCCGCCCTCCGACATCAGCCGGACCAAGCCGCTCATTCGGCTGATCCTCAACCAGCTCGGGCGGCGGCTGACCGAGGATCTGGCGGAAGGTTCGGAGCGCCAGCGGCTGCTGCTCATGCTCGACGAGTTTCCGGCGCTCGGGCGGCTCGACTTCTTCGAAAGCGCGCTCGCCTTCATGGCGGGCTACGGCATCAAGGCGTTCCTGATCGCGCAGTCGCTGAACCAGATCGAGAAGGCCTACGGGCAGAACAATGCGATTCTCGACAACTGCCACGTGCGGGTGTGCTTTGCGACTAATGACGAGCGCACCGCCAAGCGCATCTCGGACTCGCTCGGCACCGCGACCGAGCTGCGCGCGATGAAGAACTATGCCGGGCACCGGCTCTCGCCCTGGCTCGGGCATCTGATGGTCTCGCGCACCGAGACGGCGCGCGCACTGCTCACCCAGGGCGAGATCATGCAGCTGCCCGACACCGACGAAATCGTGATGCTGGCGGGCGCACACCCGATACGCGCGAAGAAGGCGCGCTACTATGCCGACCCTCGGCTCAAGGGTCGCGTGCTGCCGCCGCCCGCCACCGCGAAAGCCGAGGACAGCTTGTCGGCAGGCGACTGGGAAGGGCAGCCGCTGCGCGCACCTGCGCCCCAGGCCGGTTCTGGACTGGTGTCCGAAGAGGCCGAAGATGGTGCGGCGACCGAAGGCGGCGTCCGGCGCGAGCCCGAGCTTCCGGACCATGAAGAGATCGTCCGCGCGCCGCAGCCTGTGCCCAACGAATTCGCGTTCGACGACCGGCCGTCCGACGAGGACGCCGGGCGCAACCAGCGCATCGTCGCGCAGATGCGCGCCAATGCGCAGCGCGCCGCGCTCGATCCGGGCGACGGGATCGAGCTGTGAGCAAGGGCAGCCGCGTCAAGCACACCTTCCGCCTGCCGCCGCAGCTCTCGCGGCAACTCGCCGATTATGCCGGGCGCAAGCGCGTCTCGCAGGCGGCGGTGGTCGAGGCGGCGGTTTCGTCGTTCCTCTCGCCCGACGGCTCAGAGCGGCTCGAGGCGGCGTTCAGCCGTCGGCTCGACCGGATCTCGCGCCAGCTCGACCGGCTGGGCTATCATGTCTATGTCGGTAACGAGGCGTTCGCGCTTTACCTGCGGCGCTGGCTCTCGGCGACCGCGCTCCCGTCGGGCGAAGAGACTGCTGCCGCCCGCGCCGAGGCCGAGAAGCGCTTTTCCTATTTCGTCGAAGCGCTGGCGCGGCGCATGGAGACGGGGCGACTGCTCCACGAGGAACTCGTCCGCGACGACGCATTCGGTGATCAGCAAGAGAGCAGAGGGGCGTCTGGAAGTGGCTGATGGCGCCTGAACAGTACTGGACAGGTGCATCGATTCCAACTGCTTGCTAGAGGTTCAGCGATGCGCACCGATCTCGATCATCTGCCACCGCAAAAGCAGCGCGAGCTTGAACGCGTGGTGCAACTGGTGTTCGAGGAGTTCGACGACGCCTTTGCGCTTTCGAAGCACGAGTGGAAGAAGGCCGGACGCATCCTAAAGGTGATCCTCTACGGGAGCTATGCTCGCGGCACCTGGGTCGATGAACCGCACACCGCCAAAGGCTATCAGTCGGATTTCGATCTGCTGATCATCGTCAACGACAAGCGGCTGACCGACCGGGTCAAGTATTGGGCGAAGCTCGATGACCGGCTGATGCGCGAGTATGGGGTGACAGGCACGCTCAAGACGCCGGTCAATTTCATCGTGCACACGCTGCAGGAAGTGAACGACGGGCTGGCGCACGGGCGCTACTTCTTCATGGACGTGAAGCAGGAAGGCGTTGCGCTCTACGAGTTCGATGACACCGAACTGCACACGCCCAAGCCCAAGACGCCGACGCAGGCGCTGGCCATGGCGAAGGAATATTTCGATGAGTGGTTTCCTAGTGCCGCCGCGCTAATGGATGGGACCGAGTTCTACATCGGTCGCGATCGGCTAAAGGAAGCAGCGTTCTCATTGCACCAAGCGACCGAGCGCCTCTACCATTGTGTGTTGCTGGTTTGCACGTTCTACACGCCGCACGTACACAATCTCGCCTTCCTGCGTACCCAGGCTGAGCGTATCGATGCCCGACTGACCTACGTCTGGCCGCGAGAGACCAAACGCGACCGCGCCCGCTTCGAGAAACTCAAGGAAGCCTACGTCAAGGCGCGCTATTCGAAGCACTACCGCATCACTAAGGAGGAGCTCGATTGGCTCGGCGAGCAGGTCGAGGAGCTGGGCCGTGTGGTGCACGAGGTGTGTTCGGAGCGGGTGGCTGAACTGAAGTCGAAAATGGCGTGACCGTTTCGCGCCCCAATGACAGACACCGACAACTATCTTTCGAATTCTCAATAGCTGAAGTTCGAAGGATCTGCTCATGCCATCCCACCGTCAGACAGCTACCAAATTAGAAAAATCTCCGAAGGCTTCCTAAAATTCGACGAGATATGCCGCCGTGTCGGGCTCGGCAATACGATGGTCTATAGCCTCATCGAGGAAGAGCGGTTTTCCGGCGCCCTACGGAATTTCACTCTATGCCTCGCGCTGGAGCGAGATCGCGATCGTTGCCTGGATCGCCAATGTCAAGCACGGCTTCGAAGGTAAGCGGTGAAAGCTCTAGCGATTCAATTGCGTCGCTTCGCCGACGACAAATTGCCCTACCATTTGGCGTTCCTCATCCGCCAGTGTGACCGATGACTGTGACAGCCCCTTGCAGATGTCTATCCAACCACGATAATTTTCTGTTTGATTTCAATCACTGATTTGCTTTCAAAAAACGGGATGGAGGGGCACATGTTATCATGTTATTAAAAGCGCAGTGTGACATGGAGTATTCTAATGGCCGATCTGGTCCGTTCCCTGCTCGCAACGATGGGACCATCGCTATCGAGCGACGTTGCGGCCGAACTCGCTAGGCGTGCGAAAATCTCCCCCGCCGCAGCACGCAAGCGACTGTCGCGCGCCGGCGGCGATGTCCGTAGGCTCGCCGGCATCCCCTTTCCGCGCAATGCGCGTTTCATGTATCTTGAACAGCAGTTCGGATCGCCGCACTACTGGATCAATCTCGCCAGCGCCCTGATGGCGAACAATTCAGCGCTAGGATATGCAATTGCCGCTCTGCGTCAGTGCGGGGGGATGGTCCCCCTGCGCCAGTTCCCTATCATTTGCGGCGCACCTCTCCGGCAATTGAGGCACCTTTCGCCTGAGACAATCCTGCAACGCTTGAGCGAGGCAGGACTCGTCGAGACGGTCACCGTGCCGGCCTTGGGTGACTGCGTCGCCCTGATTCAGGAAAAGCAGTTCTACTCACTACATGCTGCGGAGACGCGCGCGCGCCTGATCACCGAAGATATCCTTCTGACTGCAGTGCGCGATTGGCTTCGGAAGCTCGGTATTGCCAGCTACAATCTTGTGTCCACACGCGCGGACGACCCGCTGCCCCAGGTCGGAACGCTCGCCTGGGATCTTAGCGCCCCGTCCTATCTCGGCCATATGATCCGTTTCTCGAAAGAGGGTGAGGTCAAGCCGGGCTTTGTCGCGTGCGACGTGAACCTCACCGATGAAATGACCCTGGCAGGTGTGACTCCCTTCATCCGAAAATGCACCACGCTGCGGGCCCTTCGCAATGTCGGACCTTGCATGCAAATCCTGGTCGCAGAGCGCTTCGACAACGAAGCTTTTGCCTTGTTGCGCAAACACGGCATCATCGCGGCTACGCCCTCCACATTGTTTGGCGCCGAGATTGCTGATGCGCTGCGCGAGTTGACAAGCGTTCTCGTCAACGCGGCCTATTCGCTCTTCGATTCCGAAAGCTTCGAGGAGCTTTTCGCCACCCTTGGCAAGATCGAAGGGGCAGCCTATCAACTCCGCGGCACGCTTTTCGAATATATGGTCGCGGACGCGGCCAAGCGGAACGGCCTCGGTGACATCTGGATGAACCGCAATTTTAAGGTTCAAGGTAAAGGCACGGCGGAGGTCGATGTGCTCGGGGTGCGCGCAAATCATTCGGTCACGGCGATCGAATGTAAGGGCTACAGCCCAAGGGCAACTATCCCTGACGAGCTCTTTGAACGCTGGCTGCAGCACAACGTCCCGATCGCCTACAAGACCATCCGCGATCATCCTGACTGGAAGAACCTGCCTGTCACTTTCGAATTCTGGACGACGGCCCCAATCAGCGATCATGCGCTCTCACTGTTCAACAAGGCGAAGAGCGAAATCAAAGCGACGCGCTACCGTATCGAGCTGCGTGGCCCAGAGGAGGTGTACCAGGCATGTCTGCATAGCGGCGAGCGAACTCTCATCGGAGCTTTCGAAAAACATTTCATGCTGCCGGATGGATCAATCGCACCCCGGTCCCGCACGTCGCGCGCTGTGGCATCTGTCGACGAGATCGAGGAATTGGTTGAGCTATAGATCGGCAAACAGGGTAGGCGGCGCATGCACACGGTCTGGCCTGTCTTGACAAGATAGCCAACCGGCTTGAATTTTCTCCGAGTTGACGTATTGTTCCCTATATGTTCCGAAATCTGGCAGGTGGCTATGCCTGACGATGAATGGGGATAGCCGATCATGAAAGTCTTGATCTTCATAAAACGCCGCAAAGCCGTTAGGCAGAGCCAATGCAGATCGTCCACGCCTTCAAGCTCATCCTATCGAGTGAAGTCACGCAAGTTCGTGCCAAGGCCCATCAACCGGGGCGTGCGCGATGAACCTTGGACCGGACAAGGCGCATATTTTTCGGATCGTGCATCGCGACAACCTGCCTTGGATCTTGCACAACGGGATCCATTGTCGAAGCAGCGAACTCGTCGATCCGAATTACGTCGACATCGGCAATCCGGATCTAATCGATCGCCGCAGTGGAAAGGCAGTTCCGGTCGAACCGGGTGGTACCCTCAGCGATTACGTGCCATTCTATTTCACCCCGCGGTCACCGATGTTGCTCAACATCAAGACTGGGTATGGCGGCATTCGCCAGCGCGCCAACGAGGAGATCCTGATTCTAGTCAGCAGTCTGTACAAGGTCAGAGATTATCCACTGCCGTTTCTTTTCACCGACCGCCATGCTTATGTGCAGACCGCGATCTTCCACAACGATCTTTCGCAATTGCCGATGATTGATTGGGAAATCCTCTGTAGAAGCGACTTTAAGAGGGACAACAACGACTTGGGCAAGTTCGAACGCTATCAGGCTGAAGCGCTGGTCCAGCAGCAAGTGCCGGTCGCCGCGCTGCTAGGTATCGCATGTTCGAGCGAGGCCGCTGCCGGTCAAGTGCACGCCCAGCTCGCGGCGGCCGATGTCGCTCTTGAGGTGGCGGTCACACCCGGGTGGTATTTCTGATGATTACCTACACGCAAGGCAATCTCCTTGAGGCCGACGCGGAAGCGTTAGTCAACACCGTCAACACCGTCGGTGTCATGGGCAAGGGCATTGCACTCATGTTCAAAGAGATGTTCCCCTCCAATTTCAACGCTTATGCGGCTGCCTGCAAGGCTCATGAGGTCGAGGTTGGCCATATGTTCGTGACTGAACGCCGCGAGCTTATCGGGCCGAAGTGGATCATCAACTTTCCGACCAAGAAGCACTGGCGTCATCCTTCCAAGTTGACCTGGATCGAAGAAGGGCTGCTCGACCTGAAGCGCGTAATCGTTGAACACGATATCCACTCGATTGCGCTGCCGCCTTTGGGCAGTGGCAATGGCGGGCTTGAATGGCCCATCGTCCGCGATCGGATCGAGCACGCATTACGCGATCTCGAAGGCGTGCGTGTGATCGTGTACGAACCGACCGCGATTTATCAGAATGTCGCTAAACGCACCGGTGTTGAGAAACTTACGCCGGCGCGCGCGCTCGTCGCCGAACTCGTGCGGCGCTATGCCATACTCGGTTTCGAATGCACGTTGCTCGAGATCCAGAAGCTGGCTTACTTCGCCGAGCGCAGCATTAAGCTTTGTCAGCTCGACAATCCGCTCGACCTTCGGTTCGAAGCCAACCGCTTCGGCCCCTTCGCCGCGCGGCTGACCCACCTTCTGAATGCGCTCGACGGCAGCTATCTTCGCAGCGACAAGCGTATCGCCGACGCTGGGCCGATGGATGTTATCGACTTCGTCGATGCCAAACGCGACCGCGTCGCCGCTTATTTGGGTTCGGAAGCAAAAGCTTATCTCCCTGCGCTCGAATCGACGAGCGAGCTTATCGACGGGTTCGAAACGCCGCTCGGCATGGAACTCCTTTCGACTGTCGATTGGCTGATCACGCATGGTGCAGAAGCGAGCATCGAGGGCATCAAGAACGGATTGTGGACCTGGCGCGGCGGCGGAGACGCAGGGCAGCGTAAGCTAAAGCTGTTCGACGACCGTATGATCGACATTGCGCTAGCGCGCTTGGCCCCATGGCAACAGCCGGGTGTCGACCAAACAGGCCACGCCTAAGCGCGAGTTGGAGCCCGCCATGGCGCAGACTCAGATTGAATGGACAGACGCGACCTGGAATCCGGTCGCTGGGTGCACGATCATGTCGACCGGCTGCAGCCATTGCTATGCAATGGAAATGGCACGCCGTCTCGAAGCGATGGGACTCTCCAAATATGCGGGCCTCACGCGCAAGAGCGGGAAACGAACGGTTTGGAACGGCGTCGTGCGTGAGGACCGAAGCGCACTTGCTATTCCGCGCCGCTGGCGCAAACCCCGCAAGATTTTCGTCAACTCGATGAGTGATCTTTTTCATCAACAGGTGAGCGAAGCCTTCATTGGTGAGGTTTGGCAAGTGATGCGCGATACACCGCACCACCACTATCAGATCCTCACGAAGCGCCCTGACCGTATGGCCAGGTTTCTCAAGTCGCGTGGCGCGGACATTTTGCCGAACGTCTGGCTTGGAACAAGCGTTGAAGACGCCAAAGTTGTACCTCGCATCGACGCTCTACGCGAAGTTGCCGCCGCAGTCCGTTTCATTTCCTTTGAGCCATTGATCGGACCCGTCGGTCCGGTCGATCTTGATGGTATTGACTGGGCTATCGTTGGGGGCGAAAGCGGTCGGTCGGCCCGTCCGATCAAGGAGGTCTGGATTGACGAGATATACCGGCAGTGCGAGGCGTCTGGAACAGCATTCTTCTTTAAGCAATGGGGCACCTGGGGGGAAGACAACAAGCGCCGCTCCAAGAAAGCGAATGGGCGCAAATATCGTGGGCAAATTTGGGATGGCATGCCGGAAATTCAGCCAAGCGCATGAAATCTTCGCGCCTTAAGTTACACAGGCACATCTGCTAAAACGGCTAACCTCGCCCTATTATCCAACTTCTTCTAGTAGGGGTAGGGCGAGCACTTCTGGCGGGATTCTCTAGCGAGCACGTATGGCAAGGAAACACTATGGCTGGGAGCTTGGCGAAAAACCCCCACTGCTGGGGGCGCATAGCTTGGCCAAGCATCACGTGTTCGAACGATACACCGAGCGATACATCGAAATACTTTCGCCAACGCTCGCTAAACGCGAACTGAACCTCACCATCGTAGATGGCTTTTGCGGTGGAGGCCTTTACAGCTTCGCAGATCGAACGGTTCCGGGATCACCTATTCTGCTTGTGCGTGCAGTGCGGGCCGCCGAGGCGAGGTTGGCCATGGCTCGCAAACATGGTTTTAAGGTGCACGCCGACTACTTTTTCATAGATCGCAAACAGGCGCACATCGAGTTTCTGCGCGATCAGCTGGCCCAATCTGAGTTCGCCGATGAGGTTGGGCGTTCTATCCACCTTGCGGCCGACACCTTCGAAAGTCGCGCTGACGCAATCATCACGGCAATTCGCGCGAAGGGCTCGAGCCACCGCGCGCTTTTTTTCCTTGACCAGTACGGTTGGAGTGCAGTTTCTTTCCAGACGATTCGCCGCATTTTCTCCGAGCTCAAGAACCCGGAAGTGATCATCACCTTCTCGGTCGACAGCCTGATCGACTATCTCACCGCAGAAACAGCGCGCATGAAAAGCGGTCAGGCAATCGAACTGGATGCATCCTTAGGAGAGGCCCTTGCAACCATGAAAACCGAGGCGGGCCAGCGCGCCGTCATTCAAGGTTTTCTGTACAGGCACATTCTCAAAAATACCGGCGGTGAATATTATACCCCGTTTTTCATCCGTTCTCCCGACAGCCACCGCTCCTACTGGCTGGTCCATCTATCGAAGCATAGCCGGGCGCGAGACGAGATGGCCCAACTTCACTGGGCGCTACAAAACACATTTGTCCATCCCGGTAAATCGGGCTTCAACGCCTTGGGATTTGATCCTTCCATCGATCACAATCAGACTAGGTTCGAGTTCGATTTCGGATCAAATGCGAGATCAGACTCCCTCAATGCCGCGATCGAGCAGCTTCCAAGTCTGTTTTACGACGATGCCGTCAAGCTAGGCGAACCAGTCACAATCGAGAGCCTGTTTACAGCGCGCTGCAATGAGACCCCACTCACGATGGGCTTGGTAGCGGAGGCGGTTACGCGATTGCGGGACGATTTGCGTGAGGTCGAGATATTAACGCCCGACGGCAAGCCTCGACCGCGGGCAGTGAACCTGTCTCCCAAGGACATCGTTCGCGTTCCTGTCCAGACTTCATTTCTTCGATCGATTGGGGCGAAGAAAAACTGAGCCAACAAGTGCCTGACCGCCCGGTAACGAGACGGACGCTTTCCCAGGTGATGTTAGATCTTCTGGAGAAGAGATTCGACGTCGGGTTCCCTGATGGCGCACGTGGCCAGCAACTACTGATGGTCTCGGATTTCAGCGGAACGCATGCCGGGTCCGCGTTCACCAGCTATGCCTTTTTGTCGCTTGATATCGATCAGAACCCGATATGGCTAGCCGTTCAACGCGAGTTTCGCCAATCGGTGCTTCGCCGCCGACGCATGGCATACAAGAGCCTCAATGATCGAGCGCGACGGCAAGCCTTACCTCATTTTCTGCAATTGGCCGACCAACTCACCGGGGCGCTGGCCATCGTCGCCATACCTCGCGGGTTCGGTCCTCTGCTCGAGGATATCGGGTCAGACGCTAAAGAGGCGCTTCAGCTTTGGAAGCCCAGTGTCCACGAGCATCTGCTGCGCGTCACGCATCTTGGTGGCATGTTTGCAGCCGCCATGTCCCGCGAGGGGCAAGACGTTATGATCATCACCGATGAGGACGAGGTCGCCTCGAACGTGTCGCAGTTGACGCAGCTGACAGAACTCTTTTCGCGCGTCCTTGGAAACAGCTTGACCCACAACCTCGGACATATTCGCGTTGGCACCACCCAGAGCGATGACGGGACGCTTGCTCTTGAGGACCTTGCTGCCATCGCCGATCTGGCTGCTGGCGCTCTTTGCGAAATATTGAGTGCCATGGAAAAGCGCGGTTACGGACCTCGAAAAGGTATCATCTCGCTTCTGCCGCAAGTCGCATCGCCCAAGGCTCGCCTGATCGGCCACTGGCTAGCCAGCAACCAAGCAAGTCTACAACGGGCGATCATAATGCTTGAGAAGCCAGAAGGCGTCGGCGCATACAAAGCAGGCATGCTCGAACTGCATTCAATAACCGGAAATGTTTGGATGCCCTAGGTATCTATATTTGCGCCTCTATTTTGGACTCGACCGCCCTCAATACCACCCGAGGCCGAGTTGGCGCCCGCATTCGGGTTCTAACTTCAACTCAGATCCGGAATGTCCGGCATGGGCTTCATCCAGCTAATTTCAGACCGTCCCCTTGCGGCCCGTAGCTGACATATCGGCGTTCTCTGCTGACGCTCGCAGAAGTGGCTGATCTTCGCCAGCGCGTCCTTTTCTTCGATAGCGTCCGCTCGCAACATTCAGTTGTTGTCGTATAGCCAAAAGCTGTCTCCTTAATTCGCCCCAACAGCGCAGCCGATGTTCGGCAAGCTTTTTGGAGGCACAGCATGACCGTCGTCCCAATTTGCCAAGAACCGCTCTCGCGTGGCGCGCGCATGCTGCGCACCGCCTTGGGATCAGAGATTGCAGAGTGGCTGGCGGACCCTGCCGTGATCGAGGTGATGCTCAATCCCGACGGGCGGCTTTGGATCGACCGGCTGGGCGAGGGTCTTGCTGCGACCGATCGGCTGATGGCCGCTGCGGATGGCGAGCGGATTGTACGTTTAGTCGCGCATCATGTCGGGGCCGAGGTGCATCCGGGCTCGCCGCGTGTCTCGGCCGAGTTGCCCGAAGGTGGCGAGCGCTTCGAAGGGCTGCTGCCACCCGTCGTGGCTGCGCCGAGCTTTGCGATCAGGAAGCCGGCGGTCGCGGTCTTCTCGCTTGCGGACTATGTCGCCTCCGGGATCATGTCAGCGGGTGAGGCCGACGCGCTTGCCGCCGCGGTGCGTTCGCGCCGCAACATCCTCGTTGCTGGCGGCACGTCCAGCGGCAAGACCACGCTCACCAATGCGCTGCTCGCCGAGGTCGCTTCCACCGATGATCGGGTCGTCCTGATCGAGGATACGCGCGAGCTGCAGTGCGCCGCGCCCAATCTCGTCTCGCTGCGCACCAAGGACGGGGTGGCGAGCCTCTCCGACCTCGTGCGTTCGGCGCTGCGCCTGCGCCCCGACCGGATCCCGATCGGCGAGGTCCGAGGCGCGGAGGCGCTCGATCTACTCAAGGCCTGGGGCACCGGGCACCCGGGCGGGATCGGCACGATCCATGCGGGCTCGGCGCTCGGTACGCTGCGCCGGCTCGAGCAGCTCATCCAGGAGAGCGTCGTCACCGTTCCGCGAGCGCTGATCGCCGAGACGATCGACGTCATCGCCGTGCTGGTGCGCGACGGGACCGGACGGCGGCTGGCCGAGCTCGCCGAGGTGCGCGGCCTGAATGCAGCCGGCGAATACATCCTCGCTCCCTGTTCCCCTTCTCAAGGAGATCTCTTGTGACCCGTTTGCTGTCCCGGGCGCGCTCGCGCCTTTCCGCTCTTGCCCTGTCCGGCATTGTCGCGCTCTCGCTTGCGGCACCCGCCCGGGCCGCCGGTTCGTCGATGCCGTGGGAGGCGCCGCTTCAGGCAATCCTCGAATCGATCCAGGGCCCGGTCGCCAAGATCGTCGCGGTGATCATCATCATCGCCACCGGGCTCGCGCTCGCCTTCGGCGACACCTCGGGCGGCTTCAGGCGGCTGATCCAGATCGTCTTCGGGCTGTCGATCGCCTTTGCCGCCTCGTCCTTCTTCCTCTCCTTCTTCTCCTTCGGCGGCGGGGCGCTGGTCTGATGGAGTCTGGCGCCCCCGATCTTCCGCCCGGCTTTGTGGTCCCGGTGCACCGCGCGCTGACCGAGCACATCCTGCTTGGCGGCGCACCGCGCGGGCTCGCCATCGCCAACGCGACGCTCGCCGGCGCGATCGGGCTCGGGCTGCAGCTGTGGATCGCCGGGCTCGCCTGCTTTGCGCTCGGCCATGCCGCTGCGGTCTGGGCGGCGCGGCGCGATCCGCAGTTCGTTGATGTCGCGAGGCGACATCTGCGCTTTCCTGCGCACTGCGAGGTGTAAGCGATGTTCTCGCTTCGCGAATACCGCCGCAAGGCCGACCGTCTTGCCGACTTCCTGCCCTGGGCGGCGCTGGTTGCGCCAGGCGTGGTCCACAACAAGGACGGCAGTTTCCAGCGCAGCGCGCGCTTTCGCGGGCCCGATCTCGACAGCGCCACGCCCGCCGAGCTCGTCGCGGTCACCGCGCGGCTGAACAGCGCGCTGCGACGGCTGGGCTCGGGCTGGGCGATCTTCGTCGAGGCGGTCCGCTGCCCTGCGCAGGATTATCCCGACTGCGACTTTCCCGATCCGGCCTCGGCGCTGGTCGAGCGCGAACGCGCGGCGCAGTTCGCGGAGGAAGGCGCACATTTCGAGAGCCGCTACTATTTTACGCTGCTGTGGATGCCGCCCGCCGAGGATGCCGCGCGCGCCGAGAGCTGGCTCTACGAGGGCCGCTCGCAGAAGGGCGTGAACCCGCGCGAGCTTCTGGCGGGCTTCGTCGACCGGACCGACCGGCTGCTCAAGCTCTTCGAAGGCTTCTTTCCCGAGATCGGCTGGCTCGATGACGGCGGGACGCTGAGCTATATCCACAGCTGCGTCTCGACCCGCTCGCAACGCGTGCGCGTTCCCGAGACGCCGATGCATCTCGATGCGCTGCTCGCCGATGAGCCGCTTGCGGGCGGGCTCGAGCCGCGCCTGGGCTCGGCCCACCTGCGCACGCTGAGCATCACCGGCCTTCCGAGCGCGACGGTCCCGGGGCTTCTCGACGAGCTCAACACCCTGGGCTTCGCCTATCGCTGGGCGACCCGCGCGATCATGCTCGACAAGAGCGATGCGACGCGGTTGCTGGCGAAGATCCGGCGCCAGTGGTTCGCCAAGCGCAAATCGGTCGCCGCGATCCTCAAGGAGGTTATGACCAATGAGGCGTCGGTGCTGCTCGACAGCGATGCCTCGAACAAGGCCGAGGACGCCGATCTGGCGCTGCAGGAGCTCGGCGCCGATCATGTCGGGATGGCGCTCGTCACCGCCACCGTCACGGTGTGGGACGCGGATGCAGCGCTCGCCGCGGAGAAGCTGCGCCATGTCGAGAAGGTCGTCCAGGGCCGCGACTTCACCTGTGTGAGCGAAGGCATGAACGCGCTCGAGGCCTGGCTCGGATCGCTCCCCGGCCATGTCTACGCCAATGTGCGGCAGCCGCCGGTCTCGACGCTCAACCTTGCGCATATGCTGCCGATCTCGGCTGTGTGGGCCGGACCCGAGCGCGATCCGTACTGGGATGCGCCGCCGCTGTTCTATGCCCGGACCGAAGGCACCACGCCGTTCCGCTTCGCGCTCCATGTCGGCGATGTCGGGCATACGCTCGTGGTCGGCCCAACCGGTGCGGGGAAATCGGTGCTGCTCGCCTTCATGGCGATGCAGTTCCGGCGCTATCCGGGCGCGCGGATCGTTGCCTTCGACTTCGGCGGATCGATCCGCGCCGCCGCGCTCGCCTGCGGCGGCGACTGGCAGGACCTCGGGGCAAGCCTCGCCGCCGATGGCGAGGACAGCGTCCTGCTGCAGCCGCTCGCGGGGATCGACGATCCCGCGACGCGCAACTGGGCGGCGGGCTGGCTGCAGGCGATCCTCGTGTCCGAAGGCGTCGTGCCCGACCCGGCGACCAAGGAGCATCTGTGGACCGCGCTCGGCTCGCTGGCGAGCGCGCCCGTATCCGAGCGCACGCTGACCGGCCTCGCCGTGCTGCTGCAGTCGCAGCCGCTCAAGCAGGCGCTTGCCCCCTATTGTCTGGGCGGGCCGTTCGGGCGCCTGCTCGATGCGGAATACGAGCGGCTCGGAGCGTCCGACTTCCAGGCGTTCGAGACAGAAGGGCTGACCGGATCGGCCGCTGCCCCGGCGGTGCTTTCCTACCTCTTCCACCGTATCGAAACGCAACTCGACGGCGCACCGACCCTCATCATAATCGATGAAGGCTGGCTGGTGCTCGACAGTCCCGGTTTTGCCGCGCAGCTGCGCGAATGGCTCAAGACGCTGCGCAAGAAGAATGCGAGCGTCGTCTTCGCCACGCAGAGCCTCGCCGACATCGAGGGTTCGGCGATCGCACCTGCAATCATCGAGAGCTGCCCGACAAGGGTCTTCCTCCCCAACGAGCGCGCGCGTGAGCCGCAGATCCTGTCGATCTATCGCCGCTTCGGGCTCAACGATCGCCAGATCGAGATCGTCAGCCGGGCGACGCCGAAGCGCGAATATTACTGCCAGTCGGCGCGCGGCAACCGCCTGTTCGATCTCGGATTGGGCGAGGTGGCGCTCGCCTTCACCGCCGCCTCCTCGAAGGCGGACCAGCGCGCGATCGCGCGGATCCTCGAAGAAACGGGGCGCGACGGCTTTGCCGCTGCCTGGCTCGCGCATCGCGGGCTCGACTGGGCCGCCGAGCTGCTTCCCGGCGCACGTGCCGACAAGAATTCCCCCGCCCCCCAAGAAGGAGACCAAGCATGACCCGTTCCCGATCCTTTCGCGGCCTCGCCGCAGCGAGCGCGCTTGCGCTTGCCGGTCTCGGCACGTTTGCTTCGACCCCCGCACATGCGCAATTCGGCGGGGTGGTCTACGACCCCTCGAACTATGCGCAGAACGTGCTGACCGCGGCGCGCACGCTCGAGCAGATCAACAATCAAATCCGCATGCTGCAGAACCAGGCGACCTCGCTCGTCAACGAGGCGCGCAATCTGCAGAGCCTGCCGCTGACGATCGTCCAGCCGCTCACCGACCAGATCCGCCAGACGCAGCAGCTGCTCGATCAGGCGCAACGCATCGCCTACGACGTGCGCGCGATCGAGACTGCCTTCGACCAGCAATATCGCGGTGCGGCACTCGGCACGTCGCAGCAGGCGATGATCGCCGATGCCGAGGCGCGCTGGCAGAACAGCGTCGCCGCCTTCGAGGATGCGCTCAAGGTCCAGGCCGGCGCGGTCGCCAATATCGAAGGTTCGCGCGCCGCGATCGGCGATCTGCTGAGCGCCAGCCAGTCGGCCGAGGGTGCGCTGCAGGCCGCGCAGGCGGGCAACCAGCTGCTTGCGCTCCAGGCGCGCCAGCTCGCCGATCTCACCGCGACGCTTGCCGCGGCCAATCGCGCGCAGGCGCTCGACGCGGCCGAACGCGCCGCCGCCAGGGCGCAGGCGCGCGAGCAGTTGCGCCGATTCCTTGCCGTTCGTCCGCGCTATGTGCCGGGCCAGACCCGCCGCACTGGCGAGGACTGACCGCATGGATGGCAAGCTCCTTGCGCGGATCGGCGCGGCGGTGTTCGTCGGCCTTGCGGTGACGATGACGCTCGTCCAGCTGCTGGAGGAGCCCGCGCCGCGCAGCGATCCGCCCCGCGCGGTTCAGCCGCTCGATGGCGATCCGCTGGCGCTCCAATTGCGCGCCTGCGCGCAGATGGGCGAGCGGGCGCTGTCCTCGCCCGACTGCCGCGCGGCATGGGCCGAGAAGCGGCGGCGCTTCTTCGGGGTCGAGCACGGTGAAGCCTATTCCGGGCTTGACGCCGAGACGGGGGAGGCTGCGGCGGAAGCGTCTCCCGCTGTGGAACCGGAGACCTGAGATGGGCGGCACCGGCGTCGTCGATCGCTTCCTCGCGATCTTCTCGCAATATATCGACAGCGGCTTCGGCCTGCTCTCGGGCGAGGTCGCGTTCATCGCGACGACGCTGATCGTGATCGACGTGACGCTCGCGGCGCTGTTCTGGAGCTGGGGCGCGAACGACGACATCATCGCGCGGCTCGTCAAGAAGACGCTCTTCGTCGGTATCTTCGCCTGGATCATCGGCAACTGGAGCGCGCTTGCGAATATCGTGTTCGAGAGCTTCGCCGGGCTTGGCCTCAAGGCGAGCGGGTCGGGGCTGGGCGCGGCCGACCTGCTCCAGCCCGGGCGCGTCGCGCAGGTCGGCATCGACGCCGCCTGGCCGCTGCTCGAGGCGATGCAGGACCTGCTCGGCTATGTCGGCTTCTTCGAGAATTTCCTGCAGATCGTAATCCTGCTTCTCGCCTGGGCAGTGGTGGTGATCGCCTTCTTCATTCTCTCGATCCAGCTCTTCGTCACGCTGATCGAATTCAAGCTCACGACGCTCGCAGGGTTCGTCCTCATTCCGTTCGGCCTGTTCGGCAAGACCGCCTTCCTCGCCGAGCGCGTGCTCGGCAATGTCGTGTCCTCCGGTGTGAAGGTGCTGGTCCTCGCGGTCATCATCGGCATCGGCTCGACGCTGTTCGCCGAGTTCACCAGCGCCATCCCGGGCGAACCGACGATCGAGGACGCGCTTGCGATTGTGCTCGCCAGCCTGACGCTGCTCGGACTCGGCATCTTCGGCCCCGGCATCGCCAACGGCATCGTCGCCGGGGGGCCGCAGCTCGGCGCTGGCGCTGCCGCCGGCACCGCGCTCCTCGCCGGCGGCGCCGCGGTCGGCGGTGTTGCCGGCGCGAGGCTCGCCGGGGGCGCAGCAGCGGCTGCCGCGTCGTCCGTTGCTGGCGGCGCGGCGCGCGCGGCAGGCGGCGCTACGATGGCCTACGCCACCGGCTCTGCCGGGAAAAGCGGCGGTGCTGCCGTCGCTGGCGGCATGGCCGGTGTTGGTCGTGCAGCCGGCGGCGTAGCGATGTCCCCCCTGCGCAAGGCATCCGGGGCCGCCCGGGCGAACTTTCGCGAAGGCGCGCGCGGCGCGGTCGGCAATATGGGCGGGCGGATCATTCCGGCGCCTGGCGCGCCCGCCGCCGCAGCCGCTGACCGGCCGGGCATGCCCGGCTGGGCCCGCTCCATGAAGCAGCGCCAGAGCCTCGGCCACTCCGCCTCGCTCGCCGCGCACACCGTGCGCAGCGGCGACGGGCACGGCGCCGGCGCGTCGATCGACACACGAGAAAAGGACTAGACATCGATGTTCAGACGCCCCTCGATCCGCTACGGCAAAACCCCGCAACCCGAGACCCCCTATCAGCGCGCCGCACAGGTCTGGGACGAGCGCATCGGCTCGGCGCGGGTCCAGGCGCGGAGCTGGCGCTACGCCTGTTTCGGTGCGCTGGGTCTCTCGGCGGTGCTGACCGGCGCGCTCGTTTGGCAGAATGCGCGCGGGACGATCGTCCCCTGGGTGGTCGAAGTCGACAAGCTCGGCGAGGCGCGCAGCGTCGCGCCGGCAGAGGCGGGCTTCACGCCGGGCGATCCGCAGATCGCATTTCATCTCGCCCGCTTCATCGAGCATGTCCGCGCGCTGCCGGCCGATCCAGTCGTGGTGCGTGCGAACTGGCTCAAGGCCTACGACTTCGTGAGCGACCGCGGTGCGCTCGCGCTCAACGACTATGCGCGGACCAACGATCCGTTCGCGGCGATCGGCAGCGAGCAGGTCGCGGTCGATGTGACGAGCGTCATCCGCGCCTCGCCGCAGAGCTTCCGCGTCGCCTGGACCGAGCGCCGCTATCGCGACGGCGCGCTTGCCGAGACCTCGCGCTGGACCGCCATTCTCGGCGTGGCGGTGCAGCCGCCCCGCACGCCCGATGCGCTCACCCGCAATCCGCTCGGCATCTTCGTCACATCGATCAACTGGTCAAAGGAGCTTGGCTGATGACACGCCCGACACTTTCTTCCCGCTGCGGAGCTCTCACGCTCTTCGCGACCACAGCGCTGCTCGCCGCGCCGCCCGTCTTCGCCACGCCGGTTCCGCAGGCGCGTGCAGCATCCGCCGCGTTCGGCGTGTTCGCGTCCGATCTTCCGATGCTCGCGCTGCAGGCACGGCTGCAGCCTGCTCCCCCATCGCGGCAGGCCTCCCCCACTGCCGCGCGCCGCTCCCCTGCGCCTGGCCCCGAGGCGCACGTGGGAGCGGCGAACGATGCGGCACGGGTCGAGCCCGAGGATGCCGGATTCGAGAATGCGATCCAGCGCTACGCCTATAGCGAAGGCGCGCTCTACCAGGTCTACACCGCGCCGGGACAGGTTACCGATATCGCGCTCCAGGAGGGTGAGCAGCTGGTCGGGCCTGGACCGGTCGCTGCGGGCGACACGGTGCGCTGGATGATCGGCGATACGCTGAGCGGGACGGGCGCGACTAGGCGGGTGCACATCCTGGTCAAACCAACCCGGCCCGGCATCGGCACCAATCTCGTGATCAACACGGACCGGCGGACCTACCATCTCGAATTGCGCGCGACGCCGGACACCTGGATGGCGTCGGTCAGCTGGACCTATCCGCAAGACGAGCTGATCGCGCTGCGGACCGCCGAAGCGACCGCCGCGCGCGCGGCACCGGTGGCCGAGGGCCTGGCGCTGGAGCAGCTCAATTTCGATTACCGGCTCTCTGGCGACCGGCCGCGCTGGCGCCCGGTCCGGGTGTTCGACGACGGGCAGCGCACGCTGATCGAGTTCGCGCCCGAGATCGCGCAGGGCGAGCTGCCGCCCTTCTTCGTGCTGGGCGAGGACGGCGCGGCCGAGCTCGTCAACTACCGCCTCTCGGGCCGCTATCTCATCGTCGACCGGCTGTTCGAGCGCGGCGAACTGCGGCTTGGAGCGGGACGCCGCCAGCAGCGCGTCGGGATCACCAACCGCGCCTGGAGGGGGTCGTGACCGCGCCGTCCGGTCCCACCGCTTCGGGCGGCGAGGCGCCTCCTGATGAACCGGCCGATGCCGAGAGCATCGTGCGGCTGCGCGGCGAGGCGCCGCGGGTGGTGCGCCTTTCGCGAAGGGCAATCGGCATCGCAAGCGCCGCCGGGCTGGCACTCGTCGGCGGCGCGCTGATCTTCGCGCTGAGACCGCCCGCTGCCGATACCGGCGAAGAGCTCGCCAATACCGGCAGCATCGCGGTCGCCGAAGGCCTGGCCTCGGCGCCTGCGGACTATTCCGAAGTGCCCCGCCTCGGCCCGCCACTTCCGGGTGACCTCGGCCAGCCGATCCTCGATGCGCAGGACCGGGGCGCGGTGGCAGCATTGCCGCCGGTCGGCAGTTCGCCTCCTCCGGCGGAGGCACAGCCGCCCGACCCCGCCGAACTGGCGCGCGAGCGACTCGAACAGGAGCGCGAGGCAGCGCGCGCGAGCCGGCTCTTTGTGGGTGGAGGCGGGATCGCTTCGCCTCCTGCGGCGGAGCCTGACCCGCCCTCGGCGCCGTTGCTGCAGGCGGTGGTGAGCGAGCCGGCCACCGGACCGACGGGTTTTCTGGATCGGCCGGTTGACCGGCGCACGGCGTCGGGCGAACGGCTCGCCGGAGCGGCTTCGGACATGATGCTGCTCTCCGGTTCGGTTATTCCCGCGGCGCTCATCACCGGAATCCGCTCGGACCAACCCGGCCTTGTCACCGCGCAGGTGACGCAGAACGTCTATGACAGCCGCACCGGTCGAAGGCTGCTGATCCCGCAGGGGGCGCGGCTGATCGGCGATTACGCGTCCGATGTCGGCTTCGGGCAGCGCCGCGTGCTGCTCGCCTGGAACAGGCTGATCCTGCCCGATGGGCGTTCGATTGTGCTCGAACGCCAGCCCGCATCCGACCCGTCGGGCTATGCCGGTCTCGAGGACGGGGTCGACTATCACTGGGGCGGCGTCCTGCGCGCGGCGCTGGTCTCCACGCTGCTCGGGATCGGCGGCGAACTGGGTTCAGGCTCGGACGACGATCTTGTACGCGCGCTGCGGCGCGGCGGGCAGGACAGCATCAACCGCGCCGGTGAACAAGTGGTCTCGCGTGAACTCGATGTGCGTCCGACGCTCACGATCAGGCCGGGTACGCCCGTACGGGTGCTGGTCACCCGCGACCTCGTGCTGGAATCCGCACGATGACCCGGCTCAGCCTTTCCGACATTACCGACGAGAAGCCGGTCAAGCTCACGATCGAGATCCCGGCGCGCCTCCACCGCGATCTTGCGAGCTATGCGGCGATCCTCAATGGCGGGTCAGGTGAGGGCGCGCCCGAGCCTGCGGAGCTGGTCGGGCCCATGCTCGAGCGGTTCATGGCGAGCGACCGGGAGTTCCGGAAGGCACGGCAAGGCGCACCCGAATAGTTCTCAGGAACGACACCCCGCTTCCTCTTCATCGTCAGTCTGCTCGTTCAGCAGTACCCGATAGAGCTCTTCGGCCGATCGGAAGTGGCGATAGAGGGTTCCTTTGGCGATGCGGGCGCGGGCAGCGACCGCTTCGATTGACAGCGCGCGGGGCCCGCGATCCGCAAGTTCGAGCCGCGCGGCCGCGAGGATCGCTTTGCGGCTACGGGCGGATCTTCCGCGCGCCGGGCGGTTTGCGCTGAGATCTTGTGTGTACGGATCGTCCGGACCCGATCGATCCGAAATCGCACGCCCGGCCCAGTCAGAAAGAGCGGCGAGGATTTGTTCGAGGGATCGGGCATCGCCGTCCAGCCGGTATTGTCGCCGCTCATAATGGACGATCCCGAGCGCTTCGAGCTCGCGCAGCCGCAGCGTCAGCGTCTTGGCGCTGATCGCACCGAGATCGCTGCGCAACACTGAGAATTGGCAAGGCCCGCGCGCCAGGCAGGCCAGCAGGCGCAGCGTCCAGCGACCTTCAAGAGCGGCGAGCCGACGCATTTGCCCGGACATGGTGCCGGCGTTTGTCCCGAGGCGCTCGTCGGCGCTCAGCGCACCGTCCCGTCGAGGGTTTCGGCCTCGCCTTGCGAGGTCATCGCGTTGAGGCGCTGTTCGAGATGATCGATCCGGCGGTTGAGATGATCGATCGGGTCATACTCCATTGCTTCGGCAAAGCGTTCGAGATTCTGATAGGCGGAACGCAATCGTTGGAAGAAGCTCATGGCAGGTCCTTTCAGCTGGCGGGGGATTGACGCCGGAACAGGCCGATCGGGCGTTTGAGAAGCGGCTCGCTGGCGAGGCCGAAGAACAGGGCGTAGAGCGCCGGCAGGACGATGAGGGTCAGCACCGTGCCGACAACGGTGCCGCCGATCAGCACCATCGCGAGCGGTCCCCAGAAGGTCGAGAGGGTCAGCGGCAGGAACGCAAGCACCGCGGCGAGTGCGGTCAGCAGCACGGGCCGCGAGCGTCGGACGGTGGCCTCGATCACCGCCGCGCGTTCGTCGAGCCCGCGCGCCTTCTCGATGCCGATCTGGTCCACGAGAATGAGCGTGTTGCGCATCAGGATGCCGGCCAGACCGATCAGCCCGAGTATGGCGTTGAACCCGAACGGGGCGCCGGTAACGACCAGCGCGATGACGGCGCCGATAAGCCCAAGCGGCGCGGTGATGAAGGTCAGCGCCATCAGCTTGAACGAGCGGACCTGGACCATGATGATGACCAGCATGACGAGGATCATGATCGGGAAGATTGGTGCGAGCGCCGCGTTCGCCTTTGCGCTCTGCTCGATTCCGCCGCCCGTGGCGATCGCGTAGCCTGCCGGAAGCGAGGTCTTGAGCTCTTCGAGCTGCGGCAGGATCGCCGCCGAGACGTCGGGCGGTTGCAGTCCGGGCTGGATATCGGCGCGCACCGCGAAGGTCGGCTGCCGGTCACGCGTCCTGATCAGCGGCTCCTCGTAGGCAGTGGTGATCGTCGCGAGCTGGCCGACCGTCACCGCCTCGCCCGTCGCGGTGCGGATGGTCAGCAAGGCGAGCTGCGAGGGATCGCTTCGGGCCTCGGTGTCGGCGCGGATGACGACGCCGCTGATCCGGTTGCCGCGCCGCACCTGCGTCACCGGAATGCCCGAAACGAGCCCTGCGACCTGGCGGCTGACATCGGCGGGGGTGAGACCGATGAGCCGCAGCCGCGCCTGGTCATATTCGAGGCGCAGGACGGGAGCACGGTCGCCCCAGTCGAGATGGACGTCGCGCGTCTGCGGGTCCGCTGCAACGATTGCGCGGACCTGTTCGGCATAGTCGCGGGTGGTGGCAATATCGGGCCCGCTCACGCGGAACACCACCGGATAGGGAACGGGCGGACCGAAGATCAGCTGCGAGACCCGCACCCGAGCGGCGGGGAACGCACCGTCGGCGATCCGGCGCTCGAGATGCGCGCGCAGGGCATCGCGCGCCTCGACATCGGCGGTCTGCACGACGATCTTGGCAAAGCTCGGGTCGGAAGGCTCGGGATTGAGCGCGAGGAAGAAACGCGGCGCGCCCGCGCCGGTAAAGCTGTCGAGCTGGTCGACCCCGGGCTGCTCGCGGATCTCGCCCTCGATCGCGCGCACGGTCTCGCTCGTGACATCGAAGCTGGTCCCCTTGGGGAGCGATACATCGACGAGCACTTCGGTGCGGTCCGAACTCGGGAAGAACTGCTTGGGGATGACGACGGCCAGGAGCACCGCTGCGACGACCATAGCGCCGATCGTCACCGCCGCCACGAAGGGCGCGCGCGCGACGCTGCGGCCCACCCACTGACGCAGGCGCTCGTAGCGCGGGGTCGCGTAGAGCGCGTCGTGGCCGCCTTCGACGGGCTCGATCTCGGGAAGCAGCTTCACGCCGAGATAGGGCGTGAAATAGACCGCGACGAGCCAGCTCGCGAGCAGCGCGAAGGCGACGATCCAGAAGATGTTGCCGGCATATTCGCCCGCACTCGACTGGGCGAAACCGACCGGCAGGAAACCCGCGATGGTGACCAGCGTTCCCGAAAGCATCGGTGCCGCGGTCGCGTGCCAGGCAAAGGTCGCCGCGCGGATACGGTCCATGCCTTCTGACATCTTCACCACCATCATCTCGATCGCGATGATGGCATCGTCGACGAGCAGTCCGAGCGAGAGGATGAGCGCGCCCAGTGTGATGCGGTCGAAGTCGCGCCCGGTCATCAGCATGATCACGAAGACGAAGGCGAGCGTCAGCGGCACCGCGCAGGCGACGACGATCCCGACGCGCCACCCGAGCGTCACGAGGCCGATCGCCATAATCACGGCGAGCGCCACGGCGAACTTAATCATGAACTCGCCATAGGCGGCATCGATGTTGCGGGCCTGGTCGGCGATCTGGGTCACCTCGAGGCCGAGCGGCAGCCCGGCCTCGATCGCGGCGGTCTCGCGGTCGAGCGTCTCGCCGAGCGTGAGGCCGTTGAAGCGCGGTTGCATGACGACGCCAAGGAGGACTGCGGGCCGCCCGTCATGGCGCACGGCATAGTCGGGCGGGTCGGCATTGCCGTAGCGCACCTCGGCGATGTCGCCGATGGTCAGCGTCCGTCCGTTCGCGGCGACGGGCACGGCGCGGATGGCGGCGATCTCGTCGGGGGCGCCGCTTGCGCGCACGATGATGGCAGGCCCGTCGGTCTGGAAAGCACCTGCAGGCACCACCTCGTTCTGTCGCGCGAGGCTCGCGATCACGCTCTCGACCGGAACACCCAGCGTTGCGAGGCGCGCGGGCGCGATATCGACGAAGATGCGCTGCGGCTGCTCGCCGATCAGGACGACCTTCTGCACGCCTTCGAGGCCGAGCAGACGGCTGCGGATGCTCTCGGCCTCCTGGACCAGCTCGCGATTGGAGAGACCGCGCCCGGCCACAGCGAAGAGCGCGAAATAGACGTCAGAGAACTCGTCGTTGAAGAACGGCCCGATGGTGCCCTGCGGCAGATTGGCCGCCTCGTCGGACAGCTTCTTGCGGGTCTGGTACCACTGCTCGGGAACGGCAGATGGCGGGGTGATGTCGCGCAGTTCGAGCTGCAGGGTCACGAAGCCAGGACGCGCGGTCGCCTCGACGTGGTCGAACCAGCGCAGCTCCTGCATGCGCTTTTCCAGCGGGTCGGCGACCAGCTCCTGCATCTCCTGTGCGCTTGCGCCCGGCCATGCGACGGTCACCGCCATCGCCTTGACCGTGAAGCTCGGGTCCTCGGCGCGCCCGAGCTTGAAGAAGGCGAAGCTTCCCGCCGCGACGATCGCGATGATCAGGAACAGCGTCAGCGCCCGCTCGCGCACCCCGAGCGCGGAAAGGTTGAAGCGATCCTCCATCTAGCGCGCTGCCGCGGGGCGCCGCGCAGCGACCCGCACGGTCTGGCCCGGCTGGAGGAGATGCGCGCCGAGCGCGACGATCCGGCTGCCGCGCGGCAATCCTGCGACTGCGGCGTGCTCGCCATCCATCGCGCGGACCGTGACCGGCTTCCAGGCCACCGCTGCATTGCGCCCGATGATCCAGACGCCGGGACCGCCGCCGCGTTCGGTCACGGCCGCAATCGGGACGCTCACGGCAGCGTCGCTGTCCGGGCGCGACAGGGTCAGCGTGACCGTCGCGCCGAGCGGCGGCGAAGCGCCCACAATCCGGTAGCGCGCCCGGTAGGTCCGCGTCGCGGGATCGGCGGCAGCCGCGAGTTCGCGCAGTTCCAGCTGGAACGTCCCGCCACCATAGAGGCGGCCCGTGGCGCTGCGCGGCAGTGCGCCGCGCTGCTGCTCGGGGACGTCGACCACCACCTCGCGCGGCCCGCTTCGGGCGAGGCGCAGGACCGGCGTTCCGGGGGCAACGACCTGCCCCGGCTCGGCGAGGATCGCCGTCACCACCCCATTGCCATCGGCGCGCAGCTCGGCATAGCCGCGCCGGTTGCCGGACAGCCGGGCGTTGGCGCCCGCCGCTGCCGCATCCGCCCGTGCCGAGGCGAGGCGGGCGGCCGCCGCGCGCTCGGCCTCGACCGCAGCGTCGTAATCGCTGCGCGAAATGGCCCCGGCTTCGACGAGTCCGTCGAGCCGCCGGACATCGGCGGCGGTGCGCTCGGCGCTCGCCTCGGCCGCGTCGACCGCGCGCGCGGCTGCAACCGCCTGCGCGCGCGCCGCATCCGAGGCCGCGGCAAGATCACCCGGATCGATCCTTGCCAGCAGCTGGCCTGCCCGCACGCTTGCGCCGTTGTCGACCCGGCGCTCGAGCATCCGCCCGCCTTCGCGGAAGGAGAGCGTGGATTCGATGCGCGCGGCGACCGTTCCGGTGAGCGTGTCGGACCCGATCGCGGAAGAACCGCCATCCGAGCCGACGGTAAAGACGCGCACCATTGGCGCGGGAGACTGTGCCTCATTGGCATCGGCGCAGGCATATAGCGCAAGCAGCAGAGGAAGCAGGACAAGTGCGCGCATGGCGGTCTCCACCAGAGAGACTGCAGACCTACGCTCAAGTTACGATATCGTCAATCCGTAACCAGCTTTGCCGTGTTACCCCGGAGTGCACGGACGCAGAAGCGGCCGATGATCCGGGCCCGGGCCTCGAGGTCCTGGTCGATCGACTGTTCGAGAACGCGCGGATGAGCGAACGGATAGAGCGCCCAGAACAGCGCTTCGACGGCTTCGTCACGGTCGAGCTCAGGATCGAATGCGCGCTTTTCGACGCCTTCATCGACGATATGTGCGACCACGGCGCGGATCTGTTGCTGGTGACGAGCGATCGAGGACCAGTTCTGTTCGAGCGACTGCGCCACGAGATCGTGCAGCTTGCGCTCGGCGAAGAACATCCCGACGCTCTCCTTGAGCATCGTACGGAAGAGCTGCATCACCTTGCGGTCCGGATCGGCCTGCGAGCGCGCCACCTGCCACAGCGCCTCGTCGATTCCGCCGAGGATGTTGCTGCAGACGGCCTCCCCGATCGCGGCCTTCGACTGAAAGAACTTGTAGAGATAGGTCGGGGCCACATCGAGATCGGCGGCGATCTCCGCAACGCTGGTCCGGGCAAATCCCCGGGCGCTGAACATCGCATGCGCGGCCTCCACCACACGCTCGTGCATCGCATGGTCGGCAGGTCCGCGCTGCCCGGGCAGGAGCTGGGTATGAGCCATCGCCCGATAGTAGGCAAAACACCGCTTGTCAGCAAGTGACGAATTCGTCATATCGTAATCTGAAAGGGGTTTGCCATGCCGTCACGTCCCGCCATGATGCTCGGCCTGCTGCTGGCCGCTATTCCGAACGGGCTTGCCGCGCAGGAGCGCGAGCTTTCGCAGCCGCCCGAGGTGCCAATGGCCGGCGCGTTCGACAATCTCGTCAGCGGCGATGCCCCGGCGAGCGGCGCGGCATGGTGGCGCGATTTCAATGACCCGGTGCTCGATGCGCTCATCGAGACCGCGATGCGCGGCAACTTTACGATCGCCGAGGCAGCCGCGCGGCTCGATCGCGCGCGGGCCGGTATCCGCGCAGCCGATGGCACGAGGCTCCCGGCCATCGGCGTCGATGCCGAGGCCGGCTATGCGCGCCTCAGCAGGGAAGATCCGCAACTGGGTCCGGCAGCGCAGCTTCCCGGGTTCGAGCGCAACCAGGATCGCTATGCGGCAACCATCGGCGCGACCTGGGAGCTCGATCTGTTCGGGCGGCTCGGTGCGCGCAGCCGCGAGGCACGCGCCGACGCGCTCGCCAGCGCCGCCGGTCTGGAGGCCGCCCGGCTCGCTGTCACCACCGAGATCGCCGAGCGCTACATCACGCTGCGCTTGCTGCAGCAGCGCCGGGGCGTCGCCGAGGCAAGGGCTGCCGCGCTCGGCGAGCTGGCGCGGCTCTCCGCGCTCAGGGTCGAGCGCGGCGTGTCGGCTCCGGTCGAGAGGGACCGCCTTCTGGCCGAACTCGAGACCGCCCGAGCTGTGGTCCCGGCGCTGCAAACAGCGATCGAGGAACAGTATGCGCGGATCGACGTGCTGCTCGCCCGGGAAATCGGGACGTCGCGGCGCGATCTTGCTGCGCCGACCGGACTCCCGGCGGCGCGTGTGATCGATCTCTCCGCGACGCCGGCCGAACTCCTTGGTCGCCGACCCGACATTCTCGCCGCCTACGCCACGCTGGTCGCGCGCGATGCCGGTGTCGCGGCGGCGCAGCGCGACCGCTTGCCGAGGTTCAATCTCGGCGGGCTGATCGGGACGATCGCCGGGGCCATCAACCCGCTGTTCGGCGCGGCCGCCTTTACCGCCCAGGGCTCCGGCGGGGTCAGCTACACCGCGTCCGACGGGGGCCGCTCGCGCGCCGCGGTCGACGCCGCGCGCGCGGAAGTGGACGAAGCGACTGCTGCGTATCAGCGCACCGTTCTGTCTGCGATCGCCGATGTCGAGGCCGCGGGCGCAGCCCGCGACGGCGCGGCAGCCCGAGCGGCGGGCTTGCGCGAAGCGGAGCGCCGGCTCGAGGCGACACTCGACGCGGTCCGTCTGGGCGAAGCGCGGGGCGCGGTCGCTCTGGTCGATGTCCTCGACGTGGACCGCCGGCTGCAGGACGCACGCGATGCCCGGCTAGTTGCCGAAGCCGATGAGGCGCTGGCCTCGATTGCGCTGGTCCGGGCGCTCGGCGGTGCTGGTGCGAGCCAGACAGAACTCGCTGGCGCCGATTAGTTGCCTGGAGTGATCAATGGGAATGTCAGGAGACGATCGATGATTACCTCGAACCTGCGGATCAATCAGCTTTCGCCCGAAGCCTACGAAACCTATCGGGCCTATCTCGCCGCGCTCGATGCGCGCGACGTCGAAGCCTATGGCGAATTTCTTGCCGAGGAGGTTTCGATGCAATTCGGCAATGAGGATCCGGTCCAAGGAAAAGCGGCGGTCCTCGCTATGCTTGCGGGCTACTGGCAGTCATTCGCCTCGATCGAGCATGATCTGAAGAACATTTATGGCACCGACGAGAGCTATGTTCTGGAAGCCGACAACCACTATGGGCGGCACGATGGGAGGCGGGTCACCGTTCGCGCGGTGGCCTTTACCGACAGGAACGAGGAAGGCCTAGTCATAAATGTCCGGGTGTTTGGTGATACAAGCCCCGTATTCGCCGCCTAGGAGCTGGCGGCCGGACCGCGAGAAAGACGGAGCCTACGCCGGGCGAGTGCCTTCGTCACCCCTCTCGCGGGCTTTCTATGGCTTCCATTGATATTGCGAACGAAGTTTGTGGTCGCGGTGTTTGCTATCCCGCCTTTGCCTCTCGTTCAGCGGTTCAGCTCTTGCGCGCAACGATCGTTCGGATCCCCGCGCGTCCTTCGCGCAAGTTGCGGGCAAGGTTGCCGGTCACAAGCGGAAAATCTGCCCCGATCACCAGTGCGAGACTGGGTCCTGGCGGTGGCCCGCCTGCGGCGGTCACCTGTGCGAACCACTCCATGACCGTCCCCGTATCGTCGCGGTCGAGGTCGATTTCGAACCCTGCTGCGGCAATCGCGGCGACCGTTTCGGCAGGGTTCAGCAGATGGCTCGTCTCCGGCTCGCGAGACCAGGGCACCGGGAAATGGAGATCGCCCTCACCGCGCACGACGTCGTAGCTTGCGAAACGGCCGCCCGGCTTGAGCACCCGGTGGATCGCGGCATAAAGGCCTGCGCGATCGGCGATGTTCATCGCCACATGCTGCAGGAAGACGGCATCGAACGATGCGTCCGCCACCTGTGGGTTGGTCGCGTCGCCGACGGCGAGCGATACGACGTCCTCGAGTCCGCATCGCCCGGTCAGATAGTCGCCGGCTTCGATAAAAGGTGCGCTGAGGTCGATGCCGACGACGCTCACTCCAAACCGGTCGGCGAGCACACGCGCCGGTCCGCCAAGCCCACAGCCGAGATCGAGCACAAGCTCGCCGGTGACGAGCCGCGTTGCCTCTGCCAGTGCGAGCGTCGCCGGCAGACCGCGGGTGTGAAACTGGTCGAAGCCTGCAAGCTGGTCGGGCGTCACCTTCGCATCCCCGGACCCCGTCGCGGCAAGCGCCCCCTTGATCCGATCGATCAGGCCCTCGGCGTTGTAATGCGCCCTTACCTTTTCTTCCATGTCAGCCACGCTTCAATTCTCCTTTTCATCCGACCGCTTTGAGCGGCGCGGTCTCGGACGTTGCCGGACCATCGACCCGATGCTCGCTGCGCCAGATTGGCGAGTTGACGGGGCTTGCAGGCGCTGCCGGGGCTGGCATCCGCAGGCCCTTCAGATAGCTTGCGACCGGCGGCGGTGGCACCATCGGCACCAGCATGAACTTCGCGAACTGCCGGAGCGTCGGACCGAGCCCGCGGCTGATGCCGGCCGCATGGCGGCGCGCAACGCTTTCGAAGGTCTCGGGCGCACGCCCGGTCACTTCGCGCACATCGTCGGTCGGTGCACGCAGGGCGAACGCGCCCTCGATCGCATCGTCACGATAATGCCGGACCATTGCCAGCATCGGGAGCGGCAGGCCGTCGAGCCTGGCCGCGCGGAGGAACAGCGGGAACGGAAGGTGGGCAAGTCTTACGCGGCGGTCGAGCACGCGGCTGAGGATCGCGGCCATCTGCGGACCGTCAAGGAGCTCGGGCCCGGTCGGACGATAACGCTTTGCATCGTGGCGCGCCGGATCCTGCAGCGCAGCCACCACGACCGCCGAAATGTCCTCGACCGACGGCGGTGCGTTGCGGCTGTCGCCGAACGGCCAGGGCCACATCCCAAGGCGCGCGGCATAGGGTAGGGTCGCGAGATAGGGCAGGTCGGCGAAGAATCCCGGCTCGATGAGCGTATGCGCCGCGCCCGGCACCATCGTCATCAGACGGTCGGCGAGCCAGTGCTGGCGGGTCATGAGCGCCGGATGCATCGGGCTTGCGAGCCACTGCGTCATCTGGACGATCTGTTCGAGGCCCTCGTCTCGCGCTGCGGTGGCGAACACGGCCGCCTGGTGCAGCAGGGCGGGATCGTAGCCGGGAAGAAAATAAGCGCGGCGCACGCCTTTCAGCGCTGCCGCCATCGCCTCCGGATCGCCCATGTCGGCAATGGCGATCTGCGCGCCGAGCGCCTCAAGCGCCGCGCTCCGGGCGTCCCGGCGCCGGACGAGCGCGCGGACCGGATAGCCTGCGGCGAGCAGCTGTCGGGTCGTGGCGGAACCTGTCTGACCGGCAGCGCCGGTCACCAGAATAAGAGGTTTTTGCATTGTGCAACTCCTTTGTCCCGCTCTGAATAAGCGCATTGCCGGGATGCGACTATTCGTGATAATCACGTCACCTTATGAAGCAGCGCTTCACAGTCCGCCATGGAGCGCTCGACGGGGTAGAGGCTTTTCTCGCCGTCGCGCGGCACCGGAGCTTCCGCCAGGGCGCCGACGCGCTTGGCGTGACACCGTCCGCCATCAGCCAGGCAGTGCGCACGCTCGAGGAACGGATCGGCGTCGCCCTCTTCATCCGCACGACCCGCAGCGTCGGGCTGACTGAAGCAGGGCAGCGCTTCTTCGACGGAGCGGCGCCCGCCTTTGCGGATCTGGTCGCGGCGTCCGAGGCCGCGCAGGGCCTCGGACTGAAGCCCTCTGGCCTGCTGCGCATCGCCGCGCCGCGCGGCGTGATGCCGTTGATCGTCGAGCCGGTGATCCTGTCATTTTGCCGCGCCTATCCGGATGTCGAGCTGGAGATTGCGGCGAGCGAGGAACTGGTCGATCTCGCCGAAGGCGGCTTCGACGCCGGGATCCGCATGGGGCAGTTTATCGATGCCGACATGACAGCGATCCGGCTTTCGCCGCCATTTCCGTTCATTATCGTCGCAACTCCGGACTATCTCGGCGCTGCCGGTACGCCGCATTCGCCGGCGGATCTGCAATCGCATGCCTGCCTGCGCATTCGGCAGTCTTCCGGAGCGGTTGCGGGCTGGCGGCTTGTCGATGACGGCAAGCCGATCGAAGTCGCGGTCAACGGACCGCTTATCGCCAACGATTTTCCAACGCTGCTTGTCGCGGCGCGCGGCGGGCTGGGGCTGGCGCAGCTCCCTGCGCCGATGGCCGAGGCGGACCTGGCGACCGGCAAGCTGCAAGTGGTGCTCAGCGAGTATGCGATGCAGACACCTGGGGTCTTTCTCTATCACCCGGGACGCAGGCAGGTGCTCCCCAAGCTACGCGCCTTTATCGATCATATCACCGCTGCAGCAATCTGAGCGCGTCGCCAGGGCTGCGGCGCCCGGCAGAACTGCGACCCGCCGTTTTCGCGCTAAGGACGGCCCGGCACCGCGCTAGCCGGGTATCCGCGTGCGCCCCTCGAACAGGGTGTGCGTCCTCCCTTCGACCCACACCCGGCCATGTCGGTCCTCGTCGATGGAGATAAGCCCGTCCCGGCCTACTTTCCGGCCCTGCGCGGCGCGATATGGCGGCGTGCAGGCGCCCTTGCCGATGAGCCATTGCGCGACCGACGCGTTGAGGCTGCCGCACACGGGATCCTCGACAATCCCGCCGAACGGGTCGCTGAAAAAGGCGCGAATCTCGTAGGAAACGCCTTCGGAGCCGCCTGGGGGATACATGCCGACGGCACCCAGGCTGACTTCGCGTTCGTGCCAACGGACCGGTTCGAGCGCGAGCACCGCCGATGCATCGCGCAGCCTTACAGCAACCCAGCCCGGCCCGTTGTCGACCGAGCGTGCATCGGTGATGGCACTGCGGTCGATCCGCAGGATGCTGGCGATCTCAACGAGATCGCGCTCCTCGACTTCGCCGCCCCTGATGACGGGCGGCGCCGCAAAGGCAAGCGCGCCCCCGGAATTGCGGATCGTGACGAGCCCTGCACCGCACTGCTGCACGATCAGCCCGGGGTCGCGCGGACTGCCTCCGGCTTCGAGCCAGGCGTGGCAGCTGCCGAGCGTCGGGTGGCCGGCGAAAGGGAGTTCGCGCGCCGGGCAGAAGATCCGTACGCGATAGTCGGCGGCGGGATCGTCGGGCGGCAGCAGGAAGGTGGTCTCGGAGAAATTGAGCCAGCGCGTTATGGCGAGCATATCCTCGACCGGGATTTCTTTCTCGAGCGCCAGGACGGCGACCGGGTTGCCTGAAAACGGGCGACGCCCGAAAACGTCGACGATCTGGAATGGATAGCTGGGCATTACGAACTCCCCGGTTGGAAGCGGCGGGCGGCAGCAACGCAGCCGATCACGCCGAACATGACAAGAAAGAGGATCGGGCTAACCGTCTCACGCAGCAGAACGGCCGCGATAATGAGAGCAAGGAGTGGCTGGAGCAGCTGCAACTGAGCGACCGCGGCAATCCCGCCGAGCGCAAGGCCGCGATACCAGAAGATGAAGCCGATCAGCATCGAGAACAGCGAGACATAGCCGAGCCCGACGAGCGCCCCGGTGCTGAGCAGCGACCAGTCGGGCTGGGCCGCCACCAGCATGGCAGGCACCATGAACGGCTGCGCCATCAAGAGCGCCCAGCAGATCACCTGCAAGCCGCCCAACGACCGCGTCAACCGCGCCCCTTCGGCATAGCCGAGACCGCAGAGGATCACCGCCGCGATCATCAGCGCATTGCCAAGCGGATCGGCGAGCGAGCCGGGCGCCCATGCGAAACCGGCGACGAGCGCCGCACCGAGCGCGGCGCTCGCCCAGAACGGCCATCCGGCGCGCTCGCCGCTCCGAACCGCCGCGAACAGCGCGGTCGAAAGCGGGAGCAAAGCGGTAAAGAGGATCGAAGGCGAGGCGGGCATGCGGGAGAGAGCAAGCGCAGAAAGCATCGGAAACCCGACCACCACACCGAAGCTCACGATCGCGAGCGGCAGCAACTCCTCGCGTGCCGGGCGCTTCGACCGGGTCGCCAGCAGGACCAATACGGCGAGGAGGCCAGCGATGCTGGCGCGCGCGAAGGACAGGAACAGCGGATCAATCTCGAGGACCGCGATACGGGTCGCAGGAAGCGATCCGCTGAAGATCACAACCCCGGTCAGGCCACTGAACCATCCTGACAGTACTCTGCTTGGCTTCTTCATGGTCCGGCTTTTGCCGACGAAGGCTTGCGGCGGACAGATACAATGCAATACAATATGAAGAAACTGTACTGCTCTGGAGATCAGTAAACTTGGCTCGTCCCGCTTCCAATCCGGCCACTCTGGTCGAGCAGATCATGCAGGAGGTCGATCGCCTGATCGCGTCGCGCAGCCTCGCAGAAGGTGCCCGCCTCCCTTCGATCCGGCAGGCGGCCGCGCGCTTCGGTGTTTCGAAGTCGACGGTTGTGCTCGCCTATGACCGGCTCGCCAGCGAGGGCGTGATCACGCCCCGGCGCGGAGCCGGGTTCTTCGTCTCCTCCACGAACACGCCGCTGCGGGTGTCAGAGGTCGAGCCGCGGGTCGATCGCGCGGTGGATCCGCTGTGGGTCTCGCGCCAGGCGCTCGAGACCCCAGGGGACGCCTTTCGGCCCGGATGCGGGTGGCTTCCGGCAGAATGGCTGCCGGATGGCGAGATCCGCAGAGCGCTGCGGCGCCTTGCACGCACCGGCGATGAACGGCTGGTGGAATATGGTCAGCCGACCGGTCCGCGCGACCTGCGCCTGCAGCTTGCTCGGCGCCTCTCGGCCAGTGGTGTGGGCTGCGAAGCGGACCAGGTCCTAGTGACTGCAAGCGCGACGCAGGCGATGGACCTGGTCCTGCGCCTGCTGCTTTCGCCCGGCGACCGGGTCCTGGTCGATGATCCATGCTTCTTCAATTTTCTCGCGCTGCTGCGGGCGCACCGGGTCGAGGTAATCGGTCTTCCCATGACCAGCGAGGGTCCCGACATCGCTGCGCTTGAAGCTGCGCTTCGGCAGCATCAGCCCAAGGTTTACATCACCACCGCCGGTCCGCAGAATCCGACCGGAGCGACGTTGTCGCTGGCGCGGGCGCACCGGATCCTCAAGCTTGCCGAGCAACACGAACTGACGATCGTGGAGGACGACGTCTTCGCCGATTTCGAGGACCGGCCCTCACCCCGCCTCGCGGCGCTCGACGGGCTCGAGCGGGTCATCCAGATCGGCAGTCTGTCGAAGACGCTTTCGGCAGCGGTCCGCTGCGGGTATGTCGCGGTGCGCCGCGACTGGGTCGATCCGCTCATCGACCTGACTATCGCGACCAGCTACGGCAGCGGCCGCCTCTCGGCCGATCTGGTCCTCCACGTCCTGCAGGACCCTGCCTATCGCCGCCATCTCGGCACTTTGCGACAACGGCTCGCCGAAGCGCGGATGCGGCTTGGAAGCGAGCTTTGCGAAGCTCGCGTGCGGCTGTTCCATCAGCCGGTTTCGGGGATGTTTCTGTGGGGGGAGCTGCCCGACGACCGGGATGCGACGGCGATCGCGCGGCAGGCGCTCGAGCAGAAAGTTGTGCTCGCACCGGGCAACGTGTTCAGCACGTCCCAGGGCGCGCGCGGCTATATGCGCTTCAATGTCGCGCAATGCCGCTCGCGGGAGGATCTGGCACGGCTGAGGATGCTCCTCGGCCACTAGCGCCTCTGACTTTCTGAATGAGCCTTAGCTACGATCCGCCTTCGCAAGCCATTTCCTCAATAATTCTTTGCCCGTCAGTATTTACCGGCTTTGCCATCGCACGCATAAGTTGAGATGAAGACAAACGGTCTACAAGTCCAAGGAGGGGGTATTGGCGGTTCCACCGATCGAAGTGATTCACACCGATGTCGATTTTGCCAATCGCTACCGGCTCGAGCTCAACAAGACGCTGCTCGCGCTCGCGGCGGGGCTGCTCGCCTTCACCATCTCCTTTCCACCCGCGCTTACCGCGATTACGCATGACTGGCTTCTGGGGCTGAGCTGGGCCGCGCTCGCCGGTTCGCTGCTCGGCGGGCTGTTCAATCTTTATGGCTGGGAAAAGTTCTACATCTCGTACCGCGATTTCGCCGCGGACGAGGCGGGCGGCGACGCCTACCGCAAGACAGTGACTTTCTGGCGCCGGCTCGCGCATGGCTTGCAATTCGCGGGCTTCATCGGCGGCGTGATCGCGCTGGCGAGCTTCGTGATCGTCAATCGCGCCAATGTGAAGCTGGCCGATCCGCCGACCGCCGCAGCGCCAGCCAACAAAGCGGCGGTGGTACCCGGGGCCAAGCCTTCATGAAACCGCCCACCGACTGGGCCGCGCTCAGGGCGGCGCGCGAGGCGCGCATCGCCGCCGATCCTGAAACGCCGGGGGGTATGGCCGCGGCGAACAGCGACATGGTCGCAAGGGTTGTCGCCGGGATGGGCCCGGACAGTCGCGCGGTCTCGCCCGAAGGCGGGGCGCGCGCGGTTGCCAATATGGCGAGCGACCATGCGCCGGCGTTCTGCAATCCCACCGGCCCCAAGGCCTATCTCAACGCTTACGATCTTCCGGCGCCTGCAACGGTGAGCGCGACCAGACAGCGGGTGGATGCAGCGCTGCCGTTGCCTGCGGGATATACCCAGCAGGACATCTATTTCCTCGCGCTTGAGGTCAACGGCACCGGGGTGCGATTCTATGGCGATCTGTGCCTTGTGCTCAAGCCACAGGCCACCGCTGCCGACGTCCGGATCCTCAACGGCAATTCCTACGATCTGGTCCGTTTGCCTCTCTCGACCAGGACCGGCACGGATACGGCGCTACGATCCGAGGCGGCGCGCTTCTGGGGCGTATGGCGCGAGGATCTGACCTCCATGGCAACGCTCAAGGTCTTCGCGGCACGGCGCAGCGAGCGGCGATTCACGACCGGACAGGTGTCCGACGCGATCCTCGACGACGAGGATTACCTCGAGGTCCTGAGGCTTGGAAGTTTTGATGCTTCCGACCTGCAGGAGGTGCGCATCACTGCCGCTTCGGCCGCCGCAGAAGCGGACGCGGCCGAGCGCATGCGGCACGGCCCGACCCCGTCGGCGGCTTCGCTGCTCTGGCGACGGCGACGGCGCGATGCGGTCGCCGCCTTCGAAGCGGCGGGCGTCCCGGTCAGGGTGGTGTCGCACAGCGGGCGACTCAAATCATGAGCGAGGCCTGGCATTTCGATGCCTATGACGCGCGCGCCGGGCGCGGCTTCGTGACCTATCGCCGGGCAGATCTTGCACAGGCGACCGCGCTCGAGGGCGGAACCTGGTTCGTCGGACCGCCCGATTTCGCGCCGGAATACGTCGCCAGCCGGGCCATCGCCTACAGCGCGGCACGCAGCTACTTCGGACTTGGGCTGCTTGACGGGGAGGGGCGCGAAGTCGCCTTCCCCAGTCTTGCAGCGGCTGTCGACTTCGTGCGGCGCGGCTACTATCGCGGTTCGGGCGGCGACGGACCACCCGCCGGACCAGGAGGAGCACCGCCCGGCGCGCCAGGTGCGCCCGAAGCAATGCCGCCATTCGAGCCTGAAGGTGGCGGCTGGGCGAAGCCGCCCGAGCGGGGGTTAGACGGAGTCGAAGATCCCGTACGCCGCCTTCTTATGGAGATCGAAGAGTTCGACCGGAGCGTGGCCAGCACCGCACGCGGCGAGGCGCGCGAGGTAGCCTGGTCCGCAAATGACGCGAATGACGCAAATGCCGGGCTCCTTCTCTCGGAACGCCTTGCACTCGCAGGTCTGCGGCTCGCGGTGGAGCAGGTCCGTTCGGTTGCGGCCGCAGGAAGTCCCGCACAACGCCTACGTCAGGCCAATCGCCTCGCGCGACTGGGCCGGGTGATCGTCCGCGCGGGCCTTGCGGGCCCGTTCACGGCGCTCGCGCGGCGCGAGCCTGGTCTCGACAGCTGGCTCGAGCGATCACTCTGGTCGCAATTTTCGGCATTGAATGACGAGCTTAAAGACAAAACCGACCTGCTGTTGGCTTACCTGCTCGCCGGAGGAAGCTTTGCTGGGCTGCTCGACACCTATGGTTTCGGGATGTTCCAGACGGAACCGTTGCGCTCCGATCTGTTCTTTATCGAGCCGGTGGAGAGCGATCCGATCGAACTGCTGGCGATGCTGGCACTGCCGGAACCGGCAGCTTCTGCTCTCAAACTGAAACCAGCGCTTGTCGACGTCCCGTCGCTGTTTCACCTGCTGTATGCTGCGATCGGCACACCGCAGGCCCTTCTTGCAGGCCGAGACGTCGAAGGCACACTCGACCTGCTCCTCTTCGCCGCCCTGTGCGTGACGCAGCCCGCGATCGAGCGGAGCCAGCCTCCGCTCAATTTTCGCGACAACGCCGGGATGCGCCGGGCGCTGGCGGCCTATGAGGCTTTCAACTGGCTGGTCAGGAACATGCCGCAATTCGCTTTCTCGGAAGAAGTCGAGGAGCGACTGGTGTCGGGCGCGTCAGAATTTGGAGCCGAGCCAGCCTAGGTTTCCAGCGCGCCCGCGAGCGCCACACCACGATATTTCTGGACTAAATAGTCCAGATTTGTAAGATCGAAGGCGCGCGTGCGCCACATCACATTACCTCCTGCGCGAGGATAGTGAGCTTGACCGGGTGCTGGCACGGATGTCCAAGCGGTTGCTAAAGGTGTCGGTGCGTTTCCCAGCAGACGCTTCCAACGCCCGGTCATACCTCCACAATTGGCCAATTATATCAGGATTATAAAATGGCCGGCGAATCGAAAAGGGCTCATCCTTTGCTGGCGATTCTATGAGTCGCACAAGCAAGCAAAGGAGAAATATCATGAAGACCCCTCAATCCGTAAAGCAGCCCGCAATCGAACTCGGCAAGGTCTCGGTCCAGACCAAAGGTCAAGGCGTTCTGGGTATCGACAACAGCACTGCCCGTCGTGATTTCATGCCGGGCATTCTCACCAACTGATCGTTGTCCGGGGTGTTGGCCGGCGCCAGCACCCCGATGCCCGTGGCCCGTCGACATGCTCACGATCGACAAACCGAGCATCGCATGGTGCCGGACCGCAGATATTCTGCTCTTCCTCGATATCGAGAAGGATCGCTATTTCCGGCTCCCGGCCGAGCAAAATCGCGCGGAACTGGCCGCGCTTGATGCACGCAGCGGACCGTCGTGGCAACAACCGCCACAGTTCTCGCGCCCTGGCGACTATCTTTTGCCAGGGGACGTCTCATCTCATATTGGCAATGGCAACTTTACCCTAAGCTGCGTGGCTCGAGCCATCTGGCTGCAGAAGCGTCTTGAAAGACGCATCGCTGCGCGGACACTCAACGTCGTACTCGGCGAAGTGAAGCAACGGTTCGATCAAATTGGGGTGAGTTCGGCAACGTTGGACCCGGAGGCGCAACGTTGCATCCGATCGTTCGAACAAGCCCGCCTAATACGCACCACTGCTGACCGTTGCCTTCCTCAATCGCTCGCTCTTGCGACTTCGCTCGTCAGGCTCGGGGTCCGTCCGAATGTGGTGATCGGAGTGCAGGCCTTTCCCTTCGCAGCACATTGCTGGGTTCAACACCGGGAAATTGTTCTGAACGACAGCCTCGAGGAGGTCCTGCGGTTCACTCCGATCCTTGTCCTATGATGCCGCTTCGATTCCTAATCGCGTTGTCAAGCAAGCCAGCACCAGAGCCGGAGGCCTGCAGCATTTTTCGATCGCCTACTAAAGTGCCCGACGCCGCCCCGGCGATCTGGTGCGAAGCGAAGACACCAGTGACGCCGATGGGGGACGACGGCCTGCTACTTGGCTATGCGTTCTCCGGCAGCTCTCCTCTTGAGGCGCACGTACTCGCAGAAATGCTTTCGCATCATTCTACGGCTGAGGCCATGGCCCGATGCCTAGCAGACCAGATCTGGGGCGGATATGTCGCCATTCTGCGGTGTCAGCGGGACCGGCAGTGGCGCATCTTCTGTGATCCATCGGGCCTCGTGCCTGTGATGATCAAAGAGAGGGACGGCACCTTTCTGTTCGCAAGTGATGCAGACCTGCTTTTCCGAGTGGGTGTGGGTCAAGCTACGGTGTGCTTTGAAACGCTTGTCTCGCACTTGCGACGACCAGAACTCAGCGAGCGCACCACCTGTCTTGCAGGAATTGAAGAGCTGGAGCCGGGGACTTTGTTCGCGCCCTCGGATTCAGACAGCACGGTTACACCAATCTGGCGCGCCTCTGACTATATCTCCTACGATCCAAAGCCCGACATCGGACAGGCAGCGGCACGGCTCCGAAAGGTGGCGGTCGAAACAATGGAGGGATGGGCCAAGGTGCTCGGCAAGGTCGCGGTCGCGACAAGCGGAGGCGTGGATTCCTCGCTGATCTGTGCGGCACTTGCGCAGGCGTTCCAGCCCTTTGATTGCATCACCGTCTCGACACAGGATCGCGCGGGCGACGAGAGCAGTTTTGCCGCAGCGGTTGCGGGGGCATTTGCCGTTCGCTGCACCGTCCGCGTCTATGATCCAGCACGCTATGATCCGCGCCGGACGGCTTCAGAGGGACTCGCGCGTCCTGCGCGCCGCTCGTTTGTCACCGTGTTTGATGATCTGTTGCGCGAGGCCATGGATGAGCTTGGCGCATCAGTCGTTCTCGATGGTAATGGCGGAGACAATATCTTTTGCTTCCTCCATAGCGCAGCGCCTGTGTTCGACCGGTTGCAGCACGATGGGCCAGGCTTTGGGGTGTGGCGCACCTTGCTTGACATGTGCCGTATTACCGGTTGCTCAGCCCCAACCTTGGCGATGGCGACGGTTCGTCGTTTTTGGCGTCGGGGAGCAGCAGACCCGTGGCCAGCAGACGAACGCTTCCTACAACAAGGGAAAGTCGATTTAGGGTCAGCACCGCTGCGTAGCTGGATCGATGCAGTGTTGGATCAGCGCTCGGGCGGCTACGCTCACCTGTCCCTTATCGCGCACGCCCAGAACCAGATACATCCCCTCACTTGTCGGCAGCATCGTTTCTCACCGCTCCACAGTCAGCCAATGCTCGAGTGCTGTCTTGGACTACCCAGCTGGATCTGGGCCGCCGGCGGAATAAACAGGGCACCTGCCCGACTTGCTTTTTCCCAAGAGCTTCCGCCACCCGTGACCCGAAGGGTGTCGAAGGCGGGGCCTGACAGTTTTGTTCGCCTCGCCTTTGCGAGAAACCGCGCCACGATCACGCAGCGTCTTCTCGAAGGCCTGCTGGCCCAGCATAGGGTTATCGATCGCTATGCCGTGGAACAGGCGATGGCGGTAGACGAGGTGACCGACGGTTCGACGATCGAGAGACTTCTCGATTTGCTCGAAGCCGAAAACTGGGCGCGATCATGGTCCGGCTGAAGATCAGGCAGAACACCGCAGCGTGTCTGGACTGGGCGCCCCGGCCATCGTTTGCCAGCGCTGATACTGGTCTTCGCGCGAGGGCGCGCAGTTCATGCGCCCGGCAAGCCAGAACTCGAACCACTCGACCACCCTCTCGTACATGGCGAGACGGTGGGCTGGCTGCCATTTGATGTGTGTTTCGTCAGGGAAGACGACCATTTCGATCGGCTTGCGCTCATTATTGTAGACTTCGACTACGTCGAGCGCGCCTTCGTATTCGCTGTCGGCTGCCTGGATCAGGATCGGAGTTTCAATTCCGTCCCGGTTCGCGATCAGAGACATCGGGGTCCAGGAATGGCGGTCCTCAAGAGCGAGCGGGTCGTATCCTACCTCGCGCAGATATTGCGTGAACCGCGGGCCTGCGGACAGCGCGTAAGAGTACATATCCTCGCAGCACGAGCCGAGTGCGGCGGCCTTGAACAGCGTCGAATTGACAATCGCGAACTGGGCCGTAGCGCCGCCGTCGCTGAAACCGGTAATGCCGATCCGGTCGGGGTCCACAGCGCCGGTGGCTATCGCCCTGTTGATGGCGATTTCGAGCGAGGACTGGACCTGCCGCCGGTCCGCCCACTGGTCGCCGGCCAAAGTCGCGAGTTCGACGTCGGTTGTAGCGCGATAGGCAGCTGGCAGGAAGTCAGGGCGATCGAAGCTCAGCACGGCAAAGCCGCGGGCAGCTAGCGCGAATATGGGCACTTCATCGCCGGTACCGCCGCGCAGAAACCCGCGGCTGCGGTACTGGACGATGACCATCGGATGGCGGTCACCGGGCCGATGGTCGGGCGGCAAGACCAGGTCGGCAAAGCTTTCGACGCCGGCCGTATTGCGAAACTGCAATCGCTCGATCGAACCGAAGCGCATATCTGCAAATGCGGGATTAGGATCGAAGACAAGACGATCAGCCCCGGTTGTCATCTCGATGGCGACGATGCGTCGGGGCTCGGTCGCGCTCTCGCGCGCGCAAAGCAATTCGCCGCGATGCTCACGGCACCCTCGCAGCGCATCGCGCGTCGCAATAACACTTTTCGGTGCCGCCGCTCCGATATCCCAGCGTAGGAGCGTGGTCTCGCTGCGCGCCCATCCGCTCGCCTGCTGCACGAACAATGCGTTGGCGGTTTCCGAGTACCACAGGCCCTGGATGTGACCGCACATATCGGCTTGGCAGGTCAAGTGTTGTCCGTCCGGATTGCGGACAACCAATCGTGTCGGGCTGAGCAATCGTTCGGGATCTTCGGGCTCGAGCCACGCGGCTGAACCGCGCGGTCCCTCGCGATAGAGCAGAACATCTCCAGATGGCGCTCCCTGGAAACTGGGCCTCAGCAAACCGATTTCGGCCTCGGTCGCTGGGCGGCTTTGTCCATCGATAGCTGATACCCAGCTGTAGACCGGTGGTCCCGCATCTGTCGGGATCGGACGTGATGCGAAGTGCGGGGAAAAGCGCGCGTCGAACAGAAAGCCGCGCAATCCCTCCACCGCGATCTCCTCGGCCTCGCGCCGCAAGCCCGGCCACGTTGCAGCTACCAACCCCTTCCCGTCGGGCACCCAGACAAGTTCGGTTACATCGTCGGGCAGGCCGGTAAGCCGACGCGCGTCTGCCTCCCCCGAGGGATCGGCGAGCCAAATCTGGGTCGATTGCTCCTCGCGCTTCAGATAGGCGATCCGCGTGCCATCGGGTGACCAGCGCGGTTCGGTCGCGCGTTCCCAGCCCGCCGTCACCGAGGCAAAATCACGCAGGGGGAAATCATCGTGCATGAATTCACCGCCCCGGTCGATCTCGCGCGGTGCCTCATTCGAATCAAGGGTGAGGACGAGCAGCTGCCGACAATAGGCATTGGCCTGCGGATTGGCCCTCGCCACAAGGAAAGCAACCCTGTCCCCAGCGGGCGAAATGCCAAACGCGCTCGGGGCAGTCCCGGCATTCGCCCGGCCGATATCGGCAAGCGACGCCAGATCGGCGAGATCGACATCTCGCTGCCGCTGATCACCGCGGATGGGTGTGACCGTCTCGAAGTCGCATGGGTCCTCGATCGTGGGGGCAGCAGGGGCGGCCGGGACCATTCCCGGGAACAGGGCGGCTGCAAGCAGTACGCTGATCACCAATGCCTCCGCACGCCGAAGGCGATAAACCGACCAACGGGCGAGAAGTTGGTTGAATCGTACGGCACGTTGCTTGGGGCGGATTGCGTGATGATCGGCGGCTCGTCATTGAAGACGTTTTGCACAGTGAGTGCCAATTCAAGGCCAGGATCGCGGGTCTCGCTGCGGATGAGGGCGTAACGCAGGCCCAGATCTACGGTCGCGCTCGGCGAAACCGTTCCGCCGCCAACGGAGCGTTCATCGGTGAAACCACCGGTGTAGTTGACCGCAGCGTTGGCTGTGAGGGGACCCGACTGATACCGAAGCGATCCCCGCGCGCGGTAGCGTGGCGGATTGTAGACGGTGCCGGATAGCTGAACGTCAGGTAGTGTCGGTGTGACCCGTTGGGCGCTGTCGAGCCATGTCCCGGATAGATCGATGCCGAGCGACTGATCAGAACCGAGCGATCGATCCCAGCCTACCCCGAGATCGACGCCTCGAACGCTCCACGCCGCGATGTTGGTCTCCCGGTTGTCGAGGATGGCGAAGACTGAGCTGGGGTCGAAATCATCGCCGGTCAGGTTCTGCAGACCAAACTGCGACTGCGCGATGAGCTCGCTCAGACTTGTCTCGCTCGGTGACAGGGTTACCTGGCTTGCGAAACCAGGGTTGGTAAAGGCGGAGGCAAGTCCGCCAGAGATCGGGCTTACGACGCGGTCCTCGTAGGCTATATCGTAAAGTGTTGCCGACAATCTGAGTCCGGGCGCCGCGTTGGGTTCGATCTCGAAGCCGATCGTCCAGCTCTCAGCGCGCTCGGGCTTTAGATCAGGGTTGCCACCGCTGACGAACAGAATGGTTTCGCCAGCGGTGCCGACGCCGAACCACGGCGCCGGAACGAGGTAGGTCTCAGAAAACAGATTACGCTGATAAAGGGTGGGAGCCTTGAACGATCGCGCCCAACTCGCCCTGAAAGTCAGTCCATCGAGAGGAGCGTAGATGAGCCCGACACGTGGAGCCGCCTGTTCGTCGAGACCAGGATAATCCTCGTAGCGTACTGCCGCGGAAACGCTCAGCCGCGCTACACCGGGCCGCGCATTGCGACCCGTGACAAAGGGAAGAAAGAGTTCGCCATAGGCAAAGCGCGCACGCTGCTCGGCGTCGAAATCGAAGTCGTAGAAGGCGTCGTTGAGGCCTCCGTCTAGACGATTGTTGCGGATGCCGGCCCCCACCGCGAGCCGCGCACTGCCACCCGGCAATGCGAACAGCGGACCTTCGGCGCCCCCTTCGATCGAGAAGATCTCGTTGAAGTAGCGCACGCGATTTACAGGCACCGAGCCGATCTGCGGAGTGAAAACAGCCCTCAGGTCAGTACGGTCGCGGCCGAACACTGACAGCACAGTAACCTGCCAGCCTGCGCCGAGATCGATTTTTGCCGAAGGCGCCAGGGCAAAAGCCTCCACCTCTGGCGTGCGCAGTCCGGTGGAGTCAGCGGTGCCCTGCAGGAAGCGTGATGTCCGCCTTGAATAGAGCGCGTCGATGCTCGCCTCGATGCCCGGGGATATTTGCTGATGCGCGGCCAGGGTGAGGGCATGCCGCTCCATGGAGGGAAAAAGCGTGTAGCCGGGGATGAGGTCATCGGTGTAATCGCGCTGGCGCGCTTCGATCGCGGAGTTGTTTACAAAGTCATAGGCAAATACGACGCCGCCGCTGCTCCATGCCCTGCCGGCTACCACATCCGCCTGTTGCCTGAAGTTACCTCCGTCGGTGCTGGTCCCGATTTGTGCCGAAGTGGTCACGCCGTCAAAGTCACGCCGCAGGATCACGTTGATGACCCCTCCGACCGCGTCGGACCCGTAGAGCGCCGAAGCACCATCAGGGACGACCTCGATCCTGTCGACCGCAGCGAGCGGGATCGCCGATATGTCAATCGCCTGATAGGCGGAATCATAGGGCAGGCGATGACCGTTGAGCAGGGTCAGAGTGGCATCCGGCCCGAGGCCGCGAAGATTGGCGGCGGATGTCGAATTGATGTTCTGGTTTATGCCCGAGCCCAGTCCAACGCCGGGGTTCTGGCCACCGGCGAAGTTTTGAGGCAGCGCACGGATTGCTTCGCCAAGATCGATCTGGCCCGCCTCGACAATTGTTTCACGATCAATACTCGTGACTTCACCAACCAACGGCGCACCTCTGATGCGCGTACCGGTGACAACAATCGGGACCGCCACCTCGTCTCCCTCGCCTCCCGATTCGTGCTGAATGTCCGGCCGTTCGACCATCTCTTCGTCTGCTTGTTGCGCAGCTGCTTGACTGGAAAGGCCAACCAAACCGACCCCTGACAAGATCAAAGCAACAGTCCGTCCTTCTATACGCATCAAATTCTCCCTCACGGCTATCGACGGGTCTTTTCGACCTCGCCTCGCAGGGCTTGACGCATGTCTTGGCAGGCACCTTAGTTTCATTCGCAATTATTCGTGCCGCCGATCCAGTTCGAATGCTGCTTCCCGAAGATCAATCTGACGCGAGCGCGCTGCGCAGATGCGCCAAGGCTTTCATCATGTGATACTCGACACCGCCGCAGGAAAGCCCGAGTTCATCCTGGATTTCACGATAGGTGAGCCTGACGCTCCGGTTCAGGCGGAAGACCTTTCTTGTCTTCTCCGGTAGCTCGTTAAGCGCAGTCTCGAACTCAATTTCGGCTGCCTCGGCGAGTAGGCGGGCTTCCTGCTCTCCATCGCAGCAGGTATGCCCATCAACCTCAATCGGAACTGTCCATATACGGCACCGGGTGCGCCGCGCCCTGTCTGCAATGACGGTCTGGGCGATGCGGCACAGGAACCCCCCGGGGTTTCGGAGCTCGCCCAGATGACGGCTTGTTGCAGCCCGCAGAAAGACTTCCTGCAGCAGGTCTTCGGCGTCCTCATGGCCAACGCGGCGGCGCAGGAACGCCAAAAGCCAGGCGCGCTCGCTGCGAAACAGCACATCGAGGGCTGCGCGCGATCGATCGCTGCTTCGGGCGGCTTTGACGGGAGCTTGTGCAGATGGCGCTGTGTGAGAACAGGGTCGGCGGGTCGCCGAGAAGACATTCATGAAGAGGCCGAAAGGCGCAGCCGGTCTGCCGGAAACAAGTCCCGCGCCGGCTCCAGAGGCTTTGCCGTCGTTCAGGTGCAGGCGCACCCTGGTCCGATATGGCCACCGGACCCCCTCCGGGACCGGTGTGAATGATTTCTGGCGGACAATTCCGCGCAGACACACGCCAGTAATAGTTCTGCGCTACGGCTTTCTGGAACGAACAGGCCATAATTGCAAGGCCCGGGATTCCGTAGCGTCGGGCATGCGCAATCCCCAGTTCTGGGGACCCGCCGCCCCTGGTCGGGGAATGGCCGGTTTCCCATGGGCTTTCTAGCACCCCTTCTCTCAGGGGGTGTCCGATGAAGGGATCAGCACAAACGGCAGCGGCGTTCGCCCGGCACGACCTCGCCGACTTCGCGCAGGAATTCCTCAGACGCAATCCGCTCTATCGCCGACAGTGGGCGACGCTTCGCTTGTCCGAACCGGCTGCCTTGCAGCATTGGGGGCTGGACTTTCGTTTTCGAACCCGACGCCGAGCCGCGGGCAGTTCCCGCGCTCTGGCGGCCTGCGACCGCGCCGTGCGTTGCGATCTTCGTTGGCGTGCGCCGTCTCGCTGACCTGCCCAAAGACCTAATTGGCGAAATGCAGATCGTCGCCAGGCGCGAGGATCGGCGCGGTGTGCATGCCGTTCTGGAGAAAGGAGGCCAACGGCATCGGCTGCGCCTGCAGGCGGACACCGCCGCAGGCGCCGGGGACGGCTTCAGGATCATGACCGGGGCGGGGCTGGCAGCGAGGCTTGATGCGATTGCGGCCCTTGCCGGACTCAAGGGCGGCCCGCCTCTTAACGAACCGACCCCCAATCAGCGCTTTCGCCTCGCAAGGCTGCTCGCGATCCTCGATCGCCTGGGCGCAGTGAGCCAGCGACAGATCGCCGAGGAGATTGTCTTTCCCGCCATGAAACCGATGCGGGCGGCGGTGTGGAAGGGCTCTTCGGAGCGTCGACAGGTGCAGCGGCTCGTCGCCGAAGCGAGGCGTCTCAGGCGCTCGGGCTATCTCGAGTTGCTCCAGGGGCGGACCAAGCTCTCCGGCGCGCTGCGAAAGAAGGCTGCGCTAGGCCCATGAAGGCCAAGTAGCGGAAAATCCGAACTTTCCTTGTGCGCAATATTTGGTATATTTTATTCTGCTTCGCAAGAATTGGGCGAATGGCAGCAAGATCCCGGGTCCTTCGGGACTGCATTGGTAACCGGCCGGACCTGTGGATTGGGACCGCGTGATCCGGCCTCTCACCAGGCGATCGGCGCGCGGCGGCTCGGGTGACGCGCGACCGGTCGAACGGCATGGTGATGACGTTACAGCTGGTTGGTGACTTCTCGACCGAACTCGACAGCACGCGGGATCCGGTCGATCTCGAACGCGCGCTCGGACGGATATGCGGCGCTCTCGGCTTCGATCATTTCGCCCTCTCGCTCGAAGCCTGTGCGCTTGAGGCGGCATCGCCCGAGCTCCTGCTCCACAATTATCCTGCTGAATGGGCGAGGATCTACACCGGGTTCGAGCTCGCCGGGCGCGATCCGGTGCGGCGCGCCTGCGACCACAGCTTCATCGGCTTCGCATGGGGCGAGATCGGCAGCCTTATTCCGCTCACGCGCGGGGACCGCCAGATGCTCAACATCGGCCGGGAATGCGGGCTTGACGACGGCTTCACCGTCCCGCGCAACCTTCCCGGGCTTGCGCGCGGGACATGCAGCTTCGTGGTCCGGCCCGGACGGCGGCTGCCGGCCCCGTCGCTGCCCGTGGCGGAACTCGTGGCTGCCCTTGCCCTCACCTGTGCGCTGGGGCTGTCCGGCCTTGTCCGAAGACCCGCGACAGCGCGGCTGACCGACCGGCAGCGCGAATGCCTGCTGTGGACCGCGCGCGGCAAGACCGCTGCCGAGACCGCGATCATTCTCGGGATCAGTACCGAGACGGTCATCCAGCATCTCAAGCTCGCGCGCGAGCGCTATGCTGTGCACTGCAAGCAGTCGCTCGTCCTCTCCGCCCTGTTCGACGGCGTGATCGGTTTCGCCGATGTCTTCCGGCTCCCGGGTTCTCGGCCATCCCGCCGCCTGCGACACCAGGCCCGGGACGGCTAGTCCGCGCGGCGCTTACCCAGTTCTTGGTATGGGAAAAATACTCCGGGACTGCTGATCTGAACCTCGAGAAAGTCGAGGTCAAAGACATGCACATACTTGAAGAGACCCTGCCCGAGACGATCGCTCATCCGGCACTAAGGGCGATGTTCGCGGCGCGAAAACGCGTCTTCGTCGATCTGCTCAAATGGGACATTCCGGTCCTCGCAGGCCAGTACGAGATCGACCAGTTCGACACGCCCGATGCGACCTATCTGGTGCTGCTCGATGACCAGGGCGCGCATCTTGCGTCGACCCGCCTGCTGCGATCGGACGGGCCCCACATCCTCGCCGACCTCTTTCCGAGCCTGTGCGCCGACGCTGTGCCAAGGGGCCGCTCCATTCGCGAGATTACCCGCTTCTGCATCGACCCTGAGCTCACCCGAAGCGAACGGCGGCTCGCGCGCGACCAGCTGGTGAGCGCGCTGGTCAGCCACGCGCTTGGCGATGGGGTCGCCAGCTACACCGCCGTGGCGAGCGTCCCGTGGTTCGAGCAGATCGCCCGGTTCGGCTGGCAATGCGAGGCGCTCGGACCGAGCCGACGGCTCTGCGGCGAGGCGCTGGTTGGTCTGAGGATCATGATTGACGAGACGACGCCCGGCGCCCTTGCCAGGACCGGCATGCTGCGCCCGGCCGACTACCTTGTGCAAAGCGCGATGGAGACGCGGTCATGACACCCGCTGACACCAACATCTGGGCCGCGCGGCTCTTTGAAGACGGCTATTGCATCATTCCCGATCTCGCCGACGCTACCTGCCGCCAGTTGGCCGGGGATGTCGCTTCCGTTCTTGCCGAAGCGCCGTTCTGCACCGGCGATTTCTACGGCTATCGCACCAAGCGGATCGGCGGGCTGCCGCGGCGCTCCGTCCACGCCCGCGATCTGATCCTGCATCCACTGGTCCTGGCGCTGGCACACCGGGTGCTCGGTCCGGCCTGCGAGCGGATCCAGCTCAACGTCGCGCAGCTCATTGAAATCCATCCGGGCGAGATCGAGCAGTTTCCGCATCGCGACGACGATATGTGGCCGGTGGCGAAGAACGGGACGGAATATCTGCTCAATGTGATCTGGCCGCTCGACTCCTTTACGGCCGAAAACGGGGCTACGCGGATCTATCCCGGAACACATCGCGAGGGCATTTCGGACCTCGCCGATCTGCCAGAGCCGCAGGTCGCTGCGTGCGCGCCGGGCAGCGCAATCTGCTTCCTAGGCTCGACCATTCACGGTGCTGGGGCGAACCGGTCGCACGCCGTTCGCCGGGGCGTGGTCGTGGGCTACAGCCTCGGCTGGCTCAAGCCGCACGAGAATCCATGGCTCGCCTATCCCCCCGCCGTTGCGCGCGACTTCCCCGAGGAGCTCGCCGCGCTGGCCGGCTATGTGCAGCATCGCCCCAATCTCGGCAATCACGAGGGCAAGTGCCCCTCGCTGCTCCTGCGCGATCAGCAGGGGGCCGCGCCCGGTCCTGCCGACGCGCTGCGCCCCGACCAGGCGGAAATGGTCGCAGCGTTTGCCGGAGCGCGGCGCGGCGGGCAATGAGCCCGGCGCACGTTCTCGAGCCGACCTATGAGCGGCTGAAGCGCGAGCTCATGAGCGGCCGGTGGCCGCAGGAGACGCGGCTCGAGGCGCAGAAGATCGCCGAGGATTACGGCGTGAGCGCGACCCCTGTGCGCGACTGCCTCAACCGTCTGACGGGCGAGGGGCTGGTGGTGATGCGGCCGGGAGAAGGATACAGGGTTCCGCGCCTCACCGAAAAGGCCGCGCGCGACATGCTGGCACTGCACCATATGCTCGTCATGCACGCGCTCGCTGCGCAACCGTCCGACCCCTTCGAGCCTGGTGACCCCGATGACGAAGCCGACTATGCCGGATCGGTGAATGCGCTCTTTGGCGAACTCGCCAGGCGGTCGGACAATGGCGCGCTTGTTTATGTCGTTTGGGCACTCGGGGAACGCCTGCATTCGCTGCGCACCATCGAGCCCGCTGTAATCGAGGATGCCGAGAGCGAGCTGGCGCGGCTCCGTGAGGCCTGCATTGAACAGGATGCCGATCTGGCGAAGGCGGTCGCCGCGTTTCACGACCGCCGGCTCGATCAGATCGCGGCGCTTGTCGCCGCCTTGCCCTAGATCAGCGCGCCGTGCGGCGCCGCTGTGCGATCGCGCGGACATGCGCCTCGAAACCAGGGAACATTGCCTGCATTCGCGCGACGATCTGCGGCGGTGCGGTGTCCAGCGTGCCGCTGTCATACGGCGGCACCGGAGCATACTCGGCGAGCAGCTGGACCGCGCGGGCATAGTCGTCGCCGCGCAGCCGTCCGAGGAGGGCAAGGCCGAGATCGATGCCAGCGGTCACGCCGCCGCCGGTGATCCGGTTGCGGTCCGTGACGACGCGCTCGCTGACCGCTGTTGCGCCGAAGGCCGGAAGCGCGCCCATGCCGAGCCAGTGGGTTGTGGCCCGGTATCCGGCGAGCAGTCCCGCCTGCCCGAGCAGAAGCGCGCCGGTGCAGACCGAGGTCACATAGGTCGCGCGATTGCCGGTCGCGGCAAGAAACGCGATCGTCTCTTCGTCCTCCATCGCTTTCAGCGTACCCGATATACCGCCAGGGACGAACAGGATGGTGGGTGCGCTCGGCACCTCATCGAGCGTGATATCGGGCAGAATCGAGAGGCGTGTGTCGGTCACGACGGGGTCCAGCGTCTTTGCCGCGATCAGCACCTTCGCGCCGGCAAGGCTGGCGAACATGTATTGCGGTCCGGCAAGATCGAGCGCGGTCATGCCAGGATAGGCCAGCATGACGACGAGCTCGTCGCCGGTCCAGTCGGCGGGCCAGGCCGACATGTCGTGAACCGGCGGAAGGTCCGGCGGCGGCGGGGCTGCGGTCTGGGCCCGCACGCGGGCACTTGCGAGGCTCGGCGCAATGGCGCCAAGCGCGGCGAAGGCCGCAAAGGTGCGTCGGTCAATCATGATTAGGACCTTTCGTTGTCGGCCGGAGTGATGCTGACGAGACCTGCATCACGCCCTGCTGGCGGAGCCCCAGCCAGTCTGCGATGCGCGGCAGCCGGCGGACAGCCACCCTCTCGAAAAAAACGATCAGCGCGAGGGTCAACCCGAACATCGGTACAAGCAGCGCCAGGCCCAGCACCGCGGCAACAAGCGCCGGTGCCCGGGGTGCCGGGCCGATGGAGGGCGGCGCGCCGAGCACGCCGACCGGCCTGCGCCGCCACCACAGAATAATGCTCGACACGGCAAGCGTCACCAGTCCCAGCAGAGTGAGCGCGCCGGCCAGCTGGTTGGCGAGGCCGAACAGCGCACCTTCGTGGAGCGCGATCCCGTAGCCGACGGTCCGGTCGATCCAGTGGCGATCGGAAAAGTCCCGCCGTCCGATGACCCGGCCGTCCGATCCGTCGATCTCGACTTCGGCGCGTTCGGGACGGTCGGCGGTCATCGACCGGGCCTGCCACATGCGCGAACCGGCGGTCGGCGGCGCGATCTCGACGGGCTGGGGCAGGTGCAGTCCTAAAGCGGTTGCGGCGACGCGGTCGATCTCCCGGCCAATCTGTACATCCGGCATGGCATCGCCGCCAGTCATGCCCGCATGGTGCGCATGATCGTTCATTGCCGCACGCAGGCTGCGGTCGAGCGTCAGGCGTTGCTGCGCATCGCTCTCGGCACCGCGCGACCATTCCTGCGTCTCGGCGTTCTGGCCGGTGACGGCACGCACCGCATCGAGATAGTCGCCCCAGTTCTTCGCCCAGGGCAGGCCGGAAAAGATCAGCAACAGCGCCGCCAGCGACACCCACAGTCCGGTGACCGCATGGAGGTCGCGCCAGAACAGCCGCCCTCCGGCGGCGAGGCGCGGGTAGAGCACACCGGCCCGCTTCCTTCGGCCGCGCGGCCACCACAGGTAGAGCCCGGTGAGCAGCAGCATGATGGTCCAGCTCGCGGCAGTCTCGACAAGAAGCGATCCCCAGCGCCCCATCATGAGCTCGCCGTGCAGCCGGAAGACAACCCGCATCAGGCGGTCTTCCTCGCCGACGATTTTCAGCACGTCACCGGTCTCGGGGTGCAGGTAGATGCGGGTTTCGACCGCGCCTTTGCCGACGATGATGCGCTGGGCATCGTCCGGCTCCGCGCGCAGCACGAAGCGGTGGAGCACCGCTCCGGGCACAGCCGCCTGCGCGCGTTGTGCCAGCTCGGAGGGAGCGAGCGGCGCGCCGGTAACGGCGAGATTGTCATAAGGCCGGTCGAGCCACGCCTCGATCTGCGGCTTGAACAGGTAGATCGCGCCGGTGGCCGAGAGCCAGAGGATGAAGGGGATGGCGAACAGGCCGGCGTAGAAATGCCAGCGCCACACAGTGCGCAGCCACACCTCCCGCGATGCGTTGTGCCGCCGCGTCATGGCCGACCTCCGGTCCAGCGCAGCCCGGCAACGAAGGTTCGACCGGGATAGGGGTGGAAGACGAAAGCCCGTTCGCCCAGAAGGTTGTCGACGCCAAGGTCGAGCGCGAACGGCCCGAAATCGACGCTCGCCTTGAGATCGACGAAAGCGAAAGAGGACACGCAGAAGAAGGTGTCGCAGCGCGAGGAGGCGCTGTTCTCGAGATTGCGCTCGGGCGTGCTCTGGTGGCGGACACTGGCCGCCAGTTCGAACGCATCACTCACAGCGTAACGCAGCGACGCATTGGCGCGCCATTCGGGGACGCGCGGGAAGCGGTTCCCCTCGAGTGCGGGATTGAGTGGATTGCCTTCGATCCTCGCATCGATCCACGAGATATTCCCATCGAACGACAGACCTTCGATCACTACGTCCTCCGCCGCGACGATGAAGTCGACGCCCCAGGTCTCGACCGCGCCGATATTGGTTATGAGCGACTGGCTGACCGGCACTTCGCCGGGGCCGGCAACGAGGATGGTCTGGCCAAAGAGCGTATCCCGGACATTCTGGCGGTAGCCGCTCAGAGTCAGGTCGATCGTGCCGAGGCGCTGGCGCGCTGTCACCTGCATGTCGAACCCGCGCTCGGGCGCGAGATCGGGATCGAAGCCGCCCAGATCGATCTCGCCGACATTAGGACCATAGGCAATCAGCGAGGCCTGGTAGAGCTCGCCAATGGTCGGGAATCGGGTCGCCCAGGCGAGCGAGGCACTTAGCTCGCTTGTGTCGGACACGCGCCAGGCGAGCGCGACCTTGGGGGACCATGCTGCGTCGGTGCGCCCGCGATAGTCGACCCGTGCGCCGGCGTTCTGGAGAAAGCCGTCCGCCGCGCGCCAGCGCTCGTAGCGAAGCCCCAGCGTCGCCTCGAGAGCGGGTGTCAGGCTGATCGCATCTTCGACGAACAGGCCAATGAGTTCGGACTTGCCGCCCGAGGCGTTGCGCACCGGGCCGGGCGCGGCGGTCCGCCAGTCGGAGACCGGTGCTGTGCGGCTCCTTCCGGCATAGCCCGCATAGGATGCGCCAAGCGCAAGGCGGTGCGGCCCGATGGCGCGTTCGACCGTGAGCTCGATGGTCGTCCATCGCGCATTCTCGTCGGTGACGATCCCGCCTTGCGGGATGAGCCCGGTGGCGAGATCAGCGGGGTCGGACTGGCGGCTGCGGTCGTCGAGCGTCTCGAAGCGGCTCACGGCAAGGTCGAGTGACCAGTCACCGAGATGACCCTTCAAGCCGAGCCCGGCGAGGAGTTCTGCGCTGCGGCTGCGGCCCAGCGTCACCCCGGCGATCCCGACGAAAGTGGGCTGCCCATCGCCGTCAGTGAGAAAGCTCTTGGGCTCGCTTGTCCCGTCGCGGTCGAGCAGGAGCGCGGCGAGCGCGCGCAGCTCCCAGTCGCCGCCCAGTTCCTGGTTCGCGCGCAGGCGGAACTGGTCTTCTCTCGCATCGACGACGCTGTCCTGCGCCGCGATCCGCAAGGGGAAACCGAGCGCATCGTCGATGGTCGCCTGAGCGGCATAGGGGGTTCCAGGGGCAACGGTGCGCCATTGCTGCGGCTGGCCTTCGTTCTCGAAATGGCGCCAGGCGAACGAAATGCCGCCGCTGCCGAGCGCGAGATCGGCGCGCGCGTCGAGCGCGTAGCCGAACAGGTCTTCGTCGGTCTCGTAGTAGCGATAGCTCTGGAAAAAGCTCTGGGCGCCGAGCGAGACGGCGGTCCGGGATACCGGCTCGGTCTCGAGCCGCAGCACGCCGCCCAGCGCATGGCCCGAATAACGCGCGGAACTCGGACCGTAGACGATCTCTGCGCGGGCGATGTCGCCCGGTGCGAGCACGCCCCATTTGGGCGCGGTATCGAAGCTCGCGCCCAGAAAGTTGGCAATTACGAACCCGTCCACGCTCACCAGCGCACGCGGCGTCTGCGTTGTATGCATGTTGCGCAGCGACAGCGTGGCGTTCGCATCGCCGATATAGCGCTTGCGCACGACGAGACCGGGCGCGTAGCGGATCACGTCCTCGGTGTTGATCGCGTTGACAGCGGCGATCTGGTCGGCGTCGACCGCGAGACCTAGCCCGGGCGTATCGAGCGACTGCAGGCTGCGGCTTTCGAGCGCGCCGGTAACGACGATCGTTGGGCCGGCCGGTTCGGGTTCGGAGTTCCCGGGGTCTGTGGACTGGGCGGCAAGGGGGGAAGCGAGACAGGGCAGGACGGCCGCCAGCAGCGGACCGCAGGGTCTGGTCGGGAGTAGCATAGAACATTCCTGAAGGAGGGAACGCGAAGAACCGGCGCTGCAAGTGCTGCAGCGCCGGGGCGTGATACGATCAGGAAAGTCGGGGTGGTCCCGTGGAAGGCGGCGGCGGTGCGGCGAGGCCGCGACCGATCGCCATGGTCGTCGTCAGGATCGACGGAAGCGCTTTGCGTGCGACTTGAGGAACGTCGAGCTTCGGCGCGAGCGACGCCAGCGCGGGTGCTGCGAGGACTCCGAAGGGGCAGTGCGTGTTCGGCTCATCCTTGTCGCCATCGCCCCGGTGATCTTCGCCAAGCGCAGCCTCGAAACGCGCCTGGGCCTCGGCCTGAACGCGCGCATGCTCGGCAGGCGACAGGCCCGGGGCGCAGATGGCGATGGTGATGGCGCCATCCGCACCGCGCGCGGGCATGTAGCCTTGCGGTATGAGCGCGCTCAGCAGCAGCGCCAGCGCTGCGACAAAAGCGGCGGTCATGGGTTGCCGGCGTCGACTCACGGCGAGCCCGATAGAGTGGCTTCGGCCGGGCGCCAGCCGAGACCAAGCGCTGTGCTGAGGACGGCGTGGCTCTGCGCCAGTCGCGCCTCCGAACCGACCAGATCGCGGCGCGCCGCAATTGCCACCCGCTCTGCATCGAGCACGTCGATCAGGGTCGCTGCGCCAAGCTCATATCGGGTGCGTGCGAGCCGCGCCGCTTCGGCCGTGAGAGCGACAATCTCGCTTCGCGCGGCCACTTCGCGGCGGGCCTGGCGATGGCGCGCGAGCGCCGTCTCGACATCGGCGAGCGCGGCGAGCACCGTCTGCTCGTACTCGGCCAGGCGCTCGTCTCGCAGCCCTTCGCGCTCGGCGATCCGCGCGCGCACGCGGCCAAGATCGGGCAGGCTCCAGCTCAGCAGTGGACCGATCGAATAGGTGAAGCTGTCCGAACCAAACGCGTCGGGTGCGTTCGCCTGGAAGCCGAGATTGCCGAGCAGGCTGATCCTGGGGAACAGATCGGCGGTCGCGACACCGATTTCGGCGGTCGCTGAAGCAAGGCGGCGTTCGGCTGCGCGGATATGGGACGCTGGCGGATCACTGCGGCCGGTTCCGCAGGGAACGTCGTGCGAGCGGCGGTGGGGATGACGCCATGGCCGAGGAGATCGGTATCGAGGGCACCGCGCTCCTTGCCGGTCAGCACCGCGAGCCGGGCGAGCGCTGCCTCGGCGTCGGCTTCGAGCGCGGGGAGCGTGGCGGCGACGCGCGCGCGTTCGGCTGCACTGCGCCGCGTGTCGAGGTCGCTGGCAACGCCGAGGCGACGCTGTTCGGCGACCAGCTCGACAAGGCGGTCGGCGGCGGCGAGATCGCCTTCGGCCAGCACCTGCTCCTGTTGCGCTTCCCTTAGCGCAACATAGGCCTGCGCGGTCTCGTTGAGCACGCTGAGGCGAACATCGTCGAGCGCGGCGCCCGCTGCCTCGGTACCCGCAATCGCGGATTGCAGCGAGCGGCGCCGGCCACCGGCAAGATCGAGCTCCCAGCTCGCCCTCAGGCCGACATCGAACAGGTCGATATCCTGCGGCTCGAAGCCGGGCACCTCGACACCGAAGGCGGCGATCGCAGGGCGGGTGCGGGCATAGCGGGCTTCCGCGCTCGCGGAAGGGCCCCGCTCGGCGCGCCGCGCGCTGACCAGCGCTTCCGACTGCGCGAGCCGCGCCTCGGCGGCCTCGATCGTGCGGTTGGCCGCCAGCGCCTGCGCCATCACCCGGTCGAGCACCGGGTCGTCGAACTCGCGCCACCATTCGGAGATAACGGGCGCCGACGCCTCCGGATCGGCATTCACGAACGGCGCGCCGGAGCGCGCGAGCGGCGCAGGATCGGGCGGCCCGGCATAGTCCGGTCCGACGGTCGCGCAGCCCGCAAGCAGGAGCGCGGACAAGGGCAGAAGGCGCTGCGTCAGCATCAGTGGACCGCCATTCCCGCCCCCTCGGGCGGCTTTCTCAGGAGCAGGACGGCGGGGACCGCGCAGATCATGGCGATGCCGAAGAGCCAGAACGCGTCGGCATAGGTCATCACCAGCGCTTCGCGCTCGATGAAAAGTGCGAGCTGCCGGAAGCTGGCGATGGTGGCGCGTGTGCTGTCGGTGGATTCGACAAGAAACGGTGCCGCGCCCTGCGACAGGCGCTCGGCCGCCAGCGGGCTGTTGGCGGTCACCGCCTGACCGATCTCGGCGCTGTGGAACGACTGGCGCAGATCGATCAGGATGGCGGTTCCCGCAAGTCCGATCGAGCCGCCGAGATTGCGGGCGATGTTGAACAGGCCCGAAGCATCGGCGGTATCCTCCGCAGCAATCCCGGCGAGCGCGGCCTGGCTCAGCGGCAGGAAGATGAGCATCTGCCCGAACCCGCGCAGCACCTGCGACCAGAAGAACTGGTCGCCGCCCGAGGCCGCGGTCATGTCGACATCCATGAAGCAGCTGATCGCGAAGAGGATGAGACCGGCGGCGACCAGCAGGCGGACGTCGACATACTTCATGAGGAGGGGAAAAAGCGGCATCGCCACCATCGCGGCCGCCCCGGAATACATCGTCACCCACCCGGTCTGGGCAGCGTTGTAGCCTGCGATCGTCCCGAGGAAGATCGGGATGATGTAGAGCACGGTATAGAAGGCGCCGCCCATGATCAGGCTGACGACGAAAGCGCCGGCGAAGCTCCGCTCGGCAAGCAGCCGGAGACGAAGGACCGGATCGGCATGACGCAGCTGCGACCATGCCGTGAGCACCGCGCCGACCGCGACGACAAGCGAGAGCATCACGATATGGTCACTCTCGAACCAGCCTTCGCGCTGTCCTTCTTCGAGCACCACCGTGCCGGCGCCGAGAAACAGCGACAGCCCGATAATCCCGATCCAGTCGGCGCGCGGGAGCTCGGCGAGCCGCGGGTGTTCGGCGGGGAAAGCCGACAGCAGCATGATGACGAGCATGATCCCCACGGGCACATTGAGGAAGAAGAGCCAGTGCCAGCTGATATTGTCGGTCAGCCAGCCGCCCAGCAGTGGACCGAACACGGGCGCCAGCAGCGTCGTCATCGCGAACATCGCAAAGCCCTGCACCTGCTGGTGCGGCGGCAGCCGTAGCGCGATGATCGTCATCGCCGAAGGGATGAGGGCGCCGCCGAAGAAGCCCTGCCCGACACGCCCGAAGATCATCGTCGTCAGGCTGTCGGCGATCCCGCAGATCACGGAGAAAACGACGAACAACGCCGTGCAGCCCACCAGAAGCAAACGCAGACCGAACACGCGGACCAGCCAGGCGGTGAGCGGGATCATCACGATCTCGGCGACGAGGTAGCTGTTGGCGATCCATGTCCCTTCGGTACCCGAGGCGCCGATCTCGCCCTGGATCTGCGGCAGCGAGGCGTTGACGATCGAGATGTCGAGCGCCGCCATGAAGGCGCCGATCACGCCGGCGAAAACGGCGATCCAGTCGCCGAGCCGCGCGTTCGCGCTCGGCTTGGCGACCTGCATGTCCCCGGTTGTGGCTGCGGCTGTGCTCACCGGCGCGCCTCGCGTGTGTCGACCGTTACTTCGGCGGACAGTCCGGGAGCGAGCCGGGCGCGCTGCTCTGCCGAAAGCCGCAGCATGATGCGCACAGGCACGCGCTGGACGATCTTGGTGAAGTTCCCGGTGGCGTTTTCAGGAGGGAGCAAGGCAAAGGTTGCGCCGGTTCCCGGAGCAAGGCTGTCGACCACCCCGGTCAGCTCTCCGCCGGCAAAGGCGTCGATCTCTATGCGCACCGGCTGGCCGGGGCGGATCCGGCCAAGCTGAGTCTCCTTGAAGTTGGCGGTAATGTAGAGTTCGCCGGTCGGAACGACGGTCATCAGCCGGGTTCCGGGTTGGACGTATTGCCCGGCCTCGGCGATGTTGTCGCCGATGCGTCCCGCACGCGGTGCGCGCAGTTCGGTGGCTTCAAGGTCGAGCCGTGCCGATGCGACCCGCGCTTCGGCGGCGGCAATGGCTGCTTCGGCCTGCGCGAGCTGCGCCGTCAGCGTCGAACGGGTCTCGGCGGACGTGCGCACGGCCGCCTCCTCCGCGCGGACGCGCGCGCGGGCCTGATCGCGCTCGGCATTCGCCGCATCACTGCGCTCGCGGGTCCCGGCACCATTCTGCGCCAATGCGCTGGCGCGCTGCGCTTCCCGATCGGCGAGGCTGGCAGCGCTGCGCTGGACGGCGAGACGCGCGCGCGCTTCATCGGTCGCGGCGCCGCGGGCCCGCAGCTCGGCCTCGATGCGCAGGAGGTCGGCCCGGCGTGCGGCGAGATCGGCTTCGGCTTCGGCGAGCGCAGCCTCGAACGGTCCCGCCTCGATCCGGGCCACGATCTGGCCTGCGCGCACGCTCTCGTTATCGTCGACGAGCACCTGGTCGAGATAGCCCGAGACGCGCGGAGCCAGCGTTACCGAGTCTGCGGCCAGATATGCATTGTTGGTCGATTCCATGAAGCGGCCGGACGTCCAGTATGACCAGCCCCAGGCGAGCGCACCGGCGAGGAGCCCGAGCAGCACGACGCCAAGGACGACACGCGTTCTGGGAGAAGAGAGCGGAGATGCCTTCGGCTCCGGAGGAGCATCGGCATCGGGCGAGGTAGGGTCCGGATTTTCGGTCATGCTCTTTTCTGACTTTCGAGCGCCAGCGCCTTGGCGGCGAGAAAGCGGTCGTTGAAGAAGGGGCCAAAGGGGATGATGGTGAGCAAGGCGGTGCGCAGCACTTCACGCGGTCGCCACCCTCCCGCAGCGGTCGCCTCGGCGAGCGCGAGCAGATAGGTGATGAACGCGGCGCCGTGGACCGGCCCCGTCAGTTTTACGCCGTCGGGATATCCGGCGAAGTATTTGAGCGGGACAGCGATACCCACGAGGAGTATGAGAGTGGTGCCTTCGATGCGTGACACGAGCCGGAGGCGGCCAAGCGGCGTCCGCAGCCTGAAGGGAGGATGTTCATCCGGCATGTCAGGCCGCCATGCTGCGGGCGCGCCGCCTGCGAACCGTTCCGATCAGGTCGGGCGCGCCTGCGAAGAACCAGATTGCGATGACGGGGTCGAAGACAGCGCAGCCGAAGGAGGAGAGGGGGATCGACGCAAGGAGCGGGTCGCCATAGGCATGATGCGCGATATCGTTTGCAGTATGGACCAGCCAGGCGAGACCGATTGCCGGATACCAGCGCAGGCCCAGTAGCGCGAGCGCTAGGCCGGCGAGCATCGGAAGATACTCCCAGCCGCCGAGCGCGCCTTCCCAGTAGAGACCCGACCCGAAGCCAACGAGCATCGCCATCGAGCGCTGCCGCCATGGTTCGGGCAGCAGCCCGGCGAGCAGGATGAAAGCGACTCCGACGACGACGTTGGTAAGTGCGAACAGGATGAGGGTGGAATCCATAAGGCGAGGCTCCTTCAGAAGCGCAGCAAAGGTCGCCACCAGGGAATGGCGACGAGCGTGAGGAGGAGCGCAGCGGCGAACAGCACACCGCCGCGCCGCTCAAGACTGCGGCGCACGGAAATTCCGGCGACATGGATCACAACGAGCGCGATCACCATTGCGGCAAAGTGGAAGATGGCGAAGAAGCCGGCCTCGCCGGTGAGATCGCCCGCCGTCATCGCACCGCTGCCGAGCGGGCTGAGCCAGAGATAGAGCAGCAGGCCGAGCGTCAGCTGCATATCGGCGGCGGGCACGGCAAAGCGCGCGGCAAGGCGGGCACGGCGGCCGGTGAAGGCGGCCAGCATAGCCCACACCAGCAGCGCGAGCACGACCCAGCGCCAAGCCGAGTGGGCAATCAGCGCGGGTAAGTATAATGTCGCGGCGAGTTCGGTCACACAGTGTCCCGCTTCAAATCCTAGAGCGTTCGTTCTAGGAACGGCCCTATCGCGCGCCGCAGCCTCGCCGTCAAGATATTTAGATCGATCACTCTAAGATGGCTTGGAGCCGGAGACGATGGCCGCTAGAAGAAGCTGATGCGCAAGGCCGATCCCGACAACACCGAACTGCGAAAGCGGCAGATACTCGACGCGGCGCTGGCATGCTTCCGCGCCAAGGGATTCGCGGGCGCCTCGATCGGCGACATCTGCAAGGCGGCGGGCATGAGCCCGGGTCATCTTTACCACTACTTCGGGTCGAAGGACGAAATCGTCACCGCGATCGCGTCGCAGGACCGTGCACAGGCGACAGCGACGCTGCAGGCCTTGGGCGAGAACGGACCCTTGGCCGAAGCGATCCTCAACGCGCTTGATCCCGAATTCGAGCTTGGCGATTACGGAATCGACGGCAGTCTCGCCTTCGATGTCTTTGCTGAAGCCTCGCGCAATCCGGCGGTCGCGCAATCCGTTTCGTCGCTCTACCGGAACGTCAATGCGGGACTGGCGGCGCTGATCCGTCGCGAGCAGGCGAGCGGACGCATTCCTGCCGAAATCGATCCCGAGGGCACGGCGCTCGCCATCACCGCGCTCGTCGAAGGGATCGGCGTGATGGGCATTTCGCACGACGAGAACGAGCTTGCCGCCGCCGCTCCCGCAGTCCGACGCGCAATCCAGGCGATCCTTGGCCTGGAGCCGACAGCGGACGGCGATGCCCGCAAACCGCTGCGAACACGCAGGGCGACCGTCCGAACGAATACGGGTTAGTCGTCACTTTGCGGCATGGAGCGATTGCGCCGCGACATGGTCTGCACAGCACTGCGCAACTGCCGAGAGGCTTTCGATCATCTGCTCTTGCTCTTCCGGCGATCGCGCATCAACCAAGGCTTCGAGCCTTTGCGCAAAGCCGGCGTAGAAGCGTCCGATCGTCTCGAAGACGCGCGGCGTCGCCGATACCAGCACTGAGCGGCGGTCGTTTGCGTCGCGCATGCGCTCGACCAGCTTCTGACGCTCGAGTCTGTCGATCATGGTTGTAACCGATCCGCTGGTCAGCCCGAGCGCCGCAGCGATTCGCCCGGCGGGCACCGGGCCGCGCTCGAGCAGGTTGAGGCAGGCGAGATCGTTGCGGCTGATTCCGAGCAGTCCGCAGGCGTGGTGATCTAGCTCATTCAGAGCCGTATAAAGCGTCCGGCAGGCCGTTGTCGCCTGCTGCGCGGCCTGCGTCATTCGCCAGGCTCCGATTTATCTTGACTCTCAAACATCTTGACTGTCAAGATAGTGCGGCATGATCAATCAAGCAAGGTGAAGCCGTGGATATTCTCGTGACTGTCGCCATCGGTGCGATACTTATCATCGCGCTCGCCGTCGTTCTCGTGCCGCCGGAGGTCGACTACGAAGAGCGCATTCTTGTCGCCGCACCCGCGCCCGAAATCTACGACCACATCCGTTACCAGTCGCGCCTGATGCAATGGTCGGCCTGGCCGAGCGAAACCGGATCGGATTGCGGCGTCGAGGGGAGCGACGGCGCGCTTGGAGCAAAGACGATTTACCTCGATCGCAAAGGCAATCGCTTCGGCGAGCAGGAGGTGACCCGGCTGGAGCAGGACCGACTGGTCGAATTGACGCTCACCAGCAAGGGGCCACCGCAAAGGCCGGTCGTGACGTTCCGCCTTGAACCGGTGGATCAGCAATCGACCCGGGTCATCCTGCACTTCACCAATCTCATCGCCCGCCCGTTCAATCTGCTTCTGCGTGTCGCCGGCATCGTGCGCTGGACCCGCGCCATGCACGTCAAGGACCTCGAAGGACTCAAGCGTTTCGCCGAACCGCCGCACACCGGCTATGCGGGCACACCGGCGCAAGGCCTGCCGCGCGCCGCATGAGCTTCTTCGAGCATGAGTTCGAGGCGCCGATCGACCGCCACGGCGTGGGGCGCACACGCAAGATCTGGTACAACGTCGTCTGGCTTCCGGCAGACCTTGCGGCGAGCCTGCCGTTCGATCGCTATCCGCAGCTGCGGATCGAGGGCGAACTCGCCGAAATCCCGGTCGAGAACGCCTTCATTCCCGCCGGTGACGGACGCTACTATCTGATCGTATCACCCGAAGTTCTGAAGATCGGCGGGCTTGACGTTGGCGACCCCGTATCGTTCCGCTTCAGGGTTGCCGACCAGGAGCGGGTGGACCTTCCTGCAGACCTCCAGCGCGCCCTGGCGCGTGATCCGGAAGGCCAAGAGCGGTGGCAGGCGCTCACACCAGGCCGCAGACGCGCGCTCGCGCACCACGTCGGGAGCGCCAAGGGAGACGACACGCGCGCCCGGCGGATCGCGGCGGTGCTGTCGGCGATCACCAGCTGCATGCGTGATGGCGCCGAGGAGAAGGATGTCAGGCGTCTCGACCGAGTACTCGGCAAGCGCTGACCAGGCTCTCTTTTGGCGCGCGATCTGATACCATCCAACAAACCGAAATTGCTGTTTTCGAGCCGCCGCTCGTTTTTCTGCACCGAGCGGTCCAGAATTCGTCTATGCACCACTTACGAGATCGGGAGATGTCATCGCAACAGGTGTCGGGCATGCCAGAGCAGTACAACAGTATGAAGGCGTTCTACGAACATGCTTTTGCCGATGCGATCACGGCGCGTTCGCAGCTATTGCCGTTCGATTTCGTCGAGGCGAGCCAGGGGGCCGGTGACTGGTCCGATGCCACGAACCCGGACCTCGTTCTTGCCGCCATCGTGGGAGGGCAGGCGCTCGGTCAGGTCGATGTCGGAGCCGGAAAGTTCCGCTCGCTGGGCTATCCCGGCGAACTGCTGCTGACGCCTCCCGACACGACCACGTCGATCCAGATCGAGTGCCATCACCGGATCGTGATGATGGCGGTGAATTACCAGGGCTTGCGCGCCGCCTGCCCCGAGGTTCCGCTGCCGCCTGACGGGGATTTCGGGCGCTTCCACACCCGTCTGCACCGGATGGCCGGTCTGCATGCGTTGCTGATGGAGTTCTGGCAGCGGTCGTGCGACCCGCGCCCGTGGAGCGCGCTGGAAATCGATGCCGCCCTGCACAGCTATGCGTGGTCTCTGCTCCTTCTGCACCGCGGCGCATTGCCCGAGCACAGCAAGGGCGGGCTCGCTCCATGGCAGTTGCGGCGGGTGCGCGAGGCGCTCGAGGCCGCGCCTCAGCTTTCACTTGTCGAACTGGCGAACGAAGTCGGGCTCAGTCCCTGGCACTTCTGCCGCGCCTTTCGCGACGCGACGGGCTTGACCCCGGTGCGTTACCAGACGGCGCTCGCAATGGAGCGCGCCCGCCTCGCGCTGGCGACGTCCGATCTGTCTGTCACGAGCATCGCGCTCGACGCCGGCTTCGCCTCGAGCCAGGCCTTTGCCCGCGCGTTCCGGCGTCTGAACGCCATGGCCCCGCTCGAATATCGCGCCCTGCGCCGCAAGGTCGACAACCCGAGAGCGAGCGAGATATGAGAAGCACTTATCTCGACTACTATGCCGGCAGCCGACTGGCGGACTACGTCACGACGTCCGCGACGCTCGCCGATGGTATCGGGCTGCTCGAAGCGCGGCAACCGGCAGGCGATATGTCGGACGAACCGAACGAAGACTACGTCCTGACGATGAACATCACGCCCGGCGTCGCCGTCACGCTCGACTTCGGGTTCGGGCGTTGGCATGGCATGGCAGGGCGTCACAATCTGATCGTACTTCCGCCGGCGACGCACAACCAGGTGGTGGTCGACGGCAGGCATTCGATCCGCTGCGTCTCGCTGCATCGCGACCGCGTCGCACGAGGCTTCGAGACGCTTGCTCGCTCGGGTGCGCAAGATCTTGGCCGGATGCACCGCGACCATTTCGATGACGCACTGGTGTGCAGCCTCGTCAGCACGCTGTTCGCAGCGCAAGCCGCCGACGCCTGCAGCACCGGCCTGCTCGCCGACGATATCGGGACGCATCTCGTCGCGCGCCTGCTCGAACTTCAGGGCAGGCTGGACAAACCGAAGATCGGCGGTCTCGCGCCATGGCAGATACGCCGCGTGACGGAGGCCATCGCCAGTTCCGACGCCGAACTCTTCTCGCTCGATCAACTGGCAGACCTTGTCGGGCTTTCCAGCTTCCATTTTTGCCGCGCTTTTCGCACCGCGCTCGGAATCTCGCCGTTCCGCTATCAGCAGATGATCCGTATCGAGCGGGCCCGCAGCGAGCTTGAAAGCAGTTCCAGACCGGTAACCGAGATTGCTCTTGCGAGCGGCTACGGATCGAGCCAGGCCTTTGCGCGCGCCTTCCGCCGCGAAACGGGCGTGAGCCCGCTTGATTATCGCAAGGCGCGCGCATGATGACAGCCTTTCCGTCCTTCGGCGACTGGGCCGCGAGCGAAGGCTTCAATGTCATAAGCAGGCAAATATCACGGGTCTCTCAAAGCGGGGTCCACTTCATCGAAGTCGACCTGGAGGAGGCATCTCCGGATCCTGCGACGGGCGACATGACAATCCAGTTCTGTAAGTCAGGGTCGTTCGATCTCGAAAGCGAGGTCGCCGGAAAACGCTTCAATGGCCGGATGATCCCCGGCATGGCGTGTGTCGCGCCTCCGGGTGAACCACTCCACCTTGCTGGCGAGGGTCTGTCGTCCTTTCAGGTACTGGCTCTTCCACAAAATTTTCTGGCGGACCTGTTCGCGGAGGCACCGGCTCGCCTCGAGAGGCTCGAGCCCTTCTATGGGCGACCGAGGGCTTTCGACCCCATTGCCGATTTCATGCGCGGGTTCCGCTCCGATCTGGCCGCAGGCATTCTAGAAGACCGGCTGCTGCTCGACACGATGATATTTGCGCTGCTGCTACGCCTGACTGGTGGGAACGCTGCCGACGATCCGCACCGCTCCGGAGGGCTGGCCTCTTGGCAGTTGCGCCGCGTAAACGAAGCCTTGTGCACACCGCAGGTCGCAAACCTGTCACTTCCAGAAATGGCGGCAATCGCCGGTCTTTCGCCCTATCATTTCTGCCGCGCCTTCAAGCGGTCGACCGGGACCACGCCGCAGCGGTATCGGCAGCTGCTGGTGATCGACCGGGCGCGGGACCGGCTCGCCAGATCGGCCGATTGCGTGACTGATATCGCCCTCGACCTGGGCTACGGATCGAGCCAGGCTTTCGCGCGCGCTTTCCGCCGCGAAACCGGGTACAGCCCGGCTGCCTATCGCGAAGAGGCGCGCGCATGACCGGCTCCGCAATTTCCTATCTCGATACGTACCTCGCTGGACCGCTCGGTGGCTATATTGTGTCGAACCACATCGTCGGGACAGGCGCTATCGCCATGGAGGCAAGCCAGCCGGCGGGCGACATGTCCAACCCGCCTGTCGACGAACTCGTGCTGATCCAGAACCTGACGCCCGGCATCCATCAGAACTCGGATTTCGCAGCGGGTCGTTTCGAAGAGCGATCGGCGCGCGGGGCCCTTTTTCTCGTTCCAGCCAATACAGCGACGAACATTGAAGTGTTTAATCGCCATCGCATCCGGGTTCTCGCGATCGACCGGACGACGATCGGTCACGCGTTCCGTGAACGGTCGAAAGCGGTGGAGGATTTCGGCCCGCTTCATCGCGGCAGCTTCCGCGACGACGGACTTTCCGCGCTGTTCGACGCCGTCTGGCATGTCGCCCAAAGCGAGATGCCCGAAGCGCCGATGCAGGCGCAGTCCGCGCTGCTGCTCGCGCTCGACCGGCGCGCCTCGCTTGCCGGCAAGCAGCGGCCTTCGCCCAAAGGCGGGCTGGCACCCTGGCAGCTGCGACGGATCGAGGAAGCGCTGCGGGAGGCCGAAGCCGGAACGTTCTCGCTCGCGCAACTGGCGGACATCGTCGGCCTGTCGCCGTTCCACTTCTGCCGGGCTTTCAAGGAGGCCACCGGCCTGCCGCCGCACGCCTACCAGCGCACGCTGCAGCTCGAACACGCGCGGCACGCGCTCGAGGAGGACTCGCGCAGCGTCACCGAGATCGCGATGGCGCTGGGCTACGGATCGAGCCAGGCCTTCGCGCGCGCATTCCGGCGGGAAACCGGGATGAGCCCGTCGCAATACCGGCTCTCCCGCATGCGCTAGGAATTCTCCAGCAATTTCGGTCACGCGGGCCTGGTACTTTGCTGCCATCCTGATCGTCTGGATGGCCGGAAAGGCGAAACCACAATGCCGCATACGATGCGCTCGCAGCGATTTCCGGCCGATCGGCTCAAGCTGCTCCTGACGCGGCGCCCATTCGATCGCGCGATGTGGCTTGAGGCGCTCGGCGAACAGCCGCATCTGCGCATCGCCAACGCGCCGCCCGTAACCGGCCGCGTCCAGGTGCTCGACGAGATCGCCACCTTCCTGGGTCGCATCGAGGGCTTCGGCAACCAGTTCTGCGATGTCTGGCAAAGGCGCGAGACGATCTACGCCGAGACCGACGTGACCTTCCGCAGCCACACTGGCAACCTCGATGCGATCCCCTGCGTCATCATCGCCCGCACCACGCACGGCGTGCTGCAGGACCTGCGATTCCACCTCGACCCCGCCCCGCTGCCCTGATCGCAGCAATTTCGGTGCAGCGCAGCAACCACGGGCGCGCCAGTCCCTTGGTGCCCGCTTAAGCCTCCATCGTGAAGCCCTGCGGCGGAGGAAGCGATGCGCAGATTCGATAACAAGGTTGCAGTGATCACTGGTGGGGCAGCAGGCATGGGCCGGGCCCATGCCGAGCACCTCGCGGCCCACGGCGCGCGCGTCGCAATCGGCGATCTGGGTGATGCGAGCGAGGTTTGCGCGGCAATCGAGGCGGCGAGCGGTGAGGCAATGGCGCACCGTCTCGATGTCGCCGACGAGGCGAGCGTGGCGGGCTTCGCGCAGGCGGTGCTTGCCCGCTTCGGCCGCTGCGACATCATCGTCAACAACGCCGGGATCTACCCCTTTCAGCCGTTCGACGAGATCACGCCGGCCGACTGGCGGCGGGTAATGGCGGTGGATCTCGACGGACCGTTCCTCGTCTCGCGCGCCTTCCTGCCCGGAATGCGGGGACAGGGTTACGGCCGCATCGTCAACATCGCCTCGGCCGAAGCCTGGATGGTGGCGAGCAACAACGCCCATTACATCGCCGCCAAGATGGGCGTGGTCGGGCTGACGCGGGCGCTGGCGACCGAGGCTGCGCAGGACGGGGTCACCGTCAACGCGATCGCGCCTGGGATCGTGCGCGGTACCACGATCGACGCCGAGATGCCCGGCTATCTCGATGACATTCCGCGGCTCTACCAGGCGATCAAGCGCGCGGCCGAACCCGCCGATATCGTCAACGCCATGGCGTTCCTTGCATCCGATGATGCGCGCTTCATCACCGGTCAGACGCTGGTGGTCGATGGCGGCGGAGTGCGGCTGTGATGGCCTCCGCTCCGGTCTGGCCCGCTTCGCCGCTCCTTCTGGAGAAGCGCGCCGGCCCGCGCCCGCGCACCACCCAGACCAATCCGCACAGCCAGATCGACCAGCTGCCGCGCCCGCTGTTGAGCCACGATCTGATCGAACGGCTCGCCGCGCTGCCCGGCATTTCGCTCGGGCCGAGTGGGCGCGCGCCCTATGGCACGATCGGGCTTTACCTCTCCGAAGATGACGCGCGTGGTCCCGAGCGGGCCTTCCTGCTGCCGCGCGAGTTTGCGCATCTTCATCCCGAGCCCGACGGCAGTCTGCATCTGCCGCTGCCCGAGCCGGTCCGGTCGCGGGCGATCGCGGCGGGCTGGGCCGAGCCGCATCCGCTCGCAGGCCAACCCAGCGTCTCACCCGACATCGTCATGGTCTACGCCCCGCGCGATGCGGAAGAGATCGAGATCGTCGCCACCCTTGTCGCTTCGGCGTGGGCCTATGCCCGCGGCGCGGCGGCGCACTGAAAGGACCTGTTCGCATGCGCAACTACACCCAGAGCCGGTTCTCCAAGGACGACGCGGCGCTGCTGCTGATCGATCACCAGTCGGGCATCATGCAGCTCGTCCACGACTATTCTCCGGCCGAGTTCCGCTCGAACGTTCTTGCCCTGGGCAAGATCGGCAAGGTCTTCGACCTCCCGGTCATTCTCTCGTCGAGCTACGAGACCGGACCCAACGGCCCGATCATTCCGGAGCTCCTCGCCATGTATCCGCAAGCGCCGGTCATCCGGCGTCCAGGTCAGATCAGCGCCTGGGACAATGAGGAGTTCGTCGCCGCAGTCGAGGCGACCGGGCGCAGGAAGCTCATCATGGCCGGCGTCACGACCGATGTCTGTCTCGCCTTCCCGGCGATGCAGGCGGCTGCTGCAGGGTACGAGGTCTACGGCGTGATCGACGCCTCGGGCGCACACGATTTTGCGACCCAGTCGATGGCGGTGCAGCGTCTGGTCATGCACGGCGTCACTCCGGTCACCTGGCTGATGGTCGCCGCCGAGCTGCAGCGCGACTGGCGCAACAAGACCGCCGAGGGGACCGGCAAGCTCTTCCACGAGCACCTGCTCAACTACGGCATGCTGATCGACAACCACATGGCGCTGACCGGCGGCCAGCAGTGAGCCCGATCGTCACCCTCTCATCTCCCGACCGAAAGGATCGCTCATGACCCGCGTACTCGTTCTCTACTACAGCAGCTACGGCCATATCGGGACGATGGCGCGCGCCGTCGCCGAAGGCGCGCGCGAAGTCGATGGGGTGAGAGTCGACATCAAACGCGTTCCAGAACTGGTCCCCGAGGAACTGGCGAAGCAGTCGGGCTACAAGCTCGACCAAGAGGCGCCAATCGCCACGGTCGAAGAACTCGCCAACTATGACGCGGTGATCTTCGGCACGCCAACGCGCTACGGCAATATGGCGGCGCAGATGAAGAACTTCCTCGACCAGACCGGTGCGCTCTGGTTCCAGGACAGGCTCGTCGGCAAGGTCGGGTCGGTGTTCACCTCGACCGCCACCCAGCATGGCGGTCAGGAATCGACGCTTCTCAGCTTCCACACGGTGCTGTTTCACCTCGGCTTCGTGGTGGTCGGGCTACCCTATTCGTTCAAGCCGCAGATGACCCTCGACGCGATCGCCGGGGGCTCGCCCTATGGCGCCACCACCATCGCCGGCGGCGACGGTTCGCGCCAGCCGAGCGACGTCGAGCTCGACGGCGCGCGCTTCCAGGGCCGCCATGTCGCCGAGATCGCGCGGCGGCTTGCGCCCAATCCATGATCCCGACCCATCTCAGACAAGGCAAGACAACATGACCCCGTTCAACCCCAAAAACAGTGCTCTGCTGCTGATCGACCACCAGGTCGGCACCATGCAGCTGATCAAGAATATCGACCGCGAGTTTGCTGCGGCACAGGCGGTCGCGCTCGCCAAGATGGCGCAGATCCTCGATATTCCGACCATCATCACCTCGAGCCAGGAAGACCGCACCCAGGGGCCGATCCTGCCGGAGATCGCGGCAATCCTGCCAGAGGCGCACGCGGCGCGCATCAAGCGTCCAGGCGTGGTCAATGCCTGGGCCTACCCCGAGTTCAAGGAGGCGGTCGCCGCGACCGGGCGCAGGCAGCTCATCATGGCGGGCGTCACCACCGACGTCTGTCTCGTCTTCCCGGCGATTGACGCGGCCGATGAAGGCTATGCGGTGCAGGCGGTGATGGACGCCTCGGGCAGTCCGAGCGACCTGTCGGAAGAATTCTCCCGCCAGCGCATGCGCGGTGCCGGGGTCGTCCTCACCGCCACCAACACGCTCATTGCTGAGCTCGCGCAGGACTGGTCGACGACCGAAGGTCAGGCGCTGATCGGCCTGCTGTTCAGCGATGTGTTCCCGGCGATGGGTGCAGGGATCGCGGCATGAAGCAGTTTGTCGCCATGCTTGCCCTTGCCCTGGCAACGCCCGCCCTGGCCCAGCAGGAGCCGAGCCGGTGGGACGCGCAGATCGAGCGCGACTGGGCGGACCTTCCGCCGGCTGCGCAGGACGTCCCGATCCCGCAGGGCCAGGGCTACCTGGTGCGCGAGATCGCGCCACGCGTGTTCGTCGTAACCGAAGGGCTCTATCAGGCGCTGTTCGTGGTTACCGATACCGGTGTGGTGGTGGTCGATGCACCGCCGACGATCGGCCGCAACCTGTCGCGCGCGATTGCCGAGACAACGAACAAGCCGGTCACCCATGTGATCTACAGCCACAGCCACAGCGACCACATCGGCGCGGCCGACCAGTTCGGCCCCGGCACAGTCCGGATCGCGAGCGCAGAGGTCAACGCCAAGCTCGTCCGCCTCTCCGATCCGCGCCGGCCAGCGCCGACCGAAGTGCTCGATGCACCCGATTTCACCCTCATCATCGGCGATGTGCCGTTCCGCCTCGACGTACGCGGACCGCATCACGAACCGGGCAATCTCTACGTCTACCTGCCCGACCAGAAGGTGCTGATGGTGGTCGACATCGTCTATCCGGGGTGGGTCCCGTTCACCAATCTCGGCATGGCCGAGGACGTGCAGGGCTTCATCGACGCGCACGACGCGATCCTGGGCTACGACTTCGATATCTTCATTGGCGGGCACCTCAGCCGCCCCGGAACGCGCGCCGATGTCGAGACGGCCAGGGCATATGTCACCAATCTCATCGCCGCCGCGCGCGACGCACAGCAGCGCATCGACTTCGGCGCGGTGGCGACCGAAACCGGCTACGCCAACCGCTGGCTGCTGGTGAAGACCTACATGGACCGGGTCGCGGACGCCTGTACCACGACGATGCTGGAACGCTGGGCCGGACGGCTCGGCGGCGCGGCGGTCTCTACGCCTGGCCACTGCTGGATCATGCAGGAACACCTCAACATCAACGGCCTGCCAGCGAGCGCCGCAGGCCAGACACAGGAGTAATCGACATGCCCACTGCCACAGCCACGCCGGGAAAGCTGCTGCTGTCACCCGACGATCACGTGCTGATCATGATCGACCATCAGTCGCAGATGGCATTCGCCACCAAGTCGATCGACGCGGTGATGTTGCGGAACAACGCCGCGCTCACCGCCAAGGCAGCGCGCATCTTCGGCGCCGACACCATCCTTACGACGGTGGCGGAGAAGACCTTCTCCGGGCCGCTGTTCGACGAGATCAAGGGGGAGTTCCCCGGTGCCGAAGTCATCGACCGCACGACGATGAACACCTGGGAGGATCCGCGCATTGCCGAGCGGATCAACGCACTCGGCAAGGGGCGGATCGTGCTTGCCGGGCTGTGGACCAGCGTCTGCATCGTTGGCCCGGCGCTTTCCGCGCTCGACCAAGGGTTCGAGGTCTACGTTATTGCCGATGCCTGCGGAGACGTCTCGGACGAAGCTCACGAGCGCGCGATGGCGCGAATGGTGCAGGCAGGTGCGCGCCCGCTCACCGCGCTCCAGTACCTGCTCGAACTCCAGCGCGACTGGGCGCGCGGCGAGACTTACGACCCCGTGGTGCACGCCGCAATCGAGAATGGCGGCGCCTACGGGCTGGGCCTCATCTACGCCAAGGCGGTGTTCGGTGCCGACGCGCGCGAAGGATAAACAGGTCGATGGAGCGTAATTCAGGAGGAATCGGGATGAGAAAGGCACGACTGTTCGCACTGCTAATGGCAGGCATTGCCAGCACTGCCTGGGCGGCGAGCGATGAGCAACCGCCTGCCTCCGGCGTGACCATCGCCTCGCGCGCGACCCCGATCGCGGCGACCGAACTCACCGCGCTCGAGCACCCCTGGGGCATCGAGCGGCTGCCCGATGACGGCTTTCTGATCACTGAAAAGCCGGGCCGTCTGCGGATCTGGCGAGAGGGTGCGCTCTCTGCCCCAATCACGGGCGTTCCAGCGGTCGACTTCGCCGGACAAGGCGGACTGCTTGATGTTGCGCTCGACCCGGATTTTGCAGCCAATGGCATCATCTATCTCGCCTATAGCGAGGCCGCCGAACAGCAGCCCGGCGGGCGCGACGTCGCCGATCCGCGCCTCGGTGTGTTCCAGGACCTCGACGACGGGGTGGTCAAGGGCCTCGCGGTCGCGCGGGCCCGCCTCGACGGCGCTCGCCTTGCGGAGGTACGGGTCATCTGGCGCGCCGAGAAGACGGTCGGGCGCGGCCATTTCGGCGGTCGGCTCGCCTTCGCCCCCGACGGAGCGCTGCTGATCGCCTCCGGCGACCGCCAGCGCTTCGAACCGGCGCAGGACCTCGCCAGCGATCTTGGCAAGATCCTGCGGATCGATCCTGCGACAGGTGCGCCGATGCCGGGCAATCCCTTTTCGCGCGAGCGGGCCAGCGCCGATGTGTGGTCCTATGGCCATCGTAATCCGCTCGGGATTACGCGGCGACCCGGAACCGAGGAAATCTGGGTGGCTGAGATGGGCCCGCAGAACGGCGACGAGCTCAATCTCATCCGGGGCGGCGGCAATTTCGGCTGGCCACTCGAAAGCGCGGGCGACAATTACAACCAGACGCCGTTGCCTCGCAAGGCGGTGGCTGACACCATCGCCCCTCAGCAGAGCTTCCCGCTTGCCATCTCGCCAGCGACGATCCTGTTCTACGATGGCGAACTGTTCGCGCCGTGGCGCGGCAACGTGCTGGTCGGTGCGCTTAATCGCCCCGGCATACTGCGCGGGGTCCCGGCAGCAGATGGGGTGCACGATCTTGAACATATCGAGACAGGCTTCCGGGTCCGCGATATCGCGATCGACAGCGATGGCTCGCTCCTCGCCCTGAAGGACGGGGCTGACGGGGCGCTCATACGGCTGGTGCCGGCCGGTCGATGATCGTGCGTTCCGCCTCCCTCGGTCTGGAAACAGGTGTTTGCATCCGCCCCGATGCAGCCTGCGCTGCGCCCCTGTCCCTCCCCCCGACGCGCAGCGCCCGGGCCGGTCGCCCCACTCTCCGCGACCGGCCCGGCACCGTTCCTTCTTCTCGAGGAGTGCAGCGTTGAAAATGTACCTGCTCTCGCTTGGTGCCGGGTTGCTCGTCGGCATCGTCTACAGCCTGCTCGGTGTCCGATCTCCCGCTCCTCCCATAGTCGCACTTGTCGGCCTTCTTGGCATTCTACTCGGCGAACAGCTCGCTCCGCTTGGCAAGCGCCTCCTGAGCGGTGAGACGCTCACCGTCGCTGCATTGCAGGACGAATGCGCTGAGCATGTGCTGGGCTCGCTTCCGACGCGGAACGACGCTGAGCGCAGGCGCGACCAGAAAGGCTGCGCGTCGTGATCGACCGCCGCTCCGTCAATGCCGGGTTGTCGGTGCTCGGCTTCTCCTCACTCATCGGAGTACCTGCAATGGCATCGTCCGGCCCTGCCGCACATGCGGACCTCATCCTTCTGAACGGCAAAATCACGACACTCGACCGCGCCAATCCAGCGCCCGAAGCCATCGCAATCAGGGATGGCCGCTTTCTCGCCGTCGGCGACGAAAGCGATGTGCGCACCTACGCTGGACCCGATACCAAGTTCGTCGATCTTAGCGGACGCCGGGTCATACCCGGACTGATCGACAATCACATCCACGTCATCCGCGGCGGGCTCAACTACAACCTCGAGCTGCGCTGGGACGGTGTGCCGAGCCTGGCCGATGCGATGCGCATGCTGCGCGAGCAAGTCGCCCGCACGCCCGCGCCGCAATGGGTCCGGGTGGTCGGCGGCTTTTCCGAGCAGCAGTTCGCTGAAAGGAGGCTGCCCACGATCGAGGAAATCAACGCCGTTGCGCCAGACACCCCCGTCTTCATCCTGCACCTTTACGACCGCGCTCTTCTCAACGGTGCCGCGCTGCGGGCGGTAGGCTATACCAAGGACACGCCCGATCCGCCCGGCGGCGAGATCCAGCGTGATACGTCGGGCAATCCGACCGGACTGCTGCTTGCCGCGCCCAACGCCAACATCCTCTACGCGACGCTCGCGAAGGGGCCCAGGCTGCCGTTCGACTACCAGCTTAACTCGACCCGCCATTTCATGCGCGACCTCAACCGTCTGGGGGTGACCAGCGTCATCGATGCCGGCGGCGGATTCCAGAACTATCCCGACGACTATGCGGTCATCGAGCGCCTGCACGAAGATGGCGAGCTGACGCTGCGCATCGCCTACAATCTCTTCACCCAGAAGCCCGGCGAGGAGAAGGACGATTTCCTGCGCTGGACCAGCCAGAACCGCTATCATCAGGGCGACGACTACTTCCGCCTCAACGGCGCGGGCGAGATGCTGGTTTTCTCCGCCGCCGATTTCGAGGATTTCCGCATGCCGCGCCCCGACATGCCGGCGAATATGGAGGGCGACCTCGAGGGCGTCGTGCGTATCCTTGCCGAGAACCGCTGGCCCTGGCGGCTCCATGCCACCTATGACGAGACGATCACCCGCGCGCTCGACGTGTTCGAGACGGTCGCGCGCGACATCCCGTTCGAGGGCATCCACTGGATGTTCGACCACGCCGAGACGATCAGCGCGCGCTCGATCGATCGGGTTGCCGCGCTCGGCGGCGGGATCGCGTTCCAGCACCGCATGGCCTATCAGGGTGAGTATTTCGTCGAGCGCTACGGGGCGCGAGCCGCAGAGGCGACTCCCCCGTTCAAGCGCGTGCTCGAGGCGGGCGTGAAGACGTCGGTTGGAACCGACGCGACCCGGGTCGCCTCCTACGATCCGTGGGTATCGATCAGCTGGCTTGTCACCGGGCGGACGCTCGGCGGCCTCAAGCTCTATCCGCAGCGCAATCTGCTCGACCGCGAAACGGCGCTCAGGATGTGGACCGACTATTCGACCTGGTTCTCGAACGAGGAAGGCCGCAAGGGCCAGATCAAGGCGGGACAGCTGGCCGATCTGGCGGTGCTGAGCGCGGACTATTTCAGCGTGCCTGCGGGGGCGATCCGGCAATTGCAGTCGGTGTTGACCTTGCTGGGCGGCAAGCCGGTCTACGCTGCCGGGGAGTTTGCGGGGCTCGCTCCGCCTCCGCCGCCCGCCATGCCCGACTGGTCGCCGGTCAACCACCATGGCGGCTATTTCAAAGAGAACACGGGCGGTGAGGCGCCCGGCAGCGACACCGCCATGCTAGCGAGCAGCGGCGGCTGTGCGATGTCATGTGCAGTGCATGGGCACGATCATGCTCGCGCCTGGGCCGGCAGCGTTCCGGCGTATGATCTGAAGAGCTTCTGGGGCGCGCTCGGTTGCGCCTGCTGGGCGGTGTAGCATGTCCCGGCCCGCCTCTCCTTCTCCCTCGCCGCTGCTGGCCTTCGTCTCCGGCTATGTCGACACCGCCGTCTTCGTGCTGATGGGCGGCCTGTTCGTCGCGCATGTAACCGGCAACTTCGTGCTGATCGGGGCGACGCTGACCGGGTCCCCGGTAAGCGGGCATGGCGGCTCGACCAGGCTGCAGCTGATCGCGTTCCCTGTTTTCTTTGTAGCGGCGATGCTCGCAGCGGCAATTGCCCCCGGGATTGCCCAGGCAGCCCGGACGCGGATGCTGCTGTGGCTGGTAACAACCATCGTCATTGCGAGCGGGGTGGCCGGAGTGCTGGCGGACAAGGCGGACGCTGCCCTTGCGCTTGCGCTCGTCGCCGCGATGGGGCTGCTCAATGCGGCGCAGCGGCTCGATCCGGGGATGGGTCCGCCGTTCACCGTTATGACCGGGAATGTAACTGGTCTTGCGATCGCTGCGGCGCGGGGCCTTCGCCTCACACCGCGGAACGGCGAGCAGGCGACGGCCGTCGCCATCCACCCGATGGGCGTGCTCGTCGCGATGTTCGCGCTTGGCTGCGCGCTCGGCGCGCTGGTGCAGGCCTTCGCCGGCTTCGGCGCGATGCTCCTGCCAGGAGCACTGCTTGCGATCTGGCTGCTCGTACGATGAAGTCGCGGCTCCTTTCGCTCGCCGCCTGCCTGCTGGCCGCATCGCCCGCCCTGGCACAGGAAGCGCCGCCGGCGCCCGACTATCGCCTGCTGCGCTATGACGAGGACTGGCGCTCCTATTGCGCCGCGCGCGATGCGGATGGCGGGGCCAGTCCGGACACCTTCGATCTCAAATGCGTCGATTTAGGCGAGAACAATCTGCTCACTTTCGGTGGCGACCTGCGCGAACGGATCGAGATCGTCGATGATCCGCGCTTCGGACTGACGCAAAAAAGCGACCGCGCCTTCCTCCACCGCGCGATGGTTCACGCCGACCTCAGGGCTGGCGAAGGCTTCCGTGCCTTCGTCCAGCTGGGCTTTCACGAGAGCTCGGGGCGGCGCGGGCCGGTTCCGCCGACCGATGTCGACCGGCTCGACCTGCAGCAGGGCTTCGTCGATCTGAACTTCCGGGTCGCGGGCGGCACCTTCACGCTGCGCCCGGGCCGGCAGGAGATCAATCTCGGCTCCGCGCGCATTGTCACCATCCGCGGCGGGCCCAATGTGCGGCAATCCTTTGACGGGGTGCGTGGCTTCTGGAGCGATGGCGATCTGCGTGTTGATGGCTTCTATCTGCGGCCCGTGGATACCCGGCGGGGAACGTTCGATGACCCGACCAGCGACGACGTCGCGCTGTGGGGCGCCTATGCGACAGGGCCGGTCGCGGGGCCGGTCGGGATGGACGTCTACTATCTCGGTTATCGCAACGATACGGCGCGCTATGCGCTCGCCAGCGGGCGCGAGGAACGCCACAGCCTCGGCCTGCGCGTCTTCGGGCGGTCGGACGGGTGGGACTGGAATACCGAGGCGCTCTACCAGTTCGGCACGATCGGCGCGCAGGATATCCGCGCCTGGACGATCGCCAGCGATACCGGCTACACCTTCGATCTGCCGCTGCGGCCGCGGCTCGGGCTCAAGGCCAATATCGCGAGCGGCGACGGCGATCCGGCCGATGGCAAACTCGGCACCTTCAACGCGCTGTTCCCGCGCTTCCCGTATTTCTCCGAGGCGGTGCTGTTCGCGCCCGCCAACTTCTACGACGTGCATCCGGCCCTGACCGTCCGGCCAACGGCGGCATTGACGCTGTCGGCGGAATGGAACCGGCTGTGGCGGCACCGGCGCGAGGATGCGGTCTATCTTGCACCGCTGGTTCCGGTGGCCGGCACCGCGGGCCAGCCCGGTCGCCGCATCGGCGAGCAATGGGTCGCAACCCTCGACTGGCGCATCAGTTCGCAGCTCGGCTTCGAAGCGCAATATGTCCACTTCACGCCTGGTCCGGCGCTGCGCGCGGTGGGCGGAGAGAGCGGCGACTTTCTCATGACCGCGCTCAGCTGGCGCTTCTAGGGAACGGGAGAGCAGGCATGGGACAACTCGTCGACGGGCGCTGGCAACCGGACCGTCTCGTCAGCACCGACAGCTCTGGCCGCTTCCATCGCGCGCCCTCGCCGCTGCGCAACTGGATCACCGCCGACGGGCGAGCCGGTCCGACCGGAGAGGGCGGGTTTGCGGCGCAGGCCGGGCGCTACCACCTTTACGTCTCCTACGCCTGCCCGTTCGCGCACCGCGCGCTCATTGTTCGCAGCCTGATGGGGCTCGAGGAGACGATCGGGGTGTCCTTCACGCACTGGCTGATGGGAGAGGACGGCTGGAGCTTTGCCCCTGCCAGCGACAGCATTCCCGGCGACCGGCTGTTCGGGGCCCGACACCTTTATGAGATCTACCAGCGCTCCGACCCGCAGTTCACCGGGCGGGTGACCGTCCCGGTGCTCTACGACCGCGAGCGCGACCGCATCGTCAGCAACGATTCAGGCGATATCATGCGCATGCTCGCCGGCGTGTTTGCGAAGCCGGACGAAACGCCCGAGTTCATTCCTGCCGGGCGCGAAGCAAGGGCAGACGAACTCGGCGCCTGGCTGCAGGAGCGCGTCAATGGCGGCGTCTACCGCGCCGGCTTCGCCACGACGCAGGAGGCCTACGAAGAGGCTGTCACGGCACTGTTCGAAGCGCTCGATGCGCTCGAACAGCGCCTTTCGCAGCATGATTTCCTGTTCGGGAACGAACCGAGCGAGCCGGACTGGCGGCTGTTGCCCACGCTGCTGCGGCTCGACCTCGTCTACCACGGCCACTTCAAATGCAATCTCAGGCGCCTGGCTGACTATCCGGCGCTCTCGGCCTATGCCCGCACGCTTTATCGCTGGCCCGGAATCGCGGCGACCTGCAATTTCGAGCACGCCAAGCGGCATTATTTTGCAAGCCATCGGCACCTCAACCCGGCCGGGATCGTCCCGCTCGGTCCCGATGAGCACAGCCTGCCATGGGCGGATCCGCGATGAACGATCCGGTGCAGGCGCGCACACGCGAAGACGGGCTGCTGGTCCCACTGCTTCTGCTGCTGGCGACGGGCGCGCTGCTCGGGCTCTCAACCATTCTCGCCAAGCTCGCGCCCGATGCGGGGCTCGCGCCGTCCGCCTTTCTTTGCTGGGCGGTCGCGGGGGCGGCGGTGCTCCTTGCAGGCGAGCGCATCGCCTCGGGCCATGCGCTTCCGGCGACGCGCCAGACGCTCGAATATTATGCCATTGCCGCGCTGGTGAGCCTTGCTGCCCCCAACTTCATCTTCTTCGCCGCGGTTCCGCGCATCGGAGCGAGCTTCGTCGCGCTGGCGATCGCCTTTCCTCCCCTGCTTACCTATGCGGCGGCGGTCGCGCTCAGGATGGAGCGCTTCGATGGCCGGCGCGCGGCAGGGGTCGCGCTGGCGCTGGCTGGCGCCGGGCTGATCGCCTGGCTCAAGCTGGTGGTTCCCGATGCCGGGACGGGCTGGATCCTTGCAACGCTCGCCGGGCCAGTCCTGCTGGCGATCGGCAACATCTATCGCAGTCTGCGCTGGCCGGCCGGTGCGCGCCCGGAGGAACTCGCTCCGGGCATGCTGCTCGCGGCAGCGGCGATGCTTCTCCTCGCCGGACTGCTCATTCCCGGCCTTACGCTCGGCGTGCCGCAGAATGCCAGCGCGCTCGGCCTCGTTGCAGCGCAGGCGTTCGCCTTCGCAATCCAGTATCGCCTGTTCTTCATCCTCCAGAAGCGCGGCGGACCCGTGCTGCTGAGTCTGCTCGGCTCGGTCGGCGCGATCGTCGCGGTGCCGGTCGCGGTGCTTGCGCTCGGTGAAGACGTTCCCCAGGGGTTTGCGACTGGAGCGCTTCTGATCGCGCTGGGCATCGGGCTGGTGGCCGGACGCTCGAAGCGCGGCGCAGCGATCCACTTCAAGTCCGATCAGGCGACGCGATGATGCGTCATGCGCAAGGCTGACCCTTGTCCGGCGTCTGCAGCTCCGCAATCCGGGCGCGCGTTTCGGTATCGAGCATTGCCCGCAGTTCGCGGGTCAGGGGGTGGCGGTCGGTGTAGCGGCGCCCGTATCCGAGATTGAACTGATAGTCGAAGCCTGGCGGATTGCGCCCAAGCAGATGCTGGTACATCGTCTCGAGCTTGTCGAATGCCTTGGCAAGCACAGCCTCGCCCGTTTCGCCGGCAGCATATTCATCCCACAGCTTCATCATCCGCTCCTGGAGGTCTCCGGGCAGGACATTGCACAGTTCGCTCATGTCGCGCCGCTCGCGCGCGGCGCGGTCCGGATCCGCCTGCTGCTCGGTTGCCGGGACGTCGCCCGAAAGTGCTTCGCCCAGATCATGAATGAGGCAAAGCTTGAGCAGATGCGCGAGGTCAATCTCGCCAAGCGCATCCTCGAACAGCATCACCATCAGCGCCAGACGCCAGCTATGCTCGGCGGTGCTTTCCTGCCTGCCCTGGCTGGTAATCCCGCTGCGCAGCGTGTCCTTCAGCCGCTCCGTCGCCTGCACGAAGGCGATTACCGATTGCAGTCTTGCGCGGGGGAGTTCGGTTTGATCAACCATAGCGTAGCGGTAAAACCTTCGCGCAGGCCCCGAAACCCACAGAATATCTTATTCAGTGCGGCGCCATCTGCTCGACCAGCCTGGCGTGACCGCCCGTGGCAAGGGTGATGCGCGTCCAGCGCACCTTGCCTTGCGGGATGGAAAGCTCCGGGCAGCTGAATGCGTCGGTCTGAAACTCGATTTGCGAGGTGCTTTCTTCAAACCATCCGAGTGATGGCAAGTCCGCTTCAGCGTTGATGATCGAAGGCGAGGCGAAGGGCCACAAGGAACGGCCTTCGAGCTCGGCGAGCGATGAACGCCACTGAGCGAGGCGCGCGGGCGAGGCAGCGAGAAGGCGGTGCGAGAGGTCGCAGATCAGATGGACAGGGTTTTGCGAGCCTGCCACGAGACGGCACAGGGCCCTGTCGGCGACCGATGCCGGTCTTGCGCTCAACAGATCGATCACGAGCGATTGTGCACGCGGATCGAGTTCGGTGGCACCTGCTTCGAACCGCGACAGGGCGGGCTGCGAGATCCCGAGCCGTTCAGCAAGATCGATCTGCTTGATCCAGTTGAGCCGGCGCCAGCGGCACAGCGCCTTGCCGAGGCTGCGAGAGTTTCGGTGCGGCAGAGGTGGCATGGGCAGACCCTCATCCCGTTGACGACTATCGTCAAGACCGGCGAAGTCGCACTCGGCCGCTCCTATTGCTGAAACACAGCCTCGGTCATCGTTCTTGCCGTGCGAAGCGTTTTTTCGTCGGCAAGTTCGGGACGCCCGGTACCGAACGGCGGCTGCGGCGCATATTCCAGCACCAGCTCGAACAGGCGTCCGGTGTCATCGCCAAACCAGTGCGCCGCGGTCGCCAGGCCGAAGTCGATCCCGGCCGTGATCCCGCCGCCGCTGATGCGGTTGCGATCGATACACACGCGCTCTTCGGAGACATCGATTCCATAACCTGCGAGCATCTCGCGAGCACCCCAGTAGGTCGCGGCGCGATAGCCATCGTAGAGACCGGCCGCCGCCATGATCAGCGACCCGGTGCAAACGGAGGTGATCCAGGACGCCCGTTCGCCGCGCGAGCGAAGGAAGTCCTGGATGCGGGGATCGGCGGCGGCGTCGAGTGCGGGCTTGCCGCCGCCGCCAACGAACAGCACATCGGGGGCTTCCCATGCATCGCCAAAGCTGTGGGTTGCCGTCACCGGCAACCCACAGTCAGTTGCGACCCGAAGGTCTTGAGGAGCGACGTACTGGATCTGCACGTCGGGGAGGAAGCTCCACACCTGGGTCGGCCCGACAAGGTCGAGCAGAGTCATGCCTTCATAGCAAAGTGCGACAATTTTCATCCGAAGGACTCGAACCCTCCCTTTGTGGACTATATAGTACAGAAATGGTGCGCACAGTCCAGATGGTATATGGCCAGGTGATGAATCCTTCGCACTCCGAAGCGCGCGGGCGCCCGCGCTCGTTTGACACAGAGGCGGTCCGCGCCCGGATGGCCGACACGTTCTGGGTCGGTGGCTATGAGGGGACGTCGCTCGACCGGGTCAGCGAGGCGACGGGATTGTCGAAATCAAGCCTCTACGCCGCCTTCGGCAACAAGGAGGCGATGTACGTCGACGCGATGCGACATTTTGCCGAAGAAATGCGCAAGCTGGTCGAACCAGCGCTGCGCCAGGCCGGCACATTGCGCGAACGGCTCCTGCATGCCCACGAACTGTCGATCGCGCACTACCTCTCCGAAGGCCCCGGGCGCGGCTGCCTTATCCTGTGCACCGGCCCCGCGGCGGCGGCGGGCAATCCTGTCATTGCGGCCGAATTGCGCGCCATCTTCGGCAGCGTCGAGGCGTTGATGATCGAGGTGTTTTCAGCCGATCGCGCACAGCTGCGCAAAGGCGTTGCACCACAGGACGCCGCGCTGCTTGCGATTGCGCTGCAACATGCGCTGGCTGACCGCGCTCGCGCAGGCGCTCCGGCCCCCGAACTGCTCGATTTCTCGCGGCGCTCTGTCGCTGCTATGCCCTGGGCCTGACTTAGGGTCTGTTCGTCTACGATGTTCAAGCGATGCTGCGGTACATTGCGCATGGGGGCATGTTCTCGTCCCGCCGACACCATCATGCCGGAGAATGTTATGACATTCGGCGGGGATCCTGGTCCGATAGGAATTCACCCATCGCCTTGCGCCGACTGGCGCGATCGAGGGCGCGTGCAGCCTGCTGGAAGCGGGCTCCGTCGAGCATGGCTCCGACGTAGCTCGAGATCATGTCCGCGGCCGTGATCAGTGTCGCGTCGAGAACGTGTATATATCGACTAGTGATCGATCCCTTGGCGTGGCCGAGCAGCGCCGCGATAGTCACTTCAGTATATCCCAGATCATTACCGATACTGGCGAAGCTGTGACGCAGGACATGGGCGGTGACGCCTTCCAGCGGCGTGCCGTCCAGCATGGTCTTCCACTGCCGCGGAAAGCCCCCGAAGGCGGTATCGTCTTTGTATCCGGGGAACACATAGCTCCCTATCGCCAATTCTCGCTGCGCCTCGAGCAGTTCGACCACGGGCAAGCCGATCGGGCGGATTGATCGACCTTCCTTACTCTCCGACAGGCGCAGGCAGCTTCCCTCGAAATCGACGTCGCACCATTTGAGGTTGATGATCTCGCTGCGGCGGCAGCCGGTGAGCGCGATGATCCGTATGATCTCGGTCGTTGGCCAGAATTGCCCGTTCTCCTTCGCTTCTTCAAGCAGCCTCCCAAAGATACCGTATTCGACCTCGCTCAGGCGCCGCTCGCGTACCTTGTACTTGGGCTTCTTGATTCCGTGCGCCGGGTTCCGTTCGATCACACCCAAATCGATGGCATAAGTTAGTATCCCGCCAATGAGCCCAAGCGTCCGGGTTGCTGTACCCGGGCCGCCTTTCACGATGGACTTGCCTCGCAGCTTCTTGGTCTTGACGATGATCCGGGAGCGTCCGGCCATGATGTCGCGCATGATCTTGACCATGTCGGCGCGGGTGAGATCCTTCACGCGGCGTGAACCGATCAGAGGGATAACGTGCCGCCTGATCCTGCCGATGTCTGTATCGATGGTGGACTGCTTCTTCGGTCTACCGCCCTTGCCAAGGATCAGACCGTCCTCAAGATCCCTGATGTAGCGCTCGCACAGTTGCCTGACGGTCATTGCCTGATGATCTTCGATTCTTTCCTCGGCGGGATCGTTGCCGGTCGCTACGCGCCCGAGTTGCGCCTTCGCCTCTCGCCGTGCGGTCTCTGCGGTCCATACGCCGTGTGAACCGATCGTCAGGCGCCGCGATCGTCCGCGCTGCCGATACTGAACAAGATAGCTTCGTCTGCCTGATGGGAATACACGCAAGCCGAAACACGGTAGCTCTTCGTCCCAAAGTATGTAATCTGTCGTTCTCGTGGTCGCTGCTTCGACAACGCGCTTGGTAAGTTTAACCATGGCGAACTCCGTCTCGGAGCCCCTGATTTCTCGTAAGCGTGACGGCATCACGCGGTGGAAAGTCGGGGCGTAAACGCGGATACGCCAGCGAAAATCGAATCGTAACTAAATTGCTTTGAAACAGTAGCTTAGAGTAGAATTTCGTAGTCTGGCGTACTCCTTTTGTACCCCCTCCGAAGGCAGAGGCCACAGGTTCGAATCCTGTCGGGTGCGCCAACTTTCTAGCCGGACCCGTTCAGCATTGCGCCAGCCAGCGCGATACACCGATGTTTAATCGGCCGCGAGCCGCAAGAATGCTATGCGGCACCATTACAATTTGAAGAAAATATCCTACGTAGCGTTCCCAGGCGGCGATTGAGGCAACAGGTTAATGGATCGAGTAATCTACAATTTCGAAAGCCTGCCCGTCCGGCAAGCCGCGATACGGGTCCCCAAGCGCCGTTCGGTATACCGCGCCCGCCATGCCGCTTCCGGCCCGCGGATCGGGATCATCTACAATCCGCGCAGCCATCGCAACAAGGGACAGGACCTCGCCTGCACCGGGGCCGACAGCATTGCCGTCGCCCAGCCGCGCAGCCGGGACGAAATCGCGCATGCACTGGCCGGCTTTGCCCGCGACGGGATCGATTTTCTCATCATCAATGGCGGCGACGGCACGGTGCGCGACGTATTGACCATGGGGCAATCGGTCTTCGCCGATCGCTGGCCTGCCATCGCCGTTCTGCCCAAGGGCAAGACCAATGCGCTGAATGTCGATCTGGGTGCGCCTGCCGACTGGACGCTGGAAGGGGCGATAGCGGCCTATGCGTCGGGCCGTCGCGTCGTGCGTCGGCCGCTTGCGGTGAGCCGCGATGGGCACGATGAACCGGCCATGCTCGGGTTCATTTTCGGGGCGGGCGCGTTCACCCTTGGTATCGATGCGGGGCAGGATGCGCACTCGCTTGGCTTCTTCAACAGTCTCGCCGTGGGTGCCGCAAGTGTCTGGGGCGTTCTCCAGGCCTTGTTCGGAACCGATCGGAACAAGTGGCGTCGCGGCACGGAGATGCGTCTCCACCACCTGCCGTCGGGCGACGCGGTTGAGCATTCCGGCCATGGCGATACTGCGCGGCGCAGCGTCATGCTGACGTCCACGCTCGAAACCATGCCGATGGGGATCCAGCTGTTCGGCGAGCCCCGCCACGGCCTCAAGCTGGCCTTGCTGGACCGTCCGCGCAGGCGGCTTCTTGCCTTGCTGCCCGTAATTCTGATGGGATGGCGGCCGCAATGGCTGGCCGAGGCCGGTCTCCACCAGCTCGATGCCGAGGGTCTTGCGGTCGACGTGGCCGAGCCGGTGATTCTCGACGGCGAGGCCTTCCCGCCCGGCCGCTACAGGATCGAGCAGGGACCGGAACTCACTTTCATCAGCGCGTGAGCGACGCCCTCGCGCAGCGGATCGGCGCGGCGCTCGACCGTCCGGTGCGCGACGAAGTCGTGGCCTATGCGAAGCTGCTGGGCGAAGAGGCCGGCGCGCTCGCCGTGCTGTTCTACGGTTCGAACCTGCGCACCGGATCGCTCGACGGCGTGCTCGACTTTTACGTCCTGCTGCCGGGACCCCAGCAAGAGCGAATCTGGCCGCGCGTCAGCTATCGTGAGTGGGACCATGCGGGCACGCGGCTGCGCGCCAAGATCGCCACCATGTCGCTTGCGCAATTCGCCCGCGCTGCCAGCGGCAAGTCGCGCGATACGACGATCTGGGCGCGGTTCGTCCAGCCATCGGCGCTCGTCTGGGAGGCAGGCGAAAGATCCCGCGCGCAAGTGTCGGAAGCCCTTGGCGCGGCGGCGATCACGGCGAGTCGCCTCGCGGCTGCGGCCGGTCCGAACAGTGGCACGCCCGAAGACTATTGGAGCGCGCTGTTCCGCGCGACCTACAAGGCCGAATTTCGGGTCGAGAAGCCAGGACGCGAGAACGCGATCCTCGACGTCAACGCGGACCATTTCGATGGGCTTCTGCCCCTTGCCTGGCAGGCTGCCGGTATCAGCTTCGAACGCCGGGACGATCTACTCCGGCCCACACTGAGCGAAGTCGATCGGGCGCGTATTCTGAGCTGGTGGAAGAGGCGCGCACGGCTGGGCAAACCGCTCAACCTGCTGCGCCTCGCCAAGGCAACGACAACCTTCGACGGCGCGGCCGACTATGCCGCGTGGAAACTCCAACGCCACACCGGAATTGCGTTGGAGGTCACGCCGTTCCGGGCGAAGCATCCCCTGCTCGCAGCGCCGGGAGCCTTGATCGAACTGTGGCGCAGGCGGCGCGTTCAGCGGTAGCGCATGCGGATCGAGATTGCCTCGACGCCCGGGCCGACGTTGAAGGCAACCTTCTTGTAGCTCGGCTTGCCGAGATTGAAGATGTTGATGCTGGGGTTGTTCGACATTGCGCCGCCATCGGCGAAAATGTCCGTATCGCCATTGCCGTTGACGTCGTGGCGCGCGGCTATGCCGTAGGTGCCGGGTTTCGGTACCGGCATGCAGAAGGTCATCGAGCCCGCCCTGGCCGGGGCCTCCATCCGATAGATCCACTTGCCCTTTTCAAGCCAGTCATCCTTGGTACCGCGATAGCTCTGCACGCGCATCGTGCCGCTGCTTTCCTTGATGCCGGTAATCGTCACGCGCACGGCGGGGCCGTTGCCTGCCGCGCATTTGGAGGCATCGTTGGTGATTTTCTGGCGATACTGCGCTTCTGCCGGTGCTGGCGCCGCGAGTGCCGTCAGGGCAAGCGCAGCGATGCCGGTGACGGCAACGAAAGTGCGATTCATATTGAGTGATCCGTCTTCAACTGCATGCGATCCGGCGCCGTGGCAACCGGGCGTATGGGATCTTTCATCCCCGTTATGCCGACCGTTTTAACAGATTGCGGTGAATTGCGGCTGAATTTTCGACGCAACCATCATTCAGGCTGACCGATTTCCAAGGAGCGAGCGTTCGACGTGCGCGGTCAATGTGGAAAAGGCCCTTCGCCTCGCTTGTTAACTCTCCTTTCGCGCGCGTAGGGCTGACCGAGGCTCACACGCGACCAAGGCAAAAGCGCCCGCATGACGACCCCGCTGATTTCTCCTTCGATTCTATCCGCCGATTTCGCTGCGCTGGGCGAGGAAGTGCGCGCCATTGATGCGGCCGGTGCGGACTGGATCCACGTCGATGTGATGGACGGGCATTACGTGCCGAATATCACCATCGGTCCGGCCGTGGTGAAGGCGCTGCGTCCGCATACGGCAAAGCCCTTCGACGTTCATCTGATGATCGCCCCGATCGACGCCTATCTGGAGGAATTTGCCGAAGCCGGGGCCGATATCATCACCGTGCATCCCGAAGCGGGGCCGCACATCCATCGCACGCTGCAGGCGATTTCCGCTCTTGGCAAGAAAGCGGGCGTGGTCCTCAATCCCGGCACGCCGGTGGAGACGCTCGACTATATTCTCGAAGACGCCGATCTCGTGCTGGTGATGAGCGTGAACCCGGGTTTCGGCGGGCAGAGCTTTATCCATTCGCAGCTCAGGAAGGTCGAAGCGATCCGCAAGCGCATCGATGCGCTGGGCAAGCCGATCCATCTCGAGGTCGATGGCGGCGTCAATGCCGAAACCGCGAGGTTGTGCGTCGATGCGGGGGCTGACGTACTGGTCGCCGGGTCGGCGACGTTCAGGGGCGGGCCCGCGCGGTACGCAGCGAACATCGCCGCGCTGAAGGGACAATCGTGACGAAGGGCGCGCACACCCTCCTGCGTGACGGTGCATCCCGCCCGGAAGCATCCGACGCGCCCGCGCTGCCCCTTTCAGGCACGGACGAACCGCTCGTCGAGAAGGCTGTGCGCAATATGTCCGAAACCGTCCCGCTCGAACCGGCGCGAACACTGGTCCTCGCCGATTTCCAGCCTCCCCGGACCGGACCGGTCGATGGCATGGTGCGGTTGGCCTACCGGCTCGGTGTGCCCGGATCGATGCTTGCGGCACCGCTGCGCAAGCCGGCCGCGCCGCGCCTGCTGGCGACCGTAGTCAGTCCCCTGGCGGGCGAGCGCGCTGCCGGTGTGGCGCTTCGGGCCGGGCAGTTTCTGATTCACGGGCTCAAGGTCCCGATCGGGAAAGTCGATTTCGCCAGCAACGCCCCGCTGACCCCGCCCGTCCAGCGCGCGGTGCAGGGGTTCACCTGGCTGCGCGATCTTGGAGCCTGCGCCCCGCGAGAGGATTGCGCCGGGATCGGGCAGGAACTGGTCGCGCGGTGGCTCCGCGCCAATCCCGGTCCCGCCAGAGGGCCGGCCTGGACGGTCGAACATGCCGGGCTGCGCCTGCTCGCCTGGCTGGTGAACGCGCCGCTGGTCCTGTCGGGCGATGCGAGGGCGCGTGCCCGGACTCTGGAGGCGATGGAGGCGGCGGCGCGTTATCTCGATCGACAGGTCGCCCGCGCCGAGGACCGGCTGGGGCAGGTGGCCGGCTGGTGCGCCATCGTTGCCGCCGGTCTGCTGCTGCCCGATGGCCGTCCGCGCCGCCTCTTCGGCGAAGCGGGCCTGTTGCGCGCGCTGGGCGAACTGGTCAGCGAGGATGGCGGAGTGCTGTCGCGCAGCCCGCTCGCGCAGATGGAAGCGATTGCGCTGCTGATCGACCTGCGCGCCTGTTACGAGGCAGTCGATCGCGATCCGCCGCCCGCGCTCGAAACCATGCTCGGCCTGCTGGTGCCGCCCCTGCTTGCCGTGCGCATGAGCGATCGTGCACTGGGCAGTTGGCAGGGCGCCGGCGCGACCTCGGCGGAGCGCGTCGACGCCTTGGTCGAGGCGAGCGGCATCCGGACGCGTCCGGGCAAAGAAAGCAGGCACTGGGGCTATCAGCGGGCCGATGCGGGCAAGGCCGTGCTGGTGCTCGATGGCGCGCCGCCACCGCGTGCAAGGCATGCGCGTCATGGCTGCGCTTCCACGCTGGCCTTCGAATTCTCGCATGGCGAGCAGCGGATCGTCGTGAATTGCGGCGGGGCGGAACTGGCGGGTGGTCAAGTCCCCGTGCGGATCGAGCAGGGCCTGCGCGGCACGGCGGCGCATTCCACGCTGGTGCTCGACGATGCCAATTCGACCGCCGTCCTGATCAAGGGGCAGATCGGCAAGGGGGTCGAGGAAGTCGACATTGCGCGTACCTTGGTGCGGCAGAAGGGCTGCGATGCCGTGCGGCTCGAAGCCTCGCATAACGGCTATGCCGCACGCTATGGCCTGATCCACCGGCGAACCCTGCTGCTCGGCGCGGACGGCACCGGCCTGTCGGGTGAGGATGTGCTCGAACCCTCCGGTCGGCAGGGCAAGCGCGGCAAGATCGGTTTTGCGATCCGGTTTCATCTCGGGCACGGTATCGAAGCGGGCCTGGCAGATGACTTGCGCGGCGCGGGATTGGCTTTGCCCGATGGAAGCTACTGGCAATTCCGGCTCGGAGGCGATAGCGGCGAGGCGCAAATCGCGATCGACGACAGCCTCTGGGTCGACGGGCAGGGCCGCCCGCGGGCAACCCAACAGCTGGTCGTCGAAGGACTGACATCGCGCAGCGGGGGACGCTTTCCCTGGCTGCTCAAACGCATGGGATAACCGATACGTGACGGATGTAACGATCAAGCGGGCACTGCTTTCAGTGTCCGACAAGACCGGCTTGGTGGAACTAGGCAAGGCGCTCGCGGCGGGAGGCGTCGAACTGGTTTCGACCGGGGGCACGGCGAAGGCGCTGCGCGACGCCGGGCTCGATGTCCGCGATGTGTCCGACCTGACCGGCTTTCCCGAAATGATGGACGGGCGCGTGAAAACGCTCCACCCGATGGTCCATGGGGGTCTGCTCGCCGTGCGCGACAATCCCGACCATGCCGCCGCGATGGACGAACACGCTATCGGTGCGATCGATCTCGTCGTCGTCAATCTATATCCCTTCGAAGCGACCGTGATGCGCGGCGCCGGTCGCGCCGAAATCATCGAGAACATCGATATCGGCGGGCCTTCGATGGTGCGCAGCGCCGCCAAGAACCACCAGTTCGTCACTATCGTGACCGACCCTGCGGATTATGAAACCCTGCTGGGCGAGCTGGCGACAAGCGGCGCGACATCGCTCGACTTCCGCCGCAAAGGCGCGGCCAAGGCTTTCGCTGCCACCGCGGCTTACGACAGCATGATCAGCCAGTGGTTCGCCTTCGCCGACCAGCAGCAGCTCTTCCCCGATTTTCTGGCGGTCAACGGCAAGGCCCCGGTCGAACTGCGTTACGGCGAAAACCCGCACCAGAAGGCGGCACTTTACAAGCCGGCCGGCCCGCACGGCCGCGGTATCGCCCAGGCCGAGCAATTGCAGGGCAAGGAACTCAGCTACAACAATTACAACGATGCCGATGCCGCGCTGGAGCTGTGCGCCGAATTCGCTGGTGGCGATCCGGCGGTCGTGATCGTCAAACACGCCAATCCCTGCGGTGTTGCGCAGGCGTCGACGCTGCTCGGGGCATGGAATGAGGCGCTTCATTGCGACAGCGTATCGGCCTTTGGCGGGATCGTTGCGGTCAATACCGAACTCGACGGGCCGACTGCCGAGGCGATCTGCGAAATCTTCACCGAGGTCGTCATCGCGCCATCGGTTAGCGCAGAGGCCAGGGCGGCCTTCGCGAAGAAGAAGAACCTGCGGCTCCTCGTTACCGGCGACTTGCCCGATCCGCGTCGCGCCGGGCTGCTGGTCAAGCCGATCACCGGCGGCCTGCTGGTGCAGACGCGCGACAATGGCGCGATCACCGGGGCCGATCTCAAGATCGTGACCCAGCGCGAACCGACGGACCGGGAACTCAAGGACTGCCTGTTCGCCTGGACCGTGGCACGCCACGTCAAATCGAACGCCATTGTCTATGCCAAAGACGGTGCGACGGCCGGCATCGGCGCGGGCCAGATGAATCGCCGCGATTCCAGCCGCATCGCTGCGATGAAGGCAGTCGAAGCGGCCGAGACATATGGCTGGGATCAACCCCGCACGGTCGGCAGCGCCGTCGCCTCGGATGCATTCTTTCCCTTTGCCGACGGGCTTCTTGCCGCGGCGGGAGCGGGCGCGACCGCAATCATTCAGCCCGGCGGGTCGATCCGCGACGACGAGGTAATCGCCGCGGCGAACGAGAAAGGCCTCGCCATGGTGTTCACGGGGATGCGTCACTTCCGCCATTGAGAACGCGGTTCAGGGTTATTCCATGCGGGCGAGATCGATCTCGCGAGCTCCTTCTAGAATTGCCCGGTCGTCGCCGATCAGCCGATAGCCGGTTACCGAAGCAAGGGCGCCGAACAGATTGCCTTCGGCCTGCATCAAGGTTTGCTCGCATCGCATCTGCGTTGCGGTAATGGTGCCGATCGAAAGCTTGCCCGGCGCGGGTGACGACCAGGTCGCGCCGCCGCCATTGCAGCCCGCGCTGGCACCGAACCAGTTATAGCCGACCGAAATGCTGGCGGGTTGCGGCCCGGTCCATGCCTGACCGTCGATCAATACCACCCGCCATTCGCCTTCCAGTGCCGGCACCGGGCCGACCGGCCGCCGAAGATATGCGGTGCTGCCATTGCTCGCCGTCAGTTCGAGCCTGTTATTGGCGGGTTTGGACCAACCTCTTGCCGAATCGATAAAATCGGCGAGTGCCCGTTCGAGTGCCGGCGCTTCTGGCGACGAATATTTACCGATCCGCACCGCTTCGCGCCGCCAGGTGCGCAGCGAACCGTCCGCTCCGGCCTCGTAAAAGGCGGGGTGCCCGCCCCCGCAGCCGGCCTCGTGGCTAAAGAACTGGCCGCTCTGGAAATTCACGATGCCCAGCTTCGCCGGGAAGGCGAGATCGTCGATCCGGACGACTTCCCATTGGCCGTTCAATGCGTTCTCGGGATCGATCTTATCCATCGTCGACCCCGGTGCGCCATCAGGGACGGTAGCGCGCTGGGTTGGCGGCGGGGTGGGAGCCTCCGCCTGATTGCAGGCAAACAGGAGCAGACCCGGCAAGAGAATTGGGAATACGCGCATCTCGGTCTCCGGTGGAGAACGCCCGGCAAGCGGGTTCGGCTCCTGCCTTCGTTACCTGAACGCAAGGCAACTTGCATATTAAGCACGTTGCAAGAGGCGCGGTTGTAACCATTTGGGCAAGGATAACGAAAGACTTTCCATCATGACCCTCTTTACCCCCGACCTTTATCGCAATTTTGGCATCGGTTTCGGTGTCGGCGCCGTCGCCGTAGTTCTGTTCAATAGCGGCGACATCCTGTCCGCCGTGCCGCAAATGATCGCCGCGATCCTGTGACACGGCTGAGCGCGACACTTGCCGGTGCCGTGCTCTTGCTGGCGGTGTCCGGCTGCCAGCAACCCGCGATCGCTGCCGAATCGGTTGTGAACGCCCCTCAGGCAAAGCGCATCGCCAGGGAAAGCGGGTTGAAGACCGCGATCTTCGCAGGCGGCTGTTTCTGGGGCGTCGAGGCCGTATTCAGCCACGTGAAGGGCGTGAAGAGCGCCGTTTCGGGCTATCACGGCGGGACGGAACGCCAGGCGGACTACAAGCTGGTTTCCAGCGGTGTTACGGATCACGCCGAAGTGGTGAAGATCACCTACGATCCCAAGGTCATCCGCTACGACCAGTTGCTGCGCATCTTGTTTTCCGTGGTAGCCGATCCGACTCAGCTGAATCGCCAGGGTCCGGATACCGGCGCGCAATATCGCATGGCCATCGTGCCGATGTCCGCGGAACAGAATACGGTCGCCAAGGCGTATATTGCGCAATTGAAGGCGGCGAAGCTGTGGTCCAAGCCCATCGTCACGCGGATCGAACGGGCGCAGGCGTTCTATCCTGCCGAAACCTACCATCAGGACTTCATGCTCAAGAACCCCCGGCACGGCTACATCGTCCGGTGGGACGCCCCCAAGGTGAAGGCTCTGAAGGCAATGTATCCGGGCGTCTATTCGGCCAGCTTCCAGCGCGACTAGCTTGCGCCAGGACGCCCTGCGTCCTACCTCTTGCGGCATGGCCGGACATGCACATGCTCACAAGGAACACGAAGGCGACGACCTGATCAGGGCCGCCCGTAACACGCTTACGGACAGCGGCGAGCAATGGACGGGCATGCGCCAGTCGGTGTTCGAGGAGCTTGCCCGACACGAAAAGCCGGCCAGTGCCTACGATATCGCGGACAATCTGTCGCAATCGCGCGGCAAGCGTGTCGCTCCGAACAGCGTCTATCGCATTCTCGACCTGTTCGTGCGTACCAATCTCGCCAACCGTATCGAGAGCGCGAACGCCTATCTCGTCAACACGCATCCGGGCTGCCGTCACGATTGCATTTTTCTGATCTGCGACGATTGCGGCAAGGCCACGCATATCGACGACGACCGTGTGACCGGCGCCTTGCGTGCCGCGGGCAAGGATGCCGGCTTTACCGATGTGCGTCCGGTCGTCGAACTGCGCGGTTTGTGCGACGATTGCGCCAGTTGAATTCCAGCGCCGAACTGTTCCCCGCCATCGTCCAGGCGTTTATCGACAGTTTCGTTCTGCCGGTGTAGAGCGGTACGCTATGACAAGTCGCCCCAAGACGCCGTTGCTCGATACGGTCAATACTCCCGACGACCTTCGCAAGCTGAAGAAAGACCAGCTTCGCCAACTTTCCGACGAATTGCGCGCCGAAATGATCGACGCTGTCGGCACTACGGGCGGACATCTGGGATCGGGTCTCGGCGTGGTCGAACTGACCACCGCGATCCACTATGTCTTCGATACGCCGACCGACAAGCTGGTGTGGGACGTCGGCCACCAGTGCTATCCGCACAAGATCCTGACCGGGCGGCGCGATCGTATCCGGACCTTGCGACAGGGTGGAGGGCTGAGCGGTTTCACCAAGCGCGCAGAGAGCGAATACGACCCCTTCGGCGCGGCACATAGCTCGACCTCGATTTCGGCAGCGCTGGGCTTCGCCCTGGCCAAGAAGATGCAGCAGCTCCCCGGACGCGGCATCGCGGTCATCGGCGATGGCGCGATGAGCGCGGGCATGGCCTATGAAGCGATGAACAATGCCGAACAGGCGGGGAACCGGCTGGTCGTCATCCTCAACGACAACGACATGTCGATTGCGCCGCCGGTCGGCGGTCTCAGCGCCTATCTGGCCCGCATGGTATCGAGCAGCGAATATCTCGGCCTGCGCTCGATGGCGTCGAAGATCGCCAGGAAAATGGGCCGCCGCGTCTGGGGCGGGCTGGAGAAGGCCGAGGAATACGCCCGCGGCATGGCCACCGGCGGGACGTTGTTCGAGGAATTGGGCTTCTATTATGTCGGTCCGATCGACGGACATAATCTCGACCACCTCATTCCGGTTCTCGAGAATGTGCGCGATGGCGAACAGGGCCCGGTGCTGATCCATGTCGTCACCAAGAAGGGCAAAGGCTACGCACCGGCCGAAAACAGCGCCGACAAATATCACGGCGTCGCCAAGTTCGACGTCGTCACAGGCGAACAGAAGAAGTCGAGCGGGGGCCCGCCCGCCTATCAGAACGTCTTCGGCGAAACCCTCGCGAAGATTGCCGACAGCGATCCGCGGATCTGCGCCATCACTGCCGCGATGCCCAGCGGCACGGGGGTCGACAAATTTGCCAAGGCGCACCCCGACAAGGCGTTCGACGTCGGCATCGCCGAACAGCATGGCGTGACCTTTGCCGCCGGTCTTGCGGCAGAAGGCATGCGACCCTTCGCCGCAATCTATTCCACCTTCCTCCAGCGTGCCTACGACCAGGTGGTGCACGATGTGGCGATTCAGAACCTGCCGGTGCGCTTCGCGATCGACCGCGCGGGGCTGGTCGGCGCGGACGGCTGCACGCATGCCGGCTCGTTCGACATCACCTACCTCGCCACACTGCCCAACTTCGTGGTGATGGCCGCCGCCGACGAGGCGGAGCTGGCCCATATGACCTATACCGCCGCCGAATATGACGACGGCCCCATCGCCTTCCGTTATCCGCGCGGCTCGGGCACCGGTGTGGCGATCCCGGACCGGCTCGAGAAGCTGGAAATCGGCAAAGGGCGGATCGTGCGCGAAGGCTCGAAAGTGGCGATCCTGTCGCTCGGCGCGCGGCTGGAAGAGGCCAAGAAGGCGGCGGACCAGCTGGAGGCCAAGGGGCTGTCGGCGACGGTCGCCGATCTGCGCTTCGCCAAACCGCTCGATACCGCCCTGATCGAGCGTCTGATGCGCAGCCACGAAGTGGTTGTGACGGTCGAGGAAGGTGCCGTCGGCGGCCTCGGTGCGCATGTCCTGACCTTCGCTTCGGACCAAGGGCTGACCGATGCCGGGCTCAAGGTGCGCACTATGCGCTTGCCCGACATGTTTCAGGATCAGGACGATCCGGCGAAACAGTATGACGAAGCCGGTCTCAATGCGCCGCATATCGTCGATACGGTCTTGTCGGCGCTGCGCCACAACAGTGCGGGCGTGGAAGAGGCGCGGGCTTGAGCCGACCGATCCGCGTCGGCATGTGGATTCTCGTCTTCTTCGCAACAGCTTATCTGGCTGTCCTTGCGATCCTCTGGAGCCAGCAAGAGCGTTTCATTTATCCCGCCCCTCGCGCAATCGGCCCTACTACCGGCGGCTTCGAAGAGATCGCCTACCGGACCGACGACGGCCTGTTGCTGAATGCCGGCTATCGACCGAGCCGGGCTGGGTCGCCGACGATACTCTATTTCCATGGGAATGGTGCCGACTGGGTGTCGAGCGTCGTGGCGACAGACCGTCTCGTTCCCGAAGGTTATGGCGTGCTGGCAGCGGAGTATCGCGGCTATCGCGGAAATCCGGGCAATCCAAGCGAGGAGGGCCTCTACCGCGATGGTCGTGCGGCGATCGACTATCTGAAGCAAAACGGCCTTGCCGAGCAGGATATCGTGATAATCGGCAATTCCATCGGTTCGGGTGTGGCCGTTCAGATGGCACGCGAGATCGAGCCGATGGCCCTTGTTCTTGTTTCTCCATTCTCGAGCCTTGCTGGCCTTGTCGCGGAGAAATTTCGCTGGCTTCCGACCAGCCTGCTCCTGCGTGATCGTTACGACAACGCCGCCAAGCTTGCCGATATTCGCAGCGATATCCTTATCCTGCACGGTGATGCGGACAGCCTGATCCCATACGATCACGCGCAACGCCTTGCGGCGGCCAACCCACGTGCAAAAGTAAAGATTTTCCGCGGTGCGGGACATGATCTGGCGTGGCACGACGTCGCCGAGGAGGCGGTCCTTAACTTCCTCGGAGAGCGGACCTATTCGGAGGGAACTCAATGAGCCTGCTGACCATCGACACCGCCGACCACGTCACTACACTCACCCTCAACCGGCCCGAGACGATGAACCCGCTCGGCGCAAAGGGCGACGGAGACGAGTTTGCCGCCGCCTGCGATGCCATCAATACCGATATGAATGTGCGCTGCGTGATCCTCACAGGTGCTGGGCGGGCGTTCAGCGCCGGCGGCGATATCAAGGCGATGAAGGAGCGGACCGGGACCTTCGGTGGGACTGCGCCCGAGATTTCCGACGGCTATCGCAACAACATCCACAAGGTGCTGCGCGCGCTTTACGGCCTGCGCGTCCCGCTGATCGCGGCGATCAACGGACCGGCGATCGGGCTGGGCTGCGACCTCGCCTGCCTTGCCGACATGCGGATCGCCAGCGATCGGGCGAAATTCGGCGTCACCTTCCTCAAGCTGGGCATCATTCCCGGCGATGGGGGCACCTGGATCCTCCCGCGCATCATCGGCGAGGCGCGCGCGGCCGAGCTGTTCTACACCGGCGACGTGATCGACGCACCGACCGCGATCGATTGGGGGCTCGTCAGCCGGGTGGTCGCGGGCGATGCGCTGATGGACGAAGCGCGGGCGCTTGCCGAAAAGGTCGCGGCCATGCCGCCGCATGCCCTGCGCCATGCCAAGAATCTGATGCGGCAGGGGCGCTCGGTCACCTACGATGCGGCGCTCGAGATGGCGGCCAACACCCAAGCGCTGATGCATCTGACCGATGATCATAGGGAAGGGATCGACGCCCTGCTCGAAAAACGCGCGCCGACCTTCGGCGGGCGGTAGTCAGAGCCACCGCAACACGCCTGCAGGTATGCCTGCCGCACTCATGTGCCAGTAGCTGATGCCGAGCCAGGCGGCGATGGCGATGGCCCACAGGATAACGCCTGCGCCCGGCAGTCTGCCCCAGCGCGGCCAGTAGCTCGTCTTCGCTTCCCATTCGGTCCAGGCCGGCCCCATCAGCGCTTCTTTCTTGCGGTCCTGCATCCGCGCCCCGACCAGGGCGAGCGAGAGTATCGCTCCGGCGACGAACATCGTCCGCCAGCTCCAGAACAGGACGATATGGGAGATCGCCCACAGCGCGAAGCCCCACATCATCGGGTGCCGGGTCACCGCGAAGACGCCGGCCGGTTCGCGCGCCGCGAGTTTCTCGGCACCCGGCGCCGGCAGGGCAGGGTTGCCTATCAGCGATCCGACGAACAGCACCAGCGCGGGCAAGGTGAGGACGGTGGCGGCGATCCAGCCGATATCGCCGCTCCCGCCCAGATCCGCTGTCGGGGCGGCGGCGAAGGCGAAATACATCCATGCCATGCAGGCGGCGGCGACCAGACTGTATGCGAACATGAAGCCGGTCTCTCCCAGCATCCCGACAAGCGGCCGGCGCAAGGGATGCGACAACGCGAAATGGGTGCCGACGAAGGCCAGCGAAGCGGCAAGCAGCGAAATCAGGGCCTGATCCATGACGCACTCCTATGTTTACAATGTCAACATACGTATCACATTGCCGCCGCTTTGCAAGCGCGAGCGCCTGCCGCCTGCCTATTCGGCGGTTTCGATGCCTAGAAGCTTGACCTTGAACAGCAGCGTCGCACCGCCGGGAATGGGCCCCTTGCCGGTGGCACCATAGGCCAGGTCGGCGGGGGCGGCGATCTCGATCGTGTCGCCTACACCCATCTCTGGTATCGCCATCTGCCATGCCTTGACCAGCCGGCCGAGCGGAAAGGTGGCGGGTTCGCCCCGGTCGAACGAGCTGTCGAAGGTCTCCCCATCGATGAAGGTGCCGGCGTAATGCACGGTTACCGTATCCTCGACGCTGGGCTTTTCATCGCTGCCGGCGAATTCGACATAGCGCCAGCGCAGCCCGCCTGACATGACGCGCCATCCGCCCGCGGCATCGAGCTTGGTGAGATAGGCCTGCTGGGCGCTCATCCAGGCGATGTCCTGCGAACGGTCGGGCGGCGTATCCTGCGCCGACAGCGTGTGGAACCCCACCGCCGCTGCCGCCGCGCCAAGAGCGAGCAAAGTCGTGCGCATGTCTTTCATGTCCTTATCCGTGCCCGATACCCTACCAGTCATAGGCCTTGGGCAGGTCGCTGAGGTCGAGATCGCGATAACGCTCCCGCAAGCGGCTCTGGTGGCTGTCGAGCGGCTGCTCGATCCCGTCGATGAAGACCTTCACCGGCACCGAGCCGACCTCGAGCGGGTCGCCGTCCCAGATCACCAGATCACCCGTCGCGCCCGGCGCCAATACGCCCGCCTTACCGCCCATCCCGCTGATCGCGGCAGGCACCGAACTGATCGCGGCAAAGGCCTGTCCCCAGCTGAGCCCGTCGGCCCCCGGGATGCGGGTCAGCGCAACGAGATTGCCGGCATACTGGTTGAGATTGCGTGGATTCTCCATCGCCGCGGCGTTGATCGCCACGCGTACCCCGGCCTTGACCATGCGCCCGATATTGCTCTGCGTCGAACCCAATTCCTCGAAATTCTGTGGCAGGTCGTCGAGCCCGTCGGCGATCACCGGAACATTGGCTGCGGCGATCTCGCTCGCCACCAGCCAGCCCTCGCTCGCGCCGACCAGCACAAGGTCGAGATTCGGGAATTCTCGTGTCAGCGCCAGCGTGCTGCGGATGTCCGAAGCGCGTTCCACATAAACGTAGAGCGGCTGTTCTCCGCGCAGGACGGGCACCAGCGCCGCCGCATCGAAACGGGTCAGCAGCACGTCGTCGGCGCGGTCGGTATCGCGACCGGTCATGCGCGGGTCGATCGGCATATCGTCGCCGGTGCGGATCTCGCCGCGTGTACTGCGCCCGGGGATTCGCGCGTCGTCGCCATAGCTGCCCGCTTCGCGCAGGGCGTTGCGCAGCAGCGTATGCGTGGCTGCGCGGCTGCCCCCCGCCAGGCGTCCGCCATATTCGCCCAATGCCACCACCTGGAACGCGCGGGGGCGGGTGACGGCGTTCGGATCGGCGCCGAGATCGATCATCGCGCCTTGCCCGCCGAAGATCGAACTAGCCGGCAAGGTCACGGTCGCGGCGCGAGTGATGCCCGCCGAACGATGCACCAGAATATGTTGCGAAGACGGGTTCACCACCGGGGCCACGTCGAGCGCAGCGCTGAATGGCGAATCGCCGGCGCGCGTATCGTTCGATTCGCTGACCGCGCCGACATCCCACAGGCCAAGCGAGGTAACGGTCGCAAAGATGCCGGGCGTGACCCAGGTGTCACTGCCGTCCAGCACCTGCATTCCGGCGGGAACGGCAATGCCGGTTCCGGCAGCGACAATCTTGCCGCCGCGCACGATCACGGTCGCGCCCTCGACCGGTTCGGAGCCGTCGCCCGTAGCGACGGTCGCATTGGTGATGGCCACATCCTGCGCCGTGGCGGGCGCGGCCGAGGCGAGCGCGAGAAGGCTCGCGGCAATCGTCAGGGCGCGCCTCATTTCACGTCTCCTTCGCCGGGCTGGCCGAGCTCGAAATCGCTCACCGGACGCCGTTTGCGGTCCGTCGCATCGAACATCAATGCACCATCGACCCAGACCTTTTCAGGCCGGGAATAGACGGACAGCGGATCGCCGTTCCACAGCACGACATCGGCCATTTTCCCCGGCTCGAGGCTGCCGGTCATCTCGCCAATGCCCATCGCCTTCGCGGCGTTGTAGGTGAACCAGCCGACCACTTCCGCGTCGGGAATGTCGACTCCCACGCGTCGGCCCGCGGCCTGCGCCTTGGCAGCTTCCTGATTGAGGCGCTGGATGCCGTTGACATCGTCGGAATGGATGACTACGCAGGCGCCCTCGCGCTGAAGGAAGGCCGCGTTTTCGAGGATACCGTCATAGGCTTCCATCTTGAAGCCGTACCAGTCTGCCCAGATCGCGCTGCACACGTCGTTCTCGCGCAGCAGGTCGCCGATCTTGTAGGCTTCTACGGCGTGATGGAAGGCGGTGACCTTGTAGCCCATCTCCTTGGCCATATCCATGACCAGCGCCATCTCGTCCGCGCGGTAGCAGTGGTTGTGGACCAGGATTTCGCCATCGAGCACGCCCTTCAGCGTCTCCTTGCCGAGATCGCGTTTCTTGCCGTCATAGGCCTGCGCATCGAGCCACATCTGCCGGTTGACCGCGAAATTGCCCATGCGGGTCGACGGCATGCGGCCCTTGCCGCCGTAGACGCGCTTGGGGTTTTCCCCGCAGGCCATCTTCATGCCGTAGGGCGCGCCGGGAAATTTCATCCCCTGCACCGTGCGGGCGGACACGTTCTTGAGCGTGACCGAGCGCCCACCGGTCAGGTTGGCCGAACCCGGCAGGATCTGCAGGCTGGTCACCCCGCCATTGGCCAGCGCGCGGGTGAAGCCGGGATCCTGCGGCCAGACCGAATGTTCGGCCCAGACTTCGGGCGTCATCGGGCTGGTCGCCTCGTTACCGTCGGAATGCGCTTCGACGCTCGGCGTGGGGTAATCGCCGAGATGCGAATGGATGTCGATCACGCCGGGCGTCACGAACTTGCCGCCGCCGTCGACGACATCGTAGCCTTCGGTCGAAAGCGATGCGTCGCCGATCGCGGCTACCTTGCCGTCGCGGAAAAGCACGGTGCCATTGTCGATTCGCTTGCCGCGTCCGTCATAGACGGTGGCGCCGACCAGTGCAGTTGGCCGGCCGGGATAGGGGCGATAGGTGGACGGGAAGGGGGCATTGCCGTCCGCGCCGACGGGAGCGTCCCAGTCTTTCGACGAAACCGAAGCCGTGTCGCCATCGTCACCGGTGGTCGTGCACCCGGCCATCGCGAATGCGGCGGCACAGGCAAGCAAGGCGTATTTTGTCATGAATCCCCCAAAGCAGTCGGGCCGGAGCATTGCTGCCCCGGCCCGCCCGGTCAATCGTGTTTATCGGTGCCCGTCGGCGATTTGCCGATTGGCACGGAGCCAGGCTCAGCCGGCGGGACGAGTTTCGGGATGGATCCCGGCCCCCTGCGGCTCGCCCGGTCCTTCGCTCTGGCCAAGCAGGTCGTCGCCGACGGTATCGTCCTTGAGCGTGTCGAGATGCATCAGCTTCTTGATCAGCGGGCTGATGACCATGACGCCGACACCGATCGCCACGGCGTACCAGCCAACGGTCGAATAGACGCCGAGCACCACCTCCTTGCCCGATTCCTCACCGACGCCTTCGGCGCCCGTCGCGGCTGCAATCAGGCCGGCGGCAAAGTTACCGGTGGCCGAGGCGAAGAACCACGTACCCATGATCAGCGACGCCATATGCGAGGGGGCGAGCCGGTTCATCGCCGACAGGCCGACGGGCGAAAGGCACAGTTCGCCGGTCGTATGCAGGAGATAGATGAGGAAGATGAAAAGGACGGGAACCGCCGCGTTCATGCCAACCGACTGCGCGCCCCAGACCAGGACGAGGAAGCCAAGGCCGACCTGCACCACGCCTAGGCCGAACTTGAGCGGAGCGCTCGGTTCCATGCCTTTGCGCCCCAGCGTCTGCCAGACCACCGCAAAGATCGGAGCCAGCAGGATGATGTAGATCGCGTTGATCGACTGGAAGACCGATGCGGGCACGCCGCCGCGATCGACATGGCGATCGGTAAACAGGTTGAGCGAAGAACCCGCCTGTTCGAACAATGCCCAGAAGACGATCGAAGTTAGGATCAGGAACATCGCGGCAAAGATACGGTCGCGCTCTTCGCTGGGCAGCTTCACTACCGCAGTGAAGAGAACATAAAGCACCAGTGCGCCGCCAAAAACACCAAGAACGTAGCCGACCATATCCTGATACTGAATTGCCAGCCAGCAAACCCCGACCATGGCGATGCCGACGCCGTACATCGAGAATTCGGTGTTCTTGGCAAGTGGCTTGGGAGGTTCCCCGCGGCCGAGCAGAAGCGGTTTGCCCCACATGAACACGATAAGTCCGGCAAGCATGCCGATACCGGCAAGGCCGAAACCGTAGGCCCAGCCATAGGTTTCGCCGATATAGCCGCACAGCAGCGAACCGATCGCTGCGCCCAGATTGATGCCCATATAAAAGATCGTGTAGGCGGCGTCTCGGCGCGTATCGGTGCGCGGATAGAGCTGGCCGACGATGACCGAGATGTTCGCCTTGAGGAAGCCCGACCCGACGATGATGAGCGCCAGCGCCAGCCAGAACACATAAACGATCGGATTGTTTTCCGTGCCCGCGGCCGGTTGACCCTCGAACGCCATGAAGAAGTGCCCGAGCGTCAACAGGACGGCCCCGAACAGGACCGCCTTCCTTTGCCCCAGATACTTGTCCGCAAGATAGCCGCCGACCACGGGCGTGATGTAGACCAGCGCGGTGTAGGCGCCGTAGATGATCCCTGCATCGCTATCCGAAAACAACCAGTGCTTGGTCAGGTAGAAGATGAGCAGGGCGCGCATCCCGTAATAGGAAAAACGCTCCCACATCTCGGCGAAGAACAGAACGAAAAGTCCCTTGGGATGGCCCAGAAACGTTCCTGCAGAATCCCCGTCAACCGGTTGTGTCGTGGCCATGCGTGGCAAACCTCTTTAATGTAGTCTTGCGGAGACCGCGGAGGCCTCCTCCCCGAAGAAGCGCGCACCCTAGCGGCTTGCACGCCTATGTGAAGCATTAGTTACACAGGTGACCGCCTTGCGTCGGGATGAACGGCCCGCGCTCGGGAACCTTGCGCGCCACGCTGTATTATGGCACTGAAGCAGTCTGCCGCGGGGAATGCACGATGAGCAACCAGTCCAAGCCGGTCTATCTCAAGCTGAGAGACATGATCGCCGCCGCCATCATCGATGGCCGTTATGCCGAAGGCGACATGTTGCCTTCGGTCCGCGCGCTCGCTGCCGAACAGGGTGCCAACCCGCTGACCGTGGCGAAGGCCTACCAGCAGTTCCAGAACGATGGCCTGGTCGAGGTGCAGCGCGGGGTGGGAATGTATGTCGTCCCCGGCGCCGCAGAGCGTCTGCGCCGTAGCGAGCGCGAGGTTTTCCTGCGCGAGGAATGGCCCGAGATCAGGGCGCGCATGGATCGGCTCGGCGTATCGGCGCAGGAACTGCTGGCCGAAGTCTGAGGGCGATGGCGAGAATCTCTCATCGCCAACTTGCAGGCCGGCCCTGCTTCTGCCACATTCACAGGGTTGGAATCGCGCGCAAAAGTGCGGTCCGGCTTGGGGCGCACGGAAAACCGAACTGATGCGGCCGGATGGGCCGGGAGGCACGACATGATCCGATCCGAACTGCTCGCCGCTCTTGCGCAGGACAATCCCGAATTGCGGGCCGAAGAGGTCGAGCAGGTCGTGGATATCTTTTTCGAAGAGATTTCGCACCGCCTGACCGAAGGCGGGCGGGTGGAACTGCGCGGCTTCGGTGCCTTCTCGACGCGTGAACGCGAAGCGCGCAAGGGCCGCAACCCGCGTACCGGCGAAACGGTCGATGTGCCGGCCAAGCGCGTTCCGTATTTCAAGCCGGGCAAGGATATGCGCCGGCGCCTCAACGAGAATTGAACCCGCCTTCCAGCACGAACCGCGATTGCCCACCCGTCGGGTAGCGACTAGGGCGATCCGGCATAGGCGGGTGTGGCGGAATGGTAGACGCCGGGGACTTAAAATCCCCTGAGCTTTGCTCGTGCGGGTTCGAGTCCCGCCACCCGCACCAGCACTTCGCAGAATGCGCCGGAGCATGGGAGATTGAGGTCATCCTTCCACGCGTCCAAATCCATTTTGCCGTGCCGGCCTATGTGATGACCGGTGTGGCCGACGCCACGATCCAGAGCGGCAAACCCAGTTCTTATACGTTGGCCGCTGGAGCTCAAAGGAGGTCACGATTTTCGGCCGAGTATCGTCACGCCTTTGAAGCGGAGACAATCACATTGGCAAATGGTATGCGCAGAAGATCGTGTCTGACCGCGATGTCGATATCCAGATGTCCGAAAAGGTCGGAAACCGCTCCAGCCGTTCGGACATACTTTCCGCGATCCGCTGAAACGATAAAGCGGGAAATGGCGCCTTGCTTTTCCGTTAAAGTGGGGTCGATTGTGACCAGCCTTCCGCCTTGTTTGAGCCGCCGCATTGCGCCGTTAATGAGCGATATTGCGAGATCGTCCGGCAAATGGTGCAGCACCCCGAAGGCATAGGCCAGATCGAATCCCTCGCCGATGTCGGCGTCCAGATCGGATGCATCGGCCAAGCGAAAATCCGCGCGGTGGCCGAAGCGGCGCTGCGCCGCGCTTATGTATGGCTGGCTCACATCGACTCCGACGATTTCGGTGTCGGTAGGCAGGAATGGAACGACCGCGCCGGTTCCGCACCCGATGTCGAGCAACCGCATGCCCGATTGCGGCCGCACGCATTCGTCGACAAAGATCGTTTTTGCGCGGTTGGCGCCGACCGCTGCCTGATAGGTGTCGAACAGGATCGGCACAGCGAGAGCGTTACGAAGGCCGGCAATCATCGTGTGGCACCCACTGCAATCCAGCCGATCCCCAGAAATATGAGTGCCGACCCGCCATAGACGCCCGGCGTGGCTTTCTCGCCAAGCAGGACTTGGCCGGCCAGCATTACAAGTACGAAGGTGAGTGCCGTGAAAGGATATACTAGGCTGAGTTGCGCACGCGACATGGCAAAGATCCACAAGACTGCGCCGAGTAGATAAAGGGTCAGGCCGGAAATGAGGCGTGGATTGAGAAAGTCCATCAAAGACTGCCCGCCCGCTGCACCCAAACGCAGGAGAACGGTGCCCGAAGCGGCACAGAGCGATCCCAGCACCAGGGCAAGCAGAACCGTGTAGCCAACTGCTCCCGCAGAGGCCGCAGTACTCGAGCCTAGGGGCAAACCAGTCATATGCCGGCTTCCCGGTAAGCACTGGCCTTACGATGAGCGAGGATCGTGGCTACGCGCGTGACAAAAGGGGTAGGCATGGCCCGGACCAATGCGCGACGTAGGCGCCAGGCAAAAGACCCTGCATGAGGAACGGCGCGTCGGTCGGAAACTCGCGCCTCCAGCACTTCCGGTGCCAGTCGATCCTGCCCGGATGCGTTCGCGTATATAATCGTGTTGTAACGATACCAGGGTTGCACGAGCTTTTCGTCGCGGATCAGCGGGCGCAGCCAGTCGAATGCCGCGTAACCTCGGGTTTGAAATTTTTTCCGCCAGAACTCGAGCGGACGCTCATTGACGTGATGCTCGCCGCCCTGGCCGGGGACTGCTGCTGAAAACAGGACGATATCACCGTGTCGCACTAGGGTGTCGATGAACGTGTCGGCGCTCTTGTGTGGGATGTGCTCCGCTACTTCGAGTGACTGCACCAGGGCGAACTTGCGGCCAAGGTCCAGCGGGGTCTGCAGATCGTGTTTTACGAACTGTTCGTCGGGTACGAGGAAGGAGGTGTTGTCGGTGTAGGGCCCATCTACCGCGACCACATCCGATGCACCGGCGCGCATCCATTCCGCCGCCCATGCACCGACTCCCGCGCCCACATCCAGTACGCTATCGATCGGGGTCACGCTGCGCATCAACGGAGCGATGTGGCGCGCTGAATTGGTCGAGCCGCTGTTTATGTAGTCATAGAATTCGGAAGAATAGACATGCATCATGAGTATCCGCCTCTCTTGGACTGAAGCCCATGTCTGAACCAATAAGGTAAACAAAGCATTGCGGCTGCTATGGCACGAGGAAATTGTTAACCATCTTCCACTACTCCTCCCAATCGAACCGGCCAATTGGGAGCTGCCGACCATGAACATGATGCCGTGGACCGAAAGTGCCGGCTTCACTGAATCGCGCGTTGACGGATCGCACCGATCGACAGCGGGTGCGCCGGTTACTCGGGCCCTCTCGATCGTCGTGCCGTGTTACAACGAGGAGGAATGTCTCCGCCAGTTGCACGCCCGCGTCACGGCAGCTGCCCGCAAAGCAGTTGACGAAAACTATGAGCTGGTTCTGGTCGACGATGGATCGAAAGACGCCACGTGGCCCATGATTGCCGAACTCGCGCGTACCGATCCTCGGGTCGTCGCCGTTCGCCTATCGCGCAATCACGGGCATCAAATCGCGCTTTCCGCCGGCCTCGATATCTGCCGCGGCGACCTCGTCTTCGTGGTCGACGCCGATCTTCAGGATCCGCCCGAATTGCTTGGTCCCATGATAGAGACCTTGCGTGCCAACCAGGCCGATGTGGTCTATGGCAAGCGCTCTGTACGCAAGGGCGAGACGAAAATGAAGCGGGCCACCGCCAAACTGTTCTACCGCCTGCTGGCGAGCATTTCGGATGGCGTGGATATTCCGTTGGACAGCGGTGATTTTCGTCTGCTTACGCGCCGCGCTCTGGACGTTCTCCGATCGATGCCTGAAAGCTCCCGCTTCATCCGCGGAATGGTAGCTTGGGTGGGTTTCAAACAGGTTCCTTTCGAGTACGAACGCGAGGAGAGATGGGCTGGAAACACCAAGTATCCGATTGCGAAGATGCTTCGTCTTGCGGCCGATGCCCTGACCGGTTTTTCCATCGCGCCGCTGCGCTTGGCAAGCTACGCGGGCATCGCCCTCTCGCTCGTCGCGATCCTGCTTGTGGTTTACGCGTTGGTCGGCTGGCTGGCGGGTGAGGCCGTGGAGGGCTGGACCTCCTTGATGATCGTCGTCCTGGTCATGGGATCGGTGCAGATGTTCGTTCTGGGCGTTATCGGCGAATATGTCGGGCGGCTTTACAACCAGGCCAAGCAGCGCCCGCTCTACATCGTCAGCGAGATAGCCGGGAGCGTCGCCGGAACCGAAGAATTCGATCCTATCCGGCGGCGGAATCTCGGCATCGTGGCACACACCCTCCCGACCCGCTGAGTCGATGAGCAGTCTACGCAATGGAGGCGGTCCTTCCGCTCTCGATATCGTGTTCGTGCTGACCGCGGGCGGACTTATCCTAAGCATTGTCGTCGGCATTCTGGTGCCGGTCTACACGGACGAGACCGGCTGGCGGTTTCTTCAGCGGGCAGGGATCGATGGCGTAGATGGCCTCTTCAGCGATATTTGCGGACCCACGAGCATTGCCGTTCCACCGATCCATATCTGGCCGGTAAGGTTGTTCAGTGCGGCCGCGAACGGCGCCTTTCCCGAGCCGATTTTCGTTCGCTTGGCCGGGGTAGCGTGCGCGCTGGCCTGGCTGGCTCTCGTCTGGTTGCTCCTCCGCCGCGTCGAAGGCGATTCTGTACGACGCAAACTGCTCGGCATCTTGGCCTTCGCCATACTGGGGATCGGTACACTGCCGTTCGCCATGGTACTGAGCCGCCCCGAGCAACCGATCATCCTCACCACGCTGCTTATAGTGCTCGTCGCTCTGTGGGATCCCACCAATCGCGCCGAACCGCGGCTCATCTGGATCAAAGTCGCGACGATCCTGATGCTCAGCATCGTCGCGCAAAGCTATCATATGAAGGGCGTGCTCTACGGAGCGGTCGCGCTGGTTGCGATGTGGGCCTGCGGGCAGGGGCGAACCACGCTCGTCCCCCGTTTCATGGGAATGCTCGCGCTAGTTACGACGATGGCAGCATCGGCGCACTACTGGAGCTCGCGCATGAGCTGCCCCGGTGATGCGAAACTTGCCGGAATGTTCGCACAGGAAAACGTGGCGTCCGCATTGGCCGCAGGAGCCGGTGTCTCCGATTTTGCCCGAGTTCTGGCTAATGGCATCGATCCGTTCGGTTATGTCATGCTGATCCTCCCACGCGCCGACCCGATGTCCAACTGGCTGCCGCCTGACCAATTCACCATTATGCAGTCGCTGATCGTCTACTGGCTGCTGTGGGCGGCTTGGAGTTTTGCGCTCGCCGCCATGGCGTACTTCACGATTCTGTTCGTTTGGAAATCCCGGTTTGCAGCCTTGCAAGAGCCGCGCCTCCTTCTGGCAACCGCATTGATCGGCGCATGCGCAGTTTGGGCCATCAGCCAGTTGAACCGCAACGACTACGAGGCGGGGCATATTCTGCCGTCTCTCGTCGTCGCGCTGCTTCTCATTCTGACCTTGCCGGGCGGCTCGAGGCGGCGGGACACGAGGGTCCTGCGGGTTTCTGCGGCGGCGCTGTTTGCCGCTGCACTGGCCAGCCAGGTCATTGTCTTCTCCAACACGCTCCCCACGCTCTGGACGTCGGCTCAAACGCCAGGTTACGCCCCTCAGCAACCCTTCTCGGTGTCGATCGCCGATTACACGCCCATTCGCGAAGCGGTGACCATGGCCATGGATTCTGCGGGCATACAGGCGGGAGTCACCTACAAAAGACTGCTGGTCGACGAACTGACCTATCCAGCGCTGAGCCACCATCATCGGCCAATCCATCAGTTGGGCGTGCTGCGCGTATGGAACGGCAGCGTCACGGACCCGATCGCATATCTGGTGAGCCGCAATTCGGACGGTGTAGTCACCGCGTGCCGTACGCTCGACGGTCGCCTTCTCGCCGCAGCAAGTCGCGCCGAAGGTATCTGCGCAATCTCGGCGACCACTTTGCGCGAATTGAACGTGCGGGCGTCAACCATGGACAATCCTTCGCAGCTCGAACGACTGCCTGTGTCTCAGACGAACCTACGCACCCGCTCGCCTCTCCCTTTATCTCCGCATTAACCCCTATCTGCCTATTAGCGGGGTTCGAAGTGATACTGGTCCAAGGTAGCGCAGGCAGCCGGGCCGGGCTGTTTGCACCCCGAGGATGAAGGGACGATGGATTACACCACCGGACTGCATATGGATAACAACGCTTCGGCAAGTGCGACCGACCAACGCGGTGCGCCCCGCTTCACCTCGCTCATCCGCGCGGCCAAGCTCGTCTGCGGCCAGGGCGAGTTCGTTTGCGTCATCCGCGATGTGTCGGCTACCGGCGTGTCGCTGCGGACCTTCCATGCGCTGCCGACCGACAAGGCCATCGCGCTCGAACTGCAGAACGGCGAGACCTACGAACTGGAAATGGTCCGCAGCGAAGGCTTCGATGCCAGTTACCGTTTTGCCGCGCCGATCTCGGTCGACCGGCTGATCTACGAAGACTGGAGCTTCCCCAAACGGGCGCTGCGTCTCAACGTGATGTTGCCGCTGACCGTGTCCACCCTGTCCGGCCGGAGCGAGGCATTTACGCTGAACATCTCGCAGCAGGGTTCGCGGATCGAATGCGACCAGGTCTTCGCCATCGATCAGCGCGTGACGATCGGTTGCGAACATCTGCCCGACATCCGGTGCAAGGTTCGCTGGCGCAGGGATGCCAATTACGGGCTGGTGTTCGAGGACACCTTTTCCCTGCGCGAATTCGCGATGTTCGCGGTCAAGATCCAGTGCCCGGTGCTGTTGCAGGACAATAGCTGAAACCTGCGGGCCGGGACGTCGGTCGGGATGTCGACCTAACCGTCCCGGTTCCGGTGCGCGCGCTCAGGCGGGTCGAAAGTCCATCGCAGCGCCGTTGATGCAATGGCGTTTCCCGGTCGGCCGGGGCCCATCGTCGAAAATGTGCCCCAGATGCCCGCCGCAATCGGCGCAATGCACTTCCGTGCGGGGATAGCCGATCTTGAAATCGGTGCTGGTCCCGACTGCCCCCCTGTCGATGGCCTGCCAGAAACTCGGCCATCCGGTTTTCGAATCGTATTTGGTCTTCGAACTGTACAGCGCGTTGCCGCAGGCGGCGCAGACGAACGTGCCGCTGCGCTTCTCGTCGTTCAGCGGCGATGAATAGGGCCGCTCTGTTCCCGCTTCGCGCAGGATATGGAATTCGCTCTTGGTCAGCCGCTTGCGCCATTCGGCGTCGCTACGTCCCTTGGGAAAATCCTTCGCTTCCGCCCGGCCCGAACCGCAGGCGGACAGCACGACGAAGCTGGCGGAAGCACCGATCCAGCCGAGCATGCGGCGGCGGTCGAAGGGGTTGTCGGTCATATGCATTCGGCCCATCGAGCAGGGGCTTAGTCCCCTGCTCCTGAACCTACGCTTGAGATGGGCGCAAGGTTACGCCGCGGCTCAGAATTCGGTGATCTCGACTTCGAGCTTGCGGAAACCATGGACGAAATTCGCCCGCACCCGTTCGATATCGCCCGCCAGGTGCACGCGGATGCGGCGCTTGTGCATTTCCTCCAGCAATACGCGCAATTGCAGTTCGGCAAGGCGCGCGCCGACGCAGCGGTGGATGCCGTAACCGAAGGCGATATGCCGTCGTGCATTCTCGCGCGCGAGATCGAGCTTGTCGGGGTTCTCGAAGATCTCCTCGTCGCGATTGGCGGAAAGATACCACAGCACGACCTTGTCGCCCGCCTTGATCTGCTGGCCGAAAACCTCGGTATCCTCCACGCAGGTACGGCGCATATGCGCCAGCGGGGTCTGCATGCGCAGCATTTCCTGCACGGCGTTGGGAATGATGTCCGGGTTCTGCTCGAACAGCTTGCGCTGGTCGGGATTCTTGTCGAGCTGGTAGACGAAGCCGCTCATCGAATTGCGGGTCGTGTCGTTGCCGCCCACGATCAGCAGGATGAGATTGCCCATGAACTCCTGCGGGCTCATCTGGTTCATGGCTTCGGAGTGGATCATCATCGAGATGAGATCGTCGCCCGGCTCCTTGTCATGCGTGCGCTCGATCCACAGCGACTGGAAATAGGCTGCCATTTCGCGCAGGAAGCCCCAGCGCATATCGTCGAGCTCGCGCACGGTGGCGAGTTCGGTATCGCCCGACCAGTCGGACCAGAAAGTCAGCAGGCGGCGGTCTTCCCACGGGAAGCCGAACAGGATCGCCAGCATGCCGGTGGTCAGTTCGATCGAGACCGTGTCGACCCAGTCGAACACTTCGCCGCGCGGCAGCGTATCGAGCAGTTCGCCGGTCCGCTGGCGGATTTCGCCTTCCATTTCGGCCATGCCGCTGGGGGTGAACTTGGGCGCGACGGTGCGGCGCTGGCCGGTATGCTGCGGCCGGTCCATCGCGATGAACATCGGCAATTCGCGCTTTTCCTCGATTCCGGCCTCGGCCAGCTCTTCCTCGCTCAGCCGGTTGAGGATGGTGATCCCGCCATGCTCCCAGCTGCTGGAGAAAATGTCCGGCAGCGCTTCGATATGCTGGATCGCCTTGTGGCCGACCACTGCCCAATAGGGGCCGAACGGGCTTTCGGGAATATAGTGCAATGGCCCCGCTTCGCGCATTTCGCGAAAGATGGGATGCCAGGTGTTCTCGGCATAGATATCGCTGCGGCTGACGTCCCATTTATGCGGATGGCTGGGCCGCTCTTCGGGATGTTCCTCGAAATGCTGCTTCAGCGCTTGATAGGCCGTGGGCGAAGTGCGGCATTGGGGACGTTCGATTGCAGCGGTTGCCATGTGTCTCTCCTCACAGGGACGCGACTCCTTCGGGCCGCTTTCCCATATCCGGCCATCCTGCCCTAACTGACAGGTGTGTCAATAGTGCGTTGCAAATCGCCACCGACCTGGCGGGCGCTTCGCCGCGGCATGATACCGGCGCGATGCGTCAGGCGGGCTTCGTCCCGCCGACACGATTTTTCACCGCACGCCCGCCCTTGCCGGATTTCATCACGCGCCTGCGGAAGATCATCGCGCCCACACGGACGAACAGGATCACGCACAAGGCTTGCCAGCCGATCGCCAGCGCATGTGGCCACAAGGCTTCGGATTGCGCCGCGCGGGCCAGCATCGCGAAGGGCGAGGATAGCGGGAATACGGCGGCGAACACCTCCATGGGCGAACCGGGGCTGGTGATCGCCGAGGCGGCGAGGAAGAACACCAGCAATTGTGCCATCGTGACCGGCATGGACATGGTCTGAACTTCCCGCACGGTGGCCGCCATGCCGCCGATGGTCAGGAAGAGCGAGCCGAGCAGGAGGTAGCCCATGGCGAAATAGACGATCCCCAGGGCCATGAAGAGCGGCCAGCCCAGTGCGGGCTCGGGCAATTGCGGCAGCGCGCTTCCGGCGACGAGCGCGATCGCCCCGCCCGCTGCGGCCCAGACCGCGATCCCGACGAAGCTGACGCCGAGCATGGCAACGAGTTTGCCGAGGAACACCGCGTCCATCGGGATAGCCGCGGCGAGCACCTCGATCACCTTGTTGGCCTTTTCCTCGACGAGGTTCGACAGCACCATTCCGGCAAGCAGCATCATCAGCAGGAACAGAAGCAACTGGCCTGCCTGCGCGGTACGGATGCGGTCGGTGCGCTGGGCCGCGACACTCGTCGCCACGGGATCGGCCCCGACGGACGGGTAGGCAGCGACCTTCGATGCGCTCGCTTCCGCAGCGATCATCGCCACGGGTCCGCGCCAGAAGTCGATCGCATCCTGAGTGCCGGTGACGACGGGCGCTGCAAGCGTTCCGCTCACGACGGCGCTAAAGTTCTTGCCGGGCTGGCGCAGGATGTCTCCGGGCGACATGTCGCCGGAAGTCGCCTGAAGTTCCGGGAGCGCCGAGCCGATCTGCGGGGCCAGCCGCTGGCGTGCGCCGATCATGGCCTCCGTATCGTCTGCCGCCATGGCCACTGCCACCAGGCGGGTCGTCGCTTCGCGCTGGACCTGGCCGCCGATGCCTCCGGCCATGGCGCCGATGATGATCGGGAACAGCGGGCCGAGCAGGAAGAAGAAGAACGCACGGCTGAACAGGATCGCGTGGAAATCTCGTCGGGCGACGACGCGCGCGGCCTCGAACAGCGAAAGGCGGGTGGTATCGCTCATCGCGCAGCTCCTTCGGCAGTGTCCTCGTCGAGTGCACGCGCCGCGGCCTCGCCGGCGATCTCCACGAAGGCGTCGTGCAGGCCGGCGCGCTCGATCGAGAGCGACAGGATGCCCGCTTCGCCATCGATCAACCGCTTCAGCAACTCCTCGATGCCGCTGTCGGGGACGGGAAAGTACCAGAAGTGGCTGCCCTCGCCCCCTTGGGACAGGCGGGCGTCGTGGCGTGCATCCGCCGGCAGCGCCCTGCGCCATTCGCCCTCGCCGGTCCGCGTTTCCAGCCGCACCTGGGCCGGAATCCGGTCGCGCGCGACGTCGACCGATCCGGCATAGGGCACCTTGCCCCCGGCAATGATCGCGACCTCGTCGCACAGGCGTTCGGCGTGGTGGATGACGTGGGTTGAGAAGATCACCGTGGTGCCGCTCTGCGCCAGCTCGCGGATCATCACCTCCAGCTTGCCCTGATTGATCGCATCCAGACCGCTGAACGGTTCGTCGAACACCACAAGTTTCGGCCGATGGACCAGCGTGCCAAGCAGCTGCACCGTTTGCGCCATCCCCTTGGATAGCTGACGGATCTGGCGGTCGACCGCATGGCCGAGCCCGTGGCGTTCGAGCAGTTCGCGTCCCCGTGCCTTGCCCTCGGCAGTCGGCAGGCCGCGCAACGCGCCCATGAAGGCAATCGCCTCGTCGCATTTCATCGCCGGGTAGAGGCCGCGTTCCTCGGGCAGATAGGCGATCAGCTTGGCCACTTCGTGCGGGCGATCATTGCCGAACACGCGGCGCACGCCCTGGTCGGGATCGATGATGCCCAGCAGCATGCGCAGCGTCGTCGTCTTGCCCGCGCCATTGGGGCCGAGAATGCCGTAGATCGCGCCTTCGGGGACGGCAATGTCCACCCCGTCGACCGCCAGCGTATCGTCGAAGCGCTTGATCAGTCCGTGTGCCTCGATAGCGAGCGGGCGATAGTCGCCGGCCGGGGGTCGCGTCATGGTGCCTGTCTCTGTAAGCATGGGCGCATGACTAGCGGCTGGCAGTGAACGGGAGCACACGCAAGCATGGTTAATGCGGAATTGCAGGCGAAATTGCGCGCGGAGGCGGCGCGGTTGGGTTTCGTCGCCTGCGGCTTCGCCTCGGCGGCGCCCGATCCGCAGCGCGCCGCGCGGCTGGAGGAATTCCTGGGGCAGGGCCGTCACGGTTCGATGGAATGGATGGAGGCGCGCAAAGGTCAGCGTGCCTCGCCGCAGGGTCTGTGGCCGGATGCGCGAAGCGTCATCGCGCTCGGCATGGGCTATGCGCCCGATGGCGATCCGTTGGCGCTGGCCGATATGCCCGAAAAGGCGCGGATATCGGTCTATGCGCAGGGGCGCGACTATCACGATGTCGTGAAAAAGGCGCTCAAGGCGCTGGCGCGCTGGCTGATCGAGCGCGAGCCGGAGAGCGAGCTCAAGGTCTTCGTCGATACCGCGCCGGTAATGGAAAAGCCGCTCGGCCAGGCGGCGGGGATCGGCTGGCAGGGCAAGCACACCAATCTCGTCAGTCGCGACCATGGCAGCTGGCTGTTTCTCGGGGCGATCTATTCGACGCTGGACTTCGTGCCCGATGCGCCGGGAACCGATCGGTGCGGGTCGTGCCGGGCCTGTCAGGACGCCTGCCCGACCGATGCCTTCCCCAGCCCCTACGTGTTGGATGCGCGCCGCTGCATTTCCTACCTGACCATCGAGCATAAGGGCGAGATTGACGAAGACATGCGTCCCCTGCTCGGCAACCGCATCTACGGCTGCGACGATTGCCTTGCCGTGTGTCCGTGGAACAAGTTCGCCGACGCGGCGCATGCGCATACAAAGCTGTTGCCGCGCGAGGAACTGATCGCGCCCGATCTCGCGACCTTCCTCGCTTTCGACGATGCGGGGTTCCGGCAATTCTTCTCGGGATCGCCGATCAAGCGTGTGGGACGCGACCGTTTCGTTCGAAACTGCCTTTACGCGACCGGCAATAGCGGCTCCAAGGCGTTGGCGCCCGTTGTACGTCACCTGTGCTCCGATAACGACCCCGTCGTTGCCGAAGCTGCCCAATGGGCGTTTGCGCGGCTCAGCGCATCTCCTTGAGCGGGACGGACGCGTCGGCGAGCAGATCGGGATCGATCTCCGCACGGTCCATAACCAGCTTGCGCCCCTGAACATAGTCCTTGGTGTTGTTGACGCAGTCGAGCGCGATGACTTTGCCTTCGCGCAGGTAGATGACACTGAACTTCTTCTCCGCCGGATCGCCGCGCAAGACCGTTTGGTCGTGGGCGATCGAGATGCCGACGGTCTGCAGGCGCAGATCGTACTGGTTCGACCAGAACCATGGCACGGCGTCGTAGTCCTGCTTGTCTCCCATGATCGCCTTCGCCGCGACGCTGGCCATGTCATTGGCGTTCTGCACCGATTCGAGGCGGATGACCTTGTTGTCGGCATAGGGGTTGGCATGGGCTGCGCAGTCCCCGATCGCGTAGATATCGTCCAGCGTAGTGCGACCGAAGGTGTCGACATCGACTCCGCTGGATCCCGCTGCCCCGGCGGCGATCAGCGGGCCGACAGACGGCACGATGCCGATGCCTGCAACGATCACATCGCAGGCGATGGTTTCGCCACTGTCGGTAACGACGGCCCTGACGCGTCCGTCCTCGCCCTGGATGGTGTCCACGCCGGTCGACAGACGTAAATCGACGCCCTGCTCGCGATGATAGGCGGCATAGAATTCGGACAGCTCCGGACCGGCGACGCGCGCCAGCACGCGGTCGAGCATTTCAACCACGGTGACTTCGCAGTCCAGCTTGCGTAGCACCGCCGCCGCTTCGAGCCCGATATAGCCCGCGCCCACGATGACGGCGCGCTTGCCGCCGGTGCCGAGCTCTTCCTTGAGCGTATCGACGTCGCGGCGCGTTCGGATGTAGTGGATCCCGGCAAGGTCGCTGCCGGGACAGGAAAGCCGTCGCGCATCGCCGCCGGCGGCCCAGATCAGCTTGCGATAGGCGATCCGCGTTTCGTCGGACAAAACCAGTTCGCGCGCGACGGGGTCGACTTCGTTGACATTTCTTCCCAGCCGCAGCTCGACGTGCTTGTCGGACCAGAATTTCTCGGGGCGGATCTGGATTCGCTCGAAAGGCTTTTCACCGGCGAGGTACTCTTTCGACAGCGGGGGGCGCTCGTAAGGCGGGTTGCGGTCGCGGCTGACCATGAGGATCGAATCCTCATGGCCGTTCTGGCGCAGGGCAATGGCCGCCTGCGCGGCGCCGTGTCCCGATCCCACTATGACGACGTCGTAATGTTCCATCGTCGCGCTGGCTGGCGTGAAAATGTCAGCCGGTCAAGCGCAGTCCTATCGGGCGAGCAGGTTGCGCGCCATGCTGGCAACCTGCGCCAGCGTTGCCGGAGCCACTTCACCCTGCGACTGCGCGCGGCCGACCATCGTGCGGAACTGGCGGATCGCCGCAGAGTGTTCCTGCGCCCAGACAGCCACGGTTCCAAGCGGATCTTTTTTCGCGCCCTTGCGCCGCGACAGCCTGCGCAGGAACTCCAGGCGCATTTGCTGAAAATCGCGCGACAGGCCCGCCACCAGCAGGCGTTCCCACACGTCCGACGGGTTCATCATCGCCGATGTGCTCTGCGCCCAGTCGAGCCCGATGCGCGCGCCCAGATCGGTGAAAGCGGCCGTCAATGCGCGCACGTCGATTTCGGCCGTACGAGCGAGAGATGCGAGGCCGACCGCACCGTCCATGTCGTAGAGGTGGGTTACGCGTGCCGCGAGCCTTTCCGGCGCTCCCATCTCGACGAATTCTGTTCGGAGTTTGCCCGACTGCCTGAGCGAGGCTTCGGTAAGCAGTTCTTCCGAGCCCGTCATGAGTTTGTTCACACGATCTTGCAGACTGGCAATGAGTTCGCTTGGTGGCGTGGTGCCGGCGCCGACGCGGATCAGGTCCGCCATCTGGCTGCGTAACGCGCCGGCCGTATGGCGGAAAAGGTAGATCCGCACGTCTTCCGGCATGTCCGCCGTCTCCAGTTCGGACCACAGGCCGCCGACGTCGAACAGCCTGCCCGCCACGATGAAGGAGGCGGTGACATCCGCCAGGCCCACGCCTTCCTCTTCGGAGAGTTCGAAGGGATGAACAAAGCCCATGCGGTTTACGATGCGGTTGGCCAATGCCGTCGCAATGATTTCTCGGCGCAGTTGGTGACCGTCGATTTCGCGCTTGAACTTCTTGCGCATCGCCGACGGGAAATAGTCGGTCAGCAGATCGGCCGCGCTCGTATCGTCGGGGAGGCCGCTTTGTTCGATGGCATCCTGCAGGACCAGTTTCGTCGAGGACAGCAACACGGCCAGTTCGGGGCGCGTCAGGCCAAGTCCGTCGGTAGTCCTGCGGCCGAGCGCCTCGCCGGAGGCCAGCCCCTCGGTCTGTCGATCCAGCGCCCCGCGATCCTCCAGCGTTTCGATCAGGCGCAGTTGCGGCGGCACGGCGCCGGCACCGCCCTGTTCGGCGATGGACAGGGCCAGCGCCTGCAAACGGTTGTCCTCGAGAACGATTTCGGCGACCTCGTCGGTCATCGATTCGAGCAGCGCCACGCGCTTGGGTTCGGACAGCCTGCCCGAGCGCTTGGCGGCGGCCAGCGCGATCTTGATGTTGACCTCGTTGTCCGAGCAATCGACGCCGGCCGAATTGTCGATGAAGTCGGTGTTGCAGCGCCCGCCGTGGAGCGAGAATTCGATGCGTGCAGCCTGGGTTATGCCGAGATTGGCGCCCTCGCCGATGACCTTTGCCTGAACCTCCAGCGCATCGACGCGCAAGGCATCGTTTGCCGGATCGCCGACCTGCACATTGTTCTCGTGACTTGCCTTGACGTAGGTGCCGATGCCGCCAAACCAGACAAGATCGACCGGTGCCCGCAGGATTGCCGAGATCAGAGCTTCGGGCTCTATCTGGGATTGGTCGATGCCAAGTCTGGCCTGCGCAACTTTGGACAGCTTGATGCTTTTGGCGTCGCGCGGGAAGACACCGCCGCCTTTCGAAATGAGCTTGTCGTCGTAATCCTGCCAGCTCGACCGGGGCAGATCGAACAGGCGCTTTCGCTCGGCCCAGCTTTTGGCCGGATCCGGGTTCGGATCCAGGAAAATGTGCCGATGGTCGAACGCGGCGACCAGCTTGATCGCTTTCGACAACAACATGCCGTTGCCGAACACGTCGCCGGACATATCGCCGCAGCCGACCACCTCGATGCTTTCGCTCTGCACATCGATGCCCATTTCGAGCAAGTGGCGCTGGACGCTGACCCAGGCGCCCCGAGCGGTAATGCCCATCGCCTTGTGGTCGTACCCCTTGGAGCCGCCGCTGGCGAAGGCATCGTCGAGCCAGAAATCTTTCGCCTCCGCGATGGCGTTGGCAATGTCGGAGAAGGTGGCGGTGCCCTTGTCGGCGGCAACCACGAAATAGGGGTCTTCGCCATCCGTGATGACAACGCTCTCGGGATGCACGACCTTCTCGTCGACGATGTTGTCGGTAACCGACAGCAGCGTGCGAATGAATGCCTCGTAGCTGCCGCGTCCTTCGGCGGCCCAGCCCTCGCGGTCGATGGCGGGATTGGGCAATTGCTTGGGATAGAAACCGCCCTTCGCGCCAGTTGGCACGATCACCGCATTCTTGACCCTTTGCGCCTTCATCAGACCGAGGATTTCGGTACGGAAATCGTCGCGTCTGTCCGACCAGCGCAGACCGCCGCGCGCAACCGGGCCGCTGCGCAGATGGATGCCTTCCACGCGCCGCGAATAGACGAAGATTTCGCGATACGGCACCGGCTTGGGCAGATTTGGAACCTTGGCCGAATCGATCTTGAAGGCCAGCGCTTCGCTTGCGGCGGGGGCAAAGGCGTTGGTGCGCAGGATCGCATCTATCAGCGCATTGTATAGTCTGAGAAGGCGGTCGTCGTTAATCGCCTTGACCTTTGCGAGACCGCGCCTGATCGCGGCGCGCGCGTCTTCGATTGCGGTATCGCGCCCGTCCCCGAATTCCGGATCGTGGCGCGCCGTGAACAGGGCGACCAGCGCACGCGTCACGTCCGGCGCGGCAGCCAGGGCATCGACGACGGTGTAGATCGTGAAGCCCATCCCGACCTGACGCAGGTAGCGATAATAGGCGCGCAACCAATTGGCTTCGCGAGCGGACAGGCCCGCCTCGGGCACCAACCGGTTGAACGGGTCGTTCTCCGCTTCGCCGTTGAGCACGGCAGCGATCGCTTCTTCGATCGCTTCGGACCTATCGGTCAGCGTTTTGGGATCGGTTCCCGGCTTCAGATCGAGCAGGAAGTCGTGGATCGTTCCCAGCCGCCCGTCGTCGAGTACGGTCGGCAATTCGGATCGCACATAGAACCCGAAATTCTCGAGCGCGGGCACACCCTCGGAGAGGGGCAGACTACCTTCGGACTGATAGAGTTTGAGTCGCAGGCAACCGGCGATCTCGACCTCGCGCTCGGAAAAGCACAAACGGGCGCCGCGCACCACGTCCTCGCTTTCGACGCTGGCGCCGAGCTTGTGCAGCCGAGCGATATCGAGCGCCGCTTCGTGTGGGCCAAAGCGACCGCGAAAGCCGGTCGGGAAATGTTCGGCGAAACGCAGGGCAAGGCCGGCTGCCCGGTTCGCTTCTTCGATCGTGGCCAGTTCGGCCTCTACCGCTTCGGTCCAGCCGCGCAGCAGCGTTTGCATTTGTTCTTCGAGCTTGGCTTCGTCGGGTGCCTGGTCGCCGTCGCGGATGTCGAAGACGAAGCGGATCGTGGCGAGATTGCCGCCCTCCACTTCGAGGCTCCAGTCGAGCAGGCGTCCGGCTGCCGCTCCTTCGAGCAGCGCCTGAATTTCGATCCGGACCTGCGTCGCAACCATGTCGCGCGGCAACCAGACGAAAGCGAACAGGTGCCGCGCCAGCGGAGCTTCGACCAGAGAAAGGCGTGGACGCGGCCGGTCGACCAGGCTCATCATCGTGGTCGCCACACGTTCGACGTCCTTTTCGGAGAAGCCGATGAGCAGGTCGTGCGGAAGCGTGGTCAGCGCATGCACCAATGCTTTGCCCGCATGGCCCGTATCGTCGAAGCCGTGGCGCTCTCGCAAACTGTCGAGCTGGCCGCGCAAGCGCGGAACGCTGCGTGGCGGCGCGGCCAAGGCGGCACTCGTCCACACACCGGCATGGACGGAAAGCCCAACCGTTCTTCCGCCTTCTTCGACAGGCACGATAAACAGATCGAGCGGAACGCGACGATGGACGTTGCTGAGATGGTTGGCCTTGATGATCAGCGGACGACGCTTGTCCTGACCGTTGTCGAACCATTCGAAGGCGCGGTCATAGGAGGCTGCGGCGAGCAGTTCGCTCGCGCTTTTGCGGCAAATGCCCAAGGTATCGGTCTGACTGCCGTCGCGTAGGCGAGTGACATGTCCAAGCTGCGTCAGCATGCCCGAATTGAGCCAGTCGAGCAGGGCTGCGCCTTCCTCGTCGGCTTGGCGAATACGTTCGGCATCCTTTGCCATGTGCGCCTGGATCTTAGACCAGTCGCTGACTGCCGCGCGCACGTCGGCCAGAGTTTCCTTCAGGCTTTCCCGCAACAGACGGCGTGTCTTCGCGTCGACGCGGGCGGCCTCGATATAGATCATCGATTCCCAATAGGCGTCCTCGGGGTCGCCATCGGGAATGCCGGTCAGTGCGCCGTTGTCGTCCCGCTCGACGGGGATGACCGGATGGACGAGCCGGTCGATCGACAAACCCAGCGAGGCGATCGCGGCGGCAACCGAATCGACGAGGAAGGGCATGTCGTCATTGATGATGGCGATGCGGGTAAGGCGGCGTTCGTCGCTTACGCTTTCGATGGCCATGGAGGAGCGGCCTATGGTGCGTTCCGCGGCGAGGGCGCCGACAAACTCTGCGGCATCGGCGAGACGCGCCTTGTCGAACGGCGTATCGCCGCTCAGCAGCGATAGCCGCATCCGTTCGGTTATGGCGTTCCGGAGTTTCCTGGGAAGTGCAGCAGTCATCGAACCCATGCGGGGCCTCTCTCCTTGCGGCGCATGATCGTTTCCGCGCCGCGAAATATCCGAGTCGTGTGCGCCACGACCTGCGCGCCGCGCCTAGGCCTGTTGACAGCGCGCCGCAAGGTTCTGCCGCAGAGATTTTGCAATCGTATTCTGCCCGCGCATCAAAACGCCCTGCCGCTACGGCGAGCCTAGTTTGCCAGCGCGTCCATGGCGAGTTCGAGCGAGCGGCAGCGCGCCTCGGCGTCGAACATGCTGCCGCCGAAAACGATCTCGTCTGCCATTGTCCGCGCCGCGAAAGCGCGGACCGCTTCGGCCGCCTGTCGCGGTGTACCGATCGCGCTCGCCTGGCCGATATGCGCCAACATCGCCTGCGCCTGCGACGGCAGCTGTTCGCGATATCCGCGCACGGGCGGCGGCAACTTCCCGGGCGTGCCGGTGCGCAGGGCAACGAAGGCCTGCAATTGGGAGGTCGCGAGATATTCCGCTTCCTCCGCGGTGTCGGCAACGAACAGGTTCATCGCCGCCATCACATGGGGTTTGTCCCATGTGTCCGACGGCTGAAAGTCACGGCGGTACAGCTCCAGCGCCGCATCGAGATGATCGGGCGCGAAGTGGCTCGCAAAGGCATAGGGAAGGCCAAGCCTCGCCGCGAGCTGTGCGCCGAACAGGCTCGACCCAAGCATCCAGAATTGGGGCTTCGCGCCGATGCCCGGCGTGGGGTGGATGGCGGTCTCCCCCGCCATGAGCGCCATCAGTTCGACCACGTCCTGCGGAAACATTTCCGCCGCACGATGAAGGTCCTTGCGCAGCGCCCGTTGGAGTTCGGGGCCTGCTCCCGGCGCGCGTCCGAGGCCGAGATCTATCCGGTTGGGAAACAGCGCATCGAGCGTTCCGAACTGTTCGGCGATCTGAAAAGGCGTATGATTGGGCAGCATTATGCCGCCCGATCCGATACGAATGGTCGAAGTCGCATTGCCGATATGGGCGAGTACGACCGTGGTCGCGCCGCCGGCAATGCCTGCCATGGCATGATGCTCGGCAACCCAGAAGCGCTTGCAACCCGCCTTCTCGGCAGTCCGGGCCAGCGCAGTCGCGGCGGCGAATGCCTCCTCCAGAGTTCCGCCTTCGCGGACAGGGACAAGGTCGAGGACCGAGAAATCGGTCACGATTGAAGCTGCTCGAGATAGCCGCGCGCCCGATTGGCCTCGTCGCTGTCCGGGGCCACCAGCAGCACCGATTCGAAACTGCGCCGCGCCTCTTCTTCACGACCGGAAAGTGCGGCGATCACCCCCGCCTCCAGCCCTACGGCCGGGTCCTGCGGTGCCAGGAGCGCAGCTTGCGCGACCTGTTCGCGCGCCTCGCCAAGTCGTTCCAGGCGGCGTGACAGCGTGGCCGAAAGCAGCCAGGCGCGTGCATTTGCCGGATCGCTTCCACGCGCGTCTGCCAGCGCCTTCGCCGCTTCTTCGTTGCGTCCCAGGGCGACCAGCGCGCGGGCGCGATCGACCGAAACGCTCGCGGAAAGCGCGGTATCGCCGGCGGTCGTGGCGTAGCTTACCGCGCGTCCGAAGGCGATCTCTGCTATGGCCGGCTTGCCCTGCGCCATGGCGGCATTGCCGGACATGGCCGAGAGCCTCGCCTGATAGGCGGGCGCGCCTTCCGGGACTTCGCCGGCGGCGAGATCGAAGGCGCGTTGCGCTCCTTCGAAATCGTCCAGCCTGACGAGCGCAAGGCCGAGGCAATGGGCCGATTGCGCCAGTTCGAGCTGGCTATCTGCAGTTTCACGCCAGTTCTGCGCCATGTCGCTCGCCGCTTCGGCGTCGCTGGCCGCCAGCGTCACGCATTCGGCCAGCTTGCCGCCCGAAGTGCCTGCCGTGCCGGGCGCTGCTTCACCGCTCGATTGCTTCGCGCGCTCGCGAAGTTCCTCCGGGAGTTCGGGAAACGGGGTCGTGGATGGAGCGGGGCCGACCTGCATCACGAACAGGGCGAGGGCGGAGGCAATCATGCGGAACCTTTCGAAAGCGCGCCCACCGTGCGCAACAGCAGGGCAATATCCTGTTCGCGCGACAGCCGGTGGTCGCCGTCCTTTATCAACGTGACCTGTATGTCGTCCGAACGAAGCGCATCGGCAAGGCGCATGCTGACATCCCACGGCACATCGGTATCGCGCTGGCCGTGAATCAGGCGTACCGGCGCATCGATCGGGATTTCGCCGTTCAGCAGCAATTGTGCCTGCCCGTCGGCGAAGAAGCCGGGAAACATGGGCGTCGGTTCGGGGCCATACGGGTTGTCGTCGTAAATCGTGTTTCCCGCTGCGAGACGCTCCTTGTCCGTCTCCGAACGGCCCCAGTCCGTGAAATCGGGGGCGGCGGCGATACCGACGATACCGGTCAGCCTGCTACCCAATGCCGTCCCCACGAGCAGCATCAGCCAGCCGCCCATCGACGATCCGATGACGACGGCCTGTCCATCCAGCTTGGCATCGATCAGCGCCAGCACTTCCTCGCGCCACTTCGACAGCGTTCCGTCGGCAAAATCGCCAGCGCTTTCACCGCATCCCGAATAGTCGAGCAGCAGGCAGGCCTGCCCACGCGCTTTCGCCCATTCGAACAGCGCGGTCGCCTTGCCGCCTGCCATATCGGACATATAGCCGGGCAGGAAAACCAGCGCCGGGCCGGTGCTGGGCGAAAAGCGAAACGCGATGCGTCGCCCGCCGGGCATGGTGTGAAACTCGGTGTCGCTCATGCGCTCGCGCTGTTCACGTGGCGGCGGTCGATTGCAAGGGTCAGAAGAAATCGAACTCCTCGACATCGGGGTCTTCCCGGCACATCGATTTGAGCGCTTCGAACTCCTGCGCGGTCAGGACCGGTGGATAGTTCGCGCCTTTCCTTACCGCATCGCGATAGGCCTTGGCCCGCTCGCCCGAGGACGGGTGGCTCGCGAGCCAGCCGACCAGCGCGGGCGAATTCTCGGTGTCGCCATGTTCCTTGGCCATCCGTTCGAAGAACCCTGCCGCGCCCAGCGGCGAGATTTCGCTTTGGGCCATGCGCGCCCGCGCATATTCGTCCGCTTCGCGTTCGGCGTCGCGTGAATAGCCCATCGATGCGAGCCCGAAAACGCTGTTGCTGACGCCCGAATCCGCCCCGGCCAGCAGGATCGACAGGCCGAACTGCCGCAGCAGCGCGGTCATGACATGCCGTTCGCGAACATGGCCGACTTCGTGACCGAGTACGCCCGCCAGCTCCTCCGGACTCTCGGCCTGCTGCACCAGCCCGTCGAACAGCAAGACCTGTCCCCCCGGCAGGGCGACCGCGTTGACCATGTCCATATTGGCCACGCCCGCGCGCACTTTTTCCTCGGCCGGATCGACTTTCGCGAGCAGCTTGGCGAGCGCCGCATCGCCTGCAGGCGTATGGCAGATGCGCCCACCGAAATCGCCGACCATGGCCTCGCCGATATTGCGCTCCCAGCTCGTTGGAATGCGCGGGCCGAGCCAGTCCGGCGCGGTCATGAACAATGCGACGGCGGCGGCGCTGACGACCGCGAAAATCCCCGCGGCCTTGCCGAGCCCCATTCTGTCGACCCACGCGCCGTAATCGCTTTTGGCCGGAAGCTGCGCGGCCAGGCCCGGCGGAATATCGTCTGGCAGGATCAGGCGAAAGTCAGGCACGCTTTTGCGCCGATAGACGGTCTTGCCGGGCCGGGTTTCGCCGAAACGCAGATCGGCCGCTTCGAATTCCATTTGCGATGCCGGTGCCACCAGCGAAAAACGTCCGCTACCGTCCCAGCTCAGATTACCGGAATGACGCACGGCGTTCGTGCCGTCGTACCATTCGGCTGCAACTCGAAACGCCTCGTCCATCGCGTCAGATCGCGCCCATGTCGAAGGCGTCGAGCAGGCCTTCGCCATGCTTGGCGGTCGCCGTTTGCGACTGGGTGAGTTCGTCGAGTAGGATTTCCCCACCCGCTTCCAGATGCGTCATGAAGAACTTCCAGTGGCGATAGGACAGGAAGATGAAGCCGATCCCGAAGGTGAAGACCACCAGCAGCGCATCGACGATCAGCAACTTGACCCAGTCCATGGTCGATGCCTCGAAGCTGAAATGCAGGTCGTGCCAGCGGGTCGAGCCGACCGCTTCACGATAGAATTTCGCGTAGAATGCAACCGCGATAAGCCCAAGCCCGAGATAGAAGAACAGCACGATACCGATCAGACCGACAAGCCCGCCAATGGCCATGCCGTCCTCCCCGCCGAACCCATAGCCGGCGAGCATCCCCATCCCGCCCATGATCAGCATGCCGACGAACATCACGACGGGCGCCAGATAGAACAGCAGGAAGCGGGCGAAGACGTTTCCGGAATGGGCATCGGCTTCGAACTGGTAGGGGCCGAAGCTCATCTTGTTCCACCGCTCGTTCCACAGGCTGGTCATCGACCAGGGGACCAGCAGGCCGAGCGGGATCCAGCCGACGACGGTCTTCCACATATAGGACAGGCCGAAAACGAAGCCGCCATCATTGCTCCCTCCCCGGATACCGCGCCACCGGCTGCGTGACAGCCGGTATCGCAGGGCCCGGAAGCGGGCGACGCCGCCGAGATAGAAGATCGACAGGATCGCGAGAAATCCGAGACCCGCGCCAACGGCTTCGTAGCCGCGGACGATCAGCGATTGGGCGATAAACGTCAAACCGAAATAAGGAACGCCGAACAGAACCAGGACGATGATGAAACCCAGGAACAGTTCCATTCCCGTGCCCGCCCATTCGAGATGCTCGTCGACGAATTTGGTGCGCGACCAGAGGTAGCGCCGCTCGCGCGCAGTTGCCCAGAACCGGTATATGCCCAGCGTGACGATCGTCAGCAGCAGGTTCGGGAAGGCGATCTTCGCGAACTCGCGCCAGTTTCCTTCGAAGACGAAAGCGCTGTCCGTCTCGTCCACATCGTGCGACCCATGCATTCCTGTAAAACCCCTTCCGATCCAGCGCGCTTGGTCGGGGATCGCACGCGCAGTGTCAATCGGAGAGCCCCTTATTCTTCGCGCAGGAAAATCTCTTCGATGGCAAGGCCGAAGACATCGGCGATCCGGAAGGCCAGCGGAAGCGAGGGGTCGTAGCGTCCGGTTTCGATGGCGTTGACGCTCTGGCGCGAAACCTCGAGCCGCGTAGCCAGATCCTGCTGGCTCCAGTCACGCTCGGCCCGCAGGACCTTGAGGCGGTTCTTCACGTCCAGGTTCCCGCCGTGCCCATGGTCAGCTTGTTGTAGATCGCGCCTATGCCCAGACCTATGAACCAGAAGAACGCCGCGCCGAAGCCGCCATTGCCCGCCGGAACGAGTTCGAAATTCTGGAGGAACTCCCAAACTGTCATGATGGTCAGGCAGAAGCCGGTGGCGAACAGGCACTGCCGCACTATGAGCAGGCGGATGAATTCGTCCTTCTCCTCGACAATGAAGCGCATGACCGCCCAGAACACCCCGATGATGGGGATGGCCGGGGCTATGGCCAGCGGCCAGGCCAGTGAAGCGCTGACCTTGTCGAGACGGAACAGCGATACAGCCGTGAAGAGTGTGACGATATAGAGCGCCATCAGCACCGCGAGGCGGCGCGTATAGCGCTTGGCTGCGGGGGTCCAACGGATTGCCATGGTTCAGGCCCCCTGCGTCCGGCAGCAATTGCGACCAATCCAGGCACCGGGAAGAAGCGCGAACAGTGCGACGGGAGCGAACTGCGCGATCTGTTCGGGAATAACATCGAACACGGCGAGGATGGCGACTGCGATCATTGCGGTAACCGGCACAAGGACCTTCCGGGTCTGGGTCATGACAAATCTCCTTTTCTATATGTAAAGTATCATTGTCATAGGAGTCGGATTTTGTCAAGCACCCTTTCCTTTTTGACGTGGGTGCTTTCCTATTTTCGTTCTTGCTTGTCACCGCATGGTCACAGGATGCAGGCAGAGGGCAAGTAAGGAGAACGTCATGATCGCAACCGAACCGCCCGCCGCCGCCCGTACGCCTGCACTCGATCGCCGTACCCTGCTTAAGGGAGGCTTGCTCGGACTGGGCGCCGCAGGCGCGCCGTTGGCAGCGCAGGACCCGGCAGCCGGCTTCACGCATGGCGTCGCGAGTGGCGAGCCCGGGTCGGGGCGGGTGCTGGTGTGGACGCGCTATGTCGGCAACGGGGATACCTCGCTCGAATTCGAACTGAGCGAATCGCCCGACTTCGCGCGTGCGGCTTCGGGCGGTCAGGTCACCGCCAGCGCGGATAACGACTGGTGCTGCAAGGCTTGGGCCGAAGGGCTCCAACCCGGGCATTGGTATTATTTCCGTTTCACCGCACCCGATGGCTCGCAATCCGATGTCGGGCGGACCAAGACGCTGCCGGACGGCCCGACCGAGAAGTTTCGCATGGCGGTCTTCTCATGCTCGAATCTCGGCTTCGGCTGGTTCAACGCCTATGCCCATGCTGCGGTCGACGGCAATTTCGACTGCGCGCTGCATCTGGGCGACTATTTCTACGAATACGGGCCGGGTACCTATCCGTCGAGCGACGAGGCCCAGCCTGGCCGTACACTGTTTCCGGCGAGCGAGGTCGTTAGCCTCGCCGACTATCGGCTGCGCTATGCCACCTATCGCCGCGATCCGGATCTGCGCCGCCTGCACCAACTCTATCCGATGATCGCGGGTTGGGACGACCACGAAAGTGCCAACGACTCGTGGAAGGACGGTGCGCAGAACCATCAGCCGGAGACCGAAGGCGAGTGGTCCGTGCGCAAGGCGACGGCGGTCAAGGCCTATCGCGAATGGATGCCGGTATCGGACGAGCCCTGGGCCGCTTACGAGGTCGGCAATCTGGCAACGCTGTTCAGGCTCGAGACCCGGCTGACGGCGCGCGCCGAACAGTTTTCCTATGGCAGCATCCTTGCGGGCAAGACCTCTCCAGACGATGCGATGGCCGCGCTGATCGCCTTTCGCGAAGGCGCGTATCGCGATCCCGGGCGCGAGATGCTCGGCATGCAGCAGCAGGCATGGCTGGCCGATGGGCTCAAACGGTCGGCCGGTGCGGGCAAGCCGTGGCAGGTACTGGTCCAGCAGGTGCTGATGGGAAATCTCGCCACGGCACCCGTTCTTGCCGAAGGACTGCCGGCAGACCTGCCGGACTATGTGCGCCAACGGATCCTGGCGGGCACGATGGCCGGCCGCGCCGAACTGCCGCTCAACATGGACGCGTGGGACGGCTATCCGGCGGCGCGCGATCGCCTGTTCGAATCGGCGCTCGAGGCCGATGCGAATATCGTCAGCCTGGCGGGCGATACGCACAATGCCTGGGCTTTCGATCTGGATCGGGCGGGCGCCAAGGTGGGCGTGGAATTCGGGGTGCAGGGCGTCACTTCGCCAGGCCTCGAAAGCTATGCGTCCTATCTCCCGACATCCGATCTCGAACGCGCCACCATTGCCCATAACCGGCAGCTCAAATGGATGGACGGTTCCCGCCGCGGTTACATGGCGGTCGAACTCACGCCGGGGAGCGCTTCGTGCGAATTCCGGTTCCTTTCGAGTGTGCGCGAGAAGGGGGCAGGCGTCACTGCGACCAAGCGCGTCACGACCTTGGCGGGAAGCCGGATGCTCGACGTGGGTTGAGAATTGGGCGCGCCGGGGTTATCTCGACCGACATGACGCATCTGCGGATCACGACCACGACTACCACTACCCCGGGCGTCCGGGGGCGGTCGGTCGCGGCTTGAGCGATCCACCGCCGCCCGGTTTCGGGCGGTGGGCGTTTCCTCCCGAAATCGCAAGTTTCTCGCAAACGCCGCTTCAAGGCCGCGCGCGCCTGTGCCATGGGCGCGACAATTGATACGGATGAGACGATGACGGAACTGCTCAAGATCAGCCTGCCCGACGGTTCGGTGCGCGAAATGGAAGCCGGGTCCACGCCCGCCGACGTGGCGGCGGCAATCGGCCCCGGTCTCGCCAAGGCGGCGATCGCCGCACGCGTCGATGGCGAGCTGCGCGATATCAACCGCCCCTTCGATGGCGATGCCGAGCTGGCCCTGGTCACCTCGCGCGACGAACAGGACGCGCTCGAACTGGCTCGTCACGATTTCGCGCATGTCCTGGCCGAAGCGGTGCAGGCGCTGTGGCCCGGTACGCAGATCACTTTCGGCCCGGCGACCGATGACGGCTTCTATTACGACGTGAAGGCGCCCGAAAGCCGCGACCCGTTCAGCATGGACGATCTTCCCGCGATCGAGGAAAAAATGCGCGAGATCATCCGCGCGGACAAGCCGCTCCGACGCGAAGTCTGGAGCCGCCAGCAGCTGATCGACAAGTGGGAAGCCGAGGGCGAGGTCTTCAAGGCGGAATGGGCGCGCGAATTGCCCGAAAACGAGGAACTGACCGTCTACTGGTCGGGTGGCGACTGGCTCGACATGTGCCGCGGGCCGCATCTCGCCAGCACGGGCAAGCTCGACCCGCAGGCCTTCAAGCTGACGCGCGTGGCGGGTGCCTATTGGCGCGGCGATCAGAACAATCCGCAGCTGACGCGCATCTACGGCACGGGCTGGCTCAACAAGAAGCAGCTCGACGCGCATCTGATGCGGCTGGAAGAGGCGGCGAAGCGCGACCATCGCAAGCTGGGCCGCGAGATGGACCTGTTCCACCTGCAGGAAGAGGCGCATGGCAGCGTTTTCTGGCACCCGAATGGCTATCGCATCTGGCGCGAACTCGAAGCCTATATGCGCCGCAAGATGGACGGCGCGGGCTATCGCGAGATCAAGACGCCGCAGCTGATGGATGTGCGCCAGTGGGAACAGTCCGGGCACTGGGGCAAATATGCCGAGAACATGTTCGCCGTGCCCGACATGGTACCCGAAGTGGACGATAGCGGTGCTGGCGCGGAGCCGAAGGTGGCGGCGGACGCCGACTGGATGGCCATCAAGCCGATGAATTGCCCGGCGCATGTGCTCGTCTTCAAGCAGGGCATCACCTCCTATCGCGACCTGCCGATCCGGCTGGGCGAAATGGGCTGCTGCCACCGCAACGAACCGCATGGCGCGCTCCACGGGCTGATGCGCGTGCGCCAGTTCACGCAGGACGACGCGCATATCTTCTGCACCGAGAAGCAGGTGGTCGAGGAAGTACGCGCATTCTGCAAGCTCGCCGAGGGCGTCTACAAGGATTTCGGGTTCGACTTCGCGATCAAGCTGGCGCTGCGCCCCGAAAAGCGGCTCGGCTCCGACGCCGATTGGGACAAGGCCGAACAGGAACTGCGTGACGCCGTCGAAGAAGCCGGCATGATGAGCGATGAGTTCGGCTGGGAAGAACTGCCGGGCGAAGGCGCCTTTTACGCGCCGAAGCTCGAATGGCACCTCACCGATGCCATCGGCCGCACCTGGCAGGTCGGCACGATCCAGGGCGACCGCGTGCTGCCCGATCGTCTCGATGCGAATTATATTGGCGAGGATGGCGAAAAACACCGTCCGGTCATGCTGCACCGCGCGATCTTCGGCAGTTACGAGCGCTTCATCGGCATCCTGATAGAGCATTTCGCCGGCCGCCTGCCGACGTGGCTGGCCCCGGTGCAGGCGGTGGTGGCAACGATCACCTCCGATGCGGACGGCTATGCCACGGATGTGTTTGATCAACTAGCGGCGGCCGGTATCCGCGTCGAAAGCGACCTGCGCAACGAGAAGATCAACTACAAGGTCCGCGAGCACTCACTCGCCAAGGTCCCGCACCTGCTGGTTGTCGGCAATCGCGAAGCGGAGGAAGGTACCGTTGCCGTCCGCACGCTCGGCCAGCAGCACCAGAAGGTGATGCCGCTCGCTGAGGCTATAGCGATGCTGAAGGACGAGGCGACCCCGCCCGACCTGCGCTAAAGCGAGGCTCTGCGCATGGACCCGCTGGCCCGTTACGAGGCCTGGCAACCGGGCGCTGCGCTCGCTGCCCGCCTGCTCTAGCCGAGCAGGCGTGCGGCGAGCACTTCGCCGGCATCCTTTTCGCGCAAGACGAGAGCGAAGCGATCGGCCTGCGGAACCGCCATGTCGCTTGCGGCGATACGGACGCCCGCCTTGCCTCCGGCCCAATCGATCACACGCTGTTCGTCTACCAATACATTGGTATAGCCGATCGCGCGTCTGCCGTTCTCGCCGGATAGGATACGGACGGTGACATGCGAGCGCAGGGCGACAAGGACCAGCTCTGCCCCGTTGGGCGCAGCGCCTGCTAGCCCGACGACCAGCGACCCATCATCCTGCCTGCGGATTGCAATGGCTGCTTTTGCGGCGCGTTCGTAACCGATCATCTGGCGCACCTGCGTCTCGTTCGATCCGACCGTGCCGCGCCTGCCGTCGACCACAATCTGCGGGGTATAGACACCGTTGTTCCCGGCAAGTCCGCGAAGCGCGTAGGCACGCTGCAACTGCGTGTTGTCTTCGCGCGCCAGCGTGTCCTTCCAGCCGAGCCGGTCCCAATAGGTCACAGGGCGGGAGATCACGACCACGCCCTTTTCGCGCGCCAGCCGCTTGGCCAGCGCGTCGGCAGGCGGGCAACTGCTGCAGCCCTGGCTGGTGAAAAGTTCGACGAGCACCGGAGCATCGGGATCCGGCGCCGGTACAGTGCGCGCGGAAGACGCTTCGCCTTTCAGCGCGACGGCTGCAATTGCCACGGCGGGAATGGCTAGCAGCAGGGCGAGGTTCTTCATGCGCGCAATCTCCTTGCACGGCATTCGAACGGACTGGGGAACGGGTTACATGCCGATCAGAACGGCAGGACGGGCCCTGCCAACATCAGCGCAAGACCACAGCCGCTCACGATCATTGCGCGCGCAATTGCCGCCACCGGGAGTGGAGCGATATGCAGGCGGGTGAGAGCGATAGCTTTGGCCATGCGGCCATTCTCGGCTGCAATCCCTAACGAAAGGTTAAGATCGCCATCCGGTCGATGGCATTTGCTGGCTGGCGCAGTGAAAGCCGCCGCCTCCTGCCAGCACGGCGTCGGCCGGCAAACCGACGGTCGCCCGGTCGGGGAAGAGTTCGGATATGGCGGCAACCCCCTCTTCGTCATGGGGGCTGCCGAAGGTGGGCACCACCACGAGATGGCTGGTGATTGCGAAATTGGCATAGCTCGCCGGTTCGATTCGGTCGCCGCCGGTTATTAGGCCGGGTGACGGAATTTCTGTTACCGCAACGCCGGCGTCCTCGGCGCGTCGTCTGGCATCGGCATAGATCGCCGCGTTCGGATCGCCTTTGCCCGTAGCGCGTGGCAGGCATAGCGTGTTGGCCGCAACGAACCGGCCGAGATTGTCGACATGGCCATCGGTATGGTCGTTGATGAGCCCCTCGCCCAGCCACAGAACGCGGGCGAAGCCGAGGTGGCGCCTTAGCCGTTCTTCGATTTGCGCGCGCGAAAGGCGCGGGTTGCGATTGGGGTTGAGCAGGCATTGCTCCGTTGTCACGACCAGGCCGGCTCCATCGCCATCGATAGCCCCGCCCTCTAGGATCCAGTCGGCGATTTGGAGGGGCAGGCCGGCGTCATGGGCTAGTTCGGCACCGATCGTCTGATCGCCATCCATCAGATATTTGCCGCCCCAGCCATTGAAACCGAAGCGCCGCGCCGCGCGGTTGCCCTCGCTGTCGCACAGCACCAACGGCCCCGTGTCGCGCAACCAGACGTCGCCATAGCTGCGGCGCTCCAGCTTGACGCCGCCAGTCACGAGCTGGCGCGCTCGTGCCTCGTTGACGTCGTCTCGCACCAGCAGGCGAACTTCCTGCCCGCTTTCGGCAACCGCATTCGCGAAAGCGGCGATCTGCTCCTGCGCGCGCGGGAGTACTTCGGGCCATTCCTCCGCGTCATGCGGGAAACCGATCCACAGCCAGTCCTGCGGCGCCCATTCGGGCGGCATACCAAAGCTCACGGATCGGTTTCCCTTGTGAGGCAGGTCAGACGCTGCAGCCCGCACCTTCGGTGGCGCAGTCCTCGTCGCGCGTAGCCTTGAATTCATCGCCCTCGTTCCAGTTGGGCCAACTGGTGCTGTCGGCGAGCATCCGCCCGATGCGATAGAACAGCGCCAGATCGCTCATGACGCCCGACCAGTCCCAGTTCGGATCGTATTCGTCCTTGGGCCCATGGTAGCGGTTTTCGCGATAGTCGGCGGCAATTGCGGCGCCTGCCTCCGTGCCTCCCTCGATCAGGTCTTCGCCGCCATCGAGATAGAGCATCGGCACGCCGCGCTTGGCGAAGGCGAAATGGTCCGAACGATAGTAATAGCCCGCCTCAGGGTTGGGGTTCGGGGTGGTCACGCGGTCATCGTTCATCAGCGCCTTGTCGAGGAAAAGGTCGAGCTGCGACTTGCCGGGGCCGACGACGGTTACATCCTTCGCCGCGCCTGCCATGAGGAAGGCGTCCATGTTGATCCCGCCAACGGTCTTGTTGAGCGGGAAAACCGGGTTTGCGGCATAATAGTCCGCACCGAGAAGGCCCGATTCTTCTGCGGTTACTGCGAGGAAGACGAGGCTGCGCTTGGCAGGTCCGGCCTTTGCATGCGCTTCGGCCAGCGCGACCAGTGCCGCGGTGCCGGTCGCGTTGTCGACAGCGCCATTGCAGATGTCGTCGCCATCTGGCGCGGGCGTGCAGCGGCCGAGATGGTCCCAATGCGCAGTGTGCATCACATATTCGTCGGCTCGCTCGCTGCCCGGCAGCATGCCGATCACGTTCTTGGAAGCGAAGGTACGGATGTCGTTGCGGAAATTCGTGGATGCGGTGAGGCCGAGCGGTACGGCCTTGAAGTCTTTTTCACGCGCGGCAGCCATCAACTTGTCCAGATCCTGCCCCGCTGCAGCCATGATTTCGCCCGCCTTTTCCTTCTGCACCCAGCCGTTCAGCTTGGTCATCGGGGGCGGGTTGTCCCCGCGCGCGGCATATGCTTGCGGGCCCGACCAGCTGCTTTCGACGACATTCCAACCGTAACTCGCCGGGTCGGTATCGTGGATGATGATCGCGCCTGCCGCACCTTGGCGGCCGGCCTCCTCATATTTGTAGGTCCAGCGGCCGTAATAGGTCATGGCCTTGCCGTTGAACGGGCCCTCCAGCGACTCGGTGCCGAAATCGGGGTCGTTGACGAGGATGACCGCGGTCTTGCCCGTCATGTCCAGACCTTCGTAATCGTTCCAGCCTTTCTCCGGCGCATTGATGCCGTAGCCGACGAAAACCAGTTCGCTGTCTTCCAGGTTGGTCTCGACATCTTCGCGATAGCTGACGCCCACCCAGTCCGTCGCATAAGTGAGCCGCATGTCTCCGCTCTCCCCGCCGGAGATCGTCAACGGGGCAAAGTCCTTGCCGGTAATCTCGACCAGCGGGACGTCCTGCACCCAGCTACCGTTATTGCCGGGTTCCAGACCTGCTTTCTCGAATTCCTCGATCAGGTAGGCGACAGTCTTTTCCTCGCCCGGCGTGCCCGGCGCACGGCCTTCGAACTCGTCCGAGGCCAAGCGCTCGGTAACGCGCTTCATCGTCTCTTTGGACAATGTTCCGTCGGCCACGTCGGGCAGATCGAGCGCAGCATCGGCACTCTCGGCATCCTGCCCCATCGAGCAGGCGGACAGCAGCAATGCCGCACCGGCGGCGATCGTAAAGCGTTTCATAAGGGAGGTCCCTCTTTTCTCGTCTGGCATCGGCGGGCTTCTTGTCAGCATGGCGGCGCGAGGGCAAGCTTGCGCGCCGGAACGCCACGCGGCAGGGAGCGGGCGATGGCTGTCGACTGGACCTCTGCCCTGCAGCGCGCGCGGGCGCACGCACCTTTTCTGGCACGCGCCCTGGAGCGACGACCGGGATTGGCTGAGATGTTGGATGCCGGGGACGGCGAAGCGGCGCTACTTAGGGCCAAGCGCGCGGAAGGCGATGACGTCGCTACGGCACTGCGGCGCCAACGCCTTGGCCTCGCATTGGTGCTGGCGATCGGCGATCTGGCCCAGGCGTTCGACCTTGAAAAGGTTATGCGCGAACTGTCGACCTTTGCCGATCGGTCCTTGCATGCGGCGATCGAGGCGGCGATCGCCAGGCGTGCGCCGGATGTCCACCCAGCGGGAATGATCGGGCTGGCGCTGGGCAAGCATGGCGCGGGCGAACTGAACTATTCGTCGGATATCGACCCGATCCTGCTCTACGATCCCGTGGCACTACCGCGTCGCGATCGCGACGAACCGGGCGAGGCAGCGCAACGCTATGCGCGCGAGGTTGTAAGGTTGCTGTCGGAAGTTACGAGCGAAGGCTACGTCTTTCGGGTCGACTTGCGCCTGCGCCCGGCCTCGGAAGTCAGTCCGCTGGCCATCCCGCTCGACGCGGCGATTACGCATTACGAAAGTTCTGCTCTGGCGTGGGAGCGTGCGGCCTTTATTCGCGCCCGCGCCTGTGCAGGCGACATTGCGGCGGGCGAGGCGTTTCTCGACCATATCCGTCCCTTCGTCTGGCGTCGAAGTCTCGATTTCGGCGCGATCGACGAGGTGCGGCGTCTGACGCACCGGATCCGCGACGAACAACGCGGCCCGCCCGTTCCCGAACCCGGCTACAACCTGAAACTGGGTCGCGGAGGCATTCGCGAGATCGAGTTTTTCGGGCAGACGCACCAGCTGATTCACGGAGGGCGCGACCCTTCGCTGAGAGTTCGCGGGACACGCGCGGCGCTCGATGCGCTGGCTGCGACCGGGCGGATCTCGAAAGAGGACGCCAGGGCACTCGGCGACAGTTACGACGGTCTGCGCACGATCGAGCACCGGCTGCAGATGGTCGGCGACAACCAGACTCATTCCTTGCCTGCCGGTGACGCGCTCGAGAATGTCGCGCGATTGCACGGCCTTTCCGACGGTGCGGCACTGGTCGATCACGTCCGGAACCTCGCCCGGCCGGTCGCAGAGCGGTTCGACGCGCTGCTCGACGAGGATCGGATATCCGTTCCGAAGAACGCACCGCATGTCGTGCCGGACGAGGGGGTGGCCCCCGCTGTGCCGGCCGAGCTGGCCGAACGGATCGTGGGCTGGACCGATGGTCAGTATCAGGCGCTGCGCAGCACGGCGGCGCTGGGTGCGTTCGAGGCGATACGCTCCGATCTCATCGCGTCCATTGCCGCCTCACCGGATCCGGGTGCGGCCGTGGTGCGCTGGGAAAGTCTCGTTTCGCGCTTGCCGAGCGCCATTAACCTGTTCCGCTTGCTCGAGGCGCGACCCGGCCTGTTTGCGCTGCTGGCCGATTGCCTGACGCTTGCACCGCCTCTGGCCGACGACCTTGCCCGACGGCCCGATCTGCTCGACGCGTTGATCGATCGCCGCGCGCTGGACCTTCCCGGAAGCGTGGAGGAAATCGCCGTAAAGATGGGTCGGCGCGAGCGCGGCGACGATTACGAGATGCGGCTCGATCGATTGCGTGTCGTAACGGGCGAAACGCGCTTCGCTTTGGGCGTGCAACTGATCGAGGCGGCGCATGATCCGCTGGACATCGCTGTCGCCCTCTCGCGCACTGCCGAAGCGGCATTGCAGGTCGCGATAGACGCGGCGACCGAGGAGTTCGGGGCGAAGCATGGACGTATCCCGGGCAGCGAACTTGTCGTGCTTGGTCTCGGCCGGCTGGGCGGCGGGGCGCTCACTCATGCGTCCGATCTCGACATCATCTATCTCTTCACCGGTACCCATGAGGGCGAATCCGATGGCGACCGCCCGCTTGGGGCAACGCTCTATTTCAATCGTCTCGCCCAGCGCGTCACAGCCGCGCTCAGCGTGCCGACGGCTCAAGGCGCTCTCTACGATGTCGATACGCGTCTGCGCCCGCAGGGAAATCAGGGGCCGATCGCGGTCAGCGTGGAGAGTTTTGCGCGGTATCAGCGCGAGGATGCCTGGACTTGGGAGCATATGGCGCTCACCCGCACACGGGTGCTGGTCGGCAGCAGGGCGGCTCGCGAAGAGGTGGATGAGATCGTGACGTCGATCCTGCGCCGGGAGCGTGATCGGGAGGCATTGCGGACCGACGTGCTGACAATGCGCAGCGATATGGCGGCGCACAAGCGGCCCAAGGGAACACTAGATGCCAAGCTGCTGCGTGGCGGCCTGATCGACATCGAATTCCTGGTTCACTTCCTCCAGCTTTGCCATCGCGAGGCGCAGACGCCCGATCTTGGTGAGGCCATTGCATCGCTGGTCCAGGCTGGTCGCTTGCCTGCTGCCATCGCGGATGCGCACGGCTTGATGACGCGCCTGCTGGTCGGTACGCGATTGCTCGCGCCCGACCTGGTGCGACCTCAACCCGCTGCTGCGGCATTGCTGGCGCGGCTGAGCGAGTGCGAGAATTACGGGCAATTGGTAAAGCGACTTGGATCGGCGCGAGATGACGTCGCGATGGCGTGGCAGGAAAAATTCGGCGAAACTCTGGAGATGGACGAATGACCAAGACATATGGCGAAGGCGATGCCTTTCCCGACTTCTCGATGGAAACGCCCGATGGCGGCACGATTTCAAAGGCAGACCTGAAGGGCGGCAAGGCCGTGCTGTTCTTCTATCCCAAGGACAACACCCCCGGTTGCACGACCGAGGCAAAAGATTTTTCCGAGCTCAAGGGAGAGTTCGACAAGGCCGGAGCGCGCCTGCTTGGCGTCAGCAAGGATTCGGCGAAGAAGCATCAAAACTTCATTGCCAAGCACGACCTCACTGTCGAGCTCGCGACCGATGCCGCGGAAAACGGGGTGTCGGACGAACTGGGCGTCTGGACCGAGAAGCAGATGTACGGGAAGACTTTCATGGGAATGGTGCGGTCGACTTACCTCCTTGGCGATGACGGCAAAATCCTGCGCGTCTGGCCGAAGGTGAAGGTCAAGGGCCACGCCCAAGAAGTGCTCGACGCTGCCCGCTCGACATGACAGCGCCGCGCCGTAACGTCGCGAGCGTTATCCGCAGGGCGCTGCTGACCGGAGAAGCGAAGGGCAAGGCGTTCGCTGCACGGCAGGTGGCACGCGACTGGCGTCTCGGGCGGCTCGAATTCGTCTTCGATGTCGAGATGCCCGAGCGACCGGCCTGGCCGGCCAATCTCGAACTGCTACCGCCGGGCCGCATGAACAAGCGCGGCAAGATGGGCTCGGAACGCAATCGTATCGCGTTGTGGCATGCGCTCGCGCATATCGAATTCGTCGCCATCGATCTCGCGCTCGACATGGCGGGACGTTTCGGCGAATCGATGGGCGAGGACTTCGTTTCCGACTTTCTGGCGGTTGCTGCGGACGAGGCGATGCATTTCGCCTTGATTGCCCGAAAACTCGATTCGCTCGGCTCTTCCTATGGATCGTTGCCTGTGCACGACGGGTTGTGGAGCGCCGCGCAAGACACGGCTCATGACGTCGCAGCAAGGCTTGCCGTTGTTCCGATGGTTCTCGAGGCGCGAGGGTTGGACGTCACACCGGCAACGCTGGAGCGCGTGCGGGCTCAAGGCGATGAAAACGGGGCGAAAATTCTCGAAAGAATCCTTGACGACGAGATTCGGCATGTCGCGGCAGGCTCCAAGCACTTTCATGCCCTTTGCGCCGTACGTGGCGAGAACCCACAGAAATCTTGGAAAAATCTGGTGCAGAGACACTTTTCGGGGCGCCTGAAGGGCCCTTTCAACGACTCAGCGCGTTTCGCAGGCGGCCTACCGCGCCACTATTATGCGAGTATTGCCTGATTAACTTTTTCACCGATAACCCAAACTCACGAGACGCCGGGGGGTTCCGGCAGTGACAAATCAAGGGCGGAAACAGCACGGGACGCTGTATTCGCTAGGGATCGAACAGGCGCGCAACAGCGCCGGATGGACGGGTTAGCATGATCACCAAGCGCAATACGCTTGCTCTCGCAATTGTGGCCGGTTTCGGCATCGCCGCAGCTCCGGCTCAGGCGCAGGAAACCAATGCAGCCGCCGCAGTCGGCGCGATCGATATGAGCAAGGTCGCTGCCCCGGCCCAGTCGGGAGACGACGCGCAGTTCAAGCAGCTTTTCGCGCAATGGGACAATCTGGACCGTTCGACGCCTCCTGCCGCAGTCGTCTCCGTGCCGTCGCGCATGCCGCTGAACGATACCAAGCTGACCAGCGACTTCGGCATGCGGACCCATCCCGTCCTGGGCGGCCGTCGCAACCACAAGGGCGTCGATCTCGCCGCGCCGATTGGCACGCCTATTTACGCCACTGCCGATGGTTATGTCAGCAAGGCGGAATGGTTCTCGAGTTACGGCAAATATGTTTCGATCGAACATGGTGCCAGCCTGCAGACGCGGTTCGCTCACATGTCGGATATTGCCGTGAAGGCGGGCAGCCGCGTCAAGAAGGGCGACCTTATCGGCTATGTCGGCTCGACCGGTCGCTCCACTGGCCCGCATCTTCACTATGAAGTCCGCATTGACGGCAAGGCCGTAAATCCGGTTCCCTATATGGTCGAATCGGAAGCGCAGCGGGCGTTCGCACTCGCGACAGGCAAGGGCGGGCAGGGTGACGGCGACGACAACTGATCGTCAAGCCTTCCAGGCAAGAGAAAAGGCGGCAGGGGCGATCCTGCCGCCTTTTCTCTTGCCCAAGCGTTAGGGTTGAGTAGGTTTCTTCTCGAAACTGGATGAATCCGCTCCTCGAGAAGCGGGCCCCGGAGAGGAGAGAGCCTACCCATGCACCCTATCGCCCATGCGCAGACGCGCCCGGACCATCCCGCTATTGTCATGGCCGCCAGCGGCGAGACCGTGAGCTTCGGCGAGATGGACGATTATGCCAACCGCTTCGCGCAGTTGCTGCGCGCGCGGGGGCTGAAGCGTGGCGATCCTTTCGCGGTGCTGATGGAGAACAACGCGCATTACCTGCAGGTCGTCTGGGGCTCGCAGCGTGCGGGCACGATGATGGTCCCGATATCGACCCGGCTGACTGCACCCGAAATCTGCTACATCCTCAAGGATGCGGGCGCGAAGTTCCTGCTCACGACTACAAAGTTTGCTCAGGTTATAGACGGCATCCGGAACGAGTGTAGTGAATTGCCGCTGCTGATCGTCGGCGGCTTTTGCGACGAGGACTACGAAGCGGCCCTCGCCTCTCAGTCCGCAGAGCCGATCGCCGACCAGGCGCCGGGGCAGTATATGCTCTATTCCTCGGGCACGACGGGCAGGCCAAAAGGCGTCAAACCTGCCCCGCCGCCCGACGAAGATGTTCAGGCAACCAACCCGCTGATGGGCCTCGCGATCATGGGCGCGGGCATGCCCGCCGACGGCAGCATGGTCTACCTTTCTCCCGCACCGCTCTATCACGCGGCCCCGCTCGGCTGGGGCACGACGGCGCAACGGCTCGGCGGTACCGTGGTGGTGATGGAGAAGTTCGAGCCCGAACATGCGCTGGAGACGATCGAGACGTACAAGGTGACCGACAGCCAGTGGGTGCCGACCCATTTCGTCCGCATGCTCAAGCTCGATCCCGAACTGCGGACGAAGTACGATCTGTCGAGCCACCAGCGCGCGCTACATGCCGCGGCACCCTGCCCCGTTCCGATCAAGCGGGAGATGATCGAATGGTGGGGGCCGATCATCAACGAGTATTACGCGGGTTCGGAAGGCATCGGCATGACGTTGATCAAGGCCGGGGACTGGCTCGATCATCCCGGTAGCGTCGGCAAGGCGATCCATGGCAAGCTGCATGTCTGCGGCCCGGATGGCGAGGAGATCCCGGCCGGCCAGGATGGCCTGTTGTTCTTCGAGAACGACCTTATCCCAACCTATCACAACGACCCCGAGAAGACGCGCGAGGCCATGCATCCCAAGGGGTGGATGACGCTCGGCGATATCGGGCATGTGGACGAGGACGGTTATCTCTACCTTACCGACCGCAAGAGCCACATGATCATCAGCGGCGGGGTCAACATCTACCCGCAGGAGATCGAGAACCTGCTGGTCACGCACGACAAGGTGATGGACGCAGCGGTGATCGGCGCGCCCTGCCCCGATTTCGGCGAGAAGGTGGTCGCGGTGGTCCAGCCGATGGACATGGCCGATGCCGGGGCGGCGCTCGAGGCGGAGCTGCGCGATTTCCTTGCCCCCAACCTGTCGAAGATCAAGATGCCCAAGCTGTTCGATTTCCGCGCGCAGCTGCCGCGCGAGGCGAACGGCAAGCTCTACAAGCGCGAACTGCGCGACGAGTATCTGGCGCAGGCCGAACACGCGACGGAGCGGGCATGATGGCGACGCAGGAGAAGCCCCGGCTCGATCCGGAAACGGCACGCCAGGTCATCTCGCCCGAAAGCTATGCCGAATGGGACGGCATTCTCGACACGTTCGACCGCTTGCGCGCGGAAGCGCCGGTGGCCTGGGTCGATGCGGACGACGATGCCGTCCACCCGCCCTTCTGGCTGGTCACGCGCTATGACGACGTGATGCGCATGTCGAAGGACAACACCACCTTCCTCAACAACCCGCATTCCGTCGTCTTCAGCCTGACCGAGGGGATCGAGTTCGCCAAGGCGTTCAGCGGCGGCAGCGAGCACATGGTTGCCAGCCTCGTTACCTTCGATGCGCCGATCCACATGAAGTACCGCAAGCTGACGCAGGAATGGTTCATGCCCAAGAACCTGCGCGGCGTGGAAGACGATATCCGCGCCATCGCCAACGCCGCGGTCGACCGGCTGCTGGCCGGCGGCGAGGAGGCCGACTTCGTCAAGACCGTGTCCGCCCCCTATCCGCTGCATGTCGTGATGCAGATCCTGGGCGTGCCGGAGGCAGACGAGCCGCGCATGCTGATGCTCACCCAGCAGTTGTTCGGCGGCAGCGACGAAGACCTCAACCAGTCGGGCATGAAGGACCTCCCGCCAGAGGCGATCACCCAGCTGGTGGCGGGCGCGGTCAAGGACTTCGAGGCCTATTTCGCCAAGCTGACGGCGGAGCGCCGCGCCAACCCGACCGAGGACGTCGCCAGTACCATCGCCAATGCCGTGATCGACGGCGAACCGCTGAACGATCGCGACATGATGGGCTATTACATCATCCTCGCCGCCGCCGGGCACGATACGACCAGCGCCAGCACGGCGGGCGCGATGCTGGCCCTGGCGCAGGACCCGGAGCAATGGGCCCGGGTGCGCGCGGACCGCAGCCTGCTGCCCGGCATCGTCGAGGAAGCCATCCGCTGGACCACGCCGGTGCAGCACTTCATGCGCACCGCGGCCGAGGATACGGAGATCGGCGGCCAGCCCATCGCCAGGGGCGACTGGCTGATGATGAACTACGTCGCGGCCAATCACGATCCTTCGGTGTTCGACGATCCGCGCAAGTTCGACGCCGCGCGCAGCCCCAACCGCCACCTCGCCTTCGGCGCGGGCGCGCATCAGTGCCTCGGCCTGCATCTCGCGCGGCTGGAGATGCGCATCCTGTTCGAGACGCTGCTCGACCGGATCGCCACGGTCGAACTGGCCGGCGCACCGGCGCGCAGCAAGTCGACCTTCGTCGGCGGGCTCAAGACGCTGCCGCTGCGCTTCACGACGGCCTGATTAACGCGCCATCCGTTCAGCTTCGAGCGGCGAAGTCTGACACATGGACCGGGTGTTACACTGTCCAGGCGCAAAAAAGCCCGGCTTGCGCGAGCCGTGTGTGGGCATACGCCTGCGGTGGCGGAAGCGGGATTTCGGGATCGACGGTATGAAAGAGCCGCTGCCGGATTAGCAGGCGCGCGGCATGTAGGAAAATCCGCTACTTGCGGCGCGACTCCGCTGCGCTAGAACGGGGCGCGAGGGAGCCGTTTCTTGAGCAATACACTTTACTTCGGCGACAATCTGCATGTCCTGCGCGAGCATGTCGCGGATGAGAGCGTCGATCTGGTCTATCTCGACCCGCCGTTCAATTCGAACGCCAATTACAATATCCTGTTCAAGTCTCCCGAAGGCGCGCAGTCCGAAAGCCAGATCGAAGCGTTCGAGGATACCTGGCATTGGAACGATAGCGCCGAGGATGCCTTCGACGAGGTGATGCGCAGCGGCAATACCGATGCCTTCACGCTGCTGCGCGCAATGCGCGAGTTTCTCGGCGACAACGACATGATGGCCTATCTCGCGATGATGGCAGTGCGGCTGATCGAACTGCACCGGGTGCTGAAGCCGACCGGCTCGCTCTACCTCCACTGCGACCCGACCGCGAGTCACTACCTCAAGCTGCTGCTGGACGGAGTGTTTGGGCCGCGCAACTTTGTAAATGAAATCATTTGGAAACGCTCGCATGCCCACAGCGACAGCAGCCAAGGGTCTAAGCACTATGGTCGAATTTCGGATACGATCCTGTTTTACGCGAAGGGTGGAAGTGAGCGTGTTTGGCACACACTCTATGGCCCATACGACCAGTCCTATATTGATCGAGATTATCGCCGAGTAGATGAGAATGGACGTCGCTATCGCCTAGATAACATCCAAGGCCCGGGAGGGGCGGCAAAAGGTAACCCCTATTACGAGGTAATGGGGGTCTCCCGGCACTGGCGATACTCAAAAGAGAGAATGGACGGGCTGATCGCGGAAGGCAGGATCGTTCAAACCCGGGAAGGCGCAGTTCCAGCCTATAAGCGCTATTTGGATGAAATGCCGGGCGTGCCAGTCCAAAATATTTGGACTGATATCCCGGTTATCAACAATCGTTCAAACGAGATGCTTCCCTACCCCACCCAAAAGCCCCTCGCGCTCCTCGAGCGGATCATCTCGGCTTCGTCCAACGAAGGCGATGTAGTCCTCGATCCGTTCTGCGGTTGCGGCACGGCGGTCCATGCGGCGCAGAAGCTGGGGCGGCAGTGGATCGGGATCGACGTCACCCACCTCGCGATCGGGCTGATCGAAAAGCGGATGAAGGATGCTTTTCCCGGCATCGAATTCGAGGTGAAGGGCCGCCCGCAATCGCTCAAATCCGCCGAAGACCTCGCCAAGCGAGACAAGCATCAGTTCGAGCTGTGGGCGCTGTCCGTCGTCGATGCCGATCCGTGGAAGGGCGGGCGCAAGGGGCCGGACGGCGGGATCGATGGGATCATCTGGTTCAAGCCCGACGGCAAGAAGACCGAAAAGGCCATCGTCGAGGTCAAGGGTGGCGGCACAGGCCCCAAGGACGTGGGCCGTCTGGCCCAAGTGATGGACCGCGAGGGCGCAAAGATCGGCGTGTTGATTACAAATCAACTGCCCACCCGCGCCATGGAACGCGATGCGGCAGCGGTCGGCTTTTGGGAAAACGAATATACCGGGCGCAAGCACGCGCGGTTGCAGATCATCACGCTGGCCGAACTGTTTCAGAACAAACGGCCCGATATTCCATGGGTCGATACGAGCTTGGCAAAGAAGGCCAGGCGCGAGGAAACGACCAAGCAGGGGAAACTGCTTTGAGCAAAAAGTTCGCCTGGGTTTTATCTATTCGACATGACGTGTAAAAAAATGCCCGAAATCTTTTCATATCGATGGAGATGTGTAAAATTTGGCGTCCTTTCTCGAAGAGGCATGGATGCCGCTGGTTTGCACATACAAGCTCCCTGACCTGCCTCCGCATGGTTTGGTAGAAAACGTCACGATGATGCGGGCGGCGTCGCAGGCGCATCGCTGGCTCGGCGAACTGAAGGGGAAAGCCGCCAGCATCCCGAATCAGGGCATTTTGATCGATACGCTTTCACTACAGGAAGCGCGTGCCAGCTCGGAAATCGAGAATATCGTCACCACGCAGGACCAGCTGTTTCAGGCCAGTCTTTTCCCGCAGGCGGCGGGCAATGCCGATGCGAAGGAAGTCGCCAGATATCGCGAGGCACTGCACGCCGGGTTCGAGCAATTGCGCGAGCGCGACGGCCTTCTCACCAATAACACGATCATCGACATGTTTCGTATTTTGAAGCGCACCGACGATGGATTTCGCTCTCATCCAGGAACCGCATTGCTCAACGAGCGAACGGGACAACATGTATATGTGCCTCCGCAAGACCCGGCGGAGGTGCGCAGTCTGATGCGTGCGCTGGAAGCCTTCATCAACGACGATGGACTGAGTGAGCTCGATCCACTGATCAAAATGGCGATTATCCATCACCAGTTCGAAAGCATTCATCCATTCGTGGACGGCAACGGTCGTGTGGGTAGAATGATGAACGTGCTCTATCTGTGCCGGGCGGGGCTGCTCGAAATTCCTATCCTCTACCTTTCGCGTCACATCAATCGAACCAAGGGCGAGTATTATCGCGAACTGCAAAAGGTTCGCGATGACGGGCAGTGGGAAGACTGGATCGTATATATGTTGAATGCGGTGTCGCTCACCGCCCAAGCCACGCTGTCCCTCGTTGAAGATATTCGCATTAGCATGGCGGAAACAAAGGTCTGGCTAAGGACAAACCACGAGCGAATGTACACACAGGATTTGCTCAACAGCCTGTTTCGCCATCCATACACGCGCATCGATTTACTGGTTCGGGACCTTGGAATCACCCGGCCCACTGCCAGTAAATATCTGGAATTACTGACAGACGAAGGCCGTCTGAGCAAGCATCGTCTTGGAAGGGACGTGTATTTCGTAAACGATCAACTCGTCGGGTTACTGGCGGCGGCCGAGTAATTCATGCCAGCAACCGTTCCGCCATCGCACGCACTTCGGCGCCCATATCCTCGCGCTCCAGCGCCAGGGCTAGGGTCGCCTCCACGAAGCCGGTCTTGCTGCCGCAATCGAAGCGGCGGCCGGCGAAGGTTACGGCGTGGAAGGGCTGGTTGCCGATCATCTTCGCCATGGCATCGGTCAGCTGGATCTCGCCGCCGGCACCCTTTTCCTGATCTTCGAGCACGCGCATGACTTCCGGCTGGAGGATGTAGCGGCCGGAGATGATCTTGTTGCTGGGCGCTTCGGCCACGGGCGGCTTCTCGACTAGGCCGGTGACTTCGGTCAGCGTGTCGCTCTTCGTTTCGCCGGGGGCGATCACGCCATAGCTCGACACCTCGTCCTGCGGGACTTCGAGCACGGAGATGAGATTGCCGCCGACTTCGTTATAGGCTTCCACCATCTGCTTGATGCAGCCGGTGCCGCCGCCCTTGGCCGCGACCATCAGCTCGTCGGGCAGGAGGATGGCGAAGGGCTCGTCCCCCACGATGGCGCGGGCGCACCAGATCGCGTGGCCGAGGCCCATGGGCACCTGCTGGCGCACGGTGATGATGTCGCCCGGCGTGGCGCGTGTCGGTTCGAGCACGCCCAGATCCTTGCCGCGCTCGCTCATCGTCGTTTCCAGTTCGAAGGCGACGTCGAAATGTTCGACGATGGCGGTCTTGCCGCGGCCGGTGACGAAGATGATCTGTTCGATCCCCGCCTCGCGCGCCTCGTCCACCGCATACTGGATCAGCGGGCGGTCGACGATCGGCAGCAATTCCTTGGGAATCGCCTTGGTTGCGGGGAGGAAGCGGGTGCCGAGCCCGGCGACGGGAAATACGGCTTTCTTGATCGGTTTGTGCTTGGTCATGGCGCGTGGGTAGGTCCCGTGAGGCTGGCGGTCAATCGGCACGAGGGGTGCCTTGCGCTGCATTGCAGCATTTTCGCGACAGTGGCGTGACGCTTGCCAGCCGCGCTGCCATGACTAAGGAAGCGCCATGGACAAGCTGATCATTCGAGGCGGCAACCGCCTTTCCGGAACGATACCGATTTCGGGCGCGAAGAATGCCGCCCTCACGCTCATTCCCTGCGCCCTGCTGACCGAGGAGCCGCTGACGCTGCGCAACCTGCCGCGGCTGGCCGATATCGACGGGTTCCAGCACCTCATGGGCCAGTTCGGCGTCGCGCATACGATCCAGGGGCACCGGCCCGAGGATTTCGGGCGCGTGGTCACGCTGGAAGCGACGCGGCTGACCAGCTCGGTCGCGCCGTACGAACTGGTGCGCAAGATGCGCGCCTCGATCCTCGTGCTCGGCCCGATGCTGGCGCGCATGGGGGAGGCGACCGTCTCGCTGCCCGGCGGCTGTGCGATCGGCAACCGCCCGATCGATCTCCACCTCAAGGCGCTCGAGGCGTTCGGCGCGCATATCGAACTGGCCGCGGGCTATGTGAAGGCGACCGCGCCCGATGGCGGCCTGCCGGGCGGGGAGTTCGATTTCCCGATCGTCTCGGTCGGCGCCACGGAGAATGCGCTGATGGCGGCGGTGCTGTGCAACGGTACCAGCACGCTGATCAACGCCGCGCGCGAGCCGGAGATCGTCGATCTGTGCAAGCTGCTGATCGCGATGGGCGCAGAGATCGAGGGCGTGGGCAGTTCGGAGCTGACGATCCACGGAGTGAAGAAGTTGCATGGCGCGACCTATCGCGTGATGCCCGACCGGATCGAGGCGGGCTCCTATGCCTGCGCCGCCGCGATTACCGGCGGCGAGGTGCGGCTCGAAGGTGCGGAGGCGGGCGACATGGGCTCCACCATCCATGCGCTGCGGGCCATCGGCGTCGAGATCGAGAGCGACAAGAAAGGCGTCGACGTCCGGGCGAACGGTTCGCTCAAGGCGCACAATCTTACCACGGCGCCATTTCCTGGCCTGGCCACCGACATGCAGGCGCAGCTGATGAGCCTGCTGACCCGTGCCGAGGGCACCAGCGTGCTCAAGGAAACGATCTTCGAGAACCGCTTCATGCATGTGCCCGAACTGGCCCGCATGGGCGCGGATATCGAGACCACCGGCCGCACGGCGGTGGTGCGCGGCCCGGTCGAGCTGACCGGCGCCGAAGTCATGGCCACCGATCTGCGGGCGTCGATGAGCCTCGTCATCGCGGGTCTCGCCGCCGCAGGGGAGACGACCGTGCGCCGCCTCTACCACCTCGATCGCGGCTACGAAAGGCTCGAAGAGAAGCTTCAGCTGGTCGGCGCGGATATCGAACGGGTGGGCGACGATTGAGCCGGGGCTGACGGACCTTTCGGCCCTCCCGAGCGTTGGGTCGCCAAGGAAGGAGTTGTCCCATGCTACTCAAGCTTTTGGCGCTCGGCGGGCTCGGATATGCCGGCTATCGCTATTACGAAAAGACCAGATCGCAACCCGCATTCGCCGGTAATCAAGGCAAAGCGACGGTGCGCGACGCAGGACCCGAATCGATGCGCGACAATTCGGGGCGGGCCTGGACGCCGGCCGACGAGGCCAGCGACCAGAGCTTTCCCGCCAGCGATCCGCCGTCGACTTACTGATCAGGCGGGCTGACTGTCCATCGGGGCGGCTGGAGCGATCCAGCCGCTCTTTTCATGCGTGACCAGCCAGATGCGGATTGCGCCGGCGAGGCCCGGCGGAGTTTCTGCGCGAATGCGCTCGGCATCGATTTCTGCGACCAGCGCGTTGATCGACTGGCCGCGCACGGCAGCGGCGGTGCACAGCATGTCCCAGAACATCGGTTCGAGGCTGATCGAGGTGCGATGTCCGTCGATGCGGACCGAATATTTCCTGGGCGGATGGTAGGGGGGCATTTCCATAGGCCGCGCGCCCTACATGTCCGGCGCCGGTGCCGATACGATTTTTTTGGGGTGTGCGATGAACCGAGCCGCGCCTAGGTTCCGGCCATGGCTGACGGCTATGACGAGCTGACCGACAAGGAAAAGCAAACGCTGCGCCTGATGGTGCGCGGGCACGATGCGAAATCGGCGGCCAGCGAACTGTCGCTGTCGGTGCACACGATCAACGAGCGGCTGCGCGCCGCGCGCCGCAAGCTCGAGGTCACAAGCAGCCGCGAAGCTGCACGGCTGGTGCTGGAGCGCGAGGCCGTCGTCCCCCAAAATCCTGTAGCCAGAGATTTGGGGGATGCGAGGTCCCGGCCGCCGCGCGAGGATAGCGGGGCAACGGCAGGTACGTCCGCCCGCCGTCCGATCATTGCAGGAATTTTCATCATGCTCACCTTTGCAGCTACCGCCTTGTTTCTCGTCCCCTCGATCATCGGGGCCGACGGTTCCGGCGGGACCGTCCAGACACAGCCCAGCGATGCCGAAGTCGAGAGCGCCGCGCGCGCCTGGCTGGAGATGGTCGATGCCCGGGACTGGGAAGCGAGCTATGCGGCGACAGCGGCCTCGTTCCGCGAGGCCAACACGTTGAAGCTGTGGAGCGATACCGCGCAAAGCGTTCAGTCGGGGCTCGGCGCAAAACTGTCTCGCGAATTTGTCGGTCAGGACGATGTGCCTTCGCCGCAGGGCATCGTCATCGTCAAGTTCCGCACGGATTTCGCCAATCGCGCCGACGCGCTCGAAACGATCTCGCTGGTGCGCGAGGGTGGCACCTGGAAAGTCGCGGGCATTTACGTATCGTGATCGGGCGGGGCGGCTGCATCGGGCAGTCCGCCCCACCTGCGATCAATACATGTGCTGGCCGCCATTGATGCTCATGGTCGAGCCGGTGACGAATTCGGCATGTTCGGAGCACAGGAAGCTGACGCCGCGGGCGATTTCGCTGGCTTTGCCGAGGCGGCCCACGGGAATCTTGGCGACGATCTTTTCCAGCACCGGTTCGGGCACGGCGGCGACCATGTCCGTATCGATATAACCCGGTGCGATGGCGTTCACGGTGATGCCGAAACGCGCGCCTTCCTGCGCCAGCGCCTTGGTGAAACCGTGAATGCCGCTCTTGGCGGCGGCATAATTGACCTGGCCGTACTGGCCCGCCTGCCCGTTGATCGAGCCGATATTGACGATTCGGCCCCAGCCGCGCTCCTTCATCCCGGCAAAGGTGGCCTTGGCGAGGTTGAAGCAACCGCCGAGATTGGTGCGCATCACCGCATCCCAGTCATCGTAACTCATTTTCAGCAGGGTGCCGTCGCGCGTGATGCCGGCATTGTTGACGACGGCGTCGATCGGGCCGTGGCTTTCGGCCACCGTGTCGCAGGCCTCGTGCACTGCATCGTAATCGCCCACATCGAACCGGATCGTGGGTATGCCCGTCTCCTCGGTGAACTTGCGCGCCGCATCGTCATTGCCGGCGTAGTTCGCAACGACGGTGAACCCGCGTTCGTCGCGCAAGCGTTCGCAGATGGCGCGGCCGATTCCGCGCGTGCCTCCGGTAACGATGGCCACACGTGTCATGTTTGATTCTCCCAAGCTTTCCGTAACGTCGCACGGACTTAGGCGAGCGAGGTGCGGCGCGCCAAGCCCTTTTGCCCAGGCAGGGGACGATACGAGCGTTTTTTGGGAAGTGGCTAGAAGCTGACGCGCGTGCCGACGTAGACGGCCTGGTCGTCTTCGAGCCCGTCGGTCAGCGGCGCAAGGCGGTTGTTGTCCTTGGACAAGCGAACACCCGCAGTCACGTTGACGCTGCCGACCACCCGATAGGATGTGCTGAGATCGACGCTTTGATCACCCGCGCCTTCCAGCGTGCGCGGCGAACGACCGGCATTTTCTTCCTTCTCGAGCGCAATGCGCGAGTTGAAGCGGCCGGGCTTTTCCGCCTTCTCGTCCTTGTCCGGAGCGAAAGCGGACAGATCGGGCATGCCCATATCCCGCACGCCGACCGATACGGCCTTGGGCTGCGTGGGCTGGGCGAAGCTCTGGTAGCCGCGCGCGACGCCGAGATTGTAGCTGGTCGGGTTGACGGCGAGAACGCGTTCGCGATTTTCCCCCGTGCCGACCGAACCGATCGCGCTGCGAACAGAGATCGCGCGGGCGGTCGCATCGTCCACCCGGACGGCGACGGTAACGGTGCGGTCCTTGTTCAGCGCCGGCTTGCTGGCCGGGGTGAAACGCAGACCGTCTTCCCCCATAATGGCGGCGACGCGCGCAGCGAGTTGCGGATCGACCTTGGCCGGGGTGAAGGGCAGGTAGGAAATATCTTCGGGAAGTTCGGCAGCCGCGCCCGTCTGGACGACTGCAAGGCCGGCCACAGGAATCGTCAATGCAAGACCGGCAGCCGCCAGCGCCGCGGATACGAACCGCGCTTTGCCCTGACTTTTCACCGACCGTGCCATCGCGATCCGGTATCCTTTCCAGCTCTGAGCCCGAAAGTCAGAAATCCGCTGAACGGTTCCTGACTCCTGCATGTCGGCGCAGGCGACTCCCCCTTTGATTCCAAAACACCATAGCAGCGGCTCGCTCTATGGCCAGCTTTTCCACAGGTCGGCGGGGCGTTTGGCAGGCAGTGTTGCCAAGTTTCCACAAGCGCCCTTGCCCGGGCGCTTGTGCGACAGCAAATTAAGGCCGCATTCACGCGCCGGGGACTGTGTATCCGTCCGCCCCCTTTGCCTTGCTCCGGGGCGCGCAGGCTTTATAGAGCCATGAAACTTGCAGAACACCAAGGACAGACATGAGCGCTTTCGCAACCTACCGCCGCCCCGCAACCTTCGTCGTTGCGATCGCAGCTTCGCTCGGCCTCGCGGCATGCGGCGGCGGGCGCGAACGGCCGCAGGCGGATCTTGCAGCCGCGCAGATCACCACGATCGGCGTGAACTCCTATCTGTGGCGCGCCGCTCTCGAGGCCGTCAGCTTCGCGCCGCTGCTGCAAGCCGATAGCAATGGCGGGGTGATCGTGACCGATTGGTACGCCAATCCCAGCAATCCGGGCGAACGGGTCAAGATGACCGTGACCATTCTCGATTCGAACCTGCGCGCCGATGCCCTGCGCGTCGCCGCCAGCCGCCAGGTGAATCAGGGCGGTACCTGGGTCGATGCGCCGGTGCAGGCGGCGACCGTGCAGAAGCTGGAAGACATCATCCTGACCAAGGCCCGCGAACTGCGTCGCGAAGCGATGGGTTAAGCTGACGGGCGCTGCCGAAAAGCGTCTTTCAATACCCGGTAAAATCCGTAAACGCGGCTGCCTATGAGCAGCGATACCCGTTTCGATCCGGCCAGTGCCGATGCCCGCTGGCAACATGCGTGGGACCAGGCGCAGACTTTCCGCGCCGACAGCAATTCGATCAAGCCCAAGAGCTACGTGCTCGAGATGTTCCCCTATCCCAGCGGGCGCATCCATATCGGCCATGTGCGCAATTACACGATGGGCGACGTGTTGGCGCGCTACAAGAAGGCGACCGGGCACGAAGTGTTGCATCCGATGGGCTGGGACGCCTTCGGCATGCCCGCAGAAAACGCCGCGATGGAAAAGGGCGTCCACCCCGGCGGCTGGACCCGCGCGAATATCGAGCACATGAAGGCGCAGCTCAAGCGGCTGGGCTTCGCACTCGACTGGAGCCGCGAACTGGCGACCTGCGAGCCCGATTATTACGGGCACGAACAGGCGCTGTTCCTCGACCTGTACGAAGCGGGCCTCGTCTATCGCAAGGAGAGCGAGGTCAATTGGGACCCGGTCGACATGACCGTGCTCGCCAACGAGCAGGTGATCGACGGCAAGGGCTGGCGCAGCGGCGCCGAGGTCGAGAAGCGCAAGCTCAACCAGTGGTTCCTGAAGATCACCGATTTCGCCGAGGAATTGCTCGACGGTCTGGGCAGCCTCGAAAACTGGCCCGACAAGGTGCGGCTGATGCAGGAGAACTGGATCGGGAAGTCGCGCGGGTTAGAGTTTTCATTCGACCTTTCCGGTGGCGAGAAACTGCCGGTCTATACCACCCGGCCCGACACGATCTTCGGGGCGAGCTTCGTCGCGGTTGCGGCCGACCATCCGGTTGCGCAGGGCCTCGACAGCGATGCCGCACGCGACTTCATCGCGCTGTGCAAGCGCGGCGGCACCACCGCCGCCGAACTGGAAACGGCGGAAAAGCTGGGCTTCGATACCGGGATCACTGCCACGCACCCCTTCACCGGCGCGGACCTGCCCGTCTACATCGCAAATTTCGTGCTGATGGATTACGGCACCGGGGCGATCATGGCCGTGCCCGGACACGACCAGCGCGACTTCGAATTCGCGACGAAATACGGCCTGCCGATCCCGCGCGTGGTCGCTGCCAGCGCCGAAGATGCCGGCAAGCCCTTCGATGGCGAGGCCGAGGCGGGCGAGGGCGTGCTCGTCAACTCCGACTTCCTCGACGGGATGGCGGTCGAAGATGCCAAGCGCGAAATCATCGCCCGGATCGAACAGCAGGGCCGCGGACAGGGCAAGACCGTGTGGCGCCTGCGCGACTGGGGCGTATCGCGCCAGCGGTACTGGGGCACGCCGATCCCCTTCATCCACTGCGACACATGCGGCGTGGTGCCCGCGCCCAAGGACAGTCTGCCGATCACCCTGCCCGAGGATGTCGATTTCCAGACGCCGGGCAATCCGCTGCTGCGCCATCCGACATGGAAGCATGTCGACTGCCCCAAATGCGGCGGCAAGGGGATCCGCGAAACCGACACGCTCGACACTTTCGTCGATTCGTCTTGGTATTTCCTGCGCTTCGCCAGCCAGCCCGCGGACAAGCCCTTCGACAAGGACGAGATCGCCAAGTGGCTGCCGGTCGAACAGTATATCGGGGGGATCGAGCACGCGATCCTGCACCTGCTCTATGCCCGGTTCTGGACCCGCGCGCTGGCCCACATGGGACAGATCGACGTGAAGGAACCCTTCGCTTCGCTGTTCACACAGGGCATGGTCACGCACGAAACGTATTATTCGACAAAGACAGTTCAGGTCCGTGCTGAAGGCGAAACAGAATATCGACCGATGAAAACATTGGATCGCTTCTATTCCCCCGAAGAGATCATTCGAACTAGCGATGGCGCTACATTGAAAGATAACGGTGCGCCGGTCGAAGTTGGCCGCGTCATCAAGATGTCGAAGTCGAAGAAGAACGTCGTCGACCCCGACACCATCATCGACACCTATGGCGCCGATGCCGTGCGCTGGTTCATGCTGTCCGACAGCCCGCCGGAACGCGACTTGCCCTGGTCCGAAGCCGGGATCGAAGGCTGCAGCCGCTTCGTCCACCGCCTCTGGCGCCTGTTCGGCGCGTTCGATGGGGGTGCTCGGGGGGCCGATCAAGCGCTTGATCGACAGGTCCACAGGACCGTGGCGGCCGTGGCGGAGGATATCGAATCGCTCGGTTTCAACAAGGCCGTGGCCCGCATTTACGAACTCACCGGTGCGGTGGAGAAGGCGCAAGGCTCGGCCAGCCGCTCGGCCGCAGTCCGCACGCTGGCCCAGCTCGTCGCTCCCATGATGCCGCATCTCGCCGAAGAGGCCTGGGCCGCGATGGGACAGCAGGGCCTCGTGGCCGATGCGGATTGGCCGACAGTCGATCCAACTCTGCTGGTCGAGGACGAGGTCACCATCGCGGTCCAGCACAAGGGCAAGCTGCGCGATACGCTGACCGCGCCGAAGGGTGCGGCCAGGGAAGATCTCGAGCGGCTGGCGCTGGCTTCGGAGAAGGTGCAGCGTTCGCTTGACGGGGCAGAAGTGCGCAAGGTCATTGTCGTTCCCGACAGATTGGTGAATATCGTCACCTGATGCGTATCCTTCTCGCCAGCCTCGCCCTTGCCACGCTCTCGGCCTGCGGCCTGTCGCCCATGTATGCGGGCGGCGGCAGCGGGGCGGTGGCGCAATCGCTGGCCGCGATCGAAGTGTCGCCGATCGAAGGGCGGGCCGGCTGGCTGGTGCGCAGTGCGCTGGAAGAGCGCTTCGCCGCCGCGGGCAGCGCCACCCCGCAATACCGGATCGAAGTGACGCTCGACGATCAGCTCGAAGGGCTTGCCGTGTTGCGCGACGACACGATCAGCCGCGAACGCCGGACGCTGCGTGCGCGCTACCAGCTGATCGATCTGGCGAGCGGCGAGATCGTGCTCGATGCGACCGATGGCTCGGATGCCGGTATCGATGTGGTGTCCAGCGAATACGCGGTTATCGCGGCCGAGCAGACCGCGCTCGAAAACCTCTCGCGGGATATCGCCCAGCGGATCGTGACGCGAGTCGCGCTGGCGCTGCGCAAACAGCAGTGAAGCTCACCAACCGCGATTTCGCGGCCAAGGGGCGCGGGGCGGCGCAAGGCTGCTCGATCTTTTTCTTCTGCGGACAGGACGAGGCCGGGGCGAGCGCCGCGGCGAACGATCTCGTCACCTGGCTGGCCGAGCCGGGCGAGCGGGTGGAAATGTCCGGGGCGGACGTCCGGGCCGATCCCGCCCGGCTGGGCGACGAGGCGCGCACGACTTCGCTCTTCGGCGACAGGCGCCATATCTGGGTGCGCGCCAATGGCGACGAAGCGCATGAAGCGCTCAAGGTGCTGGTCGAAACGGGCGAGGCGGGCGCGGGCGAAGCCTGCCCGGTTATCGTCGTCGCGACCTCGGCGACCGACAAGTCGCGCACCGCCAGATTACTCGAAAAGCGCAAGGACGCGCTGGTGGCGATGTTCTATCCGCCCGACCTGCAATCGGTCACCCGCAGCGTGCGCGCACTGGCCGATGGAGCGGGCGTGCGGCTGGGCGGCGATCTCGCCGAACGGATCGCGCGCGCGGCCAATCTCGACGTGCGACTGGCCAAGAGCGAGGTCGAGAAGATCGCGCTTTACCTCGATGCCAGCGCGCAAAGCCCGCAGACCGCGACGGCCGAGGACCTCGACGCGATCGGCGCTTCGAGCGAGGACGACGGTTTCGCCCCGCTCGTCAACGCGGTGATGGGCGGACAGGGCCCGAAGGTCGGGATCGAGCTTGCCCGGATGAAACAGCTCGGCCTCAACCCGGTCGGCGTCCTGCTTGCCTTCGAACGGCGGGCCGCACAGCTTGCCAGAATTGCAGCGGTGCTCGGCGCGCGTTCGTTCGGCGATCTCGATCGGGGCGAAGAGGCGCGGCTCGGCATTTTCTTCAAGGAGAAGCGCGATATCGGCCAGCAATTGTCGCTCTGGCGGCATGGCGACAAGCTCGACCGGCTGACCCAGCGCCTCGTCGGCCTGCATCGCGAATTGCTGACCAATAGCCAGGCTGCCGAACTGTTGCTTGCGCAGGGCCTGGCCGACATCGCCAGGGTTGCCGGAGCGAGGGCTCGCTAGCTGCGCCTCAGTTCTCGGGAACCGAGAACGTGCCCGTTACGCGACCGCCCGACTGGCCCTGACCGGTCACCGAGGAAGACCCGCTGGCACGCCCATCGACGCTCGATACGCCGGTCGCAAGGTCGATCACCAGTCGCCCGCCATTGAGCGTATCGCCGCCGCGATTGAGGCGGACATTGCCCGCCATCGTGATGATCCGGCGATTGAAATCGTAAACCGCCGTATCGCCTTGCGCACGCTCGTTGCCACGGGTCACGTCGACGCCACCGGTCGCCATGATGCGCTGGATTTTGAGATTGCCTGCATCGGTATAGTTCACGATCGTCCGCGCGGCGCTGAGGTTGAGCCCGGCCTGGGTGATCTTCACATTGCCCGACAGAACCACGCGATTCTGGCGATCCTGCAATTCGATGCGGTCTGCGGCGTAGCTGACCGGCGCATTGGAATCGTGCCCCGAAATCGCCTGCGCAGACAGCTGAATTCCGGCAAAGGCAGCCGCGGTAACGGCGAAAGAGCCGATGCCCCAGCGGGCAATAGTGGGGAGCAGGTGCTTCATCAGGGCATCCTCAGCTTTCCGGGTTCCATGCGCAGCCGCGCATTGCCCGACAGGGTGATGGTGCGCGCGGAAAGGTCGGCGGTCAAGCGGTCCGCGCTGAAGGTGCCGGCGGGTATCGCGCCATCGACCCCGCCCGAACCGACGAGCTGCTTGTTGGCGAGATCCACCGATACGCCCCGCGCAAGCATGCGATAGCCATCGGCCGCGGTAAGCCGCATCGGCCCCAGAACGGATACGATCTCGTCGTCGATATCGTATTGTCCTCCCTCCGCCACCAGCCGGGCCGGGCCTTCTTCCAGCAACAGCCGCGCTACGATGTTGTTCATGCGCACGATGCCTTCTGCGCTGGAGCGCTGGACGGCTTCGCCGGCTGTCAGCGAAAACGGCCTGCCCGTGTTGTCGGCTCCGCGATAGAGGGCGTTATCGACGCGCAGGCGTTCGTCGATCACGGCCACCTTGTTGCGGTCGAGCAGGAAGCTGATTTCGCCACGCGGGCTGAGCGGAGTGATGACCATCAAAGCCGCCAGAACCCCCACGCCCATCGGCAGCGCGCGGGCGAGGAAGGCGACGAGGCGGTCGTGCGAGCCGCCGGGCTCGGCCCAGTGCTGGCGCTCGCTGCGCCGTTGTTCCGCTTCCTGCGTTTCTATCCTGCGTTGCCCGGATGCCATGAATGCCGCCTGCCTGTGCGATCCTTACATGTGGCTGAAGATGTCGTGATCGGCCCATCCCGCCACGTCGAGGCGTGCACGGGTGGGGAGGAAGCCGAAGCATGCCTCGGCCAGCCCGGTGCGGCCTTCCCGCGCCAGTCTGCGGTCGAGCTCGTCCTTGATGCGATGAAGATAGCGCACGTCGCTGGCGGCGTAATCGCGCTGCGCGTCGCTCAGTTCGGGGCCGCCCCAGTCGCTCGATTGCTGGGCCTTGGAGATGTTCTCGCCCAGCAGTTCCTCGACCAGCATCTTGAGGCCGTGGCGGTCGGTATAGGTGCGGGTGAGCTTGCTGGCGATCTTGGTGCAATAGCACGGCGTCGCCATCACGCCGAGATAATGCTCGATCGCGGCCAGATCGAAGCGCGCGAAATGGAACAGCTTGAGCCGGTCCGGATCGGCCAGGACAGCCTTGAGGTTCGGTGCGTCATAGGTACTTTCGGGGCCGAAGCGCACCAGATGTTCGTCGCCCTGGCCGTCGCTGATCTGCACGACGCACAGCCGGTCGCGGATGGTCACGAGGCCCATGGTTTCGGTGTCGACGGCCACGGGGCCATCGGCGAGGACGCCTGCGGGGAGGTCTTCTTCGTGGAAATGCACTGCCATGCGCGCGGCCTTAGGCCGATTGGGGATTCGTGGGAAGGGGTGCTGGATTAGGACGCGCGGAGGACTACAATCAGCTACATGGCCGAAAGCATCCCGGAAAGCTGGAAACCCGTCCTCGACCCGGTGCTGGCAACCGTGGAGGCGCGCAAACTCGGCGGCTTCCTCGTGGCCGAAGAGCAGGGGGGCAAGACGATCTACCCGCCGCGCGGCTGCCGGCTGCGGGCGCTTGAACTGACACCGCTCGATACGGTCAAGGTCGTGATACTCGGGCAGGATCCCTATCATGGCCCGGGACAGGCGATGGGCCTGTGCTTTGCGGTGCCGGAAGGCGTGAAAGTCCCGCCGAGCCTGGTGAACATCTACAAGGAACTCGACGCGGATATCGACCTCACCCGGCCCGATCACGGAAACCTGAGCAAATGGGCGCGGCAGGGCGTGCTGCTGCTCAACAATACGCTGACGGTAGAGGCGGGCAAGGCGGGCAGCCATGCCGGGCGCGGCTGGGATGCGATCACCGATGCCTGCGTCGCGGCGGTGGCGGCGCGCGAGGAGCCCTCGGTCTTCATCCTGTGGGGCAGCCATGCGCAGGCCAAGGCGAAGCGGATTGCCGGGCTGCGCGGCGGACGGCACTGCACGATCGAAAGCCCGCATCCCAGCCCGCTCTCGGCCCATCGCGGATTTTTTGGCTCGAAGCCGTTCAGCAGGACCAATGCTTTCCTCGCCGAGAACGGGCGCGGAACGATCGACTGGACGCTGTAAGCTCTTGCCACCCTCCGACAGCTGTAGGATGACCTGCGAAAGCAGGAGGGGGTAACGATGAAGCAGGCGATATTCAGGACCGGTGCCGCGCTGGCAGTGCTGGGCATGGCGATTCCCGTCGGGGCACAGACCGATCCGCAGCCACCCGCCGCAACAGCCGATGCCTCTTCAACCGACGCGGTCAAGGCGGCTGCGCTTGCCGAAGCCATGCGTGCGGTCGAGCTGTGGATCGAGGGGCAACGGAAATATCGCCGGATCCCGGCCGTTTCGGCAGCCGTAGCGCAGGGCGACAATACGGTCTGGGCCAAGGGCTTCGGGACCACCGACCGGGCGAAGAAGACACCCGCCACGCCCGATACGATCTATTCCATCTGTTCGATCTCGAAGCTGTTCACGGCCGTGGCCGTGATGCAGCAATGGGAACAGGGCAAGGTCACGCTCGACACGCCGATCACCGAATATCTGGCGTGGGCGAAGCTGGCAGACGATCCGCGCGAAAGCGTGCCGATCACGTTGCGTGGTGCCCTGACACATTCGGCGGGCCTGCCGCGCGAATCCGATTTTCCCTATTGGACAGGACCCGATTTTGCCTTCCCTTCGCAAAGCCAGATTCGCGCGAAGATCGGGAGCCAGCATCCGCTCTATCCGGCGTCCACCACCTGGCAGTATTCGAATCTCGGCCTGACACTGGCGGGCGAGACGGTCGAAGCGGTGAGCGGCCAGCCCTATGCCGACTATGTCAGTGCCCATATTCTCGAACCGCTGGGGCTCGAGGACACGCGGCCCGGTATCCCGACCGAACTCTATGGCAAGCAGATGGCGGTCGGTTGGGGTGCGTTGGAGGCGGATGGCATGCGCCCCCAGGTCAGGCTGTTCGATCCGGCCGGAATCACGCCTGCGGCCGGCTTCAGCGCCAGTGTGGCGGATCTTGCCAAATTCGCGAGCTGGACCTTCCGCCTCGCCAGGTCCGGGCAACAAGAGGTGCTGCGCGCCTCGACACTGCGCGACATGCAGCGCGTGCATTACATGTCGCCCGATTGGGAAACGAGCTGGGGTCTCGGTTTCGCGGTGCGCAATGTGGGCGGCACGACGGTGGTCGGTCACGGCGGCGCTTGCCCGGGCTATCGCAGTGCGCTGATGATGGCGCCGAAAGAGGAGATGGGCGTCGCCGTGGCGATGAACGCGATGGACGATCCCGGTGTCATGGCCGAAGGCATAGCGGCGCTGGTCAAGGCGCGCGGCGAGGCCAAGCCCTTCGATGCGGTCGAAGGGGTCGATCTTGCGGACTTTGCCGGGGTCTATAGCGGACAGCCCTGGGATTCGGACTATCTGCTGATTCCCTGGGCGGGCGGGCTGACCTGGCTCGAACCCGATGCGAATGCGCCGGCCGAACGCATGTGGCGCCTCAAGCCGCTCGGCGGCGACCGCTTTCGCGTGGTGACCGACAAGGGCGAAGAGCGCGACGAAGTCGTGTTCGAGCGCGACCGCGCGGGCAAGGTCCACGCGATCCGGCAGCACTCCAACACCAGCCGCCGGGTGAAGTCGCTCTAGCTCGGACGATCGAACAGCCGCCGTCGACCGGTCGCAGAACAACGGGGCCGGTCGTTAGCGCGGCAGCTCGGTCGCACCCATCAGCGCCAGATCCACCGCGCGCGCGCATTGGCGGCCTTCGCGGATCGCCCAGACGACGAGGCTCTGCCCGCGCCGCATATCGCCGCAGGCGAAGACGTTCGCCTCGCTGGTAAGGTACCATTCGGTATCCGCCGCGACATTTCCGCGCCCATCGAGATCGACGCCCGCGCGGTCGAGCAGGCCGCGCCGCTTCGGGCCGGTAAAGCCCATGGCCAGCAGGATGAGATCGGCCTTGAGTGTGAACTCGCTGCCTTCGACCTCTTGCATGCGGCCGTCCTGCCATTCGACGCGGACGCATTCCAGCCCGGCCACATCGCCGTTGTCCTCGGTCACGCGCTTGGTCAGCACCGCCCAGTCGCGGTCCACACCCTCTTCGTGGCTGGACGAAGTGCGCAGCTTCAGCGGCCAGTCGGGCCAGGTCAGCGCCTTGTCTTCCTTTTCGGGCGGCTTGGGCATGATCTCTAGCTGCGTGACGCTGGCCGCGCCCTGGCGGTTGCTGGTGCCGACGCAGTCGCTGCCCGTGTCGCCGCCACCGATCACGATCACATGCTTGCCGGTCGCGGTCAGGCTGCCGCGCGGGGCGGCCCGGACCTCGTCGTCGCCCGCATTGCGCTTGTTCTGCTGCGTCAGGAACTCCATCGCCAGCCGGACGCCGTTGAGTTCGGAGCCGGGGATGTCGAGCTGGCGCGCTTCTTCCGCCCCGCCGGCCAGAACTACCGCATCGAAATTCTCCTGCAGCGCCTGGAAGCTGACCTCCACGCCAACCTCGCTGCTGGTGCGGAACTGGACGCCCTCGGCCTCCATCTGCACGGCGCGGCGATTGATCAGGTGCTTTTCCATCTTGAAGTCGGGAATGCCGTAGCGCAGCAGACCGCCGATACGGTCGCTCCTCTCGAACACGGTCACGGCATGGCCCGCGCGGGCCAGTTGCTGGGCGCAGGCGAGGCCCGCCGGGCCGCTGCCGACCACTGCGACCGATTTGCCGGTGCGCTTGTCGGGCACCTGCGGCTTGACCCACCCTTCGTCGAACCCGCGGTCGATGATCGCGCATTCGATGCTTTTGATGGTGACGGGCGAATCCATGATGTTGAGCGTGCAGGCGGCCTCGCACGGAGCGGGACAGATGCGGCCGGTGAATTCCGGGAAATTGTTGGTCGAATGCAGCACTTCGAGCGCATTCTTCCAGTCGTCTTCATAGACGAGGTGGTTCCAGTCCGGGATGATATTGTTCACCGGGCATCCGTTGTGGCAATACGGAATGCCGCAATTCATGCAGCGCGCGGCCTGTTTGCGCAGCTGGCCCTCGCTCAGCGGGACCACGAATTCCTTGTAATGCGTCAGCCGCTCGTCGGGATCGCGATAGGTCCGATCCTCGCGCTCGTATTCGAGAAAGCCGGTTTCCTTGCCCATCAGTCGATATCCAAACAAAAGTCGTCATTGCGAGCGCAGCGAAGCAATCCATGGTCGGACGGTTCTGCTGGTTTCATCCTGAGCAGCTTAACGAATAGGGCGCCATGGATTGCAGCGTCGCCTGCGTTTCCTCGCAATGACTGGCGGAGGGAAATCATTCCGCAGCCTCCATTGCCGCTTCCTCGCGTTCGGTTTCAAGAGCTTTCAGCGCCCGCTGGTAGTCGCGCGGCATCACCTTGCGGAAATTCTTCAACTCGTTCGCCCAATCGTCGAGCAGCGCCTTCGCCTTGCCCGATCCCGTGTGCAGCAGATGCCGCTCGACCAGCACCTTCAGCCGTTCCGCGTCGTGGTAGAGCGGATCGCCCATGCCGAAATTCTCGACCGAGATCGGCCGTTGCTGTGGCTTGCCCCAGCTCTTTTCGGCTCCTTCGCCATCGCCCGGCTGGACGTCCAGCACATCGACCTGCGCTTGGTTGCACAGCTTTTCGAAGCGCCCGTCGGGATCGTAGACATAGGCGATGCCACCGCTCATCCCGGCGGCGAAATTACGCCCCGTAGGGCCGAGTACGCAGACGACGCCGCCGGTCATGTATTCGCAGCCATGGTCGCCCGTACCTTCGACGACTGCGACGGCACCCGAATTGCGCACGGCGAAGCGCTCACCGGCGACGCCCTGGAAATAGGCTTCGCCCGCGATGGCTCCGTACAGGACAGTGTTGCCGACGATAATGTTGTCGCCGGGCAGGCGCGGGGCTTCTTCGGGCTGACGCACGATGATGCGCCCTCCCGAGAGGCCCTTGCCGACATAGTCGTTGGCATCGCCGGTCAGGCTGATGGTGACGCCATGGGCGAGCCAGGCACCGAAGCTTTGCCCGGCAACGCCGGTGAAGTCGATGCGGATGGTATCGGGCTGCAGGCCCGAATGCCCATAGGCCTCGGCGATCCGGCCCGACAGCATCGCGCCGACGGTCCGGTTCACATTGCGGATCGTGCGGGTGAGCTGGACCGCCTGCCTGCTTTCGATCGCGGGTTGGCAGGCCTTGATCAGCTCGACATCCATCGCCGCGGCGAGGCCGTGATCCTGCGTTTCGGTGTGGTAGAGCGCCTGCCCCGGGTCCAGCGGGACGGCGTGGAGGATGCGCTTGAGGTCCACCCCATGCGCTTTCCAGTGGCGTTCCACCCTGCGCATGTCGAGCCGGTCAACGCGGCCGACCATTTCCTCGACCGTGCGGAAGCCCATTTCGGCCATGATCGCCCGCAATTCCTCGGCGACGAAGAAGAAGTAATTGATCACGTGCTCTGGCGTACCGGTGAAGCGTTTGCGCAGCACGGGATCCTGCGTGGCGACGCCGACCGGGCAGGTGTTGAGATGGCATTTGCGCATCATGATGCAGCCCGCCGCGATCAGCGGTGCGGTGGCGAAGCCAAATTCGTCCGCCCCCAGCAGAGCACCGATAGCAACGTCGCGCCCGGTGCGCAGGCCGCCGTCGACCTGTACGGCGATGCGGCTGCGCAGATCGTTGAGCAGCAGCGTCTGCTGCGTTTCGGCAAGGCCGATCTCCCACGGACTGCCGGCATGGGTCAGGCTGGTCAGCGGACTCGCACCCGTGCCGCCTTCATAGCCGGAGATGGTGACATGATCCGCCTTGCACTTGGATACGCCTGCAGCGACCGTGCCGACGCCGACCTCGGACACCAGCTTGACCGATATGCGCGCCTCGGGCTGGACGTTCTTCAGATCGTGGATCAGCTGGGCGAGATCCTCGATCGAATAGATGTCGTGATGCGGCGGGGGCGAGATCAGGCCCACGCCGGGCGTGGCATGGCGCACCGCGCCGATGCGCTTGTCGACCTTATGGCCCGGCAGTTGGCCACCTTCGCCGGGCTTGGCGCCTTGCGCCATCTTGATCTGGATATCGTCCGAATTGACAAGGTATTCGGTGGTCACGCCGAAGCGGCCGCTGGCGACCTGCTTGATCCGGCTGCGCATCGAATCGCCATTGTCGAGCGGGCGGAAGCGCTCTGGCTCCTCGCCGCCTTCGCCCGTATTCGACCGGCCGCCGAGACGGTTCATGGCGATCGCCAGCGTCGAATGCGCCTCGTGGCTGATCGAACCGAAGCTCATCGCGCCGGTGCTGAAGCGCTTGACGATCTCGACCGCCGGTTCGACCTCGTCGATATCGATCGGCTGTTCGGCCGGCTTCAATTCCATCAGGCCGCGAATCGTCAGCAGGCGCTCGGACTGTTCGTTAATGGAGCGGGCGAATTCATCGTAATTCTTCGGATCGTTGCCGCGCACCGCGTGCTGCAATTGCGCAACCGATTGCGGCGTCCAGGCATGCGCTTCGCCGCGCAGGCGGTACTGGTAGATGCCGCCGACATCGAGCATCCCGGCGTAAAGCGGGTTGTCGCCATAGGCTTGCGCGTGGCGCAGCACCGCCTCTTCGGCCACTTCCTTCAGGCCGATGCCCTCGATGGTGGTTGCGGTGCCGGCGAAATAGGCGTCGACGAACTCGGAATTGAGCCCGACCGCGTCGAAGATCTGCGCGCCGCAATAGGACTGGTAGGTCGAGATGCCCATCTTGGACATGACCTTGAGAATGCCCTTGCCCACGGCCTTGACGTAGTTCTTGGCGACGTCGCCCGGTTCCATTTCCGGGAAGCGCGTGGCGCGCAGGGTCTCGATCGTCTCGAGGGCTACATAGGGATTGATGCCTTCGGCGCCATAGCCCGCCAGCGCGCAGAAATGATGGACTTCGCGCGCCTCGCCCGTCTCGATGACGAGGCCGGTCTGCATGCGCAGGCCCTGCCGCACCAGCTGATGGTGGACGGCGCTGGTCGCCAGCAATGCGGGCATGGGGATGCGATCCGGTCCCTGATTGCGGTCCGACAGGATCAGGATGTTGGCATCGCCCAGCACCGCTTCGGTCGCGGCCCAGCACATTTCCTTCAGCGCCATGGCGAGGCCCTCGGCCCCGGTGCTGGCGTCCCAGGTGATGTCGATGGTCGCGGTGCGGAAAGCACCGTCCAGCGCCACTTCGACGGAGCGGATTTTCGCCAGATCCTCATTGGTGAGGATCGGCTGCGATACCTCCAACCGCTTGTGCGTACCGCCATCGCGGCCCAGCAGGTTGGGGCGTGGGCCGATCATCGACAGCAGGCTCATCACCAGTTCTTCGCGTATCGGGTCGATCGGAGGGTTGGTGACCTGCGCGAAATTCTGCTTGAAATAGTCGTAGAGCAACCGGCTGCGATCGCTCAGCACGGCGATGGGAGTGTCGGTCCCCATCGACCCGATCGGATCTTCGCCGCCCGCCGCCATCGGCTCGAGGAAACGCGAAATGTCTTCCTGCGTGTAACCGAAGGCCTGCTGGCGTTCGAGCAGGCTGGTGATCGGCTCCGGCGTGGCAGAAAGATCGGGCTCGATATGGTCGAGATCGGCGAGCTTGTATTGCGCCTTCTCGAGCCATGCCTCGTAAGGCTCGGCCGCAGCGAGGTTGGCCTTGAGCTCCTCGTCCTCGACGATGCGGCCTTCATCGAGGTCGATGAGCAGCATACGCCCTGGCTGGAGCCGCCATTTGCGGGTGATGTCTTCGTCGCTGAAGGGCAGCACGCCGCTTTCCGACGCCAGCACCACGAGATCGTCCTTGGTGGTGCACCACCGGGCCGGGCGCAGGCCGTTGCGATCGAGGCAGGCGCCGATCTGGCGGCCATCGGTGAAGCACACGGCGGCCGGCCCGTCCCACGGTTCCATCAGCGCGGCGTGATATTCGTAGAAAGCGCGGCGCGCGGGATCCATCAGCGGATTCTTCGCCCAGGCTTCCGGCATCAGCATCATCATCGCATGGGCGAGGCTGTAACCGCCGGTCAGCAGCAGTTCGAGCGCATTATCGAGGCAAGCCGTATCCGACTGGCCATGCGGGATCAGCGGCCACATCTTGTCGAGATCGGCGCCCAGCAACTCGCTTTCCATAGTCCGGCGCCGCGCTTCCATCCAGTTCACATTGCCGCGAACCGTGTTGATTTCCCCGTTATGCGCCATGAAGCGATAGGGGTGGGCGAGCCGCCAGCTGGGGAAGGTGTTGGTGCTGAAACGCTGGTGGACGAGGCCGAGCGCGGACACGCAATCGGGATCGCGCAAGTCGTCGTAAAAGCTGCCGACCTGATGGGCCAGCAGCAGGCCCTTATACACCACGGTGCGGCTGGAGAAGCTCGGGATATAGGCCTGGCTCAGGCCTTCGATACCGTGCTTGGCCTCGAGCGCCTTCAGCGGGTTGAGCGTCTGCTTGCGGATGACGACCAGCTTGCGCTCGAAGGCGTTCTGGTCGGCGCAATTGGTACCGCGGGCAATGACACATTGTCTGATGACAGGCATGGAGTCGACCACTGCCTTGCCGAGGCCATCGAGCGTTGTCGGCACATTGCGCCAGCCGATCACCCGCTGACCTTCCTTTTCGGCGAACCGTTCAAGCTGTTTGGTGACGAAATCAAGCGCCTCATCCGCACGCGGCAGGAAGCACATGGCGACCCCATAATCGCCCGGCGGCGGCAGGTCGTGCCCTTCCGCATCGGCCCATTTGCCGATCAGCGGGTCGGGGATCTGCAGCAGGATGCCCGCACCGTCGCCCAGCAGCGGGTCGGCGCCGACTGCACCGCGATGATCGAGATTGGCAAGAATCTCAAGTGCTTGCGTGACGATGGCATGGCTCTTCGCGCCCTTGATATGCGCGACCATGCCGACGCCGCAGGCATCGTGCTCGTTACGCGGATCGTAGAGACCCGTGGCGTGGGGCGGCATGCGTCCCATTGGCGAAGCGTCCTCCTTCGTGCCCGCCGACCGGCCTCGCTGGAAAAGCGGGGCGGCCGGGAACAGGATCAGTCGACACCGCGAGCGGTGTCTGCAAAATTGCGCGAATGGTCGTCATGCCGACAGGAACGGTATTTTGCAACTGCGAGGGGCGTAGCAAAATTTCGCGTTCGTCAAGATTTACGCTTTGCGGCGCGATTCCGTAGAGGAAATTCGTATGCTCGAACGCCGACCTATTTGGGCTTGCCGACGCGGTTGAGCTTGTCGAGCGCCTTGCGCAGTTCGGTTTGCGGATCGTCCGCGCCCGGGTTGTGCCGTTGCGCGTCATGGTCGGTTTCACGACGCAGGAAAGCGATGACCGGGTCGTTATCGTCGGATATCGCCGGTTGGGCCTTGAAGGCTTGGAGCGCCGATTCGAGCCGCTCGGTCAGCGCATCCAGCGACATGTCGCCAAGCGCTGACGTTGGCACGTCGGGGCGCGATTCCGTCGCATCTTTGGAGATTACTGCCTGGTCGGGGCTCGCAGGCAACATCTCGGCCTCCTCGAAAGGCTCGATCCGGAGCATCTCGCGCATTTGGGTCGAGCCCGAGGTCGTCTCGGGCCCCGCCCCATCCCGATCGCCTTCCGGCGTGGCTACGGCCTCTTCGCTCTCAATCTCCTCGAAAGCGGCATCTTCCGTTTCTACGCGATCCGCCTGCTGCCGCATGGGCTCTTCGAGAGGCTTGTCCGCGACCGCATGCTTGCCGATCGCCGCGATGCCTTCCTCTTCCAAATCCTCGCGCGGGTTGAAGGGGCGACGCGGTCCGTCTTCCGCCGCGCCGGATGGTTGGCCATTCTCCCTGTCGTCGAGCCAAAGCTCGCCCCCGGTTTCGGGTTCGTCATCGCTTACCGCTTCGTTTATCGCCGCCACGCGGGCAGCGACGACGAGGCCAATCAACAGGCCGAGCAGTGCCGCTACACCGGACAGGAGCGCGCGCCGGATCGCCGTATCCGGCAGAATTCCGTCGACTCCAAGCCGTTCCACTAGCGACTGGTGCACGGTCGCCGGCATCACGAACAGACCGACCCCCAGCAGCAATGCGAACCATACGCCCACCCCCCATTTGAAGGCTGGGTGATTGCTGATCGGTGCTATGCGCGTCGTGTCGCTCATCGGTTGATCGGATACTCTACACGGGCGACTCAGGCGGCCGCGGAAGATGCGCGCTCTAGCAGCTTTTGGTAAACGTCTCGATAACGATCGACATTCCGCGCCCAGTCATGCTTGGCCGCAACATGCCGGCGCCCCGCCTCGCGCATGGCAGGCCAAAGGTTCTGCGTATCGATGAAATCCGCCAGCGCCACGGCGATTGCGCGCGGGTCGTCCGGAGGGAAGAGAAGGCCCGTAACGCCATCCGCGATCAATTCCCGGTGGCCGCCAACATTGCTTGCGGCGACGATGCGCTTTTGCGCCATCGCTTCGAGCGGTTTCAAGGGCGTCACCAGATCGGTGAGGCGCGACTTCTTGCGCGGATAGGCCAGCACATCGACAAGCGAGTAGTATCGCTCGACCTCGGAATGCGGCACCCGGCCGGTAAAGACGATTGCCTCTTTCGCCGCCGAGGCGGCAGCCTGCGCGCGCAGGGCATTTTCCATCGGACCACCCCCCACGAGCAGCAATTGTGCGTCAGGGTGCCGCTCGCGCAACGGAGGCATGGCCGCAATCAGATCGTCGAGCCCCTCGTAATCGTAGAAGCTGCCGATAAAGCCGATCACCGGACCGTTCCCGATACCGATCGCGGTCGCGAGCGCATCGTCGCGCGCAGGAGGTTCGCCGAAGAGGGTGAGATCGACGCCATTGGGCGACAGACCGATCTTGCCGCCGTCATGGCCGCGCCCGATGAGATCGTCGCGCAGGCCTTCGCAGATGGTGAACACCGCATCTGCGCCGGCCACCACGCGGTTCTCCAGCGCACGGGTAAGGCGGTATTTCATCGAGCCTGCTGTGCCCGCGCCGTTGCCGACCGCCGCGTCTTCCCAGAAGGCGCGGATTTCGTAGACGAACGGGAGGCGAAGTCGGCGTGCAGCGCGCAGGCCGGCCATGCCGCACAGCGCGGGCGAATGAGCATGGAGGACATCCGGCTCCCACTCTGCAGCGACCTTCTCGACGACGCCGCGCAAGCTGTCGATTGCGCGCCATTCGCGCAGGCCCGATGGGCCGGAGACGGGGCCGGGGGTGCGGTGGAAAATCAGTCCGTCATGTTCGACCACGCCGCTTTCGCCCTCGTGATAGAGCGGTCCCGTCACGCCGCGCACTTCGACCCCTCCGGCCTGCAGGCTCTTGAGAATGGCACGTGTGCGAAATGCATAGCCGCTATGCAGCGGCAGGGAATGATCGAGTATGTGCAGGACACGGGTCATCGGCTCTGCCCTTTGACACATTACGCTTAACGGCGCGTCAACTGCCTTGCATTAGAGGAAGAATTGGAAAGAATCGCGCCGTGATCGACTACTTCGCCCTCGCGCTGACCCATGCGCTCATCGTCCTTGCGTTGGTGCGCATCGTTGCGCGCGACGAACTCGATCGCGAGAACCCTCTGGTCGACAACATTGCCGAACCCGACCAGCCCGCGAAACGCGAGGGCGCCCGACCAAAAAATCGACGCAAGGGTGCCGGCAATGCTTGATGCTGCGCTGTTCCTGACCGTGATGGGCATGTTTCTGCTCGGCCTCAGGCGCCCGTTCATATGGGTTCTGGCCTACCTTTATATCGACATACTCGCACCGCAGAAAATCGGCTGGACACTCACGCCGATGCTGCCGATCTCGTTGATCGCATTCCTGCTCGCCTTTGCCGGATGGGCGATCTCCGACCCCAAGGCAGAGACGAAGTTCACCCTTCGGCAGGGCATTTTGTGTGCGTTGCTGGTGTACTGTTTCATGACACTGCAATGGGCCGATTTCCCGGAAGACGCCGCGCGGAAGTGGGAATGGGTGTGGAAGGCGCTGGTCTTTGCGATCTTTCTGCCGGTAACGCTGATTACCCGCCTTCGCATCGAAGCGGCGGCTCTGATACTGGTGCTGACCGCGGGCGCCATCATCATCTCGGCGGGGATGAAAACCGCGCTTGGCGGTGGCGGTTACGAGAACCTCTATCTCTTCGTGAACGACAATTCCAACATCTACGAAAGTTCGACCCTGGCCACGGTATCGATCGCGCTCATCCCGATAATTCTGTGGTTTACCCGGCACGGCACGATCTTCCGGCCGGACTGGCGCGTAAAGACCTTTGCCGGGCTGCTGATCTTTTCCTGTTTGTTGATTCCGATCGGGACCGAGGCACGCACCGGACTGTTGTGCATTGGCGTCCTCGGCGTCCTGATGCTGCGCGATGTCAAGAACCGGCTCATGTATTTGCTGGCTGCCGGCGCCCTCGGCCTGATGGCCCTGCCGTTCCTCCCGGCCAGTTACTACGAGCGCATGGCGACGCTGGGGGCAGTGGATTCCGACCAGTCTGCTTCCACCCGCATGCAGGTCTGGATGTGGACGCTGGATTATGCCGCGGAAAATCCGCTTGGCGGCGGGTTCGACGCCTATCGGTCGAATAGCTTCACCTATCAGATGCCAGTGACGCGTGAAGAAGGCGGAGCGCTGGTCACCGAGATTCAGGAGGTGACCGATTCGGGCCGCGCCTTCCACTCGTCCTTCTTCGAGATGCTGGGCGAGCAGGGTTGGCCGGGGCTGATCCTCTGGCTCAGCCTGCATGCGCTCGGTCTGGTGCAAATGGAAGCCATCCGCAGACGATGGCGCGACCGAGAGAATCTTGCCGAGCAATGGCAGGCCCCTCTGGCGAGTGCGTTGCAGTTTTCGAATATCATCTATCTGGTCGGTGCAGCCTTTCAGGGTATCGCTTACCAGCCGGTATTTCTGATGCTGATCGGGTTTCAGATCGGGCTGTCGACCTATTGCCGCAAGCGTGATTCGGCGAGGGTCGAAGCCGAGCGGAAGGCATTGCGCGAGGCCCGCCGCATGGCAGCCTCGGCCAAGCCCGCCATGCCGTAACGGGACAACTCGCGCGGTTGCGCACCGTTTCTCCATGCGCCATGACTCGCGCCGCTAGCGCGGCCGGAGTCGCGCGAATCCGCAAGTTTTCAAGAGAGGAGAGGCGCGCATGAGCCCGCAGGAACTGGCAGAGAAGGTCGGCGAGAACATCGGCACGAGCGAATGGGTCGAGATGAGCCAGGAACGCATCAACCAGTTCGCCGATGCTACCGGCGACCACCAGTTCATCCATATCAATGAAGAAGCCGCAAAGATGACGCCGTTCGGCGGAACCATCGCACACGGCTTCCTCACGCTGTCGATGATCCCTTATCTGGGCGCCAATTCGGATACGCCCAAACTCGACGGCGTGAAGATGGGCGTGAACTACGGCGGCAACAAGACGCGCTTCATTTCGCCGGTCCGTAGCGGCAAGCGTATCCGCGGCCATTGGAAGCTGCTCGAAATGATCGAGAAGCGCCCCGGCCAGTGGCAACAGACCTGCGAGATTACCATGGAGATCGAAGACGAGGAAAAGCCCGCCCTGATCTGCGAATGGATCACCCAGATTTTCGTCTGATTTCCCCCTCCTCCCCGGCGAGGATCAGGCATTCTAGCAACCAAGGAAATACCCATGCGTGACGCAGTCATCGTCTCCACCGCCCGCACCGCCATCGGTCGCGCCTACAAGGGCGGGTTCAACGACACCAAGGGCCCGACGCTCGGCGCCTATTCGCTCAAGCCCGCGATCGAGCGCGCCGGCATCGACGCCGGCGAGATCGACGATGTTCTGTGGGGGAGCGCACTCCAGCAGGGCACGCAGGCCGGCAATCTCGCCCGCCAGGTCGCGCTGCGCGCCGGTTGCCCCGTCTCGGTAAGCGGCATGACCATCGACCGGCAGTGCTCGTCGGGCCTGATGAGCATCGCTACAGCTGCCAAGCAGATCACAACCGACCGCATGGATGTTGTAGCGGCAGGGGGTCAGGAATCGATCAGCCTTGTGCAAACCAAGGACATGCGTGTGATGCCCGATCCCGAGCTGATCGCCATGCACGGCGCGATCTACATGCCGATGCTGCAGACCGCGGAAACGGTCGCGCAGCGCTACGGCATCAGCCGCGAGGCGCAGGACGAATACGCCTTGTCGAGCCAGCAGCGCACCGCCGCTGCGCAGGAAGCGGGCAAGTTCGATGACGAGATCGTCCCTGTGAGCACCACGCACAAGGTGCAGAACAAGGAAACCGGCGAGATCTCCGACGTCGAGATCACCATCGCCAAGGACGAAGGAAATCGTCCCTCGACCACGCTCGAAGGCCTGACCGCGCTCCAGCCGGTGATGGGCCCGGGCACCACGATCACCGCGGGCAATGCCTCGCAGCTTTCGGACGGCTCTTCTGCCGCGGTCCTGATGGAAGCCAAAGTCGCCGAAAAGAAGGGCCTCGAGCCGCTCGGCCGTTATGTCGGCATGGCGGTCGCCGGCACCGAACCCGACGAAATGGGCATCGGTCCCGTCTTCGCCATCCCCAAGCTGCTCGAACGCTTCGATCTCAAGATCGACGACATCGGCCTGTGGGAGCTGAACGAGGCTTTTGCCGTGCAGGTGCTCTACTGCCGCGACAAGCTTGGCATTCCGGGCGATCTGCTCAACGTCAATGGCGGCTCGATCTCGATCGGCCATCCCTACGGCATGACCGGCGCTCGCTGCGTCGGCCATGCGCTGATCGAAGGCAAGCGTCGCGGCGCGAAATACGGCGTCGTGACCATGTGCGTCGGCGGCGGCATGGGCGCAGCGGGACTGTTCGAGATTTTCTAGGCACAGGAGTTTTTGCGATGACCGAGCGATGGCCCGAACTCGATTACGAGGCCGATCGCCCGGTCATCGAAAGCCTGCATGCCTATCTTCAGGTCGTGGGCAAGCTGCCGACGCGTCGCTTGCCCTGGTGCAATCACAGTTGGCACCTCGCCCTGCGCGTGGTGCCGCGCGGTTTTCGCAGCTATCCCGTGTTCGTCCGCGGCGGCGAGGCGGAGATCATGGTCGATTGCCTCAGTTCGGCGGTCGCGGTCGAAACCTCCACCGGATTTGCCGACGGGTTCGAGATCGCCGGCCAGACCGTCGCGCGTTTTCACGAGCAGCTCGCCGAACTGCTGCAGCTCGCGGGCGTGGAAACCGATGTTTCCGGGGCGCCGAACGAGGTGGAAGATGCCGTTCCGTTCGCGCAGGACATGCGTGAACGGGCCTGGGACGAGGCAGTGCTATCTCGAACGCACCGGGCCTTTTCGGACGCCAATCGCGTGTTCGAGAAGTTCAGGACCGGCTTTGTCGGCAAATCCAGCCCGAGCCATTTGTTCTGGGGCAGCTTCGATCTTGCCGTCACCCGGTTTTCCGGACGGGAAGCGCCCCTGCACCCCGGCGGTTTCCCCAACCTTCCGGACGACGTGACCAGGGAAGCATATAGTCACGCCGTGGCGAGTGCCGGCTTTTGGCCGGGCGGAGGCGGTGTCGATGAAGCGGCATTCTATGCCTATGGCTATCCATCGCCCGACGGTTTGGGCGCAGCGCAGGTCGGCCCGACAGCGGCTTACTGGCATGACCGGCTTGGCGAATGGGTCCTGCCCTATGCGAACGTGCGCGATGCCGACGATCCGGATGCCGTGCTGATGCAGTTTCTCGAAACGAGCTATGCTGCCGTGGCCGATCTGTCCGGATGGGATCGCAAGGCCCTGGAGATTCCGTTCGGTGTCCATGGCAAGCCCTACGATGTGGAAGGTCTTCGCGACGGCTGACTTGCCTGCCGGGGCATCCCCGAACTAATCTCCCGTCCATGGGTGTCATGGAGATCATCGGGATAGCCGGAAGCGTGAGCCTGCTGGCAGGCTGGCGGCTCTATCTGTGCATTTTCGCCACCGGTCTGGCGATGCGGATGAACGTACTTCCGCTGCCCGAACATCTCGCCGCGCTGGACGTGCTCGCCAATCCGTGGGTGATGGGCATCGCTGCGCTGGCCGCAGTGATCGAGTTCTTCGCCGACAAGGTGATGTGGCTCGATTCGATCTGGGACGCGGTGCATACTCTGGTACGCCCGGTGGGTGGGGCATTGCTGGCGCTGGCAATCGTCGATCCCTCCGATCCGGCGACGCAGGTCGTCGCGTTTCTCCTGGGTGGCGGCGCGAGCCTTGCGGCGCATGCCGGCAAGGCGGGTGCACGCGGGGTCGTCAATGCGAGCCCCGAGCCGGTGAGCAATGTCGCGGTGTCGACTGCGGAGGACGTTGCGACCATCGGCCTGCTCTATCTGGCTTACGAGTTTCCGTTCATTGCAGCCGGAATCGCGCTGGTGCTGCTTGCCCTGACGATCTGGCTGCTGGTGCTGGCGCGCAAGGCAATCCGCGGGCTTCTCGGCAAGAGAAAGGCGCCACCGGCCTAAAACATGCCGTTATCGTGCAGGGCCGTGTCGGGCACCACCTGCAGAACGTCCCAGTGCTCCACGATTTTGCCGTCTGCATCGAAGCGGAAGATATCGATCCCGGCATAGGTCGCATCGCCCGGCCAGGTCTGGCGGCAATGCAGGATGGCAAAATCCCCATCCGCGAAAGAGCGCACGATCTCCACGCGCTTGCCCGGATATTCGCGCGCCATCCGCTCGAAATATTCGATGAAGGCTTCCTTGCCGTCGCCGACGTCGGGATTGTGCTGGATGTATTGGCCGCCGACGAACGCCTCGATCGCCGCAGCGGGGCGGCAATCGTTGAACATCATCTCGTAAAAGGCGATGGCGTTCAGGCGATTGGTTTCTTCGCGCCCGCTCATCCGTGAATGCCGATGAATTCCTCGACCACGGGTGCGATCTTGCCGCGCCACTTGCTGCCGTTGAAGATGCCGTAATGGCCGGCGCCTTCGGCCATGTAGTAGCGCTTCTTCCTTTCGGGCAGTCCTGGGGTCAGATCGAGCGCCGCCTTCGTCTGGCCGAGGCCCGAGATATCGTCGCGTTCACCTTCGATCGCCAGCAGCGCAGTTTCCGTAATGTCGCCGAGGTCGACACGTTTGCCGCGATGGACGAAGGTGCCGTTGGGCAGCGAGTGTGCCTGGAAGACTTCCTCGACCGTCTGGAGATAGAATTCCGCGGTCATGTCGCAGACACTGCGGTATTCGTCGTAGAAGTCCTTGGTCGCTTGAGCGCTTTCATCGTCGCCCACGGTGAGGTGTTTGAACATCTCGTAATGGCTCATCATGTGATTGCCGAGGTTCATGCTCATGAACCCGGCGAGCTGCATGAAGCCGGGATAGACCCGCCGCCCGGCGCCGCGATACTGCATCGGCACCGTTGCGATGACATTGTGGCGGAACCATTCGATCGGGCGTTCCATCGCCAGATCGTTGACGCTGGTCGGCGAACAGCGGGTGTCGATCGGCCCGCCCATCATCGTCAGCGTCTTCGGGGTGCAGGGATGCTTGTCGCGGTTCATGATCGCGATGGCCGCGAAGACCGGGACCGAGGGCTGGCACACGGCCATGACGTTCGCGCCCGGCCCGATATGTTCGAGATAGGCGATGACGTAATCCACGTAATCGTCCAGGTCGAAATCGCCTTCGTGCATCGGCACCGTTTTGGCATCGGCCCAGTCGGTCACGAACACGCGGTAGTTCTGCAGCATCCGCTCGACCGTGCCGCGCAGCAGCGTGGCATAGTGGCCGCTCATCGGCGCGACCACCAGCAGGCTGGGCGCATCTTCGGGCAGATTCTCGCGGTAGAACTCCTTGAGATCGCCGAATGGCTTGTTGACGACCGTGGCTTCGATCACCGGATACGGTTTGCCAGCCACTTCCACGTCTTCGATGCCCCAGGCGGGCTTGCCGTAAGTGGCGGTGGCATGGGCGAAGACTTCCAGCGCGCTGGCCGCAATCGGCCCGATGTTCATGTAGCCCATCGGGCCGACATAATTGATCGGATTGGCCGGGTTGTTCAGCATCTCCACCCCGATCGAGGCGAAGGTGCTGGCGGAATTGAGCCAGCTGCGCTGGAGTTCGTAGGCATGGTAAAGCAATGCGTATCCCCTGCTGACCCGGCCTGTTGTCGGTTATAGTACCGGGCGGAAGATGGTTATCCTGCCTCTCCTGCGTTTCTTGTGCAATGCACAAATTGCCAAATTGTGCCTTCATGTATGCGGGAGTGTGGATTTTCGGCGCCGGTCCAACTAACTGCATGCCCATGCCAGCCAAGGATGAGACCGAAATCGAAGGGCGCGGACGCCCGACGGGCACGCTCGCGGTCGAGAATGCCCAGCGCGAACGGTCGCTGCGACCGCTCGGAATGGTGTATCGCGCCGGAGCGAGCTACCCCGGTCATGTCGCGCTGGCGCTGGTGGCGCTGTTGATCACTGCCGCGGCAACCCTCGCAATCCCGGCCGGCTTCAAACTGGTGATCGACCGCGGCTTTGCGGCAGGGGCCGATCCCACGGATATGGGGCGGTGGTTTCGGTACCTGCTGATGATCGTCGGGGTGCTGGCCTTGGGCACGGCCATGCGGTTCTATTTCGTCAGTTGGCTGGGCGAGCGCGTCGTCGCCGATATCCGGCTGCGCGTGCAGGACAATCTGCTGCGGCTGGCACCCGGTTTCTACGAGGAAAACAGCCCCAAGGAAATCTCCAGCCGCATGACCAGCGATACCGCCCTGATAGAGCAGGTCGTCGGAACGACCGTGTCGGTGGCGCTGCGCAACGCGCTGATGGCGATCGGCGGCACGCTCTACCTGTTCTGGCTTGTGCCCGGCCTGACCATGGGACTGCTGCTCATCATTCCGGCCATCGTTATCCCGATCACCCTGTTCGGGCGGCGGTTGCGCAAGGTATCGCGCACCAGTCAGGACCGGGTCGCCGATATCGGGGCGATGGTCACGGAAGTCCTCTCCGCAATGAAGATCGTCCAGGGGTTCAATCAGGAAGACCGGGAGCACAACCGCTTTCGCGAGGCGGTCGAACGGACCTTTTCGGTCGCCAAGAGGCGCATCGTTATTCGCGCCGCCATGACGGCGGTGGTCATCCTGCTCGTCTTCGGGGGTATTACATTGCTGGTCTGGCGCGGTGCGCAGGCTGTCAGCGAGGGGTCCATTTCGGGCGGAACCATCGCTGCCTTCGTGCTGACTGCCGGCCTTGTCGCAGGCGCTATCGGCGCCTTGACGGAGGTGTATGGCGATCTGCTGCGCGGTGCAGGCGCGGCCAGTCGCCTGTCCGAATTGCTGGATGAAAAGCCGACTATCGTGGCTCCCGACCGCCCGCAGGAATTGCCCGTTCCGCCACGCGGCGGCCTGTCGTTCCGCAATGTGACGTTCCGCTATCCCACGCGGCTCGAAGCCCCGGCCATCACCGATTTCAGCCTCGAGGTCGAACCCGGCGAAACCGTGGCCATCGTAGGGCCTTCGGGTGCGGGTAAATCGACCATCTTCCAGCTTGCGGAGCGCTTCTACGATCCGCAAGCCGGCTCGATCCGACTCGATGGCATCCCGCTGACCAGCGCCGATCCCGCCGATGTCCGTCGCCGCATCGCCTATGTTCCGCAGGAAGGTGTGCTGTTCAGCGCCAATGCGCGGGACAATCTGCGCTACGGCAACTGGGACGCGAGCGAAGAGGACATCTGGGCGGCGGCCCGCGCCGCCAATGCCGCGGAGTTCATCGAAAAGCTGCCGCGGGGGCTCGATACATATCTCGGCGAAAGCGGCACCCAGCTGTCGGGCGGGCAACGCCAGCGCATCGCGATCGCACGCGCGCTCCTGCGGGACGCGCCGATCCTGCTGCTGGACGAGGCGACCAGCGCATTGGATGCCGGGAGCGAGCGGCTGGTGCAGGAAGCGCTCGAACATCTCATGGCAGAGCGCACCACGCTGGTGATCGCGCATCGCCTGTCGACCGTCCGCGCGGCGGACCGGATCGTGGTTATGGAAGACGGGCGCATCGTCGAACAGGGCGCGCACGACCAGCTTGCCGCGAATGGCGGCCTTTATGCGCATCTCGCCTCGCTGCAATTCGGGCTCGAAACCGCCTGATCCTTCGGCGGACGGTGCGTGTGCTCCGATCAACGACTTCGCCACTGCGACGAAACGTGTTAGGCCGCAGGCCTAGGGCCCGTCCGGGCCGGTCGCATTGATCTCGGGAGATTGCGAAGATGATCCGTACCATGCTTGCCGCGGGGGCGAGTGCGCTCGCCTTGACGCTTGCCGCGCCTGTTGCCGCACAAAGCGAAACCGATGCCGAAACGCCGACGATGAGCTTCGGCGAGTGGGGCTTCGACACGCGCTATCTGTCGGAGGAAATCGATCCGGGCGACGACTTCTTCGCTTATGCCAACCAGAAATGGATCGATGAAAACCCGCTGCCGGCCGACAAGGCGCGCTTCGGTGCCTTCGATCTCCTGGCCGAAAAATCGACCTTCGATGTCAAGGCAGTGGTCGACGAACTGACCGGCAAGCCGGTTGCCGAGCTGACCGCCGATGAAAAGCGGATCGTCGACGCCTATAATGCGTTTCTCGATACCGACGCGATCGAAGCGGCGGGTCTTGCTCCGGCCCAGCCCTATCTCGATGCGATCCGCGGTGCCGGCACGCTGTCCGAGCTGGTCACGCTATGGGGCACGCCGGGTTATCCCTCGCCCATCGGTGGATTTGTGAACGTCGATGCCAAGGAGCCGAGCCGCTACTCCGTTTATATCGGCAGCGGTGGCCTCGGCATGCCGGACCGCGAATACTATCTGGACGAGACGGAAAAGGGCCTGTCGATCCGCAAGGCTTATCAGGAATACCTGACTTTCCTGATGGGCGAAGCGGGATACAGCGATGCCGCCGCCATGGCGCAGAAGGTGTACGACCTCGAGGACAGCTTCGCGCGCGAGATCGCCTGGGATCGCACGGTGCGCCGCAATCGCGACCTCACCTACACGGCTCTGACGCCCGAGGAACTGCAGGGCCTTTCGGAAACCTTCCCGGTCGCAGCGATGCTCGCTTCGGCCGGATTCGACAGCACCGACCGTTACGTCGTGGGCGACATGCCACCCTCTGCGGAACTGATTACAGAGCTGGGCCTGTCCGAGGATGTCACCGCCAAGATCGGGGGCGGCACGCCCGCGATGTTCGAACTGCTGGCCAACACCGACATGGAGGTGTTGCGCGCCTGGACGATCAAGAACTTCCTGTCGAACAACGCTGCGGTCCTGCCGTCACGCTTCGACAAGGCCAGCTTCGCATTCTACAGCACTGCGCTGCGCGGCGTTCCCGAACAGCGCGATCGCTGGAAGCGCGCCGTCGATGCGACCGAGGGCATGCTGGGCGAGCTCCTCGGCGCTTCCTATGTCGAGCGCTATTTCCCGCCGGACAGCAAGGCCGCAATGGACGAACTGGTGGCGAATCTGCGCGTCTCGCTGGCCGAATCGCTGGCGGAAATCGACTGGATGACCGAGGCGACCAAGGCCGAAGCCATGGCCAAGCTCGACAGTTTCGATCCGAAGATCGGCTATCGCGATAACCTGGAAACCTATCAGGGCCTCTCCATCACCGCCAGCAGCCCGCTCGCCAACAGCATGGCCTCGGCCAAATGGGCGCAGGAAGACAATATCGCCAAGCTTGGCGGCCCGATCGACCGGACCGAGTGGTTCATGCTGCCCCAGACGGTCAATGCATATTACAACCCGACCAAGAACGAGATCGTGTTCCCCGCCGGGATCCTGCAGCAGCCCTTCTTCGGCAAGGATGCAGACCTGGCGGTCAATTACGGCGCCATAGGCGGCGTGATCGGCCACGAGATAGGTCACGGCTTCGACGATCAGGGATCCAAGTCGGATGCCTCGGGCGCGCTGCGCAACTGGTGGACCGATGAAGATCGCACGAACTTCGACAAGCTCGGCGATCGTCTTGTGGCTCAATACAACCAGTTCTGCCCGCTCGATGACGGCGAGACCTGCGTCAACGGGCGCTTGGCCCTCGGCGAAAACATCGGTGACCTCGGCGGTCTTTCGATGGCCTACCGCGCATATAAGCTGGCCACGGAAGGCAAGGAGCTACCGGTGATCGACGGCCTTACCGGCGACCAGCGGTTCTTCCTCGCATGGGCTCAGGTGTGGCGCAGCGAGTATCGCGAAGATGCACTGCGCAGCCAGCTCCGCAATGGCCCGCACAGCCCGGCAAAATATCGCACCAATGGCATCGTGCGCAATTTCGACGAATGGTACGAAGCCTTCGGCATCACCGAGGACGACGAACTCTACCTGCCGCCGGAAGAGCGCATTCGCATTTGGTAACGGTAATTCGCCGCTAATCCGCTTTCGGGCGGAGCAGGTCGCTTGACTTGCTCCGCCCTTGCTTCATGGACGCGGTCGCATGAACGACTATCTCACCGCGATCTTCCTCGGCATCGTCGAGGGGCTGACCGAATTCATTCCCGTTTCGTCGACCGGGCATCTCATTCTCGCCACGGAACTGTCGGGCGCGGACCCGGCCGAATGGGCGATGTTCAACGTCGTCATCCAGTTGGGCGCGATCCTCGCGGTGGTCTACCAGTATTGGGGCACGTTCTGGTCGGCCGGGATGGGGGTGCTGAAAGGCGAACGCGAGGGGCTGATGTTCGCGCGCAACATCCTGCTGGGTTTCCTGCCGAGCGCGGTGATCGGCTTTGCCCTCTACGAGAGCTTCGAGGCCATGCTCGGCAATCCGGGCATCGTGCCGTGGGCGCTGATCGCCGGCGGCATCGCGATCATCGTTATCGAACGCCTCGCCACGCCGAGCGACGAAGGCCAGGGGGTCGCCGAGCTTCCGATGTCCAAGGTCCTGGGCGTCGGATTTGCGCAGTGTCTTGCCATGATACCGGGAGTCAGCCGTTCCGGTGCAACGATCATGGGCGCCCTGGCCATGGGCATAAACCGCAAAACGGCGGCGGAGTTTTCCTTTTTCCTCGCCGTGCCGACCATGATCGGTGCGAGTACTCTGGAAATGGCGACCAAATACAACGAGCTGATGGCGGGCGCCACGCGCGTTGGCTGGGACGAGATTGCTATCGGCTTCGTCGTCAGCTTCATCGTCGCGCTGTTCGTGATCCGCGCCTTCGTTGCCTTTGTCAGCCGCAGCGGCTTCACGCCTTTTGCCTGGTATCGCATTGTCGCGGGTTCGGCTGCTCTCGCCTGGCTGTCCTTCGCGTGATCCATGTTGCAGAATTGCGCCACACTGCGGCCATTATTCTTTAACCGCGCTGGAACCTTTGTTTGCGCTCGGACTTATTTTTCCAAGAGTGAACGCAAAGGTGGCAACCAAATGGGCTTGTTGATCCTGATTGTCGTGGGTGGTCTGCTGGGGTGGCTGGCAACCATTATCCTGCGCATCGAAGACAGTAGGGGCATCCTGGCCAATGCACTGATCGGCGTGCTCGGCTCGCTCGTGACCGGGTTGGTCGCCGGTAGCGGCCCGATCTTCGGTACCGTAAGCGGCATGGCGCTCTTGTCGTCTGTACTGGGTGCGACGATCCTGATCGGGGTTTTCAACCTCGTTCGACCGCGCGCATATCGCTGAAACCGCCGATATTATAAACCTTGCGCTCTTTGACGCCCGGGCGGCATTTCCTGTGTCGGTTGTAACGGTGGCGAACTGCAAGATTCGAACCATAAGATTCGAAATATCGGTGATCCCTGCTGAAAGCATGGAAGATGCGGACGCCGGCGCGCAAGCTACGATTATCTAACGTTTTCCGGCGGATTATCGACACTGTGTGGGGCAGATTCACGTCGTTTTGCGCGAATGGACAGGAAAAACGGGAACTCCCCCCCTACCCGCCCGTTCATCACATTCTTGCCGCATTTCGAACAGGCGGCATTCAGAATGCGCCGCGTCGTGGCGCAACCACAAGGCCCAAGGGGACATAGAAATGAAGTTCAACAAAGCTACGCTCGTTGTTTCGGCTGCCGCACTCAGCCTCGGTCTCGCTGCTTGCGATGGCGCCAATGAAAACGCCATGGAAGATGCCGGCGAAGAACAGGCAGAAGCCATCAACGAAGAAGTCGACACGATGGAAGATGCTGGTGCCATGACCGATGCCGAATCGGATGCCATCACCGATGCTGCCGAAGACCAGGCCGACGCCATGGAAGAGCAGGGCGAAGCCATGGATGAAGGCACGGCGGAAACCACCGACTCCATGTAAGTCCTTACTGGACGATAATTCGGAAACGGCCCGGAAGCGATTCCGGGCCGTTTTGTTTGGCCTAGACCGGCTGGGCGCCCGAGCCACGCCCGCCGCGCAGCGTGTATTCGAGCGTGCCGCGGTTCACCACGTAATCTACATCGATCACCGCGGTATTGGCGTAAGTGAAGCCCGGGCCGAGATTGGTGTAAAGCTTGTCGAAATCGCGCTCCACCGTCTGGCGAAACAGATCCTCGAAGCTCTCGATCACGAAATAGGTCGGTTGCAGATCGCTGATCACGTAATCGGTGCGCATAACCCGATCGACATTGAGCATGATGCGGTTGGGGCTTTCGGCTTCGGTGGCATAGACCACCTCCGTCGGGCCCGAAAGGATGCCGGCGCCATAGGCCTTGATCCCGTCCGCTTCCTCGATCAGGCCGAATTCGACGGTGTACCAATAGAGCGAGCCGAGCGCCTTCAAACGGTTGTAGCGCATGGCTTTCCACCCGGCACGGCCATATTCCTGCATATAGTCGGCATAGACCGGATCGGTCAGCATCGGCACATGGCCGAAGACGTCGTGAAAAACGTCCGGTTCCTGGATATAGTCGAAGGTTTCGCGCGTGCGGATGAAATTCCCCGCGGGAAAGCGCCGGTTGGCGAGATGCCAGAAGAACACATGATCCGGGATCAGCATGGGTACGGGCACGACGCTCCAGCCCGTCAGCGCGCCGAGGTCTTCCGACAGTCTGCCGAATTCCGGTACGCCGCTCCCGCCTAGATCGAGCTTGTCGAGCCCGGCCATGAAGGCGCTGGCCGCACGGCCCGGCAATACGCCCATCTGGCGCTCGAACAGGTCGTGCCAGATCGCGTCGTCCTCGCTCGAATACACTGTCTGTTCGGGCTCGAGCCAATCCTCGCCCAAGTGGGAGGGGCGTTTCAGCGGAGCGGTGAAAACGCCCGCCGGCAGGTCCGGCAAGCGGCTGAAGTCCTGCTCGGCCTCTGCTTGTGGGGTGTGTGTAAGTGTAGCCATACTGCGCGTGCTGATACTATCATTGGCGCGGGCATACAAATGGCGGGAGCGGAAGCGTAATGAAAGGCAAGCAATACGAAGCGGCCATGGCGCCGATGCGTGCACAACTCGTCGCGATGGCGCGTTGGGCGCGAACCACGGGTCAGCGTATCGTCGTGCTGTTCGAAGGGCGCGATACGGCGGGCAAGGGCGGGGCGATTCGCGCGGTTTCCGAAAAGCTGAATCCACGCCAGTGTCATATCGTGGCGCTGGCCAAGCCGACCGAGGCGGAACAGACCCAGTGGTATTTCCAGCGCTATATCCAGCATCTGCCCAGCGCGGGCGAGATAATGCTGTTCGACCGCAGCTGGTACAATCGCGCCGGTGTGGAGAAGGTCATGGGCTATGCCGATCCGGCGCAGGTCGCGCGCTTTCTCGACCAGGTGCCGACCTTCGAGAAGATGCTGGTCGATGACGGCATCCTGCTGTTCAAATACTGGCTCACTACCGATCAGGCGCAACAGGAAGAGCGACTGCGCGAACGTCTGGACGACCCGCTCAAGCGTTGGAAGCTGTCGCCGATCGATCTCGCCGCCAGAGACAAATACGACTCCTACACCGACGCGCGCGAGGCGATGCTGGCGGCGACGCATAGCGAATGGGCGCCATGGACGCTGGTCGATTTCAACGATCAGAAGCGTGGCCGTCTCACCCTGGTGAGGAACCTGCTCGAGCGTCTGCCCGAAACCCATGTCGCGCCGCCAGAGATTCATTTTCCCGAGCTGGGACGAGAGCCGAGGGCGGAACGCTATTCAGTGCTCCAGCCGATCGAATCGTATCCCGTCTGACCGTCATTGCGAGGTGACACAGGCGCCGTGGCAATCCATGGTGCCCCGCGTGCCGAAAATTCCCGGGAGATGGATTGCCGCGCGGCTTCGCCGCTCGCAATGATTAGACTAGCGCGGCCGACGCCTTCGTCACCTGCCGCCCGTCGCGGGCGAAAGCGCCCAGTTCGATCTTCTCGCCGTCGCCGCGCAGCACCAGGTGCAGCGGCTCGCCCGCAATTGCGGGGCTGGTGCCGCGAAAGGCAAAGTTCTTCAGGCGGTTCTCGCCGAAGTGCTGCCCGGCCAGTTGAAGCAGCAGGCTGGCGGTCAGCGGGCCGTGCACGACCAGCCCGCGATAGCGCTCGACCTCGCGGGCGTAGGGAGCGTCGTAGTGGATGCGATGGGTGTTGAAGGTCAGCGCCGAATAGCGGAACAGCAACCGCTCTTCGGGCAGAATTTCGCGATGCGCGGTCCATTCCGACGGGTCGAAGGCGCCGTCGCCGGGCTCGGGCGGGGACAGCGATGCATCTTTCGCCAGCTCCTCGAGGTAAACCGCCGTCTGCCGCTCGGTAACCGCCAGCGCCCCGTCGGTGCTGGTTTCGTGGTCGATCTCGACGAAGACCATTTCGCCGCGATTGCCGGATTTGGGCGTGATCGAGGCGATCCTGCTCACGCGTTCGACGGTCGCTCCTACCGCGATCGGAGCATGGAAGGCGATGGTGCTCGAAGCCCACATCCGGCGCGGCAAGGGTATCGGCGGCAGAAAGCTGGCCGGATCGTCTTCTCGGACTGGATGGCCGTCGGCGCCCAATTGGCCGGTCGGTGCTTCGGGCGTGCAGAGGCAGAAATGTATGCCCTGGGGCATTGCCGTGGATGGCGGCGCGGCGCGGTCGAACGTCGCGTACCAGCGCGCAGCGAGCGCCGGGTCGAGCCGGTCGGCGGAGCGCATCTCGCGCCCGATCCACGAATCGAGATCGCCCGACCAGTCGGCCATCAGGCGGCGCGTTCGAAAATGGCGGCCATGCCCTGCCCACCGCCGATGCACATGGTCTCGAGGCCATAGCGGACTTCGCGCCGATGCATCTCATGCGCCATATCGGCGAGGATGCGGATGCCGGTCGCGCCGATGGGGTGGCCGAGCGAAATGCCCGAGCCGTTGACGTTCACGATCTCGCGGCGGCTGTCGTCGTCCGAGAAGCCCCAGCCTTTCATCACCGCCAGCGCCTGCGGGGCGAAGGCTTCGTTGAGTTCGATCAGGCCGATATCGTCCCAGCTCATCCCGGTTCGCGCGAACAGGCGGTCGACCGCAGGGACGGGGCCGATGCCCATGCGGCTGGGATCGCAGCCCGCCGCGCTCCATGAATGGAACCACAGGATCGGGTCGAGACCCAGTTCCTCGACCTTTTCTTCCGCCACGACGAGGCAGGCCGCCGCGGCGTCGTTCTGCTGGCTGGCATTTCCTGCCGTAACGATGGCATCGGGGTCGCGCTTCAGGTCGATGGCGCGCAGGGCTCCGAGCGTTTCCATGCTGGCGTCGGCACGGAATCCCTCGTCCTTGGCGAACACGACCGGATCGCCTTTACGATGTGGTATTTCGACGGGAACGAGCTGTTCGTCGAACTTGCCTTCTTCCCAGGCTCGCGCGGCGTTCCGGTGGCTGCGGACGGCGAAAGCGTCGGCGTCCTCGCGGCTGATGCCGTAATCCCTGGCCAGGTTCTCGGCGGTTTCGATCATGCCGGTGATGATCCCGTAGCGTTCGATCGGCTGGCTCATCAGGCGGCCCCGGGTCAGGCGATCCCAAAGCTGGATATCGCCCAGGCGCGAGCCATGGCGCGCCTTGGTCGTGTAATGCTCGACATTGGACATGCTCTCGACGCCGCCCGCCAGCACGCAATCGGCGACGCCGGTCTGAACCATCATGGCCGCCGTCGCCACGGCTTGCAGGCCGGAACCGCAGCGGCGATCGAGCTGGAAGCCGGGCACCTCCTCAGGATAGCCCGCGGCGAGCCAGCTCCAGTGGCCGATGGCAGGGGCCTCGCCGCTACCATAGCCCTGGCTGAAAACGACATCGTCGACGCGCGACGGATCTATGCCGCTACGCTCGACCAACGCCTTGATGATGATGGCGCCAAGCTGGCCTGCCTCGATCGGGGCGAGGCTGCCGAGATAGCGCCCGACCGGTGTCCTCAAGGGTTTGCAGATGGCTACGCGGCGGTGTGACGTCATGGATCAATCCTTGTCCGAAAGGCGGGCAATTCCGCGATCGACGAGATCGCCGATGGCACCCGGAGCGAGGCCAAGGCGCTCGGCGAGAATTTCTTCGGTATGCTGGCCGAGATAGGGGGCGGCAGCGGGATCTCCCGCATCGCGACCGGGAATGTTCGCGAAGCTGCGGGTGGCGGGATATTCGAAGCCGCTGGGGTTGGCGGGCGAGGGGCCGAAAAGGGGGTTGTCCGCGACCAGCTCGGCATCGTTCGCGGCTTCGTGCATGGTGCGATAGCGCTCGAAGGTGGTGCCGTTTTCGGCGAGGCGCGTGGATAAATCGTGCCAATCAAGCGCTTGAGCGCGCGCGCCGAACAGTTCGAACAGGCGGTGTCGGTGCTCGAAACGCGGGCGGTCGCCATCGGCAAAGCGCACGTCGAGTTCGCTTTCCAGCGTCGCGATCTCGCCGGCGAGGTCGAAAGCCGCCACAAGGCCATTCCATTGCTTTGCCGTCAGCGCGGCGACCATGAAGCGGACACCGTCGCGGCTGCGGAAGTCGCGCCCGAATGCGCCCCAGATGGCATTGCCGAGCCGTTCGCGGTCGGCTCCGCGATACAGCATCTCCGCCATCGCGCCGCTATTGGCCATGGTGCCGATGGCGACGTCGCCCAGCGGCACGCGGATTTCGCTGCCTTCGCCGGTGGCGTCACGGCGGCGCAAGCCTGCGAGCAGGGCGAAGGCGCAATAGGCACCCGTGATGAAATCCCAAGCGGGCAGAACCTGGTTGACCGGCGGCGCAGTCGCCTCGTCCCAGTCTTCCGGCCCGCACATCAGCGGATAGCCGCTGGCAGCGTTGACGGTGAAATCCATCGCCTGCCTGCCGTCGTGCCAGCCCATGATGCGCACGCTGACGAGATCGGGCCGCTTCGCCGCAATGGCGTCATGCGACAGGAAACTCTTTTCGGGCAGATTGGTGATGAGGTTGCCAGTCTTCGCGGCCAGTTCCACCAGCAGTTCGCGCCCCTCGCCGCTGCGCAGGTCGAGCGCGACCGATTTCTTCGCCCGGTTGAGGTTTTCCCAACTCAGTGAGCGGCCTTCCTTTGTCAGCATGTAGCGGTCGTAATCAAGCCCGCCCGCCTTGTGATCGACGCGGATGACTTCCGCACCCATCTGCGCGCAATAGAGGCCCGCGGTCGGCGAGGCGACGAAGCTCGACGCTTCGATAATGCTGAGGCCCTGGAGGAGGTTATACATCGGGATTCTTTGTCGCGTGCGGGTTGGACCTCCGTCCAACCCTTACTGTGCCATCCCACGCCCCCTCCCGGCCACCCATAGAATACCGTGCCGTGGGTGGCCGGGAGGGGGCGTGGGATGGCACAGCCGAGCCGTCAGGCGAGAAATTCACAGACCAGCAGCGTAATCGCGCAGCATGTGCTTGGCGATCTGCAACTGGAGGATCTGCGTCGTGCCTTCGTAGATGCGATAGATGCGCGCATCGCGGAAGAAACGCTCGGCATCGTATTCGGCGAGATAGCCAGCGCCGCCGTAGATCTGCACCACGCGGTCGACCACGCGACCGCACATTTCGGAGGCGAAGACCTTGAAGGCGGCGGCATGCTTGACGGTGTTTTCGCCGCGATCGACCCGCGCGGTGACATCGGCCATCATGCTTTCCGCGGCGTAGATTTCGGTCCAGCTTTCGGACAGCATCTGCTGGATCAGCTGGAAATTGGCGATGGGTTCGCCGAAGGCCTGCCGTTCGTTGGCATATTTGATCGCGCTGTCGAGCGCGCGGCGGGCATAGCCTGTGCTGGCGGCCCCGACGGAAATGCGCCCGTTGTCGAGGCTCATCATGGCGAAGCGGAAGCCCTGGCCGGTCTCGCCGCCCAACAGAGCTTCACCCGGCACATGGACATCGTCGAGCATGACGTCGGAGATATGGCTGCCCGATTGGCCCATCTTGTGATCGGGGCTGCCGGTGGAAACGCCGGGCGTGTCCATCGGCACGATGAAGGCGGACACATGCGCGTTCTTGGGCAGGGCATCCTTTTCCGTCCGCGCCATGATCAGGCCGACATCGGCGTGCGGGGCATTGGTGATGTAGCGCTTGGTGCCGTTGAGGATCCAGCCATTGCCATCGGGATCGGGCCTGGCGGTGGTCGCCATGGCCGCGCTGTCGCTGCCCGAACCCGGCTCGGTCAGACCGAAGCAGGCGATCGCGCCATTGGCGATCTTCGGCCACCATTCGGCCTTCTGCGCGTCGGTGCCGCCATTCTTGATCGCCGAATTGAACATGCCGACATTGATCGAGAAGATCGACCGATAGGCCGGCGCGGCATAGGCCATGGTTTTCACGACCTTGGCATATTGCGTGCAGTTGAGACCCGCGCCGCCATAATCTTCGGGCACGGTGAGGCCGAACAGGCCCATATCCTTCATCTCGGCGACGATTTCTTCCGGAATCCGGTCATCGGCGATGACCTGCCTTTCCGCCGGGATCAGCCGTTCGCGGACATAGCGATCGAGCTGTTCGAGGAACTGGTCGAAAATGTCGGCATCCATGCCGGGATTGACGGCGTCACTCATCGGGCAGCTCCATCGGCTGCGGCCCGCCCGTTTCGCGCGGAGTATCGTCCGCAGGCATGGCCGGATCGGCGGATGCGTCATCGCCTTCGGCGTCAAACACGCCCTCGGGCAAACGCCGCTCCTCGATCATTGCGGCAGCATCGTCGAGCGCTTCGGCTTCGCTCTGCGAGACAGCCTCTACGGGCTCGTCGTCGTCATATCCGGAACAGGCGGACAGGGCGGCAAGCGCTGCGAGAATGGAAGCGAGTCGGATCATGGGACGAAAGCTAGGCGCAGTTGCGCGGCGGGCAAAGGACGCTACGGCGCGGCGGGGCGTGGGCGAGCCGTCGGCCCGCCCAGCCTGTTGCCTAATTGCCGGCGTCTTCGGCCATGGCGTCCATGGCAGCGGCGGCGGTGTCGGCGGCACTGTCGCCGGCTTCCTGGATCTGGGTTTCTTCGCTCGGCCCGGTCTCTTCGGTCGCGGGCGGCTCGACATTGGCTGCCGGATCCTCGACCGGCATTTCCTCGACGCCGCTCAAGGCTTCGTCAGCGGGAATTTCGACGGTGTCCGCTTCGGCTTCGGTCGAGGCATCTTCCGTGCTGCCGCACGCGGCGAGAGTAAGGGCCGCGGCAGCCGTCAGGGCGATACGAAATTTCATCTTCAATCTCTCCTGTTTGGAATCTCGTGACCGATAAAGCGCAAGCGCGGCATGCGGGGCAAGGGGAAAATCGCCGGGAAGCGGTTGCACTCGTGTTCGCGTCTGCCATCAGGCTGGCATGAACGGGATCGCGAGCGCATATCAATCCCTGAAAGACGTCTTCGGTTTCGAGGGCTTTCGGGGGCGACAGGAAGATGTCCTGACGCGCGTTCTCGCCGGCGATTCGACGCTGGCGGTCATGCCGACCGGCGCGGGCAAGTCGCTGACCTACCAGTTGCCCGCCGTCATGCTGGCCGGTACCTGCGTGGTCATCAGCCCGCTGATCGCCCTGATGCACGACCAGCTAAGGAGTGCGCGCGCCAATGGCATTCGCGCCGCCACGCTGACCAGCGCCGACGCAGACTGGCGCGAGACACAGGACGCATTCCGTGCGGGCGAACTGGACCTGCTCTATGTCGCGCCGGAACGTGCGAGCCAGCCCGCCTTTCGCGACTTCCTGAGCGCTGCGCCGCTATGCCTTTTCGCCATCGACGAAGCGCATTGCGTATCCGAATGGGGGCACGATTTCCGCCCGGACTACCGGATGCTGCGCGGCTTGATGGATGCCTTCCCGCAGGTTCCGCGGCTCGCCCTCACCGCCACCGCCGACCGGCAGACGCGTGCCGACGTGATGGCGCAGCTCCGCATTCCGGAAGACGGTCTGGTACTGGCCGGGTTCGACCGCCCCAATATCCACTATGCCATCCGTCATCGCGACAATCCCGTGCGGCAGCTGACCAATCTGATGGCGGGCGAATCGGGGCCGGGCATCGTTTACGCCCAGACGCGCCGCAAGGTCGAAGATCTCGCGGAAAAGCTGGCCGCGGCGACCGGACGGCCGGTGCGGCCCTATCACGCGGGTCTCGACCCGGCGACGAGAGCGGCCAACCAGGCTGCCTTCGTGGCATCGGAGGACATGGTCATCGTCGCCACGGTCGCTTTCGGCATGGGGATCGACAAGCCCGATGTCCGTTTCGTGGCGCATGTCGGCGTGCCCAAATCGATCGAGGCTTATTATCAGGAGACCGGTCGTGCGGGCCGGGACGGCGATCCTTCGCAGGCGGTCATGTTCTGGGGCGCGGGCGATTTCGCGACCGCCCGCCAGCGGCTGGCCGAGGTCGAAGAGCCGCGGCGCAATGCCGAACGGGCGCGGCTCGATGCGCTGGCGGGTCTGGTCGAGACCGCCGAATGTCGCCGGGCGGTGCTGCTGCGCCATTTCGGCGAGGAGCCGCCCGGCCACTGCGGTAACTGCGACAACTGCCTCGAACCGGCAGGTGTTACCGATGCGACCGAACTGGCGCGCAAGCTGCTGTCGGCGGTCTACCGCACGGGCCAGAGCTTCGGCATGGGGCATTTGCAGAAGGTTCTGACCGGCAGCGAGGACGAGCGCGTGCGCCAGCGCGGGCACGACCGGTTGAGCGTGTTCGGCATCGTGGAGCCGGACGAGGCGCGCCTGCTCCAGCCGCTCTCGAGGGCATTGCAGGCGCGCGGCGATCTGGTGGCTACCGAGCATGGCGGACTGGCTCTGGGAGGGTCGGCCCGCGCGATCCTCAAGGGCGAAAGCGCGGTGCAGATCGTCGTCCCGCCCAGGCGCCAGCGCACCCGGCGCGGCGATGCGACGCCGAATCCCGTGGGCGATCCGCTGTTCGACGCGCTGCGCGCTCTGCGCAAGGAATTGGCCGAGGAAGCTCAGGTTCCGCCCTATGTCATCTTCCATGATTCGACCCTGCGCGAAATGGCCCTCGCGCGACCGACGACGCTGGCACAGCTGGGGCTACTGCCCGGCATCGGCGCCAAGAAACTGGAAGCCTACGGAGAGCGATTCCTCCGCGCTATCGACCAGCATTGACCTCGACCTCTCGCTGATATAAATATGATATCATAATTATATCGGAGGAATGATTCGTCATGTCTGTTGAACTCAAGGGGATGAAAACGAGCGCCGAACAAGCAGGGTCCAGTTTCAGTGGCTATCCGATGCTGCTGCTGATCCTGGCGTTGCTGGTGCTGATGATCTGGAACGTCGCGGGCAATATTCCGCCCGATGGAGCGACCAAGGCGATGAAGCTCACTTTCGTCGGCCTGATCATATTGCCACTTCTGGTGCTCGGTTTCCTGTCGGCCGGCTTTTTCATGATCCAGCCCAATCAGGCCGTTGTGATTACCCTGTTCGGCGAATATCGCGGGACCGAGCGGCGCGAGGGGCTGCGCTGGGTCTGGCCGTGGATGGGCAAGAACAAGATCTCGGTCCGCGCGCACAACATCCATTCCGAACGGGTGAAGATCAACGATCTGCGCGGCAATCCGATCGAGATCGCGTGCAACGTCGTATGGCGGGTCGCCGATACGGCGCAGGCGAGCTTCGATGTCGACGATTACAAGGAGTTCGTGAACATCCAGATCGAGGCGGGATTGCGCACGGTCGGCTCGCGCCACCCCTATGACGATTTCGAAAACGAAGAGGTGACGCTGCGCGGCAGCGCCGATGTGATCAACCGCGAACTGCTCGAAGAGCTGAACGACCGGCTCAAGGTCGCCGGCATACTGGTCGACGAGGCGGGTCTTACGCATCTTGCCTATGCCAGCGAGATCGCCAGCGCGATGCTCAAGCGCCAGCAAGCCGATGCCATTATCGCGGCACGGGCCAAAATCGTTCTCGGCGCGGTCGGCATGGTCGAGGATGCGCTGATCAAGCTCGCGCAGGACGGCATCGTGGAGATGGACGACGAACGCCGCGCGGCGATGGTCAGCAACCTCATGGTGGTGCTTTGCGGCGAGAAGGAAGCGCATCCCGTGGTGAATGCGGGAACGCTGTACCAGTAGGTCAGCGCGTGGACACGGCCCGATGACCAAGAAAGCCTTTGCCCTGCGGCTCGATCCGGCGGTCCACGCCGCGGTCGAGCGGCTGGCCGCGGCCGAACTGCGCAGTGCGAATGCCCAGATCGAGATGCTGGTGCGCGAGGCATTGTCCCGGCGCGGCATCGATGTGCCTGTAACCAAGGGCCCCAAGCGCGGGCGACCCCGGAAGGATACGGAATGACGGACGACAAAGCCTGGTTCGAACCGAAGCGCCGCGGCTATGGAGCCGGTCGGCCGATCGCCTGGCAGGGCTGGGCCAGCATCGCGGCATGGGCGCTCGTATTGCTGCTCGGCGGTCTGCTGGTGATGTGGGACAGGGAGATCGGCGCGATCGCCGCCCTCGCATTGGTCGTTCCCGCGACGGCCGTGCTGGTCTATATCGCCGCTATCAAGACGCGCGGCGGATGGCGCTGGCGGTGGGGCGGCGACGATTAGCACGCTTGGGAAGGGTAGACTTATCGCGATGTTAACCGTCAGAGCCTATGCGGCAGCCATGATCTCGCCATATGTCCCGCCCGCCTCACGGCTCCCGCGTTGGCTCCTCGGCCTGGTTGGCGTGGTTGCGGTGGGCGCGATCCCTCTCGCTGCGCTGCTGGCCCAGTCCAACGGCGAGGCAAGTTTTACCGTGGCCGAGACCGGACGCGGATACGGCTCTTTGCAGGCAGCCGTCGACGCAATCGGCGATCGCGAAGGGACGATCGTCATCGCATCTGGCAACTGGCAGGATTGCGCCGTCCAGAGCGAAGGGGTGATCCATTTCCGGGCGGCGAAGGCCGGCACCGCCCTGCTTGGCGGCAAGGCGTGCGAAGGCAAGGCGGCGCTGGTCCTGCGTGGCCGCGGGGCGACGGTCGAGGGGCTCGTGTTGGCCGATATATCGGTTCCCGACGGCAACGGCGCCGGCATCCGGCTGGAACAGGGGCCGCTGCGCGTATCGCAAACATGGTTTCGCGACAGCCAGCAGGGCATTCTCACCGCCAATGGCGTGAACAGCGAGCTGGTGATCGACAAGTCGACGTTTACCCGGCTCGGCACCTGCGAGAATTCGGCCGGCTGCGCGCATTCGATCTATGTCGGCGATTACGGCAGCCTCACGGTCACGCGGAGCCGGTTCGAGCAGGGGACGGGCGGACATTACCTGAAGTCGCGCACGGCGCGCACGGTGATAGAGGATTGCAGCTTCGACGATTCCAACGGCCGCGCCACCAACTACCTGATCGACCTGCCCAATGGCGGAACCGGCGCGATCCGGCGCAACTGGTTCGTCCAGGGGCGCGACAAGGAAAACTGGTCGACCATGATCGCCATCGGGGCGGAGAGCGCCAACTACAGTTCGGACGGACTCGTGATCGCCGATAACGAAGCGCGCCTCGCCCCCGGCCTGTCGCGCAACCCCGCCTTCGTCGCCGACTGGACGGGAGATAGTCTGGTCATGGACAATAACCGGCTAGGGACCGGTATCAGGGCGTTCGAGACGCGGTAAAGGCGGGCGCATAGCGCACTTCGCCGGCAGGCGCGTCGCCACTCAGAACGAGCCGCTGGAAATACTCCGCCGGTGGGCCGGGATATCGCAACGCCGGGTCGTGTTCGAAACCGAAGCGCCCGTAATATTCGGGACTGCCCAGCAGCACGATACCCTTCCCGTCCCGTTCGCGGATATCGGCAATGCCTCGCTTGACCAGCGCCGATCCGATCTCCTGCCCGTGAAGATCGGGCCACACGCTCACCGGACCCAGGCCGTACCATCCGCTGCTGCCGTCGGAAATCGTCACGGGCGAGATGGCGATATGGCCGACGATCCGTGCGGCGTCCTCCGCCACCAGCGAGAGCGACAGGTCGCCATCCGCACGCAGACGGTCGACCAGATGCTGTTCGTCGCCGTCGCTGAAAGGCATGTCGCGGAAAGCTGCTTCGGTCAGCCCGAAGATTGTTGGCGCATCACCAGCCGCTTCGGGACGGATCGAGATGGCGCTCACAGCAGATGGCCCGAACGGTCGCGCTTTGTGGCAAGATAGCGGGTATTGTGCGGATTGTCGGGCAGCGCATGCGGCACTCGTTCCGCAACCGCGATGCCCTCGGCTTCCAGCGCGCGAACCTTGGCCGGATTGTTCGTCATCAGCCGGATCGCCCTGACACCAAGCAGGTCGAGCATCCGGGCCGCGGTCGGGAAATCGCGCGCCTCGTCGGGCAGGCCCAGCCGGGTATTCGCGTCGACAGTATCGAATCCCTGATCCTGCAGGCGATAGGCGCGCAGCTTGTTGACGATGCCGATCCCGCGCCCTTCCTGCCGCATATAGAGCAGCACACCCCAGCCGCCCTGGCCGGCTTCCTCCGCCATGGCCTGCAGCGCCGCATCGAGCTGCGGCCCGCAATCGCATTTGAGGCTGCCGAGAACATCGCCAGTCAGGCATTCCGAATGCAGTCGCACCAGTGGCGCACGATCGGCCGTCTGTTCGCCGATGACCAGCGCGACATGTTCGCGCGTATCGTCGGGGCTCCGGAAGGCGACGATCCGCGCTTCGGCGGCGGCCGAAACCGGCAGTCTGGCACGCGTGGCGATCTGGAGGCGGGATGCGTCGGCGAAGGCGGCGACATCGTCCGCCGACAGCGCCACGGCTTCCCCCGCCCCTTGCGGATCGACCAGGAAGGCGGGCAGCACGCCCGCCATTCGCGCCAGCTCCAGCGCGGCGCGGGCCTGTTCCTCCCATGCCAGCGGAAGAGCTTTGAAAGGCCCCTTGAGCGGGTTCTGCATGTCGAGTGCAGGATCCGCAACCGCCAGCGCCGCCGACAGGTCGAATGGCTCTGCACCCCGCATCAGCACCGGCTGGCGCGGAACGGCAGCTTCGCGCTGGTTGGCGAGCTTCAGCGTGGCCGCGCGCGTGGCGGAAACCAGCATTGCCTCTCCCGCCAATTCGCCGAATGCGGTCTCGACCGGCTGGAGCAGCGGCGCACCTTCGATGGCAAGCGGCCAGCCATGGCGCAGCGCATCCACCGCCTGCGCCGCACGGCGGGAAGGCGAAGCCGTGGTCAGAGCGTGAACTCCGTCACCAAGGGCACGTGGTCCGACGGTTTTTCCCAGTCGCGCGCATATTCATGGACCGAATGCGCGGTCGCCTGTCTCGCCAGTTCCGGGCTCGCCCACATATGGTCGAGCCGGCGGCCGCGATCGTTCGCCTTCCAGTCCTTAGAGCGATAGCTCCACCAGCTGTAATAGCGTTCGGGTGCCTCGATGTGTTCGCGCCCGATATCGCTCCAGCCATGGGCATCCATGAACCGCTGCAGGCTCTCGACCTCGATTGGCGTGTGGCTGACGACCTTTAGCAACTGCTTGTGGCTCCACACATCGCTTTCGAGCGGTGCGATGTTGAAATCGCCCACGATCAGCGTCGGCCGGTCGACGGCATCGGCCCAGCGCGTCATGCGCTCGAGAAAGTCGAGCTTCTGGCCGAACTTGTGATTTATCTCGCGGTCGGGCTCGTCTCCTCCGGCGGGGACATAGACGTTCTCGACGATCATGCCCTGATGTTCGGGCAGTTCGACGCCGACATGCCGCGCTTCGCCATTGTCCTGCCAGTCGTGGCGCGAAAATTCCCTCAGCGGCGTTTTCGAAACGGTCGCGACTCCGTGATAGCCTTTCTGGCCGTGGATCGCGAAATGCTCGTAGCCCAGCGCGCGAAAGGCGTCGTAGGGGAACTGGTGTTCCTGGCATTTGATTTCCTGCAGGCACAGGACATCGGGCGCCTGCTCCGCGATGAAGCGCTCGACGATCGGCATGCGCAGGCGAACCGAATTGATGTTCCAGGTAGCAATGGTGACCATGCGCAGCGAGGTAGGCGAGCGCCCCTTTTCCCGCAAGCGTAACGCTTTCGTCTTTTGGCGCCCCGATATACGGCTCCACCAGTTTCCACCGGGAGATACCGCATGACTTTCCGCTCGCTCTGTCTTGCCACCTGTGCCGCAACGCTGGCTCTCGCCGGTTGCACCACCACCGGGGCGCAGGACACCCCGATGGCAGCCGCGCCTGCCGTCAGCGCGACACGGGCGAAGAACGTCATCCTCTTCATCGGAGATGGCATGGGTGTTTCCACCGTGACCGCCGCGCGCATCTATGCCGGTCAGAAGCTGGGTCAGACCGGCGAGGAATATGTCCTGCCGTTCGAAACGTTCGAGCATCTGGCGCTGGTTAAGACCTACAATACCAATGCGCAGGTGCCCGACAGCGCAGGCACGGCAAGCGCGATGAATACCGGCGTGAAGACCAATATCGGCATGCTGGGATACGGTCCGGAGGCGACCAACGGGGATTGCCGGTCGGGACAGGGGCATGAACTGCCGCTGGTAAGCGAAGAGGCGCAAAAGCACGGCAAGGCACTTGGCATCGTCAGCACGGCGCGGATCACCCATGCGACGCCGGCGGCGGTCTATGGGCGCAGCGTAAATCGCGATTGGGAAGGCGATGCGGCGATCCCCGAAGACCAGCGCGGCCTTGGCTGTGCCGACATTGCACGGCAATTGGTGGACACGCCCTTCGCCGTTGCGCTGGGCGGCGGCAGCGCGGCTTTCTTCGGCAAGGCAAAAGGCGGTGGCAGGCTCGACGATGCGGCGGACCTTCCGGGCGACTGGACAGCGGCAACGGGCGGCACCTTCGTCGCCAGTCTCGCGGAAATGAACGCTGCTCCTGCCGGAAAGCCGCTTTTCGGGCTCTTCTCACCCAGCCACATGACCTACATGGTCGACCGTGCTGCGGACAGTAGCGAGCCCACGCTGACCGACATGACGGCTACGGCGATCGGTCGATTGGGCAGCGACCCGGAAGGCTATTATCTGATGGTCGAAAGCGGTCGGATCGATCACGGCCATCATGCCGGGCAGGCAGGCTATGCGCTGGAAGAAGCAGTCGAGTTCGCCCGCGCGATCCAGTGGGCTATCGACAACACCGATCCGGAAGAGACGCTGATCCTCGTCACTGCGGACCATAGCCACGTGTTCACCATGGCGGGCTATCCGCGCCGAGGGAACGATATCCTTGGTCTGGTCGTACCGCCGGATGGCGGCGGCGAGGATGGCGATACGGGAGAAAGCCCCACACTGGCGGCCGATGGCAAGCCTTATACCACGCTCGGCTACGGCAACGGCCCAGGAGCAGTGAAGCCCGACGCGCAAGGCGGGCGCCCGACGCCCGAAACCGGTGTCACGGCGCATCAGCAGGCAGCGATCCCGACGGGTTCGGAAACCCACGGTGGCGAGGATGTCGCGCTCTATGCCAACGGCCCCGGCGCGGAGAATGTGCGCGGGGTGATGGAGCAGAACCTGATCTACAATGTGATCCGCAAAGCCTTTGGCTGGGAGGAATAGCGCCGACGATACTTACGTGGGGGCACCAGCGAAAAGCTGACAAAAAAACCCTCGTGCCGGGGGCATTGGCACGAGGGTTTCCTGTGAGCGTTCGTCACGCTTGGAACGAGATGAACCAGGTCGAGGGGGTCAACAGGGGGGAAACCCTCCTCGTGTCGTCTCGTGAACCAATAATTAGGGAATGCTCGATTGCTGTTCAATGAACATTGCGCAGCGGGATATCGCATGCATCCCACTGCTCGACGCCAAAGCGTTTACCCCGGACGACGGGACGAACGGCGCGGGTCGCGGAAGGTGAAGGCACTGTCCGCAACCGACACGCCGTAACGCTGATTGGCAAGCCGGACCGTGGTGCGGTGATTCTGCGAATCCAGCGCGACCCAGTGGGTCAGGCGCAGGCCACCCGGCGCGGATCCATCGCGGGCGAAGATCAGCGTGATCACGCCGAATTCGGGGCGCTTTGTATCGCGGACCTCGACGCTCACCACATCGGGATGGCTGGTCGGGATCAGCTTGCCGTATTGCTTTACGTCGCGGCTGGGGTCGAGCAGAGCGCCGAGCGGCGAATTGCTGATCGGCCAGCGCTGAACCTGGTTGACCTCATAATCGACCATATACATCGACTTGCCGTTCGATACGACGAGCATGGGGACGCCCTTCTCGTATTCGAAGCGGATCTTGCCGGGGCGCTTCAGCGTCATTACGCCGCGCACGGTCTGGCCGGCCCGGTCGGTCTGGACGAAATCGGCCTTCATCGTGGAAATGCCGCGCAGCGCGGCGACCGCCTTGTCGAGATCCCCCGCGGCGGCCTCTGCCGGTGCCGGCGTCAGGATGGCGGATGCCGGAAGCGCCGCAGCCAGCGACAAAGCCAGCGCGGCGCCGATCGATGGGTTCTTTTTCAAAGACAAGATGCTCATGCTCCTGCTGTTAGGTGTGGAGCATTGAACCATCACTGAACCCGGCACGTTCCCGCGGTTCAGGCTGGCGGTGCATTACTTGATCTTGGCTTCCTTGAACTCGACATGCTTGCGCGCGACGGGATCGTACTTGCGGAAGGTGAACTTTTCCGTGTGGTTACGCGGATTCTTCTTGGTCACGTAATAGAAGCCCGTGTCGGCGGTCGAGACGAGCTTGATCTTGACGGTTGCGGGCTTCGCCATGGCGTGTTCCTAAAGATCTGAAAGGGGCCGCGGAGGCCCGAAAAAACAAGGGCGGCGCGTCCAGCACCGCCGTTCCGGCGCGCCCATTGGGCGATTCACGTGGAAAAGTCAAGCATTCCTACCAGTCGACCTTGCCGCGATTGGCCTTGACCTCGCCGCGCACTTTCTTGGCCTTCAGGCGCTTGACCTTGCCGACGCGGTTGACGCGGCTCTTGGCGCGTTTGCGCGGTGGGGTCAGCGCGTCTGTCAGGAGGGCAAGGAGCCGTTCGCGCGCCGCCTCGCGGTTCTGATCCTGCGTGCGGTATTCGTTGGCGGTGAGGACGATCTCGCCGCCCTTGGTCAGCTTGCTGCCGGCGATTTCCTTCAGCCGCTCGAACGCCTCGGGCGGCAGGCCCAGCTGGAACACGTCGACGCGCAGCTGGACGGCGGTGGCGACCTTGTTGACGTTCTGCCCGCCGGGGCCGGAGGAGGCAATGAACTTCTCCTCCGCGATTTCGAGAGCCCTGTCGGCGATTCTAACCATCGACGAAGCCGAGGGCGGCGAAATCCTGTGGCAGCGGGGCGGTGGCGGCAATCGGCGACTTACCTTCGCGCGGGATGGTGATGGCGGCGGCGTGGAGCATGGTGCGCGGAGCACCCTTGCCATCGCCATAGACCGGGTCGCCGAGCAGCGGCATGCCGAGCCCGGCCTCGCAATGCACGCGGATCTGGTGTGTGCGCCCGGTCTCGGGCCGGAACTCGAGCAGGGCGTGACCGTCTTTTTCGTTCAGCATGCGCCAGTGTGTCACCGACGGCTTGCCCTTTTTCGCCGCAATCATGCGCCAGCCATTCTCGGCGCTGCTGATCTTGGACAGCGACAGCTCGATCGTGCCTTCGCTTTCCGCTGGCACGCCGGCCAGCGCGCCGAGATAGCGCTTCTCGACCAGCCGTTCCTCGAAGCTCTTGGCGAACCGTTTCAGCGCCTTGGGGTTGCGCGCCAGCAGCAGGCAGCCGCTGGTGTCGGTATCGATCCGGTGGACCGGCACGGGCGCGCGCTGGAAGCCGAGCTTCAGTTCCTCGAAATGGTCCTCGAGGCTCGGCCCGCCGCGGCGCGGGCGCTCGATCGGCAGGCCGGCAGGCTTGTCGATCACCAGCGCTTCGCCGTCTTCGAACAGGATCGGAATACGGGTCATGTCTTGAGCTTCGCGTCCATAATCAGGCGCAGCGCATTGCCGAGGTAGAAGCCGTTTTCCAAGTCCCCGATGCGCAATTCCGCTTCGCGCGCCCGGCCTTCGTCGAGCAGGGTCTGACGGAAGACTCCGGGCAGCAGGCCGAGATTGGCCGGCGGGGTCAGTAATACATCGTCCGCGCCGCGCACGAAGATGCTGGTCACGCAGCCTTCGGTCAGCAGCCCGTCCTCGCGCACGAACAGCGCCTCCTGCGCGCCATGCTCACGGGCGACACGCTGCCCGTCGTCATAGAAACCGCGATCGCTGGTCTTGTGCCTCAGGCGCCAGTCGCCCGGATCGACCGGCAATGGCAGGACGATGCACTGCGCCGGTTCGCGCCATGCGTCGGGCAAGTCATGCGCCTCGAGCGCGATCGCGCCGGATCGCGAAGCGAGCAACCGCACGCGGCTTTCTTTTTCAAGCACGAAACAGAGGGCGTGAAGCTGGTTGCGTGCGTCGTGGCGGTCGAAGGAAAAGCCGAGTTCCGCCGCGCTCGTCTTCATCCGCATGAGATGCGTCTCAAGATGGGGGATACCCGTCTCCGGCGTAAAGCGCATGGTCTCGATCAGGTCGAACTGCGCGGCGCGATGGTCGGGCGAGGACGCCCGTGCGAAGGCTCCCTTCAGCAAGGCCTCGCGCCATTCGGCGCGCGGCTCGCTATCGGCAACGATGGCTCCACCGACGCCGAGCACGGCCTTGCCGCGCGCGTTTTCGATCTCGGTCAGGCGCAATGTGCGGATGGCCACGTTGAAAGCCGCATCGCCATCCGCCCCGATCCGCCCGATCGCACCGCAATAGGGGCCGCGCGGATCGCGTTCGACGGCGCCGATCAGTTCCATCGCGCGGATCTTGGGGGCGCCGGTAATCGAACCGCAGGGAAACAGCGCTTTCACAAGATCGAGCGCAGTTCGACCTTCGGTCAGACGTGCACGCACCGCGCTGACCATCGTGTGGACCGTCGGATAGCTTTCGATGGCAAAGGGTTCGTCCACCCGCACGCTGCCCGCCTCGGCCACCCGGCTGAGGTCGTTGCGCATGAGGTCGACGATCATCAGGTTCTCGGCCTTGTCCTTGACCGATCCGGCCAGTTCCTCGGCCAGCGCCCGATCCGATGCCGCATCGACCCCGCGCGGGCGCGTCCCTTTCATCGGCTTGGCCTTGGCTTCGCGGCCCTTGAGCGACACGAACAGTTCGGGACTGAGGCTCAGTAGCCAGTGCGAGCCATCGAAGATTACCCCGCCATAGCCGGCCTGCGCCGCCGGGCGCAGCGCGGCATAAAGGCCGAGCGGATCGCCGGTGAAACTGCCCGCCAGCGGGAAAGTGAGGTTTGCCTGATAGATGTCGCCCGCGCGGATTGCCTCCTGCAATGTGGCGAAGGCTAGCTCGTACCCGCCCGGCGAGATCTGGGGGTCGAGCGGCCCGACGCTGCCCGGCCCTTGCACCCTCTCGGTCAGCCACCCGGGCATGTCGGCAGCGGCAATCCGCTCCGGCGGATCGAACAGGCCGAGCCAGACGAGCGGTCCGGCACCGCCGCTGCGTGTGTCGGCTAGCGGGCGCAGCTTGGCTTCCAGAGCGAGCCCTGCTTCGTAGGCGATATAGCCGGCAAGCTCGCCGCCCGCCTTGCGCGCCGTCTCGGCCGCAGCAAGCGCATCTTCGACCTGATCGGGGCGATGGGCGACAAAGACTTCGCGCGGGTTCTCGAACAGCAAGGCGTCTGCCGCACCGCGTTCGCGCGCATCGTCCAGCAGAACAAAAGGGTGCCTCTCCGCCATTGGTGCCAGCCTTTACCCTATGCGCTGCGCCTGTCGAGGGATTGCTTGACCGTGCCTACCAGGCTGCGCCACACCGAGACGGCGGCGAATTAATCGGGAGTGGCAGCGCAATGGGCGAAATTTTCCTGGGCCTGGGAGGTAAGGGTGAGAAGCAGCACTTGCGGCTGGATCAGGCCAATCGGCACGGCTTGATTGCCGGTGCGACGGGTACCGGCAAGACGGTGACCCTGCAGGGCCTGGCCGAAAGCTTTTCCGCCGCGGGCGTTCCCGTATTTCTCGCCGACGTGAAGGGTGACCTTGCGGGCATTTCGATGGCCGGATCGCCGCAGTTCAAACATGCCGACAAGCTCGAGGGGCGGGCAAGGGAGCTCGGCATGGACGATTACACCTATGCCGACAATGCGGCGGTGTTCTGGGATCTCTATGGCGAGCAGGGCTTTCCCATCCGCACTACGATTTCGGAAATGGGGCCGTTGCTGCTCGCGCGCCTGCTCGATCTGAACGAAACGCAGGAGGGCGTGCTCAACATCGTTTTTCGCTTTGCCGACGAACAGGGGCTGCTGCTGCTCGACCTGGGTGATTTGCAGGCGATGCTCGCGCATACGGCCGAAAACGCGTCGGAGTTGTCGGCGAAATACGGCAATGTCACGAAGGCCAGCGTTGGCGCGATCCAGCGACAGCTCCTCAGTTTCGAGAGTCAGGGAGCGGATCTGTTCTTCGGCGAGCCCGCACTCGAGATCGACGATTTCCTTGCAGTGGACGAACAGGGCCGCGGCGTGATCAACGTGCTGGCGGCCGACAAGCTCATGCGCGGCCCCAAGCTATATGCGACCTTTCTGCTCTGGCTGCTCGCCGAACTGTTCGAAAGCTTGCCCGAAGTGGGCGATCCCGAAAAGCCGAAGCTCGTCTTCTTCTTCGATGAGGCGCATCTGCTGTTCGACGATGCTCCCGACGCGCTGGAGGACAAGGTCGAGCAGGTCGTGCGCCTGATCCGTTCGAAGGGGGTGGGCGTTTATTTCGTGACTCAGAACCCGATCGACATTCCGGAAAAGATCGCCGGCCAATTGGGCAATCGCGTGCAGCACGCGCTGCGTGCCTTCACCCCGCGCGACAAGCGGGCGATCAAGGCGGCGGCGGAAACCTTCCGCATCAATCCCGAACTCGAGGTCGAACAGGCAATTACCGAACTGAAGGTAGGCGAGGCATTGGTCTCGACGCTCGACGAGGACGGCGCACCTACCGTGGTACAGCGCGCGCTGATCAAACCACCGCATTCGCGTCTTGGCCCGGTGACGGCAAAGGAACGCAAGATCGTCAATTCCGTGAGCGAGATCGATGGGAAGTACGACGAAGCGGTCGACCGCGAGAGTGCGGAAGAAGTGCTCGCCGCCAAGGCAGCCGACGCAGCCGAGACCGCCAAGGAGGTCGAGGAGAAGGGGCGCGAGGAAGTGAGCAAGCGCGAACGCAAGACGACTTCGATGTGGAGCAGGGCCGGCAAGGCTGCCGCGACCGCCGCTGCCGGCTCGCTGAGTTCGATCGCGGTAGCGACGGTGCTGGGCAAGAAGTCGAGTGCCGACCCGCTCCGCACCGGTGCGACCGCATTCGTCCGCAATATCATCGGCGGGCTGATGCGGTGATACGCTAGAGCGGAATCCTGATCTCTGCCCTGAGGCCGCCTTCGGGGCGGTTGGTTAGGACGAGCATGCCGTCATGCTGTTCGGCCACCGCGCGGGCCAGCGTTAGGCCGAGACCTGCTCCACCCGTCTCGCGGTTGCGGCTCGCTTCGCCGCGAGTGAAGGGTTCGAGCATTTCCGCTATGCGGTCCTCGGGTATGCCCGGCCCATCGTCGTCCACGCGCAAGATCGCATGTCCGTTCTCGCGCAGGATTTCGACCCGCGCGGTGCCGGCATAACGGAGCGCGTTGTTTATCAGGTTGCGCAGGCCCCGCTTCAGCCATGTCAGATGGATCGAAGCGGCAATACGCCCTGACGTTTCGAGCGTTACCGGGCTGCCCATGTCTTCGAATTCCTCGACCACGGATGCAGCCAGAGCACCGAGTTCGGTCATTTCCGGGGGGGCATCGCTACGCCCGATGCGTGCAAGCGAGAGAATCTCGTCGAGTGTCCTGGTGATGTCCTCGATGGTCGCGGCCATCTTGTCTCGTGCCGCCTCGTCCTCGACACTCTCGATTCGCACGCGGAGGGCCGCAAGCGGCGTTTTGAGGTCGTGACCGATAGCACCCAGCATCACGTCTTTCTCCCCCAGCATCGAGCCGATCCGCGCCTGCATGGCGTTATGCGCCTCGATCAGTCGGCGGACGTCCTGCGGGCCCGATACGGCGAGCGGTTCCTCGGGCGTGCCGGCCCCGCCGAAACGCCTGGTGCGCAGTGCCAGCGTGTCTAGGGGACGGGTGATCCGGCGCAGGACGAAATACAGCAGGCCGACAAGAACGAGGAACAGAATCAGCGTCTGCATGGCCAATGTACGCACTATGGCTCGATCCCGTGGCGGGATCGGCAGACGCGCTACCTGCCAGGTGTTGCTCCCGGCCTGCCTCATTCCGACAACCAGGAGATTATCGGGAACCTTACCCATCTGCGCGCGCATCCGTGGATAGCGTTCGCTGGCAGCCCGGGTGAGTTCGTCGTCCAGCAAAGACCTTTCGACTATCACGAGCTCTTCGGCATCGACGCCCTGCGTGCTCAACAGATTCGCGAGCGCGGCCTCCCGGTCGATGTCGCGCCGTTCGCCCGGCGAAAGTGGTGACTGCGCCGCTTCGCGATAACGGATGTCGCGGGGCAGGCGGAATCTCAGCTCGCCTTCGGAGGAGGGATCCAGTGCTCTGGCCAATGCTCGCCGGTCGCGCCGCTCCCCACCGCGGGGCCCGTCGCGATCTCCCCGCCGAGCCCCTGCCAACAACTGAAAAGCGGCCGCATGCGTGATGGCGAGTTCGCGCCTTTCGGAAGCGGCGCGATAGAGCATCACTGCCGATATTCCCTGTGCGATCAGCAAGGCGGCCGTCAGTGCCAGCATGACCTGGCCCAGCAAGCTTCGCGGCAACAGACGCATCAGCTTTCGCCAGGACGGTGGGTGCGGGTCACATCGGCCGCGAACCGGTATCCGCCGCCCCGCACAGTCTGGATGAAGTGCGGATCGCGGCTGTCCGTTTCGATCTTGCGACGCAGGCGACTGATCTGGTTGTCGACCGCCCGATCGAACAGATGTGCCTCGCGGCCTTGCACCATATCGAGGAGACGATCCCGGTCGAGCACCTGCCGGGGATGGTCGCAAAAGGCACGCAGCATTCTGAACTCGGCGGTCGAGAGCGGAACAAGCGCGCCTTCGGGATCGGTCAGCCGGTGTTTTAGGGGATCGAGCTCCCAGCCTTCGAACTGATAGAGCAGCTCTTCTTCCTGCGGGACGGCGGGGCGCTCGGCCCGGCGCAGTACTGAGCGGATGCGGGCGACCAGCTCGCGCGGTTCGAAGGGCTTGGTCACATAATCGTCGGCACCGATCTCGAGCCCGACTATGCGATCCATCGCTTCACCCTTGGCGGTGAGGAGGATGGTGGGCAGGCTGCGGCTTTCGATGAGGTGGCGGCAGAGAGAGAGGCCATCCTCGCCCGGCATCATGATGTCGAGCAGGACGAGATCCGGCGTCGATTGCGCCAGCCTGCTGCGGGCCGCCGCCGCATTTGCGGCCTCGTGCACGACGAACCCCTGGCGAGTAAGGTACTCGGCCAGGGGCTCGCGCAAGGACGGTTCGTCGTCGACGAGTAGCAGGGTGGTGGGCGCGGGTTCGGTCATGATCTGTCCTTGCCCGCGCCTAGCTCTGTAGGGGGCCTGCAATCAAGCGGCCTACTGGCCGCGGCGTTCGGCCCGCTTGGCCTGGCGAGCGGCCTTGGCGGCTTCGCGCTCTTCGGCCGAGATCGCTCCGTTGCTGTCGGTGTCGACCTTGGCGAAGCGGGCCTGAGCGGCAGCATCGAATTCGGCGCGGCTGATCGCCTGATCGCCATTGGTGTCGACGCGTTCCATCATACGCATGCCGCGTTTGCCACGCTTGCCGTTTTCGCCGCGCGCTTCGCGCATGGCCTGCAATTCGGCTGGCGAGAGGCCGCCCGAATTGTCGGTGTCGGCCTGGGCGAAGCGTTCCGCCAAATTCGTCGCCCGGTCGCCGCCGCGCTTGCCGCGCCGTTCGGCCCGCTCGCCACCACGCTTGCCGCGACGCTCGGCGTGCTCTTCCCGTTCCGGCCGGTCGGCCTTGCGTGCTTCGCGAGCGGCTTCCATCTCGGCGGCGGTCAGTTCACCATCGCCGTTGGTGTCGGCCTTGGCGAACATCTCCGCGCCGCGGGCAGCCCGGTCGGTGCTGTCGAGCACACCATCGCCATTGGCATCCATATTGCCGAAGCGCTTGGCGCTTTGAGCCTGCATTTCAGCCATGGTCACTACGCCATCGCCGTTTGTATCGGGATTGTGCTTGCCCGCGTTCTGGGCGAGCGCAGCTGTGCCGGTCAGCGCCAGTACAGCAACTGAAAGGCCTAGGAAGGTCTTGTTCATTGCATATCTCCAAGTTTCTGAAGAGCTGCGACGGACCGGGGGGTCTGAGGGGAGGAACGTTCAGTCCGCCACAGCTCACATCCCCTATCTAGGCTCGCATTGTCGCAACACTATCCCGGATCCGGCTCAAATTGTATCGGTTTGTCGCGCTCCGCTCGGGCCGTTCACGCAGCAGACAGCTAGCGCGGGCGGTGCTGCGTGCCTTCGCCCGCGGTGATGAAAATGGCCGTCGCTTCGTCCTTGACATCGGCGATGTGCCATACGCCCGGCGGATTGATGGCATATTCGCCGGCACGCAGCTTCATCGTTTCTTGCCGACCATCGGGAAATTCCTGCGTCAGGACCATTTCGCCCGACGTGCAGATCACCACCTCATCGCCCAGCGGGTGCATTTCCCAGCTCGGCCAGCCTTCGGTGAAACGGTACTGGCTGACCAGCCGCCCTTCGCGGCCATCCGCTCCGTGCCGCTCGCCATAAGCCTCGTACCATTCCATCCCGTCGAAGGGCGGCTGCGGCACGGCCGTCGCGCCGAGACCCAGATGGACGAAATTCTTGGCAAGACGGCGCGGGTCGGGCATATTAGTTCACCTTGTCCATGAGGAATGCGTTGAGCTTATTGCCGTCGGGGTCGCGGAAATAGGCGGCGTAGAACACCATTCCGTTTTCGTCCGGTTCACCGCGCGGTCCGGGTTTGCCTTCGCAGGTGCCACCATTCGCTAAGGCGATGTCGTAGAGCCGCTGGACCTGATCCCGATCCTTCGCCTCGATCGCCACCATGGTACCGTTGCCGACACTTGCCTCCCTGCCGTCGAACGGCTTGGTCGCGGCGATGCCGGGCGCACCGTCCGGCTGGCCCCAGGCAATGAACGTTCCGAAATCCATCATCCTCCCGACGCCCATTTCGGCGGCGAGCGGGTCATAGAACCTGGCGGCCCGCTCGAGATCATTGGTCCCGAGAGTAACATATCCGATCATAGCAGTGTTCCTTGAAAACGACTCGCGACCAAGAGAACATTATAGGAACATTTCCTACATCACAAGGGCGCGCATTCGGTTTCGAGCCATGCGAGATCCTCGCCCTCAAGCTGCGGAGAAAGGATATTCCAGACCTTGGCGTGATAGTCGTTCCACCAGCCGATTTCGGCGGGCGAAAGCAGGTCTTTGTCCACCAGTTTGCGGTCGAGCGGGACGAAGGTGAGCGTCTCGAAGCCGAGATAATCGCCCTCGCTCTCGATCCCCGCCGGAACGACGAGCACGAGATTTTCGATCCGGATGCCATAATGTCCGGCCTTGTAGTAACCCGGTTCGTTGGAAAGAATCATGCCTTCGCGCAGCTCGGTTTCGGTGCCGGGAAAAGCACCGCCAGGTTTCGAAATCCGCTGGGGACCTTCATGGACCGACAGATAGCTGCCGACGCCATGGCCGGTGCCGTGGCCGTAATCGACCCCGCCATTCCACAGATGCATCCGGGCCAGCGCGTCGAGCGCGCCGCCGGTGGTGCGCTCGGGGAATTTCTGCATGTCGAGCTGGATGTGGCCCTTGAGCACGCGCGTATTGCGCTCGATCATTTCCGCGCTCGGTTCTCCGGGGCCGACCCAAACCGTGCGGGTGATGTCGGTGGTCCCGTCGAGGTACTGGCCGCCCGAATCGACGAGATAGATCGAAGAAGGGGGGATCGGGATATTGCTGTCCTCATCCACCTTGTAATGCGGCAGCGCGGCGTGCGGGCCGGCGGCGCTGATCGTATCGAAGCTGGCATCCTTCAATACGCCGCCCGCCTCGCGGAACTCGCGCAATTTGGCCGCGGCGGCGAGCTCGTCCACGCCGCCTTTCGGCGCTTCGATCGATAGCCAGCGCAGAAAGCGCGACACCGCCGCGCCGTCGCGCGCCTGCGCATCGCGCTGGCCTTGTTGTTCGGCGGGGTTCTTGATCGCCTTGGGCAGCACGGTCGGGTCGGCTTCGCGGACGATTGTCGCACCGCCCGCTTCGAGCGCGTGGAAGATGCCGGCGACGGCGTGCTTCGGATCGACTGCCACCGACGTGCCCTTGAGGTTCGCCAGCGCGGGTTCGAACGCACTGCGTTCGCGCACCGTCACGGCATTGCCGAGATGCTTGGTCAGTTCTGGCGTGACCTTGTCGGGCGCGATGAACAGCTCGGCAGTCCCGTCGGAATGGGCGAGGACGTAAGACAGGGCAACCGGCGTATTGTCGACATCGGTGCCGCGCATATTCAGCAGCCAAGCCACCGAATCTAGCGCGCTGATGACGGTTGCGTCATAGCCTTCGTTCTTGAGCCAGTCGGCGATTTCGGCGCGCTTGTCGGCACTTGACCGGCCGGCATGTTCGTCGGCATGCGGGACCGCCGCGGCCAGCGAGGCTTCGGGCCGATCGTCCCAGATCGCATCGATCGGGTTGCCATCCACGGGGACCAGCGCGATGCCCTTCTTGGCGAACAGCTTTTCAGCCTCTTCGGTCCAACCGATGCCGTGCAACCATGCGTCGTAGCCGATTGTCGCGCCAGCGGGCGCATTCGCGGCGATCCATCTGGCGGGCGAGGTGGCAGGCACGTCCTCGTAATCGTACAGCTTGCCGTCCACCTGCTCGCGTACCTGAACGGTGTAACGCCCGTCGGTGAACATGGCTGCCTTATCCTTCAGTACCGCAGCACTTCCCGCACTGCCGCCGAAGCCGGTCAGCCATTTGAGGCGTTGGGCGTAGGAGCCGACATATTCGCTCATATGTTCATCGGAAATCGGAATGACGAAACCGTCGAGGCCACGCTTGCCCAATTCCTTGCGCAATCCGTCGAGCCGGGCTTCATAGGTCTGCATCAGCATGGAGAAATCCTTTCATCGGGACCGGTCGCCCGTGCGGCGACTCGGTGCTTGCCGGCCGCGATGGGGCCGCATAATCACTCCCCCGTCATAGTCATCCGCGGCGCCGCTTTCCAGCTTTGCGCCGCCAGGGGGAGGGTCGATCATGCCTTTCATGCGATACGCCGCGTGCCTATCTGCCGCATCGCTGGCGCTGGCCGCGCCGCTTCACGCCCGAAATTTCGAAGGGACCATAGTGACCGAACCGAAATCGCCGCCCACTGCCGAGAAGCGCGACCACAGCTATTCGCATCATGGGATCACCATTGCCGATCCCTATTCATGGCTGAAAGACCCATCCTATCCGACGGTGGACGATGCGGACGTGCTCGCTCACCTGAAGGCAGAGAACGCCTGGTTCGAAGCGCGGATGAAGCCGCAGCAGGCGCTGGTCGACGAGTTGTTCGCGGAAATGAAGGCACGGATCAAGGAAGACGATTCCACCGTTCCCCAGAAGGATGGCGACTGGCTCTACTGGTCCGAGTTCGAAGAGGGTGCGGAGTACCGCAAATATTACCGCAAGCCGGTGGCAGGCGGCGATGCCGTGCTGATTCTCGACGAGAACCAGCTGGCCGAAGGGCACGAATATTTCCGGCTCGGCGCCTTCTCCGTGTCGAAGAACGGGCGCTATCTCGCCTATTCGGCGGACATCAACGGGTCGGAACGCTTCACCGCGCGGATCAAGGATTTGCAGACCGGCGAATTGCTGCCGGACGAAATACCCGGAACCCTGTCGGGCCTGGTCTGGGTCAAGAACGATACCGCGCTGGTCTATGGCCTCGCGGACGACAACTGGCGCGTCCACGACGCGACTATGCATGTCCTCGGCACCCCGTTGGACGAGGATGTCGAACTCTACCGCGAAACCGCGGATGAAGGGTTCCGCGTCGGGGCCGGTCTGTCGGCGCAGGACGACTGGCTGGTCATCGCCACCGGTGACAACGAAACGAGCGAAGTGCGGCTCGTGCCTGCCGACGATCCGACCGCGGAGCCGATCCTCGTCAAGGCACGCCAGAAGGGCGTCGAATACGATGTCGATATCCGCGACGGCACCTTGTGGGTTCACACCAATGACGATCATGTCAATTTCCGGCTGGCGAAAGCCACGCTCGATGCGCCCGGCGAATGGACGACGCTGATCGAAGGATCGGACGAATTCTACCTGACCGGGTTCGACCTGTTCAAGGATTACTACGTCACCGAAGGGCGGCTGCGCGGGCTCGACCAGATCCAGCTACGTTCCTATGTCGATCCCAACCTCGTCAAGCCGGTAGCCTTTGCCGAAGCGAGCTTCGATGCCGGGCTCGGCAACAATCCCGAATACGATCAGGACCGGCTGCGGATCGCCTATGAAAGCATGGTCACGCCGGATTCGGTTTACGACTATCATGTCGATAGCGGCGAGCTGGAACTGCTCAAGCAGCAGGAAATCCCCAGCGGCTACGACCCCTCGCTCTACACGACGGAACGCGTCGAGGTTGCCGCGCGCGACGGCACGATGATCCCCGTCAGCATCGTCATGCGCAAGGATCGGCCCGAAGGTCCCGGCCCGCTCCATCTCTATGCCTATGGCGCCTATGGTTACGCCGTTCCGCCGGGTTTTTCGACCACGCGGCTGAGCCTGGTCGATCGCGGTTTTGCCTATGCCATCGCGCATATCCGGGGCGGCGACGATCTCGGGCGCAAATGGTACCTGCAGGGCAAGCTCAACGAGCGGGTGAACACTTTTACCGATTTCGTCGATGTGGCGCAGGGGCTGGTTGCGAAGGGGTACACCGAAAGGGGCCGGATCAGCATTTCGGGCGGCTCGGCCGGGGGCGAACTGATGGGCGTCGTCGTCAATACCGATCCCGATCTGTGGGGCGCGGTAGTGGCGCATGTGCCCTTTGTCGACGTGCTCAATACCATGCTCGACGAGGATCTGCCGCTGACCCCGGGCGAATGGCCCGAATGGGGCAATCCGATCCTGTCGAAGCAGGCCTTCGCCTATATCCTCAGCTATTCGCCCTACGATCAGGTGGTGGCGCAGGATTACCCGCCCATGCTGGTGACCGCGGGTCTCAACGATCCGCGCGTGACCTATTGGGAACCCGCCAAATGGGTAGCCAAGCTGCGCAAGCTGAAGACGAACGATAACGAATTGCTGCTCAAGACCAATATGGGCGCGGGCCATGGCGGCAAGTCGGGCCGGTTCGAATCTATCCGCGAAACGGCGGAAGAAGTCGCGTTCGTCCTGTGGCAGCTGAACAAGGGCGAGTAAGCGTGACGATCCGCAATGTCGTGTTCGACGTCGGCAACGTCATAGTGCCCTGGGACCCAAGGGGCATCGAGCTCGATGCCTTCGGGCCCGACCGTGTGGCTGAAGCCGACTACATGCCCGCCCTCTCAGGAAACCCATTGTGGTTGGCCCTCAATCGCGGAGAATACACGCTCGCCCAGGCGCGGGCGATATATATCGCCGAGCATGGTTTTTCGGAAGACGAAGTCGATCGTCTGTTCGAATCATTGTTCGCAAGCTTCGTACTGATCGACGGGACCGTCGAACTGATGCACGAGTTACGCGGCCTTGGCGCCCGCCTCTTCGCGATTACCGACAATGTTCACGAAATCGTCGCCCATTTGCAGCGGGAGCATGATTTCTGGCCGCTGTTCGAACAGGCCGCAGTGTCCGCCGAACTGGGCGTGCTGAAGCCCGATCCGCGCATGTACCGCCATGTTCTCGAACTCGGCGCAATCGATCCGACGGAGACGCTATTCTTCGACGATGTTGCGAGAAACGTTGCAGGCGCCGAGGCTGTTGGCATGCATGCGCGGGTGTTCACCGATGCCGCCAAAGCGAGGGTCGACCTGCGCGAACTCGGCGTCGATATAGCGGAACGGCCATGACCACCCGCTTTCCCCGCAGCTTCACGGCCCGCCCCGAGCACATCGACGAGCTCGGTCACGTCAATAACGCCGTCTGGGTCCAGTGGATTCAAGATATTGCTACGGCCCATTGGGACGCGGTGGCGCGTCCGAAGGATCATGAAGCATTCTTCTGGGTCGTGACTCGTCATGAGATCGATTATCGCGGCAACATCGATGCGGGTGAAAGCGTGGCGGGCGAAACCTGGATCGAGGGCGCAGCGCGCGGGGCTACCTCGCTGCGTCGGGTCGATTTCCGGAATGAGTTGGGCAGGATTATCGTGAGCGCGGCAACCACCTGGGCGATGCTCGATCGAGCGAGCGGGCGGCCAGCGCGGGTCCGTCGCGAGCTGCTCGCCCCCTTTGTCGACTAGGCGGCGGCGCTTGCTTCGTCGGCCACCTGTGGCACGAACCAGTCGAGGGTGTCGCGGCGCGTGCGGTTGCGGCCGGCGCATTTGGCGTCGTAAAGTAGCTGATCGGCACGCGTATAAAGGCTCCAGAAGTCGAGCTCGGGATCGTCGGCGACCGCCGAGAAATCGAGCAATCCCATGCTGGCGGTAACCGGGCGGTCGAGCCCGTCGATATCTGCAAGCGTACGTACCGTGATCGCCCGGCGACGCGCTTCGGCGCGCTCGGCTGCATCCTTGCCGCGCAGCATCAAGAGGAATTCCTCGCCGCCGATGCGGAAAGCCACGAGGTCCTGGTCGTCGCTGGCCCTCAAAGCCGCGGCCACGCAGGTCAGGACGCCATCGCCATAAGGGTGGCCGAAAAGGTCGTTGATGGGTTTGAAATGGTCGATATCGATCACTGCAATGGTGTGGAAACCTTCGGCGACGAGCTGTCCGAAGCGCGTGTCGAGCGAGCGGCGATTGCGCAGCCCCGTCAGCTCGTCGTGTTCGCTGAGTTTTTCCAGCGAACGGGCCTCGTCGAGTGCCTGATCGCGCTCGCGCTTGATCGAGATGAAACGGTCGGCGACGGCCAGCGCAGTGGCAATGACCTCGAACAGCAAAGCCAAATTCTGCGGCCATGTTTCGTCGAAGGCATAAACCTCCGGAGCCGACACCACCGCCAGGAACTGGACAACCACAACCAAACTGAATGGAGCGAAACCGAGGATGAGATAGGATGCCATCCGGCTCCCGGCACGTCTTGCGCGCCACAGGATGGCGAAATACGCACCGAGCATCAGGATGTATGCTCCGAAATAGAGATGATCGACCCAGTAACCGAAAAGCTGCGGATACAGTGCCGTGGCCGCCCCGTTCAAAACCGCAAGGGGCGCGATTGCAAGTAGGATGCGGCGCTGCCTGCTGGAAGTGCTTGCGCGTTCGATGAAGCTGCTCGCGAACAGCATCGTCGCGGCCACCATGAGATCGAGGCTGAGATAGGTAATGTAGAGCTCGTTCTCGAAGCTGATGGACGTCATGAGCGGGACGAGGCCCGAGACCGCCGCAGTCTGTACGCAGGCCATGACACAGAAGAGTGCGTGCCACAGGGGGAACGGCTTGCGCAAAGCGCGGAAGTAACCGAAGTCGAACAGGACCGGGGCGAGCAGCAGGCCGCAGATAAGCGCGGCGACGAGATGCACGAACCCCGAAGTCGGTGGAGCGGAAGGCTCGGCAACCAGGTCTGCGGCGGCCAAGGCGTCGGGCCATTTCCCTCCGTCGAGAGTGAATACGAGCGCTGTGGGCTGTCCCGCGAATTCGGGTAGCTCGACCATGGAGCGCAGGCTGGATGCGCCGAGCCAGGTGTCGCGAAAGCCGTAGGCGCGGCTGCTGGTTGCACCATCCTCGCCGATCAGGGTGACCGTCAGCTTGTCGAATTCGTGACGGGCGAATTCGGCATGGCGAATGGTTGCGGAATCGAAGTTACGCCCCCGCAGATCGACGCGCACAAAGTTGCGGTCGGCGCTCCAATCGTGTTCGTCGCCGGCACAGGTCCAATCGTCTGGACGCGTGACCAGTTCCTCGAACTGCTGCGTGCGCGTGCCGGAAATCCAGCACGTCGATCCCTCTTCGAAGGCTGGTGCGGCAAGCGCGGAGACGGGCATGAGGAACTGGCCTGCGCCGATGGCAAGCAGAAGTAGCCGCACGAGGTGCAGCAGATCGACTGATCGAGCCCGTCCCACAGGGGCGCGCTAGGGGGAATGGCTTAAAGGGCGATTAAGGAGTCAGCCCCGTAAGAAAACCTAGTCCAGCAGCTCCGCTACGGGGCGATAGTCGTAGCCCAGCTCGCTGGCTACGGCCCGATAGGTTATCTCGCCCTTGTGGACGTTGAGCCCTTCGGCGAGGTGCGGGTCTGCCGCCAGTGCGCCCTTCCAGCCCATTCGCGCGATCCGCAAGGCATGCGGCAAGGTGACATTGTTGAGCGCATAGGTACTCGTGCGGGCCACCGCGCCCGGCATGTTGGCCACGCAGTAATGGACAATGTCGTCGACGACATAAGTCGGCTCGGCATGTGTGGTCGCCCGGCTGGTTTCGAAGCAGCCGCCCTGATCGATGGCGACATCGACGAGTACCGCGCCTTTCTGCATATCCTTGAGCATCTCGCGCGTGACCAGCTTCGGCGCTGCAGCACCGGGGATGAGAACCGCGCCGACGACAAGATCGGCGGTCGTGACTGCGTCGTAGAGATTGGCGGCATTCGAGAAGCGCGTGCTGGCACGGGCCTCGAAATGTGTGCCGACCTTCTCCAGTACTTCGGGATCGCGATCGAGGATGGTGACATCCGCACCGAGGCCGACCGCCATCTGCGCCGCGTTGAAGCCGACTACGCCGCCACCGATAACAACGACCTTGCCCGGCATCACGCCCGGTACGCCGCCCAGCAGCACACCGCGTCCGCCATGCGCTTTCTCCAGTGCGGTCGCACCGGCCTGCACGCTCATGCGACCCGCTACCTGGCTCATCGGCTTCAGCAGCGGCAACTGGCCCCTCGGGCCGGTCACCGTTTCATAGGCGATGGCGGTCACGCCGCTCTCGACAAGATCCTTCGTCTGTTCCGGATCGGGGGCGAGGTGCAGATAGGTGTAAAGGATCTGGCCCTCGCGCAGTTTCTTGCGCTCGACCGCTTGCGGCTCCTTCACCTTCACCACCATCTCGCATTCGGCGAAGATCGCATCCGGCCCGTCGACGATCTTCGCGCCTGCGGCCACGTACTGCTCGTCGGTCGCGTCGATACCGCGCCCTGCGCCTGTCTCGATCCACACGTCGTTGCCCTGCATGACGAGCTCTTTCGCGCTCTCGGGCGTCAGGCCGACGCGATATTCGTGGTTCTTGATTTCCTTGGGGCTGCCGATGAGCATGGGGGACTCCTTGTCTGCGGCAGCCCGTTACAACTGCAACCATGTCGGGGCAAGCCTGTCACCCGTCTGTCACCCGGCAGTTCTACCGGTTTGACGTAGAACAGAGGGAGACAGACATGGCCTTCACCCGCACACTGCTTGCCACCCTGGCAGCCACCAGCCTTCTCACCGCATGCGGCACCGGCGCCGAGGATAACGCCGAAACCGGCTTCAAGATCGTCGGCTCGTCGACAGTCTATCCGTTCGCCGAGCGCGTCGCCCAGCTTTACGGCCAGGCCAACCCGGACTTGCCGACACCGGTGATCCGGGCCAACGGGACGGAGGCCGGGATCGAAGAATTCTGCACGGGCGATGGAGCGGAGACGCCCTCCGTGCTCAACGCATCTGCGCGGATGACGGCGGAACAGCTGCAAGCCTGCGAAGCCAACGGCGTTACCGACATTGCGGAAATCCCGATCGGTCTCGACGGGATCGTCTTTGCGGTTTCTGCGACTGACGGCCTCGACCTCGCGCTGACGCCGGGGATCATCTACCGCGCACTGGCAGCACGGCCGTTCGACAACGATCAGGACGCGGAAAACTGGTCGCAGGTCGACGAATCGCTGCCTGACGAACCCATCATCGTCTATGGCCCGCCCGAAACGTCCGGTACCCGTTCAAGCCTGGCATCGCTGGTGCTCGAGAGTGGCTGTGCGACCAACAACCGCATCGCTACTCTGAAGGGCACCCAGGACGCGAAATTCACCGAGATCTGCGATACGCTGCGCGAAGATGCGGGCTATATCTCTCAGGGCGAGAAGGACGACGTGATCGTGCGGAAGGTCGCCCAGAACCCGCGGGCGGTCGGCATTTTCGGCTATTCCTACCTCGAGGAGTCGGATGGATCGATCAAACCGCTGGCGATCAACGGGGTCGAACCCAATGCGGAAACCATCGCGGACGGCAGCTATCCGGCATCGCGACCGCTGTTCCTCTATATCAAGAAGTCGCACATAGCGGCACAGCCTGGGCTCAAAGAGTACCTCGAGACCTGGCGGCAAAACTGGGGTCGCGGCGGCGAACTGACCCGGATCGGCCTGGTTGCCCATACAACGCCCTTCAGCGGCGATTTCGCGTCGGCTTCGACGCTGACCGCGGCAGCGCTTGATGGCGGCTCCGACCAGTCCGGTGCGGAATAGGAAAGGCCCGGCCTAGTCCTGGGCGGTGGCTGCAGTCGACCAGCTGGCGGTCACCGTATTTTCATTTCCAGATTGCCGCGTATCGACACGGCTTGAGGTCGTGCCGAGAGCTTGGGTGACCGTCGCCAAAGCGCTTTCGCTGCCGGTCAGCGTGACGCGCACTCCGGTGCGCTCTGCAGCCCAGCCTACAAGAGCGACCTGTGCCGCATTGCGTGTATCGAGCCCTTCTTCGCCGACGATTATCTCGGGCAGGGACACAAGCGGAGGACGAAGTTCGACCGTCCACCCCGGCGTCGTGCGTTCGAGCCGACGCTCCAGTTCTCGGTAGCCCGAAAGGCCCAGGCCGTCGAGCGGCCGGGCAACGGCCTGCGCTCGCTGGTTCTCTCGGTCGAGCAGTACGTCCTTGCGCTCCACCCCGGCAATCAGAGCCAGATTCTGACCTAGCGCGGCGATCTGCCTTTCACTCGCTTCGGCGGCTTCGCGCGCCCGCGCCTGTGCAAGGGCTGCCTGCTCGGCCGCGCCGGGATCGGTGCCGACCTGGAACTGGTCGATGGTTGCAATGACGGCCCGACCAAGCCGCTGTTCCAGCCGTCTGGCGACTTCGGTATCGGCATTCGGATTGAACTCGGGCGTGAATACGCTAGCGGAAACGGCTACGGGCTCGGTGTCCCAATTGACGATCGGCTGGTCGACCCGGGCACGGTCGGTGAATGCGGCGGCGACCTCCTGGTTGACGATACGCTGGCCGTTCGCCTCCCACGCAATGGTCCGGAGCGAAAAGCCGAGCGGCACGGCGAGAGTTATGAACACCGCTGCCATCACGATCGATTGCAAACGGCTCTGGCGATGGCTCAGATCCGATTGGAAACCGTATAGCCGGGCCATGATGGCCGCCGTCAGACCGATGGTGACGAGGTTGGTAATGAAGAGGCCGAGAGCCCCTGCGAACACGGTCCAGTTGAGCGTCGCCAAACCGAAACCGACCACGGCGAGGGGCGGCATCAAGGCAGTCGCGATGGCAACGCCGACGATCGTGCCTTCGCGGCCCCTGATGACCGCATAGGATCCCGCCAGGGCGGAGAACAGCGCGACCAGCAAATCGAACAGGTTCGGCCTTGTGCGGGCGGCAATCTCTTCCGTCACGGTCTGCAGGGGCGAGAAGAATACGATCAACGCACAAAATAGGATCGCGAATATGGAACCTGCGACCAGTGCCTTGCCGCAGCGCCTGAGCCAGTCCGCATCGCCCGTCGCAAGCGAGAAGCCCGTCCCGATGATCGGGTTCATCAGCGGCGAAAGCAGCATGGCGCCGATAACGACGGCGGGCGAGGAAAGCAGCAGGCCGAGAATCGCGATGCCCGCGCTCATCGCCGTCATGAAGACATAGCGGCTGGTCAGGAGCGATTCGCCGCGCACGCGCTCGATCGTGGCAATGTGATCGAGATCGGCGACTACTCCTTCGCGCCACCACAGGCGCAGTTCGGCGATCGCGCGCAGAATGGTCAGGCGGCTGATCGGGCGCCGTTTGGCAGGATCTGCAACAGCCTTGTCTTCGTCGGCCCAATCATCGGCGGGATTGTCGGTCGTGCTTGCCATCGGTGCGGGACTTAGCGGGACCGCAGGCGCAAGTCCCGCCAAAATTTCGGCACTGGTTCTCCCTGGTTAGATGGGGTTCCCGTCCTGATCGCGGAAGATTTCGCGGCGGCCGACATGGTTGGCCGGGCCGACCAGTCCTTCGCTTTCCATCCGCTCGATCCACTTGGCCGCCGTGTTGTAGCCGACGCCCATCTGCCGCTGCAGCCACGAGCCGGAGGCTTTCTGGTTTTCGATCACGATCTGGCAGGCCTGGCGATACTTGCGCTCCTCTGGATTGTCGGACGCCGTGAACTCGTCTTCGAAATTGAAGCCGCCGTCTTCGGGCTCTTCGGTCACGGCATCGACGTAATCCGGCTTGCCCTGCCCCCGCCAGTGATCGGCCACGCGTTCCACCTCTTCATCGGAAACGAACGGGCCGTGGACACGGATCATCGCGCCGGTGTTGGGTTTGTAGAGCATGTCGCCCTTGCCCAGCAGCTGCTCGGCGCCCTGTTCGCCAAGGATGGTGCGGCTGTCGATCCGGCTGGTCACCTTGAAGCTGATACGGGTCGGCAGGTTGGCCTTGATGACACCGGTAATGACATCGACCGAGGGACGCTGGGTGGCCATGATAAGATGGATACCGGCAGCACGCGATTTCTGGCTGAGGCGCTGGATCAGGACCTCGATCTCCTTGCCGACCGTGACCATGAGGTCGGCCAGCTCGTCGACGATCAGCACGATCAGCGGCAGCGGCTGGTAATCGAGCTGTTCCTCTTCGTAGAGCTCTTCACCGGTCTCGGGGTCGAAGCCTGTCTGCACACGGCGACCGAGTGGCTTGCCCTTCTCGATCGCCTTTTTCACCTTCTCGTTGAAGCCCGCAATGTTGCGCGAATTCACCGATGACATCATGCGATAGCGCTTTTCCATCTCCTCGACCGCCCATTTGAGCGCGCGAACCGATTTGTGCGGTTCGGTAACCACGGGGCTGAGGAGGTGGGGAATGTCGTCGTAGCTCTTGAGTTCGAGCACCTTGGGATCGATCAGGATCAGCCGGCACTCATCGGGCGTAAAACGGTAGAGCAGCGACAGCAGAATGGCGTTGAGGCCGACCGATTTACCCGAGCCGGTCGTCCCTGCGACCAGCAGGTGCGGCATGGCGGCGAGGTCGGCGACGATCGGCTCGCCTGCGATGTCCTTGCCCAAAATCATCGGCAGGCTGCCCTCGTGGTCGACGAATGCGGCCGAATTGGCGAGCTGCTTGTAGCTGACCATCTGACGGTCGGCATTCGGCAGCTCGATCCCGATCACGGTCTTGCCGGGGATAGGCGAAACGCGGGCGCTGATCGCGCTCATATTACGCGCAATATCCTCGGCCAACCCCACCACGCGGCTGGCCTTGATGCCCGGCGCCGGCTCGAGCTCGTACATGGTGACGACGGGCCCTGCGCGCACCGCCGTGATCTCCCCCTTAACGTTGAAATCGTCCAGCACGTTCTCGAGCAGCCGCGCATTGCGCTCCAGCGCCATCTTGTCGAGCTTTGGAGCAGCGTTGTCGGGCGCGTTGTCGAGCAGATCGTGGCTCGGCAATTGATAGTTTGCGAACATGTCGCGCTGCTTGGGCTTGATCGCCGTGGGTTCGGGGGGTGTGGGGGCGGGATCGGCGATCTCCGGCGCACGCCGTGGCTCGCGAGCAGGCGCGGCGTCGGCCTCTTCATCTTCCTCGAGCGGCTTGGCGCGTTTCTGTTTCTTCGGGGCCAGCGGCAGATCGAACTCGGGCAATTGCGCCTTGCGCCTGACGAAATCGGGCAATGTCAGGAACTGCGCCCAGTCGATAGCGAATACGCGAGTAACCAGAGCCACGCCTCCGCCAAGGGCGATGAGCGCGAGCGCCAGCACGATCCAGCCCGAAAAATCGCCGCCGAAGCGATCTGCGACCGCCGCAATGCCAAGTCCGCCCAACTGACCGAGAAGTCCGCCAAGTCCGGCGGGCAGACTGCCGGTCTCGGGTTCGAACACCAGCGCGAGCACGGTCCCAAGCAACACCATTGCCGCGAGCAGCATGGCGAAGGGACCCCACCAGCGGCCGGGCGTTTCTTCCTCGTCCTTACGCTCGACGCCGGTCCATAACCGGCGGGCCGAGATGTAAAGCAGCGGCAGCAGCATCACCGCCGGGAGTCCGAGGAAATTGAGCGCCCTTTCGCTCGCCCAGGCACCGCTCGTGCCCATCCAGTTGCGAATGTCATCGCCGCTCGCCGCAGTCGACGGACTGGGATCGGTCTGGGTGTAACTGGCGAGGGCCAGAGCGAGGAAAATCAACAGCGCGAACAGCAGGCCCGCCCCCGCCATATGGGTGGCGCGGCGGAAGGAGCGGCGGAAAGCCGCGCGCCAATCGGGTGCTGCGCTTACGCGCGTAGCCATGTCGTGTCCCCTGATCCGTCGAGAACGCATAGTATGAGTCCTCGGGGACTCGCGCGTCAAGCAGCCTTCGTCGAAACGAGTCCGTCGATCGCGCCCCAGCGTGGCCAGTCGAGTTCGTTTGCACGCTCGCGCGTCATGCCGCCAAGGGCGATGACTGGAACGGCCGATTGCTGGGCAAGCACATGGAAGCCATGTATGCCGAGCGTCGCCGCGCCGGGGTGCGAGGCTGTGGGAAACACAGGCGAGAGAAACACTCCGTCCGCTTCGGCGGCGATGGCGGCCTGCAACTCCACGCCATTGTGCGCCGTGGCGAGGCGGAGGCCTTCTCCCAAGTCGCCTGGGGCGCCGTAGTGGCCGTCCGCTCCCCAATCCTGGGTGCCGGACAGCACCACCAGATGCCCCATCGAACGCGCGACTGCGGCAAGCTCCTCGAAGCGCGCGCGCCGTTCCTCATGCTCGAGATGGTAGTGGCGATATACGAGGCCCGAGCCCCGAGGCAGTCTTTGCAAGCCAGCATCCAGCCCGGCGTCGTTGCGGGCGTCGCTAAGCAACCACAGCAGGGGAAGGGCCTTTCGATCGGGCTCGGGATGATGCTGGCTTCGCGGCACACAGGCGTTATAGCGCGGCGCGATGGAAAAGGCAGATACTCCGCTTCAACAGGTCCAGGCGACAATCGCCAAAGCCAGCAAGATCGCCCGCCGCGACCCGGGCGACGTTACGCTGGTTGCGGTCAGCAAGACTCATCCGGCCGAAGCGATCGCGCCATTGCTCGTCGAAGGCCATCGCCATTTCGGCGAGAACCGCGTGCAGGAAGCGCAGGGCAAATGGCCGATGTTGCGTGACGTATATCCGGCGGTGCAACTGCACCTCATCGGCCAGCTGCAATCGAACAAGGCCGAAGATGCGGTCGCGCTATTCGATGTTATCCATTCGCTTGACCGCCCGAGTTTGGTGACGGCGCTGGCCAAGGCCATGGACAAGCAGGACAAGCGCGTCCCCTGTTTCGTGCAGGTCGATGTGGGCGAAGAAGATCAGAAAGGCGGTTGCCCGGTCGCCGATCTGCCCAAGCTGCTCCATCTGGCGCGCGACGCGGATATTCCGGTTGCCGGACTGATGTGCCTCCCGCCGTTCGATATCGAACCCGCTCCGTTCTTTGCCTTTCTCGACAAGCTTGCTCGCGATCATGAGCTCGAGGGGCGCAGCATGGGCATGAGTGGCGACTATGAGACGGCGATCAAGCTCGGTGCCACACATGTGCGCGTTGGAACGGCGTTGTTCGGTCGGCGACCCGCTCTCGACTAGCGCAGAGACGGGTGCGGGAGATCCGACTAGGCGTTTTCCAATCGATCCTGCGTCGCGTCGCTGGCGGCCTCGATCAGGCGCGCTTCGATCCGATTCATGCGCTCTCCCGGTTCCAGCTTTCCGCCGGTCAGGTCGGTAAGGTAGAACGTGTCTGCCGCGCGTTCGCCGTAATTGGTGATGTGAGCGGAATGGACGACCAGCCGGCTTTCGAACAGCACGCGCGCCAGCCGGTTCAACAAGGCAGGCCGGTCACGGGCGTTGACCTCGATCACGGTGAACTTGTTCGACGCCTTGTTGTCGAACAAGACGCGCGGCGCGACGTCGAACGCGCGTGCGCGGCTGTGCGCCAGCGGGCGTTGGGCGAGGCGGGGAGCCAGATCGACCTTGTTGGCGAGCGCATCGGCGATGCTGGTCTTGAGGCGTTCGAGCTGGCCTTCCTCGGCAAAGGGTTCGCCATGGGGGTCCTGGACCAGGAAATTATCGAGCGCCCAACCAATGCGTGTCGTGTGAATCCGCGCATCGATGATATTGCCGCCCGCCAGGTGGATGCCGCCCGCAATGCGATAGAACAGGCCCGGATGATCGGCGGCGATAACCGTCACCAGCGTCGCGCCGCGCGCCTCGTAATATTCGCAATGGATGGAAAGCCGATGCTCGCGTTCGCGCGCCGCGGCATAATGCACCAGATTCAGCGCGATGATGTCGGCCGGCTCGGCAATCCAGTACGGATCACCCATGGTTTGAGCCAGGTCTGCGACGAGATCCGCCTTGTCTCCCAGTATCTCCCTTACCTCTGCCTGCTTGTGCGCGATTGTTTGCTCGCGGCCATGGCGCATATGTCCTAGCCGCAACCGTTCACTCGACACATCGTAGAGTTCGCCGAGTAGCTGGCCTTTCCAGCTGTTCCAAGTGCCCGGTCCGACCGCCCGAATATCGACGGCGGTAAGGATGGCGAGGTGGCGCAGACGTTCCTGGCTCTGTACCTGGCCGACGAAATCCTCGATCGTCTTGGGATCGGTCAAGTCGCGCTTCTGCGCGGTATGGCTCATCAGCAGATGATTGAGCACCAGCCACGCGACCATTTCGGTCTCGCTTTCGGTAAGGCCGAACCTGGGGCACAGTTTTTCCGCCACCTCGGCCCCGAGTACCGAATGGTCGCCCCCGCGACCCTTGGCGATATCGTGCAGCAATGCTGCGACATAGGCGACGCGCCGCGAATTGACCTTGTGGATCAGCCGGGTCGCGCGTGGGTGGTCGTCGGCGAGTTCGCCCTTTTCGATCCTGTTGAGCAGCCCGATTGCGCGGATAGTGTGCTCGTCGACCGTATAGTGATGGTACATGTCGAACTGCATCTGCGCGTTGACCTTGCCGAAATCGGGCACGAACTTCCCGAACACGCCCGCCTCGTTCATCCACCGCAACACCATTTCAGGATCGTTGCGTCCGCATAGCAGGTCGAGGAAGAGCGCATTGGCGCGCGCATCTTCGCGAATGGAATTGTCGATCAAGCCGCTATCGCGATCGGCCTGACGCATGGTTTCGGGATGGACCTCCAGCTCTTCGGCCTCGGCCAGCTGGAAAATCTCGATCAGCCGCACCGGGTCCTTGCGGAACCAGTCGTCGGAAGGCGCGGCGATTCTGCCGCCGAACACGCGATACCCCTTGAGCTGGCGCGGCTTGTGTTTCCACCCCGCGAAAAAGCCGCGGCGTGCGGTCTTGGCCTCGAACTGCTCGTCGATATGTGCAAGGAATACGCCCGTCAGCGATCCGACGCGTTTGGCCTGTAGAAAATAGTACTGCATGAACCGTTCGACAGCGCTTTTGCCGGGGCGTTCGGCGAAATTCATCCGCTCCGCGATGCGGCGCTGGAGGTCGAAGGTCAGGCGATCCTCGGCCCTGCCAGTTATCACGTGCATATGGCTGCGTACCGCCAGCAGGAAATTCTCGGCACGGCGGAAGCTTCGATATTCGGCCGGTGTGAACAGACCGACGTCGACCAGCTCCGAAGCTGTCCGCACGCGATGGATGAACTTGCCGATCCAGTACAGCGTGTGCAGGTCGCGCAGGCCACCCTTGCCGTCTTTCACATTGGGTTCGACGACATAGCGGCTGTCACCCATGCGTTTGTGGCGAGCGTTGCGTTCGGCGAGCTTCTCGGTCACGAAGTTGCGTTCATTGCCGCGCACGACCTCGGCGGTGAACCGCCGCGATCCTTCATCGTAAAGGTCCTGGTCGCCCCAGACATAACGACCTTCGAGCAGAGCGGTGCGGATTGTCAGGTCGTTCTTCGACAGCCGCATCGCCTCGTCCAGCGTGCGGGTCGAATGGCCAACCTTCAGGCCGAGATCCCACAGCAGATAGAGCATCGCCTCGACCACCTGCTCGCACCAGGCGGTTTTCTTGCCGCCGACGAGAAAGGCGATATCGACGTCCGAATGCGGCGACATCTCCGCACGCCCATAGCCGCCGACCGCCATGACCGCCAGCCGTTCGGCCTTCGAGCGGTTGGCGCTGGGATAGAGATGGGTGGTGGCGTGATCGTGGATCACCCGAATTAACTGATCGATCAGGAAGGCGAAGCCGCCAGCATTCTCATGCCCCGCAGACGGCTTCTCCTCGAGCCTGTGCGCAAGTTCGGCGCGCCCGTCGTCGAGAGCGGCCTTGAGCCGTTTAACGACATGCGGGCGCGCCTTGTCACCATGCGCCGCCACGAGCGCATCGATCGCTGAAGCAAGCTCGCGCCTGTCGATGATAGCGCGCTGTTGGGGGACACGCACTGAGTTCAAGTGGCTTGATGTTCCCTGGTGAAGTGCGCCTTTACCGTACGCTTGTCGACCTTCTGCGTGCCAAGGCGCGGCAGCTGCTGATCGCTTTGCCAGACGATCGAGGGCACCTTGAAGGCGGCGATATGTTCACGCAGGAACTGCTGCAGATCGTCGACCGAAAGGCTTTGACCGGGATGGGGGTAATAGACCGCCGCTGGAATCTCGCCGAAGCGCTCGTCGGGCAGGCCGAAAACCGAGCATTCGGCCACCGCCGGATGCGCGTAGATGGCCTCCTCCACTTCGATGCAGCTGATGTTCTCACCGCCGCGGATGATGATGTCCTTTTTGCGGTCGACGATGAAGAGGTAGTTGTCCTCGTCGAGATAGCCGAGGTCGCCGGTGCGGAAATACGCGTCGTCCGAAAAGGCCGCCTTGGTTGCCTCCTCGTTCTTCCAATAGCCGAGGAAATTGCAGACGGAACGGATCGAAACCTCTCCGACCTTGCCCTGTTCCATCGGTTTGCCGTCATCGTCGAGAATGGCCATGTCGACCAGCGGCAGCGAAGGCATGCCCGTGCTGCTTGGCTTGGCCAGGTAGTTCTCGTTGAGATTTCCGGCACCGACACCATTGGTTTCGGTAAGGCCATAGCCGAGCACCGGATAGCCGTCCCGAAAGGCGTCCCTGATCTTTTTGACGTGCTCGATCGGCCGCGCGGCACCGCCGCCGGCAAACGTCTTGCACTGAGAAAGGTCGTATTTTTCGCGCTCGGGATGCACCGCGATCTCGTAGCTCATCAGCGGAACGCCGACGAAATAGGTGATCTGTTCCTCGGCCAGCAGGCGCAACGCCTCGGTCGCATCCCACTTGGGCATCAGCACCAGCTTGCGGCCCATGGCGAAGCTCTGCAGGAAGAGCGGCACCTCTCCCGTCACGTGGAACAGCGGGACGGCAACCAGCGCAGATGGCTGAACGGTCGGTGCTTCGCCGCGTTCGGTCAGCAATTGCAGGATCATGGCGGTCTGACAGACGTAGTTCATCGTGCCCGAAACGACGCCGAGATGATCCGAATAGGCGCCCTTTGGATGACCGGTCGAACCCGAGGTGTAAAGTATCGTGGCAAGATCTTCCGGCCCGATCTGGCCGAGCATTTTCATTGCCGTATCGCCGGCTGCCCAGACCGGGGCCAGGCCTTGCGACGGAACGCCGTGGTCGAACACAACCACCCTGGATGAATGTACCACGCCATCCAGCCGCGCCGCCCGCTGCGGGTCGGCCAGGACGAGCTTGCAGTCGCACAAATCGATTCCGTAGGCGAGTTCTTCGCCTGTCCACCAGCCATTGAGCAGCGTCGCGCAGCCGCCTGCCATCAGGATGCCCATATAGGCGACGATCCAGTTGGTCGAATTGCGGGCGGCCAGGCCGACGCGGTCACCCTTCTCGACCCCGTACTGCGTGGCGAGACCATGCGCGACATGGCTGGCGGCGTGCCATATCTCGCCGAAAGTCATGCGCATTTCGCCATCGACGATGAAGGTCTCGTCCTTCTTTTCGTTACAGAAGTGCGCGAAATAGTGGACGACGCTGGGCGGCGCATTCTTGAACGCGGGCATCGTCACGCCGCGGCGGGTGACTTCGGTCAGCTCGAACATCTGGCCGGCGGCGGTCACGGCGTCGGTGATGCGATGGATATCCTTGTCGAGTTCTGTCGGCATGGGTTCTTAAGTGTCCTCTCCAGTCAACGCACGGCCCCATGTTCGAGGCTCGCGCATGAATTGCGGCTCGACGCAGGCTTTCCCCAAAACTCCTGCTATGCCAAAAGCCGCCCCGATGGGTCGCCGGTCGCGGCCTTGGACACACCTCTAAGGGGATAAGCACTTGCTGTCACTACTGGCTGCATCGGGCGTTGCGGAACCGATCTACTGGGAAAACCTCGGCCTCCGGCCCTATCTGTTCGAGATTGGCGGGTTTCAGCTGCGCTATTACTCGCTCGCCTATCTGTTCGGCATATTGCTGGCCTACTGGCATCTGTCGAAAATGATCAAGGCGCCCGGATCGCCGATGGCGCAGCGCCATGCGGACGATCTGTTCTTCTATTGCACGCTCGGCGTCATCCTTGGCGGACGGCTGGGCTATGCCGCCTTCTACAAGCCCGAACTGTTCGGTGGGATCGAACTTTTCAAGCTGTGGGAAGGCGGGATGAGCTTCCACGGGGGTGTGATCGGCGTTCTCATCGCGATCAGTTGGGTTGCCTGGCGCGGCGGACTGAACTGGCTGCGCATCTGCGACTATATCTCGGTCAACGTTCCGTTCGCCTACATGCTCGGGCGACTGGCAAATTTCGTGAATGGAGAACTCTATGGCCGTCCGGTGGAAAGCGATTTCCCGCTGGCCATGGTATTCCCGACCGATCCGGACCAGCTGGCGCGCCATCCCAGCCAGCTCTATCAGGCCGGCTTCGAAGGGCTGCTGCTCGGCGTGCTGCTCTTCGCGCTATTCTGGAAAACGCGCGCGCGCTACCGGGCCGGGCTCCTTGTCGGAGTGTTCACCGTCGGCATGGGTCTGGGACGTTTCCTGATGGAATTCTTCCGCGAGCCCGATGCGCACCTTGCCTATGTGGTGGTCGAAACCGGTCTGTCGCGCGGTCAGTGGCTGAGTTTGCCGATGATCGCCGTGGGGCTCATGGTGATGATCTACGCGCTGGTCAAACCACCTGTCGGCAGTGCAGCCAAGGCGAAACCGCAGGCGGCATGAGCGGGAGCGGCGAGACCTCCCTTGCGGGCATCTTTCGTCGCCTGATCTCCCAGCATGGGCCGATGCCGGTGTCTCGCTATATGGGCGAGAGCAATGCGCGCTATTACACGACGCGCGATCCGCTGGGCGCGGCAGGCGATTTTACGACCGCGCCCGAGATCAGCCAGATGTTCGGAGAGATGGCCGGACTGTGGCTGGCAGACATCTGGGCGCGGGCGGGGCGACCGGCAGATGCGATCTATGTCGAACTGGGTCCCGGCCGCGGAACATTGGCGAAAGACGCCTCCCGCGCCATGGCCAGCCAAGGGTTGCGGCCCGAAATGCACCTGGTCGAGGGCTCGCAAGCCCTGCGCCAGGTGCAGGGCGGACTGCTGGCAGGTGTGAAATTTCACGACACGCTCGACACGATCCCGGACGACCGACCGATACTGTTGCTGGCGAACGAATTCCTCGACGCCTTGCCGATCCGCCAGCTGGTCTTGACCGAAAGGGGGTGGCGCGAGCGCTTGATCGGGCTGGAAGGAGGTTCGCTTGCCTTTGTGTCCGGCCCGAACCCCATGGATGATGCCGTGCCCGAGGGCCGGCGTTCCGCGCCGCTGGGCTCAATCGTCGAGACTTGCCCCGCCGCCGCCGCGTTGGTCGAGGCACTGGCCCGCCGTCTCGACGTTCAGGGCGGCGCGGCGCTGTTCATCGATTACGGCCACCTGACGCCCAGGACCGGCTCGACCTTGCAGGCCGTCAGGGCGCATGAAAAACTCGATGTCTTCGCCGCACCGGGCGAGATGGACCTGACGGCGCATGTCGATTTCGCCGCGCTCGATGCGATTGCCCGCCGGGAGGGGGCCGCGAGTTCGCTGACTACACAAGGCGCATGGCTGAACGCGATGGGAATTGGTTTGCGCGCCCGCGCACTTGTAACCGCAGCGCCCGACCGGACGAAAGACATCGAAGATGCGCATGATCGGCTCGTTCAGCCGGACGCCATGGGCGAGTTGTTCAAGTGCATGGCCCTCACCGCCCGCGACTGGCCGCGCGGTGCGGGATTTCCCGAAGGCCAGCGGAGGAAGGCCGAACCGTGAAACTCTACATTGCCGCCGCTTCGCTTCTTGCCGCTACGCCCTTGGCCGCTGCCGCCCCTATCGAGGGCCGCTGGGTCACCGAGGAGAAGGATGCAGTCATCCAGATCGCCGATTGCGGGCGCAGTACCTGCGGGCGGATCGCGAAATTTCTCGTCCCGCCGCCCCAGGGTGCCGATCAGCGCGACGTCAACAACAAGGACAAGGCGCTGCGCAGTCGCAAACTGCTCGGCATGCCGGTCCTGACCGGTTTCGCGGAGGAAGCGGACTTGTGGCGCGGAATGATCTACGATCCCAAAAGCGGGAAGACCTACCGTTCGATCATTCGTCGCAAGGGCGCCAACAGCCTCGAGGTCAAAGGTTGCATCGGACCTTTCTGCCAGACGCAGGTCTGGAGCCGCGCGAGCTAGGCTACTTGCCGGCGCCTTCGGCTAATCGTCGCGCCGCTTCGTCAAAGGACAGTTTGTTCTCCTCGCGGTCGACCGAAAGATTGGCCGCGCGCATGGCCTCGACCCCGATACTGCCGATCAGCGGCTTCAGGGCTTCCACCAGCCCTTCGTCCTTGCCCGTTTCCGGAGCGATCAGCACGATAGCATCGTAATTGGGGAAGGCGCCTTGCGGGTCCTTGAGGAATACGAGGTCGTCTGCCTCAATGCGCCCGTCAGACGTGTATGCGCCGATGGCGTCTGCCTCGCCCGACTGCAGGGCATTATACATGAAGGTGGGGGAAAAATTGCGCCTGGCGGCGAAGCGGAGGCCGTATGTATCGCGCACCGCAATCCATTCGGGCCGTTCGAAAAATTCGGGGTCGCCGCCAATGGTCATGTTCTGCCCGCGCGCCGCCAGGTCCGCGATGGTTTCGAACCTGCCGGCAGCGGCCTTGGCACGTGTCATGGCGATACCGTAGGCATTTTCGAAGCCGAGCCGCCCCAGAACATGCGTGCCGCTGGTACGGGTCTCCCATTCCACTATCTCGGCGAGCATGGTGTCGCGGTCGGGATTGTCGGCGCGCTTCATCTGGTTGGTCCAGATCGTGCCGGTGTAGTCGACAAGAACGTCGATCGCTCCGCTCGAAACCGCGCGGTGCGCCACGGCCGATCCCAGACCGTCGCGATAGTCGACCGTATAACCGGCCGCTTCGAGCCGCTGCCCGATCAGGCGGGCGAGGATATACTGCTCCGAAAACCCCTTCGCGCCGATCACGATGCGATCGTCGTCATTACCGCCAAAATGAAAGATCAATGCGGCAAGGATGCCCAGTGCGACTGCGCCAAGCCCGCCGAAAGTCAGCGCGCGCTGCCGCTTCGCAAGCCCTCTCTCGATCGTGCCGAGCAGGGCATCCGCGATCAAGGCCAGGCCTGCGCTGGCGATGCAACCGGCGAGCACCAGCACCCAGTTCTGCGTCTGCAATCCGGCGAATATGGGATCGCCGAGGCTGGGCTGCCCGATGGTGGTCGAAAGCGTTGCGGCGCCGATGGTCCAGACCGCCGCGGTCCGGATGCCTGCCATGATATATGGCGCGGATAGCGGCGCCTCGACCAACCGCAATCGCTGCCAGAAGGTCATCCCCACGCCGTCTGCAGCCTCGATCACGCCTGGATCGAGATTGGCCTGCGCGGTCACCGCGTTGCGCAGGATCGGCAACAGCGCATAAAGCGACAGAGCCAGCAGCGCAGGAAGGAAGCCCAGCGTTGGCAAACCTTCGCCGAACACCGCGCGCAGGCTCAGCAGAATGGGGAAGAACAGCGCCAGCAGAGCCAACGCCGGAATGGTCTGGACAAGGCTGGCGAAACCCAGCGTGGCGCGGGCGACGGGTGGCGACCGGCTCGCCCAGATCGCCAGCGGCAGCGCGACCGCGATGCCGAGCGCGATGGCAGCCGCGGAAAGCAGGATATGCGCGGCAAGTTTGTCGCCGAGTTCCAGCAAAGCGCCCCAGATTCCGCTCATCGGGCAAGCTCGGCCAGGCGATCCGCCTGTGCGCGTGGGACTGCGACAAGGCCTTGTGCGATCTCGCCACCAGCGCCTTCCAATAACGAATGCGGCGTTTCGTCCGCGACGATCTCGCCTCCGTCCATCACCAGCACCCGATCGGCCAGTAGCAGGGCTTCGGCCATGTCGTGCGTGACCATGACGGTGGTCAGGGCAAGGTCGGCGTGGAGTGTGTGCACGCGTTCTCCCAGTGCGTCGCGCGTAACCGGGTCCAGCGCGCCGAAGGGTTCGTCCATAAGCAGCAGTCGCGGTTCGCTCGCGAGCGCCCGGGCGACGCCGACACGCTGTCGCTGCCCGCCGGAAAGTTCATCCGGCATGCGCTCTGCCAATGCGCGGTCCAGATCGACCAGATCGAGCAGTTCGGCAATCCGGCTGCCTGCCAGTTTCTCGCCGGTCAACCGCGGGCCTATGGCGATGTTTTCTGCCACCGTCATATGCGGAAATAATCCGACCGACTGGAACACGTAACCGATCCTTCGACGCAGTGCCGCCAGAGGCAGGCTTTCGACATCTTCCCGATCGAAACGTACCGTGCCGGAGGTCGGCTCGACCAGCCGGTTGACCGTCTTCAACAATGTCGACTTGCCCGACCCCGAAGCGCCCACCAGCGCGACGAACTGCCCCCTCGCGATTTCCAGGGATACGCCGGCGACCGCCTGCGTTGCGTCAAAGCTTTTCCGTATGTCGCGGAATTCCAGCAGAGCTTGCGGAGTAGTCGTCACGCAGCGTCGTCGTTGTCGCCATCGATCGGGGGAGCGTATTCCACTCGCTCGAGTTCGATCACTGTGCCGCGATCGCTTGTCGCGCGTACCTTTCCGCTGCTCATTCGGCCGGGGGTCCAGCAGCTTTGGATGCCGTTTTCCGCCTCGGGTACAAAGCACAGCAATCTGCCTTGTTCGCCATCGGAATAAGCCCACCTGCCGGTCTGCCAGGGGTCGCCATTGCGAAGATCGCGATAGGTGCCGTCAGCGTCGAGCTGGGTCGTGTAGCGGGCACCATCTTCGGCCACCACTCGCCATGCGGTGGCTGCAAATGTTTGCGGAACGGCCGTGCCCGGAGGCTGCGTAGCGGAACCGGGATCTTCGGCGATGTCGCCCGCGACATCTTCGGCAGGCGAGCAAGCAGCGAGAGTGAGCCCGGAAAAGGCCAGTGCAAATACCAGTCGCCTATATGCCGCCACCTGTCGCATGGTTGACGGGAAAGCACAGCGCAGCGTCACGCGCAAGGAAAGCGAAAGCTCAGCTCTCGATAGAGTCGCGGGGAAAGACGATACGGATGCTCAGTCCGTCTTCCGAAAACTCGCGTTCGAACGTGCCTTTCAACTGGCCTTCGACGGCCATCCTCAACAAGCGCGAGCCAAACCCTTCGCGTTCGCTTTCATTGGGCTGCAGGCAGCTGCGGGCACTTTCTTCCCAGGCCACGCAAATCTTGCCGGTACCGTTGCAGTCGTCGTCGATCGTGATCGCCACATGCCCGTCCTCGCAGGACAGCGCGCCATACTTGGCCGAATTCGTCGCGAGTTCGTGGAAGATCAGCGCCAGCGGGGTCGCTGCACGCGAACCTACGGTGATTCCGGGACCGGCAACGCTGACACGCTCCGCGTCCCCCGTGTCATAGGGTGCAAGCAGATCCTCCAGCAAGCCCGATAGCGTGCCGCCCTTGTGGCCATGATCCGGGCGGACATAGTCATGCGCAGCTCCAAGCGCGCGAATGGTCTTGCCGAGCTCGGCGGCGAAATCGGCCACTTCGGGTTTGCCGCGCGAGCGGATGGCGATGAGTCCGGAAACAACCGCGAAGATATTCTTGATGCGATGCGAAAGCTCGTTCGCCAGCAAGTCTCTCGCCTCCGCCATGCGGCGTTGGCGGTCGACGTCGATGACCGTCCCGAACCAGCGCGACGCTCCGCCTCCCGCCTGCGATTGTACCGCTCTCGAAAGCATCCAGCGATAGTTGCCATCGGACATTTTCAAACGCCATTCGTACTCGAACGCCGTCCCGCTTTCGAGCGAGGCCAAGAATGCACTGGACGCTTTTTCCCAATCCTCCGGATGAATGGCCGCCTGCCAATCGCCGGGGGTTCGGGGTTGGACCAGGCCGGTCAATTCGTCCCACCGCGCGTTGACGTATTCGAAGTTGCCGAAAGCATCGGCCGACCAGGCAATGCCGGGCACACTGTCGATCATGCGCTTGAGGTTGCTCTCCCGCTCGTCGACCGCTTCCTTGGCTGTTTCCCCCAACCTGTGCTGCGAAATGCGGCGCATGATGGCCTTGGCCAGAGTAGCCAGCGTTTCCTGTTGAAGCAGAGACAGGCCACCATCCCGTGGCTGGGTATCGATAACGCAGAGCGCGCCCAGCGGCGCGCCTTCGACCGACATCAAGGGGTGACCGGCGTAAAAGCGGATATGCGGCTCGCCAGTGACCAGCGGATTTTCGCTGAAGCGCGGATCTTTCCGGGCATCGCAAACCACCATCGGCTCGGTGCCGAGCATCGCATGGGCGCAGAAGCTTGTCGGACGCGGTGTCTCGCGAAGGTCCGTTCCGGTTCGCGCAAGGAACATTTGCCGGCCTTCCTCGACCATGGTCACCATGGCCACCGGAACGGCGCATATCTTCGCCGCCAAGTCGACGATTTCCTGCAGTTCCGGGTCGTCCACCATCGCGTCCGTGCCGTGCGCGGCAAGGATCGCGAGGCGCTGCTCCTCGTCGCAATAGGCATCCGAAGGCGGCTTTCCGTCGGGCCAAAGAATACTGTTTTTGCGGTACATGACTAAGTTCGGCCGGCCTTTAGACCGAAATACGACCGGGCGCCTATCGCAAAAAGCAAGTTTGCCGGTTCGAAGCGGTTTGCGGTCCAATCGGTTTGCCCCACGGCCGAGGCTCGGCTATCGGCCCGCGCGAGAGGCAATTTCGCGAGCCTTTGAGGAGAGACGATGCGCGCGACACCCCAATTCGATTTCCAGCTTGGTGAAAGTGCGGAGATGATCCGCGAGGCCACGGCACGTTTCGCCGACGAACAGATCGCTCCTCTGGCGGAGAAGATCGATCGCGAAGACTGGTTTCCACGCGACGAACTGTGGCGGCAGATGGGCGAGCTGGGCTTGCATGGCATCACCGTTTCCGAAGCGGATGGCGGGCTCGACCTCGGCTATCTGGAGCATGTCATCGCGGTGGAGGAAGTGAGCCGCGCCAGCGCCTCGCTCGGCCTCAGCTATGGCGCGCATTCGAATCTCTGCGTCAACCAGATCCGTCGCTGGGGCAACGAAGAGCAGAAGGCGAAATACCTGGCGCCCCTGATCAGCGGCGAACATGTCGGTTCGCTCGCCATGTCGGAAGCCGGCGCGGGCTCGGATGTCGTGTCGATGAAGCTGAAGGCGGAGGCGGTGCAGGGCGGCTATATCCTGAACGGCACCAAGTTCTGGATCACGAACGCGCCCTATGCCGATACGCTGGTGGTCTATGCCAAGACCGATGGGAACGCGGGCTCGCGAGGGATCACAGCCTTCCTGATCGAGAAGGAGGACGAGGGCTTCTCGATCGGTCAGAAGATCGAGAAGGTCGGCATGCGCGGCTCACCCACGGCGGAGCTGGTGTTCGACGATTGCCATATCCCCGAAGACCGCGTGATGGGTCCGGTGAACGGTGGTGTCGGCGTGCTGATGAGCGGGCTGGATTACGAGCGCGTGGTGCTTGCCGGGCTCCAGCTCGGCATCATGCAGGCCTGCCTCGACACGGTCATCCCCTATCTGCGCGAGCGCAAGCAGTTCGGCAAACCGATCGGCAGCTTCCAGCTGATGCAGGCCAAGGTGGCGGACATGTATGTCGCACTGCAATCGGCGCGTGCCTATACCTATGCGGTGGCCAAGGCGTGCGACAGCGAGCAGACCACGCGCTTCGACGCGGCGGGCGCGATCCTGCTGGCTTCGGAGAATGCTTTTCGCGTCGCGGCAGAGTCGGTTCAGGCACTGGGGGGTGCGGGTTATACGCTTGATTGGCCCGTCGAACGCTACATGCGCGATGCCAAACTGCTCGATATCGGCGCCGGAACGAACGAAATCCGCCGCATGCTGATCGGCCGCGAACTGATCGGGGCGGCGGGGTGATCCTCCCCGAATCGGGGAGGGGGACCATGCGCAGCATGGTGGAGGGGCACCGTCCGTGATCGTAAAGGTGCTCTGGTCGGCAGGCTTCATCATCGGGACCGCGACGCACACACTAGACCTGATAAACTATGGATGGCTGCCATACGAATTCCGCCCATTGCCATTCAACATCTACTGGACCAGCCTGACCTTGCTCGATCCGCTCGCTGCACTTCTGATCTGGGTGCGCGAGAGCTGGGGCATCGCGCTTGGCATTGCCATCATGGCATCGAACGTGCTGGTGAACGGCTACACGCTGCTGATCGGTTACGATGAATTCTTTATCCCATTGCTGATGCAGAGTGCGTTCGCCGCGTTTGTGTTTTTCGTGGCGTGGCGGCATTGGGCTTCCGATAAGAAATACGCAGAGGATCGATGACCGCACCCGTTCTCACTTCCACGCTCGATCGCGAAGCGCCGGACGCGAAGGCGCGTTTCGAGCATAACAAATCGCTCGCCGCGGACCTGCGCTCTACCGTCGCAGCCGCGGCCCTAGGTGGCTCGGAGGGCAGCCGTGAGCGGCATGTCAGCCGGGGCAAGCTGCTGCCGCGCGAGCGGGTGGAGCGGCTGCTCGATCCGGGCAGCCCGTTCCTCGAGATCGGCCAGCTCGCCGCCAACGGCATGTATGAGGATGCGATCAACGGCGCGGGGATGATCGCGGGGATCGGGCGCGTGTCGGGGCGGCAGGTGATGATCGTGTGCAACGATGCCACCGTAAAGGGCGGCACCTATTATCCGATGACGGTCAAGAAGCATCTGCGCGCTCAGGAAATCGCGCAGGAGAACCGCCTGCCCTGCATCTATCTGGTCGATAGCGGCGGCGCGAACCTGCCGCATCAGGCCGAGGTCTTCCCCGACCGCGACCATTTCGGGCGTATTTTCTTCAATCAGGCCAATATGTCGGCGCTCGGCATCCCGCAGATCGCCTGCGTCATGGGATCGTGCACGGCGGGCGGGGCCTATGTGCCGGCCATGTCGGACGAGACGGTCATCGTGCGTAATCAGGGCACGATCTTCCTTGCCGGCCCGCCGCTGGTGAAGGCCGCAACCGGCGAGGAAATCAGCGCCGAGGATCTGGGCGGCGGCGACCTCCACGCGAAGAAATCGGGCGTGGTCGATCATTTGGCCGAGAATGACGAGCACGCGCTGACCATCGTGCGCGATATCGTCAGCCACCTCGGCGACAATTACGCGGCGGCGAAGAATATCGACCTCAAGGAACCGCGTGCGCCGAAATTCGACGCGGAGGATCTCTATGCACTGGTGCCGGAAGATGTTCGAGCACCTTACGATGTGCACGAAGTCATCGCCCGTATTGTCGATGGCAGCGAGTTTCACGAGTTCAAGCAGCATCACGGCAGTACGCTGGTTTGCGGCTTTGCGCATATCTGGGGCATGCCGGTGGCGATCCTCGCCAATAATGGCGTGCTTTTCTCCGAAAGCGCGCAGAAAGGCGCGCATTTCATCGAGCTCGCCTGCCAGCGGCGCATCCCGCTGCTGTTCCTGCAGAATATCTCCGGCTTCATGGTCGGCGGCAAATACGAGGCCGAAGGTATTGCCAAGCACGGTGCGAAGTTGGTCACTGCGGTTGCAACCGCGACCGTTCCCAAGGTTACAATAGTGATCGGCGGCAGCTTCGGCGCGGGCAATTATGGTATGTGCGGCAGAGCCTATTCCCCGCGCTTCCTGTTCACCTGGCCCAATGCGCGCATCAGCGTGATGGGCGGCGAGCAGGCGGCATCGGTCCTCGCCACCGTCCACCGCGACGCCGATAGCTGGACGGCTGAGCAGGCCGAGGAGTTCAAGGCCCCGATCCGCCAGAAATACGAAGACGAAGGCAATCCCTATTACGCCACCGCGCGGCTATGGGACGACGGCGTGATCGACCCGGTCCAGACCCGCGATGTCTTGGGGCTGGCATTCGCGGCCACGCTGGAGGCACCAGTTCCCGAAAAGCCACAGTTCGGTGTGTTCCGCATGTAGAGCGAGGAACCGTAAGGCACTGATACGCATTGCGGATATGACCGTGGGGATTGGGCGGGTATCGAGGAGAGATACCCATGTCGGGCCAGGAAACCACCCTTGCCATAGCTGTTGCGGCTGCAGTCGTCGTTCTGCTGTTCGTCTGGCTCTTCATGCGCCGCCATCGCACGCAGGCCTTGCGCGCCGCATTCGGGGAGGAATACGACCGCACCGTCGCAGTGCGGGGCAAGCGCAGTACGGCCGAAGCGGATCTGATGGAACGCCGGGAACGTGTCTCGAAATTCACGACCCGCCCGCTGACCGCCGCCGAGCGAGACCGTTACGTAAGCGACTGGGCCGAAACCAAGGCGCTGTTCGTCGACAGCCCCGTGGAGGCTGTCAGCCGAGCCGACCGCCTGTTGACCGAGGTAATGAGGACGCGCGGTTATCCGATGGCCGATTTCGAGCACCGGCACGCCGATCTGACGGTCGACCATGGCGATGTCGCCAAACACTACCTCGCGGGCCAGGAGATCGCCGCCAGGTCGAACGACGCCACGACCGAGGAACTGCGCCGCGCACTCAATCATTACGAGGCCCTGTTCGCCGATATGACCGGTGAAGTGGCCGAAGTCGACGAGCCCGTTGCGGCGCGAAAGGGAGATGGCGATGGCGACTCGGACCTCGCCCAATCCCACGCACCCGTCCGGCCGGCTGCCTTTGGCAAAACCGCCCGACCGGCCAGCGACTGACGGGGGCATCCCGGTCGACCGCAACGAGCCGGGCATTTCCAGACCAACCCGCTCGCTTTCGGCGCAGGTTAGTCTATGACCGGGGTCAGGGAGACACAATGCCCACCGACGCGAACCGCCGGCCATCGTTGCCGAGCCGACTGGTACGGCGCATCCTGATTGCGCTCTACCGGTGGAAGGGCTGGAAGCTTGAAGGGCGCAAGCCGGATTGCGACAAGTTCGTCCTGCTCGGCGCACCGCACACGTCGAACTGGGATTTCGTATTCTTTCTCGGCGCGACGCGCGAACTCGGGATCAAGCCCAGTTTCATGGGCAAGGCCAGCCTGTTCAAATGGCCCATGACCGACTTCATGCTCGATATGGGCGGGCTGCCCGTCGATCGTTCGAAACGCGGCAATTATGTGGATCAGGTGGTGCAGGCCTTCGCGTCGACGGACGAACTGGCGCTGGTCATCGCGCCCGAAGGTTCGCGTACCTTCGCGGGCAGTTGGCGGACCGGCTTCTACCACATTGCGATGGCCGCCGGCGTTCCGATCGTTCCGGCATGGGTGAACAATGCGACGATGCGCGGCGGCATCGGGGAGCCGATCATGCCGACCGGCGACTACCGGGCCGATCTGGCCAGGATCGCCGCCTTCTATCGCCGGAAACGCCCCGATTGCGATCGCTTCGTCGCGCTCGAAAAGAGTGCGCAGACCTTGGAGGAGATGAAGGGTGATAGTTGAAGCGCTGCTCGCCAATGCCGTCATACTGCTGGGACTGGCGACAATCCTGTGGGTTGTCGCGGTGCAGATCGGCGATGTCAGCTTCGTCGATGCCTTCTGGGGCGGCGGAATGGCGCTGATGGCCTTGGCAAGCTGGCTGCGGCTCTACGAACCGGGCTCGCTGGCGACGCTGCTGATGGCAATGACGGTGATCTGGGGAATGCGGCTGTGCATCCATTTGCTGATCCGCTGGCGGCGGGAGGGCGAAGACAAGCGCTATGCCCGCATCCTGAGAAAGGACCGCGAGAAGGGCCGTTTCGCCATGGCCGCCCTGACCAAAGTGTTTCTCGGCCAGTCGATACTGCTGTTCATGGTGTCCAGCCCGGCGCAATACGGTATCATCGAAGCCGGATCGATGACGCCGATCAGCGGACTGGCACTGGTAGGGCTTGCGCTCTGGGCCGTCGGGATATTCTTCGAATGGGTCGGCGACTGGCAGCTGGCAAGGTTCAAGGCGGACCCGGCCAGCAAGGACACGGTGATGGATCGCGGATTGTGGCGGTACACCCGACACCCCAATTATTTCGGCGATGCCTGCGTGTGGTGGGGTATCTGGATTACGGCTGCCAGCGCCGGATGGTGGGTCGCGGCCGCCACCGCGATCGGGCCGCTGTTCCTGACCTTCACGCTGGCAAAGTGGTCGGGCGCGCCGTTGCTCGAAGCGGGCATGAAGACATCGCGCCCCCGATACGGGGAATACAAGGCGCGCACTTCGGCGTTCTTTCCGTGGCCGCCGAAGAAGGCGTGACGGCGCTCCCCCACGCGCCCTTGCGAAACTTCCGATCGGGCCGACTTTAATCCGTCGCGACAAGCTCCTAAGTGGGGGCGAGGCGCGAACGAGGGAGGCCGCCGCAGATGACCCAAAGCGAAAAGGTACGCACCCGGGAGCGGCTTACCGAGCTGGCGATGGACCTGATCGAGCGCAACGGCGCGATGATCGCCAAATCCGATCTGGTCGCGGAATCGCGCATGTCCCGCGCCCGGATCGACGAATTGTTTCCCGAAGAGAACGACTTGTTCGACGCGATCGTCGCGCAATGGTTTTCGCACGATATAGCGATCATGGAAGAGATCGTGCGCTGCGAGCTTCCCATCCGGCGCAAGTTTTTCGAGTTCTTCTGTCGCCGTTTCTTGCGTGAACGCGAACGCCACGACAAGGACCCGGCGCTGTTTGCGCTGTATTGCGAGCTGGGTTCGGAACGGTTCGAGCAGGTGCGCGGTTACATCGATCTTGCCGATCACTATCTCAGCGAACTGATCGCGCAGGCGCAGGACGAGGGCTACTTTTCCGACTTGCCGATCGACCGCGCCCTGTCGCTGATCAACCAGATGGTCATCGCCTATACGTCGCCGCAGATCATGCTGATGATCGCGCCACGATTGCATGAGGACAAGTTGGCGGCGATCGTCGACACCTTGTTCGCCGGACTGTCGGCCAGGGACGGCGGCGCGCTCGGCACGCAGGACATCCGCGTCGCCTGAACCGGTACTCAGGCGGCGGCGCGCTGCTCGGCGAAAATAGCCCATCCGGCAAGGAACAACCCGCACACCAGCGGCCCGACGACGATGCCCGACAGGCCCATGAGCGCAATGCCGCCCAGCGTGGTCACCAGGATCAGCCAGTCGGGAATTCCGGTGTCCCGGCCGACCAGTATCGGGCGCAGGACATTGTCCGCCATGCCGATCACCGCAACGCCCGAGACCACCACGACAATCCCTTGCCAGACCGCGCCGGTCGCCAGCAGATAGACCGCCGCCGGCACCCAGACGATGGCCGGGCCGAGCGCCGGCAGGAGCGACGCGATGGCCATGATGACGCCGAGCAGCAGGACCGAGGGGATGCCGACGATCCAGAAGGTCAGCGCGCCCAATGCGCCCTGCACCAGCCCGACCACGACCGAGCCCTTGATCGTAGCGCGCACGATGGTGAGGAAGCGTTCGGCGAGCCGGTCGGCAACGCTTCGTTCCATCGGCAGTGCAGCGAGGACCGCCTCGCCGATGGTCTGCCCGTCGCGCAGCAGGAAGAAGCCGACATAGAGCGCAATGCCGAAACCGAGCACGAAGCCGAACACGCTGCCGCCGATGGCGATGGCCTGGGTGGCGATGAGACCGAGGCTGGCCTCTATGAAAGCCGTCGCCCGCCGCTGGATGGCGCCCAGATCGCCAAGCCCGGCACTTTCGAGCGAGGTCTGGATATTGGCGGGCAGCGCCTCGAAGACCTGCTGGAAATAGGTGGAAACGTCGATATTGCCATCCTGGAAGGCAACGAACAGTCCGGCGGCCTCGTCCACCACCGCACTGCCGATCCACAGGGCGGGCAGGACGACGGCGAACATGATCACGACCATGCTGGCGAGCGCCGACTGACTTTCCTTTCCCGGCCGTCTGGCAAGGAACCAGCGATAGAGCGGCTGGAACAGGATCGCACCCAGCGTGGCCCACAGAAGCGGCGTGAAGAACGGCAGCACCACCGCCAGCAAAGCCAGCGACACGAGCGCGAGAAAGAGCAGGAAGCCCCCGCGTTCGACCGGTCTGGCTGATCGATCCCCGGGCAAGGCGATCAGCGCCGTGTCGCCCGGCGCGACGACGGCCCGTGGCACATGTGCTGGTCGATGTCGTGGTCGGTCGCCATTTCCGCTCTCCATAGGCATGGCGAATGCGATGCGCAAACCTGTCGTGCCGTCTTCGCGACAGCGCATGGTTGCGGCACCCGGTGCCTTGCCCGGCGCGCTATTTCGCCGACGACCTTTCCAGCATGACGGCAAGCTTGCGCAGGGTCTGGACGGCAATGTCGAACGTCTGGAGCTTGGCCAGGTAACCGGCCACTACCACCGGGTCGTCGGCCAGTTCGTCGGCCAGAATTTCGAGCGTATCGGCCACTTGCGCCACATCGGCGGGTGCGAGGGCGGTGGAGATGAGCGGTGCCGGCGAGCGGGCGATGGGGGCCTGGCTCAATTCGGCCTTCGCCTGGGCCACGGCCTGGTCCACATCGCTCTGCGTGTTCTGACCGGACGGCAGCCAGTCTTTCGGTTCTGCGCGGCCGCGAAACTGCAAGCCGACCCGATTGGCATGCAGCCAGATGACCTGCGCCTCGATCGAGATATTCCCGCGGAGAAGCCGGCAGGGCGTTCCCGGAGGCGGCAGCGCCGCGCCTTCGACCATGGCACCGCCGGCAGATATGTTACGAACCTTGACCGTGCAGGCACTGCCGCCCGCAGCCAGCTTGGCCATGACGAACAGATTGGTACGCTCTTCGGCGCGCATGCAGTTCCGGTGCTGCGAAAGCGATTCGTAGGCTGCCGATATCATAGTTAACTCCTTTGTCCGTAATGGCCTGTTGGAGCGAATTTTCGATTTCGACCGGGATTAGCGATAACGCGTAGGCGCATTGCCGAGGGAAGAAGAAAACCCTTGGTTTTCAAGCATGAGGGCGCTTGCTCTTGCAGGGCGGAAAAGCAAGGCCCGCCGCTCTTGCGAGCGACGGGCCCTCTTCCCGTTGCCTGGGTTTAGGAGGTTAGCGGAGCAACGAGAGAACGTTCTGCTGGCTCTGGTTGGCCTGTGCGAGCATGGCGCTCGAAGCCTGGCTCAGGATCTGCGACTTGGCGAGCGCGGTCGTTTCTGCCGAATAGTCGGTGTCTTCGATGCGCGAACGTGCGTCGGACAGGTTGGTGACGTTGTTGGTCAGCGTGTTGACGGCCGATTCGAGACGGCTCTGGCCTGCACCCAGCGTAGCGCGAGCGGTCGAGATCGCTTCGAGCTGCGCGTCGGCGGTGGCGATCGCCGTGGTCGCCGATGCGGCATCGGTGCCGACATCGAACGTGGCGGCGGACAGGCCCGACAGGTCGGCCATGTTCAGGTCGATCGTGTCGGTGCTTTCTGCACCGGCCTGGATCGTGACAGTGGCAGTCGTGCCGGTGAACAGTTCAACGCCGTTGAAGGTGCTGTTCGCGATGACCGCGTCGATCTGTGCCTTCAGTTCGGTGACTTCGGCCTGCAGGTTGGCACGGTCGGAATCCTGATACGTACCCGAAGCCGACTGTACGCCCAGTTCGCGGACGCGCTGCAGCATGTTGGTCACTTCGTTCAGGCCGCCTTCTGCGGTCTGGGCCAGCGAGATGCCGTCATTGGCGTTGCGGATGCCCTGGGTCATGCCGCGGATCTGCGAGGTCATGGAGGTGGCGATGGCGAGGCCGGCGGCGTCGTCCTTCGCGCTGTTGATGCGCTTGCCGGTCGACAGGCGTTCCATTGCGGTGCCGAGAGCTTTGCCGGCGGCGTTCGAGGAGTTGGCGGCTTTCATTGCGCCGATATTGGTGTTGATGACGTTCATGGCTCAATTCCCTTTGGTCTACGATCACTGCCCCCGTCAGGATGCGGCAGCCGAGAACCAGACCGACAGGAATGCGACCAGCTTAAGGGTCAAATTATTCAAGACCTTAACGGCTGTTAACCATATACGTGATTCCACTAAGTCTAAAATTATCCAAACGTTGGACGTGCAGGCCCCATTTGCCGGTTCGTCGATAAGACTTGCCAACGGGGGCACTGATGGACGGGATTACGAAAACCCAAAATTTTTCGCGGGCACACGGGACGATCGATGCGAGGATGGCTGGCATAGCCTCGTCCCTGTTCATGGATCGGCCGGTGACGCTGGCGGACGAAAGCGATCGCACTTCGGACCTGGGCGGCCGGACGATCCGGCTGGCGCGCGGTCAGACTCCCGCGATCGCAGTTTCCGGGGCCGGGGGCACGATCACCTATAGCGATCCCATCGCCGAGAGCAGCATTGCGGCCCTCGTCGCCATGACTTACGCCGGCGAAGGGCCGGTCGCTGCCGATCCGGCATCGCTGTCGATCATCGCACTGGCCGATCGTCTCGCCCGGACGGATATTCCGGTGCTGATCAACGGCCCCACGGGCACGGGCAAGGAAGTGTTGTCGACCTTCATCCATCGTCGCAGTGCCCGTGCGCAGAAGCCGTTCATCGCGGTCAATTGCGCGGCCATTCCGGAAACCATGCTGGAAGCGATGCTGTTCGGTCACGAAAAAGGATCGTTCACCGGAGCGAACGCCGCCGGCGAAGGGTTCTTCCGCGCTGCCGATGGCGGCACCCTGCTGCTGGACGAAATCGCGGAAATGCCGCTGTCGCTGCAGGCCAAGCTGCTGCGCGCCCTGCAGGAAGGCGAAGTCGTGCCGATCGGCGCGACGCGCCCGATCAAGGTGGACGTGCGCATTATCGCCTGCGCGAACCGCGACTTGCCGCACGAGGTGCAGGAAGGCCGCTTCCGCGCCGACCTCTATTATCGCCTCAACGTATTTCCCATCGAGATGCTGGCTCTGCGCGAACGCCGCGCGGATATCGCGCCGCTGGCATTCACCATGCTGCTGCGTCATGTCGCGAAAGGCGAACGCTTGCCGTGGATCAGCAACGCTGCCCTCGCGGCGCTTGCCAACTACCCTTGGCCGGGCAATGTGCGCGAGCTCGAAAACGTGATACGCCGGGCGCTGCTTCTCTCGCAGGGCCATGCCGAGATCGGTGTCGAGCATATCGTCTTCGACATGACCGCCCGCGCGGTCGAGAAGCCGGTCGAGCCTGCGGAAATCGCAGCGCCCGAGGCCGCGGCGAAGCTGTCGAAGATCGTGCAGATTTCCGAAGCGCGCGCAATCATGGAGACGCTCGAATCGGTCGGTGGCCATCGCGCCAATGCCGCCCGCGCCCTGGGGATCAGCGAGCGCACGCTGCGCTATCGTCTCGCATCCTTCCGTGAAGCCGGTATTGCAGTGGGAGCAGGCCGATGAACCCCGTCGGAGGTATCGGCGGTGGCGGCTCGCTCGAGCAGATCATCGCCCTGCGCCAGCAGATCATCGATCGCTCCAAGGTACTGCAGGAAATTCACCAGCCCAAGGCTGCCGAAGCGACTCAACCGGCCGGCGCCGCCGCGCCGAGCTTCGGCGATTCGCTGCGCAATGCGCTGGAGAACGTCAACGCCGTCCAGGCCGAATCCGGACGCATGACAGCCGCCTACGAACGCGGCGAGGAAACCGATATCGCCAAGGTGATGCTGGCCCGGCAGGAAGCCGGGGTCGCCTTCGAAGCAACTCTCCAGGTCCGCAACAAGCTGCTTGCCGCGTACCAGGAAACCATGCGGATGGGAATTTAATCCATGAACGGTCTGGTCCCTGCCGGGAGCCCCGGCTCCGGCGTGCTCGCCCCGCTGACGGGTGGCACGGGGTCGTTTGGCGAACGGCTGCGCGCCTTTACCGCGCAGCCGGCCGTGAAACGGGCACTGCCCTGGTTTGCCGGTCTGGCCGGTGCGGGGCTGCTGGCGCTGACATGGGCGACGCTGTCGCCCGCCCCGCAGCGCGTGCTCTACTCCTCGCTCGCCGATGCGGAGCGTGCCAGTGTCGTGGCCACGCTCGATCAGGCTGGCATCGATTATACGATCGACAACGGCACCGGCGCACTGACTGTCGGCGAAGACGATGTCTATCGTGCGCGAATGCTTGTCGCTTCGGACGGATCGCTCGCGGCTCCCGAAAGCGGCACCGATCTGATCGAGAACCTGCCGATGGGCGCGAGCCGGACGCTCGAAGGCGATCGCCTGCGCGCCGCGCAGGAACGCGAACTGACGCTTACGGTCATGGAAATCGACGGTGTCGAAGCGGTCCGCGTCCACATTGCCAAGGCCGAACGGTCGGTCTTCGTCCGCGAAGATGTCGCCCCGTCCGCTTCGGTCATGGTGCGCATGGCGCGCGGCCGCCAGCTGACCGATGGTCAGGTGATGGCCATCGTCAATCTCGTCGCGGCGTCGGTTCCCGGCCTCGGCATCGATGCCGTGAAAGTCGTCGATCAGCACGGCAAACTGCTGACGCAGACCCGCGATCCCAATAGCGGGCGGATGGATCTGCAGGCACAGATGGAAGCCAAGCTGAATGCGCAGGTCGATCACCTGCTGGCGCCGATGTTCGGCACGAATGCTTTTACCTCGCAGGTTCAGGTCGAGCTCGACATGAACGAAGTCACGTCGGCGCGCGAAAGCTACGACAAGGATGGCACGATCCGCCGCGAAACGACGCAGTTGTCGCAAAGCGGCGGTACGCAGGCCGGCGGGATCCCCGGCGTGCTGGCGAATACGCCGCCCGCCGAAGGCGAGCCGCGTCAGGGAGCTCCCGAAGATACCCAGGCTGCCGCCAATGCCGGTGGAGTGGGCGAAAGCAGCGCCACCCGGCTCTACGAGATGGGCCGCGAGGTTTCCGTTTCCAACCTGTCGCCGGGTACGATCAAGTATCTCTCGGTGGCGGTAGCGATCGACCAGGCCGCGCTGGCCAAGGCGAGCGCCGCCGATATCAACAAGGTCAAGGAACTCGTCACTGCTGCCGTGGGCGCCCGCCAGGATCGCGGCGATCAGGTCACCGTAGTGATGCGCGCCTTCGAAAAGGTCGAAAGCGAAGAAGTGCCGTTCTACGAAACGAGCTGGTTCGGCATGGCCGTGCGCAACGGCGTGGCCATTCTCGGCGTGTTGCTGGTGCTGCTGCTGGCGGTGCGCCCGGCGATCAATGCGCTGCGGAGCGGGGCCAGGAGCGGCGACTCCATCGATCAGGAGGGTGGGGGCCTGACCCCGGCGCTCGGCGGACCGGCGATGGGCGTTGCGACGCCATACGACCGGCAGGCGCTCGACGGCCAGATCGAGCTGGCCCAGCGTATCGCGCGTGAGAATCCCGACGATGCCGTGCTGGCGCTACGCCGCCTGCTGGCCGAAGATGCGCGCCCGGGAGTTTCGGCATGACCGTGCAAACCGAAACATTGTTGGGCGGGACCGACAAGGCGGCGATCATGGTGATGCTGCTGGCCGAGGAAGACGCATCTCGCATCCTGAGCCAGCTGACGCCCGACGAATTGCGCCAGCTCGCCGGCACCATGTGCGGGATCGGCGAGGTGGAACCCCAGGCGATTTCCGATGCCATTGCCGGCTTTTCGCGCTCGACCGAACATAACGGGATTTCGGGACATGGCCGGGTCGACAATGTCCGCAGGCTGCTGAACGGCGCGGTGGGCGAGGTGAAGACCGACAATCTGATGCGCCAGGTGGCGCCGGAAGCGCAGGAGGAAAGCCTGCCGGCGCTCGGCCTGCTGCGGTGGCTCGATCCGAAGATCATCGGGGAGATTCTTGCCGACGAACATCCGCAGGCGATCGCCGTCCTGCTGCTCCAGCTCGACACCGATGTCGCTGCCGCGGCGCTGGCGGCGTTGCCGGAAGACCTGCACACGCCCGTGCTTCATCGTGTCGCCCGGCTGGGCCCCGTCTCCCGCCAGGCGATCGACATTCTCGAGCACACGCTCAACGCCAAGATCGAAAAGCTGCACGGTACGATCCCGCTCACCATGGGCGGTATCAGGCATGCGGCGGACATCATCAATCGTTCGCATCGCAGCGTCGAGAAAAACGTGATGCCCAAGATCGGCAAGATCGACAAGCAGCTCGCCAAGGAACTCGAGAACGAGATGTTCAAGTTCGAGCATCTGTTCGTGCTCGATATGAAGATGACCGGCGTCCTGCTGCGCGAGATCGAAAGCGACACGCTCATCCTTGCGCTCAAGGGGCTCGAGGAAGAGCAGCGCGAACAGTTCTTCGGGGCGATGTCCTCGCGCGCGGCAGACGGACTGCGCGACGAGATCGAGGCGCGCGGCCGGGTCAAGAAGGCCGATGTCGAAACGGCGCAGAAGGAAATCGTCGCGGTTGCCAAACGGCTGATCGCCGGTGGCGAGCTCATCATGGGCGAGGGCGACGAGGATTATGTCTAAGATCGCCTATGCCGCGCTCGGCCGGCCGGGAAGCTTTTCCCGCGATGCCCGCTATTCCAAGCCTCAAGCCGCGGCCGCCCCGGTCGAAACCGAGGACACGGCCGAAAAAGCCTATCGTGCCGGTTACGAAGACGGGCAGGTGTCCGCGCGCGCCGATTTCGAAGCGCAAATGAACATGGAGCGCGCGGCACGATCGGCCATAGAACTGGCCTTCGCCCGGTTCGATGCCGACAGCGAGCGATTGCTGCGCGACCGGATGCTGGCGACGGTTCATGCGCTGTGCGAGGAAGCCGTGCTGCCGCTCGCGCTCGATGCCGAAGGCCTTGCCCGGCGCGTCGAGGCGGCTGCCGCCATGCTCCAGCGCAAGCACGACCAGCGGATCATCCGCATCCATCCCGAAGATCTCGAGCTGGTCAAAGCCAGTGTCGCGGCCGATCTCGAACTGATACCCGACGGCAGCGTCGAACGCGGCGGATTGCGGGTCGAAACCGAGGATGGCGGTGTCGAGGACGGGCCGCAGCAATGGCGGCGCGCGCTTGCCGAAATCTTCGACACATGCACGCACTGATCGACCGGACATTCTCGGCCGTCGCTTCGGCCTCGCTCGATCTGGCTCCCCGCCGGTTCGGGCGCGTGGTCGCCTGCGACGGGGGACTGATCGAGGTTTCCGGCCTCGGCATTCCCATCGGCACGATCTGCACCATCGCCCAGGGCGGATCGTCCGAACATCGGGCGGAGACGATCGGCTTTCGCAACGGCCACACCATGATGATGATGCTCGGCGATACGGTGCTCCTGCGCCCCGGCGCGATCGTGCGGCCCGATGGCCGGCCGGGCATGCTGAATGTCGGCGCCGAATTCCTCGGCCGCGCGGTCGACGGGGCGGGCGAACCGATCGACGGCGGCGGACCGGTCATGGCGACCACCAGCTGGCCTGCCGGCGGATACCGGGTCGGCGCGCTCGACCGCTCGCGCGTGACGCAGGTATTCGACAGCGGCATCCGCTCGCTCAACGCGCTGACGACCTTCGGCATCGGCCAGCGGATCGGCATCATGGCCGGTTCGGGCGTCGGCAAGTCGGTCCTCATGGACATGATCGTCGATAACGCACAGGCCGATGCGATCGTCGTCGGGCTGATCGGCGAGCGTGCCCGCGAGGTGTCCGATTTCGTCACCCGGCATATGGCGGGCGACCGCGCGACGAAGACAGCCATTGTCGCCGTCCCTGCGGACCATGCCGCGAACCTCCGCCTGCGCGGTGCAATGCTGGCGACATCCATCGCCGAACATCTGCGCTCGCAGGGCAAGCGGGTCCTCCTGATCCTCGACAGTCTGACCCGCGTCGCCCATGCGGCGCGCGAAATCGGCATCCTGCTTGGCGAGCCGGGCGCGGCCCGCGGCTATCCGCCCTCCGCGCTGTCGGCGATTACCAAGCTGATCGAACGCGCCGGCAATTCCGAGGAATCCGGCGGCGCGATCACCGGAGTGTATACCGTGCTTGCCGATGGCGACGACCAGAACGACCCGGTCGTCGACACGGCGCGCGCCATCCTCGACGGGCATATCGTCCTGTCGCGCGAAATTGCCCAGCGCGGTCAGTACCCGGCGGTCGATGTCGGCGCCTCGCTCAGCCGCGTGATGAACGACATCGTCACGCCGGACCATGCCGCCCATGCGCGGCGGTTCCGCGCGCTCAGCGCGACATACGAGGCCAATCGCGATCTCGTGATGATGGGGGCGTACCGGCAGGGGGCCGATCCACTGTTAGACGAAGCCATCGCGCTGCATCCGCGGATGAGCCGCTTCCTGTCGCAAGGCTATGGCGAATGCGTGGATATCGCCACCGCCGCCGACCAATTGACGGAACTTGTCGGCCGTGACGCCTGAACGCCGGAAGCTCAAGCGTGCCCAACTGATCCAGCGGATACGGTCCGTCGAACACATGCAATCCGCCGCGGCAGCCAGCGAAGCGGAAGCGACCCGCGCCCGTCTTCTGGGCGTGGCCGAGCGAACCCGCAGCCTCGCAGCGCATTATGCCCAGCGCGAAGGCGATATCGTCGGTGCCGATCTGCGCAGCGGCAAGGCCATGGGCGACCAGTTGCAGAAGCTGACCGAGTTGAGCGCCAGGCAGGCCGAAGAGGCGGAGCTCCACTCCCAGGCGAGGCGGGAAGTTCTGGCCCAATCCGATCTGCGCCTGCGCAAGGCCGAGGAAGGCACGCGCGAGCTGGTGCGCAAGATCGTGGCGAGCCTGGAAAAAGGTTGATCGCCCCGCGGTTTGGCACGCTTCTTGATAGAATATCCGTGAAAGCAACACGGATCTGCCATGACCTTCTCAATCGCCCTTCCAAGATCGACCGAAACACTATCGTTCGCGGGTTCCGCCGAAAGCGAAAACGGTTCGAAAAGCGGTGCTTCGCAGGACATTGACGGCTTTGCCGACCTGCTGAACCAGCTCGCATCGATCCTGCCTGCCATGGCAGTCCCGTCGGGCGACGCGAAATCGGCCGCCGGGGATCGGCAAACCGGCGAATTGCCGACCGGCAAGACTTTGCCGCCCTTGCCGGCAGATGCCGGGAAAGGCGGAACCGAACGCTTCAGGAAGATGGGCCTGCTGGGCGTGCCCGCCGCGGTAATGTCGGGCGTCGTTGCTTCGCCCGCGATACAGATCGATGCCAGACCGGGCGGCGCCGAAGCCAAGGCGATGCCGGAAGCCATGCTGCCCGGGAAGCTTTTCGCTTCGGGTCCGGTGGATGTCGACGCGTCGACCGAACAGCCGGCGGCAGGATTTCAGGTTCGTATTGCCGCGGCGGACAAGCCGCACGATGCGAAAACCCGGATAGAGCTGCTCACCTCCCTCAAGGAGATTGCCATTCGCCCGCACGGCCCGGCTGCGGCTTCGCAGGATAAGGCTTCGGCCGATCGGCTCGGTCAGGGAGCGGCAGCCACTGCGGCAGTACCCAACCCGATCGACGCCAAACTGGCGACGGCACCCGCCACTGGCGGCCAGGCCCCCGTGCAAGCCGCGCTCGCTGCTGCCGATGGCAAACCCGGGGAGGACAAGCCCGCCACCAAGGAACATGCTTCGCGTGTCTCCGCCACTCCGTCTGCCGACACGGCCAGGAGCGCGCAGCCCACGGTCGCGACCAGCTTCGAACAGCCCATCGGTACAGAGCGGCTCGTCGCCGCTGCGCCGCGTGTGGCGGCCGCCGACCAGTTCGCCAATGTCGAGCGGGTTGTCGAACACCTCATGGCGGCGCGTCAGATGGACCTGTCCAAGCCGACCGCCATCTCTGTCGCGCACAAGGAGTTCGGCGCACTGACCGTGACCTTCGATCAGTCGGCCGGGGGAATGAATGTCGAAATCGCGGCCGATAATCGCGAGGCCCAGCGGGCGCTTGCAGCAGCGATGGCCGGCGATCGTGGAACCGGGCGTCAGCACGACACCGGCGGAAACTCGCTTCCCACTGCCAACCAGTCTGCGCCAGCAACGGCCGACCGTGGCAGCTCGAGCGGCAATTTCGGTGCCGGAACCGGCCATGGCGGCGGCCACGATAGCCGTCCCCAGCATTCCGAACAGCGTGGACGCCAGGGCGAACGCGCTCCGTCCGGAAACCCGCAGCCCGCACACACGACCGGCGACGGCGCGCACTACGCCTGATCTGTCAGCATCCCACTCAACAGGATTTCACCATGTCGAACGAAAAAGCTTCCGAAGAAACCGTCAAGAAGAAGGGCGGCAAGCTCAAGCTGGTGCTATTCGCACTCGTGCTGCTGGGCGCGGGCGGCGGGGGCACCTATGCCGCCTTCGCCAGTGGCATGCTGGGCGCCCACGGAAAGCACGAAGAAGACAATAGTCCCAAGCTGGTGCGCAAGGGCGACAAGGACCCATATGCGTTCGGCGAGGACGACAAATCCAAAGAGAAGGCACCGGTCGTCCACGGAACGGGCGGCGGCGAATACCGCACAGCCTACTACAACTTCACCGACGAATTCACCTCCAACCTCGCGGACGGTCCCGCCCTGATCCAGGTGAGCCTGGCCGCCTCGACCCATTACGACGGACGCGTACTGATGTGGTTGAACGAGCACGAAACCGCCGTCCGCTCGCGCGTTCTGGCCGAACTGGCCGCCACCGGCGAAGCCGATCTTGCCAGCATCCGCGGCAAGGAAGAATTGCAACAGCGCCTGACCAAGGCGATCAATGAAACGCTCGAGGAGCGCGAAGGCTTCGGCGGCGTCGACAGCGTCTATTTCCGGTCTTTCATCGTCCAATGATCAGCACCCCGATCCCCGAGGCTGCGGCGCGTGCCGCATGCCATTGCGACGAGCTGCTGAGCCGCGCGGCAACGCCGCCCGAACTCGATATCGAGTTCGCGCGCTTCGCCCGTGGCGTCGCCGAACAGGCGCGCGGCCAGCTTTCCACACTGTGCGACGACCGTGGGCTGGATGCGGAGATCGTCGATACCGAACTGATGCCGGTCGCGGACTGGTTTGCGGAAGTGGGCACCGCGCATCGCCACAGTTTCTATTCGATGGGCCAGGAAAGCCGCGGTATCCTTATCTCGGTGCGGATCGGCGAACTGGTCGGCCAGTTCGAGCGCATCCTTGGCGGCACGGGTGAAGTGGATGAACGCTGCACGGTCCTGCCGGCATCGGCCAAACGCTTCGCCCAGCAGTTCGAAGACCGGATGGCGGACGTCCTGCGGAACACCAGCGACCGGCGCGGCATTGCGGCGACTGCCCATGGCGAGGAAGTGGAGCAGGTCGCCCCGTTCGCGCCGGGCGAACGCGTGTGGACCGCAACGCTCTCGATAACATCGACCAAGACGGCCCGCGCCTGGCGGGTTCGCTTTGCAGCTTGTCATTCGACCATCGCGGACATCGTCGGCACCCGCGCCGTCTCGCCCGCGACGGGGCGGACCATCGGCGCGCGCGGGATCGACGGTTCGGCGATTGCCGAAGTCGACCTTCCGCTGCGGGCGGTGCTGGTCGACGTGCCGATGTCGATCGCCCGGCTGGCCAGCCTCGAACCCGGCGCCGTCATTCCCGTCGCGGTCAACCGCAACGTCCCGCTGATGACCGGCAATCTCACCATCGCTCATGGATGCGTCGGCGAACTCGACGACCGTGTCGCACTCGAACTTACCCAAACATTCCTTTCGGAGTAGAATTCATGGCTTCGCATGCAGATGGCTTCGGCCTCATCCAGGACATCGACGTCCGTCTCACCGTGGAACTCGGCCGCAAGTCGATGCGCCTGCGCGACGTTCTGGCGCTGGGCGAATCCAGTGTTATCGAACTCGACCGTCTGACCGACGAACCGCTCGACATGTTCGTCAACGGCAAGCTGATCGCGCGCGGCGAAGTGGTCGCCCAGGGCAGCCGCTTCGCGATCCGGGTGCTGGAGATCGTGGGCGCGTCGTCGAGCGAATCGTCGCTCGATCGCCGCCCACAGCCGATCACCGTCACTCCGGCCGGTGCGGGCGAGGCTGCCTGATGTTCTGGTACATCCTCAAGCTCCTGATCCTCTTGCCCCTGATCGGGGTAATGATCTGGGGCAGCCTCAAGCTGGCCAAGAAGATGCAGGGCCAGTTCGGCGCGCCTGCGGGCGGTAGCAAGGCCGTGCGCATCGTCGAAACCACGATGCTGTCGCCGACGCTGCGCCTCGCCGTGATCGAATTCCACGGGCGCGAAATTCTCGTCTCGACCTCGCGCAACGGCCTCACCCGGCTGGCCGAAGCGCCGGCCAGGCCGCAAACTCAGGAAATCGTTCAGTGATTGCCCGTCTTGCCAAGCTGGCGGCCGCTCTGGCCGCGCTGATCTACCCTGCAATGGTGCAGGCCCAGACCGGCGAAGCGGCCGTATCGGGTGCGCTCGACCGGGCATTCGGCCAGATGGCCGGGGCAGGCGGCGAACCGCTGAGCCTGTCGCTCCAGCTGCTGCTGGTGATGGGCCTGCTGACCATCCTGCCTGCCCTGCTGCTGATGATGACCAGCTTCACGCGGATCATCGTGGTGCTGGCGATCCTGCGGCAGGCGCTGGGTCTGCAGCAATCGCCGCCCAATCAGGTGCTGATCGGGATCAGCCTGTTCCTCTCGCTGTTCATCATGGCGCCGACGCTGGAGCGGGTGAACGAAACCGCCATCGCCCCATATTCGGCAGAGCAGATCGGCGCCGAAGTCGCGATCGAACGGGCGGGGGACGAATTCCACGCCTTCATGATCCGCCAGACGCGCGAATACGATCTCGAAATGTTCGCCGACATCGCCGGTGCAGGGCAGTTCGCCAGCCCGCAGGACGTGCCGTTCTCGATCCTGCTGCCCGCCTTCGTGACCAGCGAACTGAAGACCGCATTCCAGATCGGCTTCATGCTGTTCCTGCCCTTCCTCGTCATCGATCTCGTCGTCTCCAGCGTGCTGATGAGCCTGGGCATGATGATGATGAGCCCGATGATCGTTTCGCTACCCTTCAAGCTGCTGCTGTTCGTTCTCGTCGACGGCTGGGCGCTGCTGATGGGCTCGCTCGCCTCAAGTTTCGGATAGATATCATGGACGAAAGCGCCGTTCTCCTTTCCATGGCCGACCGCATGTTGTGGATCGCCGCCCTGGTCGCCGCCCCCATCCTCCTGGCAAGTCTCGCCATCGGCCTGGTTATCGGCCTTGTGCAGGCCGCCACTTCGGTCAACGAACAGACGCTGACCTTCGTACCCAAACTGGGGGCGGTGGCCTTTGTCCTGGTCCTCCTCGGCGCCTCGATGATGGCGGTCGTGGGCGATTTCACGCAGGACATTTTCGCCGAGATCGCACGGATCGGCGACTGAGGCAGGCGCGGTGAACGGGCTCGATCTCGGCATTGGCGCGCTGGAGCAGGACATGTGGCGGGTCGTCTTCCTGATGACCCGGCTCGGGGCCGCGCTGCTTGCCGCACCGTTTTTCGGCGCCACCTCGGTGCCGATGTCGGTGCGCGTGTCGATCACTGGGGCGCTCGCCATCTTCGTGTCGATCTGGATGCCGGCCATCGAAACCCCGCCGGCACTGCTGTCGCTTGATGGCATGCTGGCCATTGCCGGCGAGGTGATCGTTGGGCTGGCGCTGGGCTTCGTGCTGCAGCTCGCCTTTGCCGCGCCGACCGTGGCCGCCGAACTGATCGGCGGCGGTATGGGGATGAGCATGGCGGTTTCGCAGGACGCCATGGGCGGCGGGACGACCACCTCCTTCGGGCAGTATTTCATCATCGTGCTGACGCTGATCTTCCTGGCGACCGGCGCGCATCTGCACTGGATCGCGCTGGTGACCGAAAGTTACAACGCCTTTCCGCCGGGTCAGACCTGGCTTGGTGCCGAGCGGTTCGCCGCGATTGCGGGTTTCGCCAGCTTCATGTTCGAAACCGCCTTGCGGATCGCCCTGCCGGTCACGCTGATCCTGCTGCTGGTGCAGGTGCTGACCGGCATTCTCAGCCGTTCGGCACCCTCGCTCAACCTCTTCGCCCTCGGGCTTCCGGCGGGCGTTCTGGCGGGGATGGCGGCCCTCATCATCTCCGCACCGCTGATCTACGACCAGTTCACCGGCCTCGTCGGCGACGCGCTCGACCAGACCGAAAGCGTGATCGTGCGATGAGCCAGGAGACCGCCGGCGAAAAAACCTTCGCCCCCACGGAAAAGCGCCTGGCCGATGCCGCGAAGAAGGGCGACGTTCTGCGCTCCAAGGATGCGGGCACGGCCGCGGTGATGCTGCTGGGCGGGGCCTGGCTGGCGCTGGCCGGACCTTGGCTACTCGACGGGCTGTCGCGGCTGGCACGCGACGCTTTCATCTTCGATACGCGCGATGTCAGCGATTTTAGCGTCGACGCCCTACTCATGCACGGCCTCCTACTCACCCTCCCCGCGATACTGACGCTGGCAGTACCCGTCATCCTTGTCACTCTGGTGTCCCAGCTCGCTTTCGGGCGCGGCCGCTGGGTGCCCGACAACCTCAAGGCCAAGGGTCAGCGGATCAACCCTCTGTCCGGTCTCAAACGCATGTTCGGCCCGCAAGGTCTGGTGGAAATGGGCAAGGGTCTACTCAAGATCACGCTGCTCGGCAGCATCGCTGCGGCCTGGTGGTGGTCCAGCATGGAAACGATCGTCGGACTGGGCAGGGGTAATCTCTCGGCCCAATTGACCGCGGCCTGGCACGCGATCGTCTCGCTGATATTCGCGCTCGGTGCAGGCCTTGTGGTGATCGCCTTCGTCGACTTGCCGATCCAGTGGCTGCGCCAGCAAAAGCGGCTGAAGATGAGCCACCAGGAAATGCGCGACGAAAACAAGGAATCCGAAGGTTCGCCCGAAATGCGCGCCGCGCGGCGCCAGCGCCAGCGCGATATCGCCACCGGTTCGGTCGCCGGCGCCATGCGCGAAGCGCAGTTCGTGCTTACCAACCCGACCCATTTCGCCGTCGCCATGACCTACGATCCGGCCAAGGCCTCCGCCCCGATCGTGCTCGCCAAGGGACGCGGCGACAAGGCAATGGCGATGAAGGAACTGGCCCGCGAACTGGAACTGCCGACGCTCGAAATTCCGCAGCTTGCCCGCTCGGTCTATTACACCACGCGCGAACGGCAGATCATCTGCGAAGATCTCTATGGCGCGGTCGCATCGGTCCTCGCTTACGTTTTCTCGCTGAAGCGGGGCGAAACGCCGACCCTGCCGACGGTCGATATTCCGGCAGCTCTGCGATTCGACGCAGATGGTCGATTGACGGTTAATCCGCAGCCGGATGCGTCGTTATCAGTGCGATGAACATTTCGACCTCCTCTATCGCCTCCTCTCTGGGAATTGGCAGCGGCGTGGACATGGCCGGCCTTGCAACGCAGCTTGCCGAGGCGCAGTTTGCCGGACGCAACCAGCGGCTGGTGAGCCAGTCGGAAGCACTCGAACAGCGCATTTCGCTCGCCGGATCGATCCGCAGCAACTTTTCGGCTTTCGCTTCCGCGCTCGGCGATCGTCTGCGGACCGGCGACCTCGCACCGCTGCCCACCATCACCAATTCCGCGGTCGCCGCCGTATCCAGCCCCTTGGGTTCGATCGGCAAGGGCAGCTATTCGCTCGAGGTTACGAAGCTGGCGACCGGTCAGGTTCTGACCGGGCCGACCTATGGCAATGCGCAGGACACGGTGGGCGCCGGTTCGCTGACGATCCGCTTCGGCCAAACGAGCAATGCCAGCTTCGCCGAAGATACCGCCAGAACGCCTGTGACGATCGATGTCGCCCAGGGTGCAACGCTGGCCGACGTGGCAGCGGCCATCAACGCCAAGAATGCCGGGCTGAACGCTTATGTCGCCCAGACGACCACCGGCGCTCAGCTGGTGATCAAGGGTGCCGACGGGGCCAAGAACGGTTTCACCATCGAAGCCGTCGAGGATGCAGCCAATCCGGGCCTTTCCGCCCTATCGTGGCAACCGGGCAGCGATCCGGCACGCATGGTAAAGACATCGGGCGATGCCGAGTTCCTGCTCGACGGCCTGGCGCGGACCAGTGCATCGAACAAGATCGACAGTGTCGCGCCGGGACTGTCGTTGACGCTCACCGGCACCAATGCCGGGGCGCCTGCCACGATCGCGTTTGGCAGCCCCGACAGCGCGCTATCGTCGCTGATGCAGGATCTGACCGGGGCGCTCAACGAGATAGGTAACGAACTGCGCAGCGCGACGGACCCGCTGACGGGGGAACTGGCCCGGGATGCGGGCGCCCGGGCGCTCAGAAGCAGCCTGTCCGCTCTCGGGTCTGCCGTAATCATGCCCAACGCGCCGGACGGGTCGCCGCGCACACTGGCGGAGCTCGGCCTTGCAATCCAGCGCGACGGCAGCTTCACTTTCGACAGCACCAAGTTCGCGGCTGCGATGGCCCGGGATCCCGCTGGTGTCGCAGCGATGTTCACCACAGGTCTCAACGGCGTCTATTCGACGATCGATCGCATGGCGCGTTCGAACAGCGTGTCGAGCAATCCCGGCTCGCTTGCGGGTTCGATCGCCCGATACCAGTCGCAATCGCAACAGATCACGCGCGACCTCGAGGATCTTGCCGACAAGCAGGAAACCTTGCGCGCAAATATGGTTGCCCGCTTCGCCAAGGCCGACAGCCGTATCGCGGCATCCAATTCCACCCTGACCTTCCTCCAGTCGCAGATCGACGTCTGGAATTCCCAGAGGGATTGAGATGCTCAGCCGTTCCAAGCCCAATGAAGCCTATCGGCAGGCAAGCTTCGATGCGCGCCTGCTCGGCAGTTCGCGCGACGACCTGGTAATCTTCTGCCTCGAAGACTTTATCGAAAATCTGGGGCGGCTGGAGCTGGCGGATGCGCGTTGCGATTCAGTCGGCCGCAGCAGGGCCATCACGCGCTGCGTCACCGCCTTGACGGCACTGGAACTCGGCATCGATCGTAAAGCGGAACTGGGTGCAAGTCTCGCTCATCTCTATGGCTCGGCAAAAAAGGTTCTGCTCAACTCGATCCGGACAACCGACGTCGCCAATATCGCCGTGATCAAAAGTGATTTTAGCGAGATCGCCAGCGCGTTCCGCGGTGCGATGCACAACTAACCCCCGTGGGTTTCCTACGTGTTTTCACTAGGGTGCGGGGCAATTGGGCATCAACCATAATCTTGCAAAACGGTCCTATTCCATTGGGGGCCGTCATGAAGATCGCTGACTTTACCTTCTACGTTATCGACCAGAACCTGCAGCGGCGCAATGCACTCGCACGCTTGCTGAACAACTATGCGCGGGCCGTTCCGTTCGACAAAGTATCGGAAGTGGGTTCGGTAACGGCGGACAAGCCCTGCTTTCTCGTGTACGACGAAGGCGACCAATTGCAGGCATGTCTTGGCGAAACCATCGTGCAGGACACAATTGCGGCCGTGTTTGCCTATTCTGCGCAGCCCAAACTCGAACGGGTCTTCGAAATCCTCGACAAGGGGGCCGGCGGTTATTTCGATTATGACGGCGGCGATGCGGACCCTTCGGGTGCGATCAAGCAGTTGCTGCATCGCAACGCCAAACGCGTCGCGCTCCGGCGACGTCGGCAGGTCGCCACTCGGCGGCTGCAGGCGCTCAGTCAGCGGGAGCAGGAGGTTCTGCGCGCCGTGTCGGATGGACAATCGAACAAGGCCATCGCTCGCCATCTGTCGGTCAGCCCGCGGACGATCGAGGTCCACAGGCGCAACATGATCGCAAAGCTCGAGGTGCCGTGCACGATTTCTGCCGTTCGCCTGGCGCTCGAAGCCGAGCTCTGACCGCAAGACGGGTCAGTCGGACGTTCCGGCTACAGCGCCTCCGAGCAACAGCAACGCACGGGCGCAGGCGGCGACCAGAGCGATAGCCGGATCCTCGCCGAAGAAATTGCCTTCTTCGATTTCGCCCGAGAACGACACCAGCGCCGAAGACGGACCGCTTGCAGCACGGGTTACGAGCACTCCGCAATAAGGGCCGACCAGTTCCATCGCTGCGCTCACATATGCGCGAGCTTCGTACAGCTCTTCCAACCGCGCCGGTGCGACTGGTTGGTCGAACAGGCCAGCATACTTCTTCGGCGCGCTGTTACGCAGTTCGGCGAACACCGCCAACGCCGTACGCGGCTCGTAAAGACGGCCCTCGGCGCAATCGTCGACATATTGCTGAACGCTTGATTCCCACGGCGACATTCGCCCACTGCTCCATTTCGGGGGGAGTTAAAGACCAAGCGCTTCAATAGATCAAAACGGGTGCTCCAGCATACGGCATTGCACTTAAGTTCCATGGCCGTGATGGCTGTGTCCATTTATGGCACGGAAATAGTCGGTGACGGTAAACGTCTAGATGGACTCTGCTGCCACAAGTCCAATTCGTAGTTTTTCAAGCGCGTTCGCCTTGAGTTGGTGTACGCGTGGAACGCTGACTTCCAGGATTGTCGCAATTTCGGTCAGATTGAGTTCTTCCAGAAAGTGCAGCTGGATCACGAGTTGCAACCGTTCCGGCAGAGCGGCAATTGCCTGGGTCAGCGCTGCCTTGTCGGCGGCATCGAGCAGCAGGGCCTCCGCGTCGGGTTCGTCGCTGACGAAGGCCGGGTTAGTGTCCGAATAGCAGTCTTCGAGATCGACGAGCCGGGTGGCGATCTGATCGCGTGCCTTGTGATACTCCTCGACCGAAATGTTCATGGCGTACGCCATTTCCTCCGCACTCGCATCGCGGCCCAGTTCCCGGCGCAACTGGTCGGCTGTGCCTTCCATCTTCCTGCGCAGGGCGGCGGCACCGCGGACGTGATGGGACTGGGACCGCAGGAGATCGATCATGGCACCGCGAACACGCATCTTGGCATAAGCCGCAAAACCGTCCTCGCTCGGGCGTTCGTGTCGCTGCGCGCACTCGGTCAGGGCGATCATTCCGGCTTGCAGGAGATCGTCGACGTCGAGCGAGGCACCGCAACTGCCTTCGTAATACCATGCCAGTTTGCGGACCATGGGGAGGAACTTTTCTATCCGCTCGGTGATCTCGCTCGCATAGGCGCGCTGCGCGTTGAAATGGGCGTGCTCATACTTCATGCTGCAAGGGCCTCCGTTTCATGGCCGAGTTGTGCAGGTTGCTTGGGTGTTTCATCGCCAACAACGGCGATCACTTCGATCGGCTGTGCGGCGGGAAGTTCGTTGATCGACAGCACCAGGCACTGCGGTGCGCGGAGCCTCAGAAGAGCGGTCAGTGCGCGGCGCGCGCGAGGCTGTACGATCAGTGCCGGGCGCGCTGCCGCAGGATCGCGTTGCGATACGATTGTGGCGATCCGCTCACCGATCGAACGCGCGAGATCGGGCTCGATGACGATTTCGCCCGATGCCGGATCCTGCAGGCCGCTGACAACCATATCCTCCAGCGCCGCCGCCAGTGTGATAACCGGAAGTTTGGCATCCGGCGGACAGGCCTCGGCGACGATCATGGCTCCCAGATCCATTCGCACGATATCGACCAGACGATCATGCTCGGACGTCTGCTGGGCCGCGAGCGAAATGCTCGAGAATACGCGCAGCGCATGGCGCAACGAAATCCCATCGGCGAGTAGCGCCTTGAGCAGGCGGGTCACGGCTGCCAGGGACAGTGGCTGCGGGGTGATCGTTTCTATCAGCTGGCCATGACGCCCGCGCAGGTGATCGATCAGGTCGCGAACCTGGTCGGGGCCGAGCAAATCCTGCGCGCGGACAGCCAGCAACTGATGGATCTGGGTTGCGATTACGCTTTCCGGATCGACCGCGAGATAGCCTTCGGCGACGGCCAGATCGCGCGCACCCGGATCGATCCACAAGGCGGGGCAGCCGAAGCTGGGATCGACAGTTGCTTCGCCGTGGATCGCCTGGGAACGCATGACTTCGCCGGTGTCGATGGCGAGCATGTGGCCGGGCTTGATCTTGCCGCCCCCGATCGTCGCCCCGCCCAGCATGATCCGATAGCCATCGGGCTCGACTTCGAAGCTGTCTTCGATCCGGAACTGGGGAACGATGAAGCCGAAATTCTGGCACATCTGCTTGCGAAGACCGGTCAGCCGCGCGACCAGCGTGGCGCCGCGCTTCTCGTCGGTCAGGCTGATAAGGCCATAACCGAGCTGGATGGTCACGAGCGTCTGGTCGGTTACCTCGTCGATAGCGATATGCGCAGGATCGGGCGCGGCAACGGGTTCCGGCAGGGTCTTCGCGGCTTCCTGCCGCTTGCGCAAGCTGTGCCACAGCCAGAAGGCGGCGGCCGAAAGCGGCAAGATGATCGATTGCGGCATCGCCGGGATGCAGCCGATCACAAACAATATGCAGGCGACGGGAAGCCAGATCTTGGGGTCGGCCAACTGACCGCCGATCTGGCCGGTCAGGTCGCGCGCGTCCGAAACGCGGGTGACGATGACCGCGGCGGCAATCGAGAGCAGCAGCGCCGGCACCGAGGCGACCAATGCGTCGCCGACGGCCAGCGTCACATAGAGCGATCCGGCTTCGCCAGCCGAGAGCCCGTGGGTCGTCATTCCGAGCACGAGGCCTGCGATCACGTTGATCAGCAGAATCAACAATGCAGCAACGGCATCGCCTTTCACGAACTTGCTGGCGCCGTCCATCGAGCCGTAGAAATCGGCTTCCGTGGCGATTTCGCGGCGGCGTGCCTTGGCTTCGTCCGCAGTCAGCAGCCCCGCAGCCAGGTCCGCGTCGATCGCCATCTGCTTGCCGGGCAGTGCATCGAGGGTGAAGCGGGCCGAAACCTCCGATACGCGCCCTGCACCCTTGGTCACCACCATGAGATTGATGATCATCAGGATCAGGAAGACAAAGATGCCGACTGCGAAATTGCCGCCGATAAGGAAAGCGCCAAAGGCTTCGATCACCTTGCCCGCCGCTGCGCCGCCTTCGTGCCCGTTGAGCAGTACGATACGTGTCGAGGCGACGTTGAGTGCGAGCCGCAAGAGTGTGGCGAACAGCAGAACGGACGGGAACGAAGAAAAATCCAGCGGCTTCTGCGCGTTCATTGCCGCCATGAGGATCGACACGGACAGCGCGATGTTCATGACGAAGAAGACGTCGAGCAGCATTGCGGGGATCGGCATCACCATCAGCAGGATGATCGTCAGGATGCCGATCGGCAGGGCGAGGCCCGGGTTGAGGAACTGACGCACGCTCACAGACCGAATGCCTTGAATTTGGTATAGGCCGCGGCAATCTGCTCATTGGCTCGATTACCGGGGGCGCCACCTTCGCCGAATGTTGCGCGGAGCGTATCTGCCATGGACCCGCGCTGCCGGGTGTCCGATGGCAGCGACGGGACCGCGAAACCGCCACGATCCGGACTGCCCCGTCTCATGGGGGACTGCGCCGCAAATCTGGAGAAATCGTGACCCGTCGGCTGCCAATTGCCCGGCATCGGCGTCTCTCCGTAGGCGTTTGCGACCTTGTCTTGCATAAGTGCCATGACTTCGCCCACCGAACGGGGCGCAGCACCGGAATAGAAGATCGAGCGGTTGGCCCGCGCCGCTTGCGGCATGAGTGCCGCGGCCGACTGCCCGGGGTCGCTGCCGAGTGCACCGAGAAATTGCTGCGCACCGCCAAGGCCCAGGAAATGCGCCAGATAGAGTTCTGCAGGTTCGGGCTCGCGACCGAGCGTGATGCGCAATCCTTCGGAGTTTTCTCGCGTCAGCTCCGCTGCCATCAGCGACGATGCGTCGACATCGTAGCGCAACGACAGCAGCTGATCGCGCGTGGCCCTATCGGATACCCGGCCGCCAGGGCCAATGGCCGCATCCGCCCAGTCGAGGCCGTGCTTCGCGCCGTGCCGGTCGAGCGTGCGCAGCCAGGTGGAATCGATGAACTGATAGAGACCGGTGGCGCTCGAAGTCTGCGCCTTGGCGCTGGGATCGAGGCCGGATTCCAGCCTGGCCTGAGCAAGCAGGTAGTCGAAATCGACTCCCGTGCGCGTCGCGGCGCGGGCGATAGCGCCCTGCACTTCGGCGGTCTGGACTGGGTTGATGGTAGGCACGCATCCTCCGGGATTTGGTTCCCCGAAGGTTCAGCAAGATGCGTGCCAAAAATCCCTTGAAGATTGGCCCGACTAGCTCAGGCGAGCGCTACCTGTGCTCCCTGGCGAGGGAGGGCGGTATAAGGTGCGTTGTGGCCAGTCAGCGCGCCGAGGCGGTTCTGCACGTTGGTGGCGATCAGATTGCGCAAACGGCGATTGATCTCGTTCAAACGACGAACCGCATCGAGCACACCGAGGCACTCTTCGTCGAGACTGGACCTCTCCACCGCTTCCAGTTTGGTACAAAGATCCATCTTGCCATTGGTGCAGGTAACGATGCGATCGAGGTCGAGGGCGGCAAGCGCCTGCCGCTCACCCTGCAAAAGGGCGAGCATCTGTTGCAGGGTCGCAAGGGTTTCCTGTTTGCGGGTCATTTACCGACCTTTCCGTACATGCCAGCGGCGATGATCGCGTCGGCGATCTTGGTGGGAATCAGCGGGTAGGTGCCGGATTCAAGCGCTTTGCGGATTTCGGCCACGCGCTCATGATCGACCGGAACTTCAACACCCGCAGAGAGGCGCGACGTAGCAACGGGCGCTTCCGCTTCGCGGGGTTCGGCAGCAACCTTCTGCGAAGGCGAGGTTTTCGCGGCAGGCGAGACGGCGGTGCTCGGACGCACCAACGATCCCGAGAATTCCGGCAATCCGACAATACGCATCGTTTCGCTCCATAAGCTGGTTGTCCAACAGAACGGCTAAAGATGCGCGGGTTTAACTCCCCGGCAATAAATTTGCCGGTTACGGCAAATCTATGCCGACCTGGCCCGGACGAATGACAAGTGCTCTCATCGTTTCGGTCCGCTCGCCACTGGCGCGAATCCTGATCCATTCGCCTTGCGCGCCGTCTTCAACCGCGGATCCCTGGCGGGTGAGCGTAAAACCTCTGCCACGCACCAGAATGCTCACGTTTTCGCCGCGCTTGACGATCGTCTCGCCATATTGCTCGGGAACCTGGCCGGCATGATTGGCCACCCCGTCCACGGCCACATAGATGCGCCAGCCCTCGCGCGGACAAGCTACCTGGATCGAGCGTTGGTCGCGTCCGAACCATTGCAGGTCGAGCGGCGACTGGCAGCTAGCCAGCCTCAGTCGGCGATCCACGGGCAATTTAGCACCGCCCGGCTGGCCGATCGCGGCGCCGGTAAAGTCGGCCACGGCGCGATCGATAATCGAATGCTCCATGGGCGAGGCTGCGGCGGCGGTCGTCGCAAAAAGCGCGGCGGCTGCTGTTCCGAGGAAGATATTGCGCATGATCGGTGTTCACTCCGGTGTACGAATCCACCCGTCGAGAGGCGGGATCTCACAAGCTATGGAGCAAGGTTCGTGCCATCCTGTGGGGTGCGGAGGTAATCGACCGAGATCACCAAGTCGTCGACGGTGTTTGGCTGGGCGATCAGGCGCATCGGGACCTCCGCGTCGTCGGCTTCGGCCATAATGCGTTCGGCCTCGACCAGTGCCTCGGTGCGCCGGCCAGGCGTATAGCTGACGGATAGGGTCGCCAATTGTCGCTCGTCGGTCACCGTTGCCAACAGCCACTCGCGGACCGTTTCGCCTTCCGCTGGCCGGTGTACGGCAAGGGCCGACGATGTCGCAGGAGCCTGCCTCGTTTCATCGACCCGGGATTGGGGCTCAGGCTTCTGTCCCGCGGCTTGCGCCGTAATCAGGAACAGGATCAGGGCGAGGTCGGCGGTGACGGTCTGCCAGCCGGAAGCTGCACGAATGATCATGCTACGGCCCTGTCGGCGTGAGGCGGTGTGGCCGCCATTCCCGTCTTGCGGATACCGCTCGCCAGCCATTCGAGGACTTCGTCGCGATCCAGTTCCTCGCGACGGGACTTGCGCGCAATTGCGCTGGCAAGCGGCGAGAAAAGGAAGTTGGCGGCGATCAGGCCATACAACGTAGTCACGACCGCCATCGAAATGGCACCGACGATCCCCAGCTGTTCCGGTGTCGATCCCTGGGCCTGTCCCAGCGCAATCAGGGTCCCGGCAAGGCCGAGGATCGGGGCCAGTTCGGCAGCGCTGTTGAACACGCGCTCTGCGGTCTGCGCGGTCGCTACCCGTGCTTCCTTGAACTTGTGATGCTCGCCGTGCAGCGACTGGATCGAACGCTGGCTGATGATGAGATCGGACAGGCTGTCGAATTCGCTGTCCCCGAAGTGTTGCGGTTCGGCGCGGAGAAACCCGTCATCGGCGATTTCACGTATCTGCACGGCAAGCGCGGCCTTGGCGTTAGTGACGTCGAACGGCGTCTCGACCAGGCCCCGCAGGGCGCCGATCGCGATGCGGGTATCGGCCATACCGCACCGCAGCAGCGTTGCCGCCAAAGTGCCGACGAAGACGATTGCGATCGCCGCCGGGTCGAACCAGGTTTCCATCATGAGGTAGCTACTCCTTGCCGCCAAGAACGGCGGATTCAGGCGCAGATTTACACGGCGGACGAACTTTGCCGCCCACCGGCAAACGCTTGCCGGAATCTGCCGATCTGATTGTTTCCGGGCTCGCTTTTCACTTTTGGCACGCCCTTTGCTGAGCGTTGTTCCGTATCTTTATGCGGAGGCTCGAATGAGCGAAGGATTGTTTGGCATTCACGGGGCGGCACTGGAAATCCGGTCGCAGCGCATGGGTGTGCTCGGCTCCAACATCGCCAATGCGGCAACCCCCGGCTACAAGGCGCGCGACGTCGATTTCGCCGATGCGCTGCAGGCCCGCCTGGGTGGTGTCGAAGCGGAGCGGGCCACCGACGGCGCGATCCAGTATCGTATCCCGACCATGGCCAGTCTGGACGGCAACACTGTCGAGATGGCGACCGAGCAGGCCGCCTTCGCCGAGAACGCCGTCGCCTATTCGGCCACGCTCAATTTTCTGCGCGGTCGGGTCGAAACCGTCACTCGCGCGATACGGGGCGAGTGACGATGCCGGGACCGACATCCTTTTTCGAAGTAGGCCACCGTGCCATGTCCGCGCAGCTCGTGCGGATGAACACGGCAGCCTCCAACCTTGCCAATGCCGGTTCGGTCGCTGCGAGCGAGGCGGAAGCCTATCGCCCGATGCGCACCGTGTTCGAACAGGAACTCGACCGTGCCTCGGGCCTGTCATCGGTTCGCGTAGGCGGAGTGGTGCGCGAAGATGTCGCACCGATCCGTCGCCACGATCCCGGGCATCCGCTCGCCGACGAGAACGGCGACGTGTGGGAGGCCCCCGTCGATGAGAACGCCGAAATGGTCGAGATGCTCGAAGCCTCGCGCCAATACCGCAACATGGTCGAAGCCATGTCGACAGCCAAGCAGCTCATGCTGGAAACGATGAGGATGAAATGATCACTTCGATTACCAACCAGACTCCCACGTCCACCCCCAACAGCCCCGTTTCGGGCCGCGGAATGGACTCGTTGGGTCAAGGCGATTTCCTGCGTTTGCTGACTGTCCAGATGCAGCAGCAGGATCCCTTCGACCCGGTCGATAACAAGGAGATGCTCGCGCAGATGGCGCAGTTCTCCTCGCTTGCCGGGGTCTCCGAAACCAATGCCATGCTCGAGCGGATCGCGGACAAGCTCGACCAGCTGATCGAAACAACCCAGTCCGCATCCGAAATCTGATCACGGAGACATTCGATGTCCTTCTATACCTCGCTTAACGGCATGAAGAATTCGCAGACCTCGCTCGGGGTAATTGCGCACAATATCGCGAACTCGGAAACCTATGGCTTCAAGCGGAGCCGTACGGAATTCTCCGAAATCGTCGCCGGTTCGGCGCTGACCAATCCGCGGATGATCCAGGGCATCGGTGCCTCGGTGAAATCGATCACACAGAATTTCTCCCTGGGTCCGGTAGAGCAGACCGGCTCGGCGCTCGATCTGGCGATCACGGGCGACGGTTTCTTCACGGTCCGTTCCGCCAGCGACGGATCTACGCTCTATACGCGTGCAGGCTCCTTCAGCCCCAGTGGCAACGGCAATATCGTCGATGCAAGCGGCAACCGGTTGCAGTTGTTCCCGGTCGATGCCAACGGCCAGGTGACCGGCAACACGTTGACCGACGCCACCCTGCCGCCCCAGAACGCGGCTGGGTCAGAGTTTGTCGGTGTCACCATCGACAAAGACGGCTTGGTGTCCGCCTCCTATGCCGATGCCTCCGTCGAACCGATCGGTATGGTGGCGCTCGCCACATTCATTTCGCCCACCGGTCTCAAGAAGGTCGGCGATGCGAACTGGGAAGGCACCGGCCTGTCCGGGCAGGCGACCTATGGCACGCCCGGCATTGGCGCCTATGGCTCTCTGCTGTCAGGCTCGCTTGAGCGTTCGAACGTCGACATTGCGGAAGAACTGGTCGGGCTGATTACCGCCCAGCGCAATTTCCAGGCGAATGCCAAGGCGATCGACACCGCGACCCAGATCTCGCAGACCGTCATCAACCTGCGGACCTGATCGCCATGGACCGCCTTATCCACACCGCGCTTTCGGGCATGCGGGCGTCGATGGACAGCCAGCGCGTCATCGCGAGCAATATGGCCAACGCCAATACGCTCGGCTTTCGCGCGGAGTTGCTCGATCAGCGTCCGGTCACAATCGAAGGCCAGCCTCTCGAGGCCCGGGCGATGCAGGTCGCTCGGGTGCGCGGTGCGGATATGGTCGCGGGCGAAATCATCGAAACCGGTCGCAATCTCGACGTCGCGATGGCGACCGACGCGCTCATGGCCGTGCAGGCAGAGGATGGCACCGAGGCCTACACCCGCCGCGGCGATCTGTCGATTTCGGCCACCGGCCTGCTTGTCAATGGCGAGGGGCGCCCCATCCTCGGCGACAACGGACCGATCACCATCCCGCCGGTCGGCATACCCGGGATCGCACCCGATGGAACGATCACCATTGCCGACCCGGCCACGCCCGACCAGCCACCTGCCGAAATCGGCAGGATCAAGCTGGCGGTCTGGCAGGGCTCTCCGATCAGCAAGGGGCTCGACGGCCTCTTCCGTGTCGAAGGCGGCGGCATCCTGCCGACCGACGAGGCCGCGACTGTTCAGGTCGGCGCGCTCGAACAGTCGAATGTGAAAACCACCAAAGTGCTGGTGGAGATGATCGATGCGCAAAGGCTTTTCGCCATGCGCAGCAAGGTCGTCGCGACGGCACGCGAAATCGATGAAAGCGGCGCGCAGCTCATGCGCCTCGGCTAACCAGCGAAAAGGATAGACCATCATGCCCACTTCAGCTCTTCAGGTCGCACGTACCGGGCTCGAGGCGCAGGATGCGCGCATGCGCGTCATCGCCAACAACCTCGCCAATGTCGGCACTACCGGCTTTAAGCGCGACCGTGCGAACTTCGCCACGCTGGCGTATCAGGATGCCCGCGTTGCCGGACAGCGTTCGTCGGGCGAAACCGCCTATGCTACCGGGCTCAACCTCGGCACCGGCGTGGCCGTCCAGTCGACCAGCCAGATCATCACGCAGGGCGCGCTCAACACCACCGGCAACGCCTTCGATATCGCTCTCGATGGCGACGGCTATTTCCAGATCGAAATGCCCGGCGGGCGGACCGGCTATACCCGTGCCGGCAATTTCACGCTGTCCGCTGAAGGCCAACTGGTTACGCAGCAGGGATATGCCGTCCAACCCGCGATCACCGTGCCGGAGGGTGCGACCGCGATTGCGGTATCGCCCGATGGTACGGTCTCCGCAACGCTGCCCGGCGAGGCGGAGCCGGCCGAACTGGGCCAGATCCAGGTTGCGCGCTTCACCAATCCTGCAGGTTTGCAGGCCATAGGCGACAACTTCCTGGTCGAGACCGCTGCGAGCGGAGCAGCCGAACTGGCGGCGGGCGGCGAAAATGGCCGCGGCAATATTCGCCAGGGCATGCTCGAAAGTTCGAACGTGAACATCGTCGAAGAGCTGGTCGAAATGATCGAGTGCCAGCGCGCCTACGAAATCAGCTCGAAGATGGTGTCGGCGGTCGACGAAATGCTTCGCAACGCCAACCAGACGCTCTGAGGATCGCATCAATGAAATCCGCAATCTGTCTTGCTCCGCTGGCGCTTGCGCTTGCCGCCTGTGGTGGCGGTTCCGCAAGGCCGGAAGGGTTTTCCGCCGCGCTGCCACCCCCACCGCAGACTGCTCAGACACGCCACCAGGATGGCGCCATCTATCAGGCCAGTCACGGTTACGCGCCGCTCTATTACGGCAATCGCGCAGCGCGTGTCGGCGATATCGTCACGATCGTACTGATCGAGCGCACGCAAACGTCCAAATCGACCAGCGGATCGACCAAGCGCGATGGCAGTCTCGGGCTTTCGCTCCCGACCTGGACCGGAATCGATAGCAGCGACCTTAATGCATCGGGCGGCGGGTCGTTCAAAGGGTCGGGCGATGCATCGCAAGCGAGTTCGATCCGGGCGGACCTGACCGTCACGATCGCCGAAGTTCGCCCGAACGGGACGGCATTGGTACGTGGGGAAAAGGTCATGCAGCTCAGCCAGGGCGAAGAGTGGGTGCAGCTTTCGGGCATCATCCGCCTTGCGGACATCGACCAGGACAACCGTATCTCGTCGATCCAGGTGGCCGATGCACGCATTTCCTACTCGGGAGCCGGTTCGGTCCAGCGCGCTAGCCGCGAAGGCTGGCTGTCGCGCTTCTTCGGCGTGATTTCGCCCTTCTGAGGATGTCGATCATGATCCGCCATCTTACCCTTCTCTTCGTCGCGCTGCTCGCGTCGCTGCCGGTTCCGGCTGCCGCCGAGCGGGTTCGCGATCTTGGCCAGTTCCAGTCGGTCCGTTCTAACCAGCTTACCGGTTACGGTGTTGTTGTCGGCCTCGACGGTTCGGGCGACGACAATTTTGCCTATGTCACGCAGGCCATGCGCGGCGTGTCGGGTCGCCTCGGCCTGCAGCTGCCGCCGGGTGTGAACCCGGCGCTCAAGAACGCTGCCGCCGTTATCATAACTGCGGAACTGCCCGCCTTTGCCAAGCCCGGCCAGCGGATCGACGTGACCGTTTCGACCATGGGTAAAGCCAAGTCGCTGCGCGGCGGTGCGCTGATCATGACCCCATTGTACGGGGCCGATGGCCAGGTCTACGCGATGGCGCAGGGCAACCTCGCTGTCGGCGGCCTCGGCGTGTCGGGCAAGGATGGCTCGAAACTTACCGTCAATGTGCCGACCGTCGGCCGCATTGCCGACGGTGCTACCGTAGAGCAGGCAGTAGCGAGCAATTTCGATTTTTCCGAAGTGCTGCGCTGGAACCTCTACAATGCCGACTTCCTGACCATCTCGCGCGTACGCGACGCCATCAATGGCGCCTATCCAGGCATGGCGCAGGTCGAAGACGGCGTGACCCTTGCGCTGATGCTGCCGCCCGGTGCCAATACGCGCGCCGAGATCATGGCGCAGATCGAAATGCTCGACGTCGATCCGGCCGAGCGCGCTGCCAGAGTGGTGATCAACAGCCGTACCGGTACGATCGTCATCTCGAGCGCGGTCCGGCTGGCGCCCGCCGCGATCAGCCATGGCAGCCTGGTGGTGCGGATCGACGAAGATCCCATTATCGTGCAGCCCGAACCCTTCTCTCGTGGTCAGACCGCTGTGGAACCCAGCAGCACCATCACCGCACAGCAGGAGGAGAGCGTAGTTTCGCGCGTAGGTCCGGGAGCCTCGCTGGCCGAGGTGGTGGACGCGCTGAATGCTCTGGGTGCAAGCCCGGCAGACCTGGTCGCCATTCTCGAGGGGCTCAAGCAGGCCGGCTCGCTGACAGCCGAACTGGTCATCATATGATGTCCTATCCCATCAATCCGACCGGAGCGAAGCTCTTGGCCGAGCGCGATGCGGCGCCCGTTCGCAACGAACTGCGCGAAGCGGCGCAGCAGTTCGAAGCCATCCTGCTGCGCCAGATGCTCGCGAGTGCGCGAAGCACGGATTTCGGCGGGAACGATCTGTTCGGCGGCGAGGGCGAAGCAACCTTTCGTGAAATGCGCGATGCGCGTTTTGCGGAACTCACGGCGCAATCCGGTCAGCTCGGCTTTGCCACCGCCATCGAAAACCAACTCGCCCGCTTTCTACCACAGGATGACAACTGATGGCCTCAGACCTTCTCTCGATTGCCTTCAGTGGCACGCGCACGGCACGCGCGGCGCTCGATGTGACCGCACAGAACATCGCCAATGCATCGACCGGTGGCTATGTCCGGCGCACCCTTACCGTTGCGGAAGTCGCAGCATCCGGTGGGCCTGGCCGGATCGGCGACATCTCGCTTTCCGGTTCCCGGATTGCGGAAATTCGCCGGAATACCGATCCTTTTCTGCAGAGCGAAGTCCGGCGCACATCGAGCGATCTCGAACGCGCTAACGCCGAGCTGAAAGGGCTGCGCAATATGGAAAGCGCGCTCGAACAATCGGGCGTTTTCAGCTCGATTGTCGAATTCGAAGCCGCGCTCCAGCAGCTTGCTGGCGACCCGGTCGATCCTTCCCGGCGTGCTGCGGTCATTGGTGAGGCCACGACGCTTGCGAGCAAGTTCAACATAACCGCTTCGAGTTTGGAGGCCGTCGGGGAAGGCCTGCATTTCGAAGCCAATGCCCAGGTTTCCGAAGCCAATACCATCGGCAGCGAACTTGCACGCGTAAACCAGCACCTGGCGCGAGCGGGAAGCGGCGGTAGCGACCGCGCGGCTCTGCTGGACCAGCGTGACCAACTGCTCGAGCGGCTGGCCGGCTTCACGTCGGTCACCACGAGCTTCGCAAGCGATGGGACCGTTGCCGTTTCGCTGGGCACCAACCCTCCCCGAAGCTTCGTCGATGGTGGCACCTCCGGCACGCTGAGTTCGGCAGTAGCCGCCGACGGAACCCTCAGCTTTGCTGTCGATGGCCAGGCGGTCTCCCCGGGTTCGGGAAGCCTTGCCGGCGCCTCGCTCGCCCTTACCGAACTGGCTTCCGTTCGCGGTCGTCTCGATACCATCGCAGCCGGGCTGGCCGATGCGGTGAACAACGCCCAGGCTGCCGGCGTGGCGCTGGACGGTTCTCCCGGTCAACCGATCTTTTCCGGGACCACCGCAGGCACGCTGAGGGTGGTCATGAGCGACGGACAGGGGCTTGCAACTGCACCGACCGGAGCAGGTGCGGGCAGCCGCGACGATTCCAATCTCGCGGCCCTGCGCCAGTCACTGGCCAATCTGGACCCGGCGCAGCAGTTCAGCGGTCTGCTGTTCGATGTGTCGAGCAAGGTCGCAGGACGCAATATTACGCAAAGCGCGCTGGAAACTATCGCGTCGTCGGCCCGGATATCTCTTGAAGAGCAGTCCGGGGTCGACCTCGATACCGAGGCGGCCAACCTCATCCGCTTCCAGCAGGCGTTTCAGGCTTCGGGTCGCGCCATGCAGGTGGCCAGCGACATATTCGACACTCTCATCGGGATCGGACGATGATCAATCTCAGCACCAGCGCATTCTACGATCGCAGTTCAAGCCAGATCGGGGGCCTGCGCGCCCTTGCCGAATCGCTCCAGCTACAAATCGCGACCGGCGAACGGCTCGAGAAGTCGTCGGACGATCCGGTGGCTGCCGCCCGGCTGCGTATGCTGGCACGCACGGAACGCCTGGCGGATGTCGATACACGCAATTCGCAACTGGCCGAAGCGGATCTGTCGCTTGGCGACCAGACGCTGGACTCGGTCGCCGATATCGTCGTTCGCGTTCGGGAACTTGCCGTGCAGGCTGCATCGAGCACGCTGAACGACGAGCAACGTGCCGCGATCGGCGTGGAGGTCGCGAGCTTGCGCGAAAGTCTGATCGGATTGGCCAATAGCCGAAATACTGCAGGCCACGCACTTTTCGGCGGGCAGACGGCAGGCGCTGCATATGTCGACAACGGAACCGCGGTGCAGTTCGTCGGCACTGGCAGCGTTGCCCCGCTTGAAATCGGTGAAGGGCAGACTGTCGAACCGGGGTTGACCGGGCCCGAAGTGTTCCAGTTCGACTCCGCAAATGGTCCGACAGACCTGTTTGCAGTGCTCGGTACCCTCGCCGCCGCCTTGTCCGCCGGTGGGCAGGGAGCAATCGATGCCAGCTCTGCAGTGCTCGCCGAACTGGACACGGGCCTGGAAAAGGTAACCACCGCTCAGACCGTCATCGGTTCGCGTCTCAACTGGATCGATCTGATGTCGGAGCGCCGGGAAAACAACGCAGAGCGCATCGCCGACGAACGTTCCGATGTCGGTGGAGCCGATATCGCGATCACGATGACCCGCCTGCAGGAAACTCTCACCGTACTCGAGGCGAGTCAGGCGAGTTTCGTCCGTCTCGCAAATCTCTCACTGTTTTCAATGTTGCGCTGATCGCGCGCCCAGCCGGAGGAATATCAGGAATGTACGCGATCATCGGCATTGTAGTGCTGCTCGTCATGGTTTTCGGCGGGTTCATGCTCAGCGGCGGGGCAATGGGCCCAGTCCTGAAAGCCATGCCTTTCGAAATGCTCATCATCGGGGGCGCTGCCATCGGCGCAATGGTTGCGGGCAATTCCCTCGAAGGGTTGAAGGCTATCGGCGGAGCGTTCGGCAAGATCTTCAAGGGTCCGCAGCACAACAAGCAGGACCACATAGATGCAATTGCCCTGACCTCGCAACTTATGCGCATGCTCAAAAACGACGGCCCGGTCGCGCTCGAAAGCCATCTCGACGATCCGGCCAATTCCACGGTATTCAGCGCTTACCCGAATCTCCTCAAGAACAAGCCCTTGATCGCACTGATCTGCGACACGCTGACGCTCATCGTGGTTTCTTCCGGCACGCTGGAGACCCATGCCGTAGAGGAGGTGATGGACAATGCGATGAAGACGCATTTCCATGAACTGCACGAGCCGCAGCACAATCTCCAGACGCTCTCGGACGCGCTGCCGGCGCTCGGTATCGTTGCCGCCGTACTGGGTGTCGTCAAGACCATGGGATCGATCGATCAGCCGCCAGAGATTCTCGGCAAGATGATCGGTGCTGCGCTGGTTGGGACATTTCTCGGCGTGCTGCTCGCCTATGGCATAGTCGGGCCGCTTGCCGGGCGTCTAAAGCAAGTGCTCGAGCAGGACGAGCAGATATTCCATGCCGTAAAGCAGGTGATCATCGCTTCGCTCTACGGACATCCGCAGCCGCTGGTGGTGGAAAGTGCGCGCTCCGGTCTGGGCCACACCGTCAGGCCGGGTTTGAACGAACTCCTCGACGCTCTTCGGGGTCGCTGAAATGGCCAGTAGCCCGGCAGGTCGTAACGATCCGGTCCCTATCATCGTCAAGAAAGTGACGGTGGTCGCAGCCGGCCATCATGGCGGCGCGTGGAAGGTCGCCTATGCCGACTTCGTCACTGCCATGATGGCCTTTTTCCTGCTGCTGTGGCTACTTGGCGCCACGACAGAGGATCAGCGCCAGGGTCTGGCAGACTATTTCACGCCGACACTCGTGAAAACCAAAGAGCAGAGTGCTGGCTCAGACGGTGTTTTGGGCGGTGCATCGCTTGTCGATCCTGACAATTATCCGCATGCGGCAGGACAGACCGGTACCCAGGCACTGACCGTTCCGCGCGATGCGACGGGTGGGCCGAAGGAGGGGGTCGCGACGATCGGGCGCATCCGCGAACGAGTTACCGAGGCGGTTGCGGAGGAAGAACGGCTCAAAAAGCTGATGCGGCAAGTTCGGATGATCGAAACGACCACCGGCATCCGGATCGATCTTGTCGACGACGCGAATTTCTCGATGTTCGCGCTGGGGACGACGGTTCTTACGCCGGACGCCCGAGATCTGCTGAATGTCGTGGCTAAGGCCATTGCCCCTGAAAACGGCAAGATTAGTGTGCGTGGACATACGGATGCTCTCCGCTATCGAGACCCGACGCGGGTCAACAACTGGTCCCTTTCGGCGGGCCGTGCCGAAACCACGCGACAAACCTTGATCCGCGAAGGGATAGCGGGGAACAGGTTCCGCCGGATCGAAGGGGTCGCAGACACGGAGCCGCTGATCGCGAAAGACCCGGCAGACCCTCGCAATCGCCGGATTTCGATCTCGCTGGAGAACTAGGGGCGGATTGGTTGGAGCCCGTCAGACGTCCAGATTCGCGACGTTCAGCGCGTTGTTCTGAATGAATTCGCGGCGCGGTTCGACGACGTCCCCCATAAGGCGCGTGAATATCTCGTCGGTTACGTCGGCATCCTCGACCTTGACCTGTAGCAGCGCACGATTGTCCGGATCGAGCGTGGTCTCCCACAATTGTTCGGCGTTCATTTCGCCAAGACCTTTGTAACGCTGAATCTTCTGGCCCTTGCGCCCTGCGGCCATCACAGCCTCGAGCAATTGTGTCGGCAGCGTGATTGCATCTTCGGAAAGGATCGGTGCATCCTCATCCGTATCGCCGCTGTCGATCTCTTCCAGCTCCGTGTCGGCAGTGCTGCGAACCAAGCGTAGCGGAGCCGAATAGACATCGGCGAAATCCTGGGCGATGCGATGCAATTTACGCGCCTCGGCACTGTCGAGGAATGCCGGGTCGATCTCGTGAACATCTGTCACGCCGCGCCACAGACGGCTCAGGCGGACCTTGCCGTCGCCGCCAGTCTCCGCGGCCCAGCGCGCTTCGGGATCGCCCATCTGCAAGTGAGCGGCAGTTCGATCGAGCGCAGCCGAACGGTCGCCCGCAGGATCGAGTGCGCCGGCAAGTGCCATCGCTTCGATCAGATCGGATTTATACTTGCGGGGCACGAAGCCCAGCAGGTTGCGCATTCTCAGGCCGTGTTCGACCAGTGCATCCAGTTCTCCGCCGCCGCGTACGGCGCCGCTCGCTGTTTCGAGCATGCGCCCGTCCAGCCCCTGTGCGATCAGGTAACGATCATAGGCTGCTTGATCCTTCAGATAGACTTCGCTCTTGCCCCGCGACACCTTGTAGAGCGGCGGTTGCGCAATGAAGAGATGCCCGGCCTTGACGATTTCGGGCATCTGACGATGGAAGAAGGTCAGCAGCAGCGTGCGGATATGTGCGCCGTCGACATCAGCGTCGGTCATGATCACGATCTTGTGATAGCGCAGCTTCTCGAGATTGAACTCGTCGCGCAGGCCGGTGCCCATTGCCTGAATCAGCGTACCCACTTCTTTGGACGAGATGATCCGGTCGAAGCGCGCGCGCTCGACATTGAGGATCTTGCCCTTGAGCGGCAGGATCGCTTGCGTCTTGCGGTCACGGCCCTGCTTGGCCGACCCACCGGCCGAATCGCCCTCGACCAGGAAGAGTTCGCAGTTCTCGGGGTTGCGGTCCTGGCAGTCGGCCAGCTTGCCGGGGAGCGAAGCGATGCTCATCGCGCCCTTGCGGCTCATCTCACGCGCCTTGCGGGCAGCCTCGCGCGCGGCGGCAGCATCGATCACCTTCTGGACGATGGCCTTGGCCTCATTCGGGTTTTCTTCCAGCCATTCGCCCATCTTTTCGCCCATCAGCGATTCCAGGGGCTGGCGGACTTCTGAACTGACCAGCTTGTCCTTGGTCTGGCTGGAAAACTTGGGATCGGGCAGCTTGACCGAAACGATCGCCGTCAGGCCTTCGCGCATGTCTTCGCCCGAAAGCGAGACCTTTTCCTTCTTCAGCAGCCCGCTGGCTCCGGCGTAGTTGTTCAGCGTGCGCGTCAGAGCTGTGCGGAAGGCAGCGAGGTGCGTGCCGCCGTCGCGCTGCGGGATATTGTTGGTGAAGGTGAGGACATTCTCGTAATAGCTGTCGTTCCATTCGAGCGCGACGTCGATGGCGATGCCGTCCTTTTCCGCGCTGACCGCAATCGGTTCGGCCACCAGCGCCTGCTTGTTGCGATCAAGGTACTTCACGAAGGCCGCAATACCGCCTTCGTAGAATAGATCGTGCTCCTGCGATTCCTCGTGGCGCTTATCACGCAGCAGTATGCGCACGCCCGAGTTGAGGAAGGCGAGTTCGCGGTAGCGGTGTTCGAGCTTCTCGAAATCGAACTCGATAACGTTCTTGAAGGTTTCCTCCGACGCCTTGAAGGTGACGCGAGTGCCCTTCTTGAAGCCATCCTCGTCGGGGTTCCGTTCGACTTTCGGCGCATCGCCTACGACACGGAGGCTCTCCACCGCATCGCCGTTCTCGAAGCGCATCCAGTGCTCCTGGCCATCACGCCAGATGGTAAGTTCGAGCCATTCGGACAGCGCATTGACGACCGAAACGCCCACACCGTGGAGGCCGCCCGATACCTTGTAGGCATTGTCGTCGCTGGTGTTTTCGAACTTCCCGCCCGCGTGGAGCTGGGTCATGATGACCTCTGCCGCCGATACGCCTTCTTCCTTGTGCATATCGACCGGAATCCCGCGACCGTTATCCTCAACAGACACGCTGCCGTCCGGGTTGAGCTCGATCAGAACGAGGTCGCAATGACCCGCGAGCGCCTCGTCGATGGCGTTGTCCGACACCTCGAAAACCATGTGGTGAAGGCCCGACCCGTCATCCGTATCGCCGATATACATGCCTGGCCGCTTGCGCACTGCATCGAGGCCCTTGAGAACCTTGATGGAATCCGCGCCGTAACCGTTTTTCTTCGGCGCTTCGGCGCCCGTGTTTTCAGGGGTAGTTTCCATATCGAGCATATAGGCTTTCACGGGCGATTTTCCAAAGTTTCGCGGCCGAATTTACCCACAGATTGCCATGCGCCCGGTTTCAGCTGCAACCGGTTGATTTCGGGAGGCGAAAAGCCCATCCGGCGTTCATGCTTTCGGTACTCGACATCTTCCGGATCGGAATCGGACCTTCTTCTTCGCATACGGTAGGTCCGATGCGGATCGCGCGTTCTTTTGTGCGGTCGCTGAGGAGTTCCGGGAAACTGGACAGGACGGCACGCGTCGCGGTGGAGTTGCAAGGCTCGCTGGCGCTGACCGGGATCGGCCATGGTACTCTAGATGCGAGCATTCTCGGGCTGATGGGTTTCGCGCCCGACGCCACCTGCCCCGACGACGCGGCTGCGGCGCTTCGTCGGGTCGGCACGGAGAAGCGGCTCAAGCTCGGCGGCGAGCGGGAGATCGCCTTCGATCCCGCGGCTGACATCGATCTGGCCGGGCATATCATCCCCGAGTTGCACCCCAATGGAATGAAGCTGACAGCGTTCGATGCCGCTGGCGAGAGACTCTCCGGGAGGACCTACTACTCCACCGGCGGCGGGTTCGTGGCATCTGCGGCGCAGTTAAAGCGCAAACCAGCGGGCGACAGAATCAACACGGGCACCCTGGTCGCGCACGATTTCGGTTCGGCAGCGGAACTGCTGGCCGCCTGCGAAACGACAGAGCTCTCCATTGCCGGCCTCGTTCTCGCCAATGAAGACGCGTTCCGCCCGCGCGAAAAAACGCTCGAAGGCATCGACCGAATTGCCAGAGCGATGGACCAATGCATCGATCGCGGCCTGACGCAACGCGGCATATTGCCTGGCGGGTTGAAGGTTGTACGACGTGCGCCCGATCTGTGGGATAAGCTGTCGGCCAACCCGCAATCCAATGAACGCGAGCAATTGTTCGACTGGCTCAATTGCTACGCGATGGCGGTGAACGAGGAAAATGCCGCCGGAGGTCGGGTGGTTACCGCGCCGACCAATGGGGCGGCGGGCATCATTCCAGCGGTCATCCGGTTCTATTGCGTTTCGCACGAAGAGACGCCCTGCACGGACAGGCGCCGTACCTTCCTGCTGACGGCGGGCGCGATTGGCCTGCTCTACAAGCAACGCGCCAGCATCTCGGGTGCGGAGATGGGTTGTCAGGGCGAGGTCGGCGTTGCCTGCTCCATGGCGGCGGGGGGCCTCGCTGCATTGTGGGGTGCGTCGCCGGTGCAAGTGGCCTCTGCAGCGGAGATCGGCATGGAGCACAATCTTGGCCTGACCTGCGATCCGGTTGGCGGGCTGGTCCAGGTGCCCTGCATCGAGCGCAACGCAATCGGCGCGGTCAAGGCAGTCAACGCCGCGCGTCTGGCGCTTCACCGGACGGGCGCGGAAAGCCTCGTCTCTCTCGACCAGGTGATCGAGACGATGCGCCAGACCGGGCTCGATATGAGCAACAAATACAAGGAAACCAGCCAGGGCGGGCTGGCGGTCAATGTGATCGAATGCTGATGCGATCTGTCGTCGCGCGGGCGATGGCGCTACGCATTATCTGGATCTTTTCGCGTCGCAGCGGCTGGGTGGCTGGACAGGCGCGCGGCCTGCGATAGTGTGCGCCGATGGGAGATACGCAGATCGTCGCTAAACTGTCCGAACCTTTCGGCAGCTTTCCGCAAATCATCGCGGAAAATGCAGCCGCGCAGAGCAACAGGTTCGCCATGCGAGACGATGCGAGCGAGGTCACCTGGGCCGAACTGGGCGATCTGGTCGAGCGGATTGCCGCGCGATTGGTCGAAGATGGGCTGGAGCGGGGGCAGTCGGTCGCGATCCTTGGATATTCTTCTATCCCTTATGCACTGGTGTTTCTAGCTGCGGTGCGGGCAGGCGGGGTCGCTGCGCCGCTGACGACCAGTGCCAGCGCAGAGCAACTGGCAGGTATGGCGAGTGACTCGGGCGCCAGGCATATCTTCATCGATCGCGCGAAACTCGTCGAGCTGGGCGATGAATGCTTTCCGGGCATGGCGCGCATTTTGCTGGACGAGGAGTTGGATCGCTGGATGGCGCCGCATGGCACCAAGGCACCGGCGTTCGATCCGCAGCCGAGCGATCCCTTCAACATCATCTATTCGAGCGGCACGACGGGAGTGCCCAAGGGCATCGTCCATTCTCACCAGATGCGTTGGCGGCAATTCGCTGCGACCGCATCGAGCTGGCTCGAAGCCGGGCTGCCGGTGCGCACGCTCGCCTCGACGCCGCTATATTCGAACACCACCATGGTCGCCTTCCTGCCGCCCCTGCTCGCGGGCGGAACGGTCCGCGTCATGCGCAAGTTCGACGTTCTGCGCTGGCTGGAATCAGCGCAACAAGATCGAACGACCGCGACGATGCTTGTTCCGGTGCAATACAGCCGCCTGATGCAAGAGCCGCGCTTCGACGAGTTCGACCTGTCCGCGCTGCAGCTTAAATATTGCACCTCTGCCCCTTTTTCGGCGGATCTGAAGCGTGAGGTACTCGATCGCATGCCCGGTGCCCTGATCGAAATCTATTCGATGACCGAAGGCGGGGTCGTCTGCCTGCTGGAGGCGCACAAGTTTCCCGACAAGCTGCACACTGTCGGTCGCCCTGCGCCGGGTAGCGAACTGAAAGTGCTCGACGACGAGGACAAGCCGGTTGCCGCCGGCGAGGCAGGCAACCTTATCGGCCGAAGCCAGACGATGATGCTCGGTTACAAGAACCAGCCTGGCAAGACGCAGGAAGGCTATTGGACCGACCCCGAAACCGGCGATGTATGGCAGCGCATGGGCGATATCGGACGCATCGATGCCGAAGGCTTCGTCGAGCTGGTCGGCCGAGCCAAAGACATGATCATATCGGGTGGGTTCAACATCTACCCTGTCGATCTTGAGAACGCTCTGCTCGAGCAAGGTGATGTGCTGGAGGCTGCGGTGATCGGTGTGCCGTCGCGCAGATGGGGAGAGACTCCGGTGGGCTTCGTGCGATTGGGCGAGGGTGCGCGTGCCACTGAAACGATCCGTCAGGAGGTTAATGCCAGGTTGGGCAAGACCCAGCGGCTGACGCAATTGCATATGATCGAAGAAATGCCACGCAGCCACATCGGCAAACTTTTGAAGACGGAACTACGTGAGGAGGCTGGCCGGCGAGGACTGCCGGAATAGGCGCTCCGTTCGTCGTGTGGAGCAAGCACAACATCTCCCTGAAGGTGTACGCCTGGAACCGTGTAGTGACAGGGCGCTTTAAGGGGTTCAGACAAACCAGGACGAGATTTGATCCGATGACAATCAGACCCACTTTTTTCGCTCTCGCGGCGACCATAATCCTCGTCGCATGTAGCGAGCAGGAACCGCGGAACGACGCCAACGGCGACCAGGCGATAGCCGCTCCGGAAGCAGCAGGGCCCACCGAAACGAGCCTCGCAACCGGAGAAAGCATGGCAATCGATGCGGCGAGCAGTCCGCCGCTCGGCAAAACGGAAAGGCAGGCAAGTTGGTCCGAAGACCCGGATTGGAGCAATCGGTATTCGCCCGACGTAACCTATTACAACCGCACCGCGGTCGCCCTTCCGATCTATTCGGAGCCCGACAAGAACACGGCGCGCGTACTCGGGCGACACGAACCTGGTTCGGCCGGTACGATAGTCTCCTGTGCCAAGGGGATCGATTGGTGCAAACTGGACTTCGCCGGAGCAGATCCGACCGGATGGGTCGAGATGGATACGATGACCGGCGAGGCCAGCTAAGCCCAGCACGTTCGAGACGCGGCGCCAACTTCTTGGGGGGAGGGAGAGGAATGTCGGCGGCCGCGTCTCTACTCGCTGCCATATCGCCTCACCTGTGCGGTCGGCTCGTGGCCGGCGGCTACTGGCAAGGAAGGCCAGAAACGCGGTTGCTTGGGGTGCCGTCGCTTCTGTATCTTGTCCGGGAAAGGATCTTCAGGGATCGCTACCCGGCTGCAGAATTAGTTATAATCTTTCGCGCTTGCGAACGAAAGTGATAAAACCTCGAAAGTCGTTGCGATTCATGCAACTCATGGCTGTGGCCCGGATTCGGGGCGGGCATGATGGTTCCCGGTCATGCATTGGCTGGACAGGAACGCCACGCTGCTCCTAACGGGTCGCCATGCAGCCAGAGCATCTCCCCGATTCCATCCTCATCGTCGATTTCGGCAGCCAGGTCACGCAGCTCATCGCACGCCGCGTGCGCGAAGCCGGGGTCTATTCCGAAATTGCGCCGTTCACTCAGGCGGAGGAAGCCTTCCATCGCTTGCAGCCCAAGGGGATCATCCTGTCCGGCTCACCCGCGAGTGTGTGCGACGAAGGCAGCCCCCGGGCGCCGCAGGTTCTGTTCGACAGCGGTCTGTCCGTCCTCGGCATTTGCTACGGCCAACAGGTGATGAGCGCGCAGCTTGGCGGTGAAGTTCGCCCCGGACACGAGACCGGCGAGGGCGGCGAATTCGGCCGCGCCTATCTGACCGTGACCGAGGATTGCGCGCTGTTCGACGGGCTGTGGAAGACGGGCGAGCGTCATCAGGTCTGGATGAGCCACGGCGACAAGGTTACCAAATTCGCGCCGGGCTTCAGTATCGTCGCGACGTCCGACGGTGCGCCGTTCGCCGTCATCGCCGACGAAGAGCGCAAATATTACGGTACCCAGTTCCATCCCGAGGTGGTTCACACCCCCGATGGCGGAAAGCTGCTCGCCAATTTCGTGCGTCATGTCTGTGGTCTCGCGGGCGACTGGACGATGGCCGAGTTCCGCAAGACCAAGATCGAGGAAATTCGCGCGCAGGTGGGTGACGGCAAGGTCATCTGCGGCCTGTCCGGCGGGGTCGATAGCGCGGTCGCCGCGGTGCTCATTCACGAGGCGATCGGAGATCAGCTGACGTGCGTGTTCGTCGATCACGGCCTGATGCGCATGAACGAGGCCGAGCAGGTCGTCTCACTGTTCCGCGACCACTACAATATCCCGCTGGTCCATGTGAATGCGGAGGAAAAGTTTCTCGGTGGCTTGGCCGGCCAGACCGATCCCGAGAAGAAGCGCAAGTTCATCGGCGGGGCCTTTATCGACCTGTTCGAAGCCGAAGCCATGAAGATCGGCGGAGCCGATTTCCTCGCGCAGGGCACGCTGTATCCAGACGTCATCGAAAGCGTCAGCTTTACCGGTGGGCCGAGCGTCACGATCAAGAGCCACCACAATGTCGGTGGCCTGCCCGAGCGGATGAACATGAAGCTGGTTGAGCCACTGCGCGAACTGTTCAAGGACGAGGTCCGCGAACTGGGCCGCGAACTCGGCTTGCCGGAGATATTCGTTGGACGTCACCCCTTCCCCGGCCCCGGCCTTGCGATCCGTATTCCCGGCGAGGTAACGAAGGAGCGCTGCGATATTCTGCGCAAGGCCGATGCGATCTACCTCGAGGAGATTCGCAACGCAGGGCTGTACGATGCGATCTGGCAGGCCTTCGCGGTGCTACTCCCGGTCAAGACCGTGGGTGTGATGGGCGACGGCCGCACTTATGACAGCGTGTGCGGCTTGCGCGCGGTGACCAGCACCGATGGCATGACCGCCGACATCTATCCCTTCGACAGCGCCTTCCTCAGCCGCGTGGCGACCCGCATCATCAACGAAGTGCAGGGCATCAACCGCGTGGTTTACGACTACACCTCCAAGCCGCCAGGTACGATCGAGTGGGAGTGATTTGGAACTCCCGCTAGGTCCCGATCCACGCACCGAGGTTCTGCGGCGACTGCAGGCATTGCTGGTCCAGCGCTTCGGACGGATCGAACGTGCCGCTGCGGAGTGGCGCGAGCCTGAATGGGTGCTGGTGCAGGGCGTGATCGGGGCGCGCACGAAATCCGAGATATCGAATGCAGCGACCGACAGGCTGCTGAAGCGCTGGGGAAGCTGGGAAGCGGTGGCAGGGGCACCGTTCGATGAACTGCAGAACGAGCTTGCAACGCAGACTTACCCCAACATCGCGGCGGAGCGGCTGAAGGCGAGCCTCTCCGCTTTGATCGAACTGCGCGGTTCGGTGGATCTTTCGCACCTTGCGGAAATGGAAACGGCTGCGGCGATGGACTGGCTAGAGCTACTCCCCGGCATCGGGCGCAAGATTGCTGCGGGAGTGATGAATGCCAGCACGCTCGACCGCCGCGCGATCGTGCTCGACAGTCATCATCGGCGCATTCTCCAGCGTATGGGTATGGTTCCCACGAAGGCCAGCACCGCGCGCGCTTTCGACGCGATCATGCCGGTCATGCCGGACGAATGGTCCGGTGCCGATTACGACGAACATCATTTGCTGATGAAGAAGCTCGGCCAGACTTGGTGCCGCCCGTCAGCGCCCGATTGCGGGGCCTGCCCGGCGCAGGCATTGTGCGAAACCGGCTCCAAGCGCGACTGATTGAAGCGCGCGCGTGCTTGCGCCACAAGGGGCGATAATGAAGCGCATTGGCTCGATCCTGTTGTGGTCCGCAATAGCTGCGGCGTTTATTGGGCCGGGCACCGTCACGGCAGCGGCCAGCGCGGGCGCGAGTACCGGTCCGGCCTTGCTGTGGGCCATCCTGTTTTCCGGTATCGCCACCTTCACTCTTCAGGAATTTGCCGGGCGACTGGCAGTTGCAACCGGCGATGATCTCGCGAGTGTGCTGCGCGGTCGCTATCCGACCGGCTTTGCCCGCATCGCGACCATGCTGCTGGTCGGCGGGGCGATTCTGCTGGGCTGTGCGGCCTATGAAGCGGGCAATATTCTCGGCGGCGCTGCGGGAGCGATGCTGGCAGTGGATCTCCCGCGGGAGACGGTGACTCCCGTTTTGGCGCTGGCCGCGGCGGCGCTCCTGTACTCTGGCTCTCCGCAAGGCGTCGCAAGACTGATGGCGGTCTTCGTGGCGCTGATGGGCGCGGGCTTTCTGCTGGTCGCGGTTTCGCTGACGCCCGCTGTGGGGCCGCTGCTGGCAGGGCTTGTTCCCATGCCGGGATTTGCGGACGATCCTGCTGCGCTGCTCGCCGTACTCGCCCTCGTAGGAACCACCGTGGTGCCTTACAATCTGTTCCTCGGCGCGGCTCTGGCCCGAGGACAGCAACTGGAAGAAATGCGGCTTGGGTTGTCGGTCTCTGTCGGTCTGGGAGTGACGATAACCGCGGCGATTCTCGTGGTCGGTACGGCGATCGCGGGAGAGTTCTCGTTCGAAGCTCTCGGCGATACGCTGGCGGAACGGCTTGGGGACTGGGCTAGGGTGGCCTTCGGAGTCGGCTTGTTGGCAGCGGGTATTTCGTCCGCCGTTACCGCGCCTCTCGCTGCAGCGCTGACAGCGCGCGGGTTGTTCGGATCGGCAGAGGATCCGCTTTGGCAGGCCGGTGGCTGGCGTTTTCGCGCGGTCTGGGCGTCGGTTCTGCTGATCGGCCTCGGCTTCGGTCTCGCGGATGTCAGGCCCGCCCCGGCAATCCTCGCCGCTCAGGCCTTCAATGGGGTGTTGCTCCCTCTGGTCGCCATGTTCTTGTTGGCGGCAATGAACGACAGGGCCATTCTGGGCGACAGGGCGAATGGGACGGTCGCCAACGCTTTCGGCCTTCTGGTTGTCGGCGTCGCGACTATGCTAGGCCTCACGGCCCTTGCACGAGTGGCAAGCACCCTTTTCGGTCTCGAATTGCCCGATCCCGGTCTGATGCTGCCAGTCTTTGCCTTGCTTGGAGTGTTCGCCGGCCGCGCGATCACGCGCCGCGCCAGCGACACGTTACCAGAGACGCCCTGACCTGGCGGAGGGTGTGTCAGCCCTCGCTGTCGGTCCGCTTGTAGGGAACGAATTCGTCGAGGAAGATCACGCCGGTCAGAAAGCCGCCGGTACGGCTTACCAGGTCGATATGATCGGTCCGGCACAGGTTGGAACCGGAAAAGCGCTTGATGACCATGATCTCGTCTTCGTCGATACTGTCCGGGTTCCGCGTATAGTTGACCCAGATGGTATCGCCCGCGCGATACGTGATCGCTGTCCCATCGATCTGGTTCAGTGGTCTGCTGCCATAGGTATTGATACAGCTTTGCGGTTCGCCGGCTACACGCCCTTCGAGCAGTTTCGCGAGTTCCGTTTCACCGCGCGTCGGCTCGGTCGGCTCTTCGGCCTGCACTGGCGCGGCCAGCAAAGCGAGTGCGGCAGTGGCGAATGCAATAGGCTTGAGCATGGCGAGTCTCCTATCAGAAATGCGATAGTACACTAGAACGCCTGAATCTGCGATGAGTTATGCGGTGCCGCCCACCGTGATGCCGTCGATCAGCAGGGTTGGCTGACCTACGCCTGCCGGCACGCTCTGTCCGCCCTTGCCGCACATGCCGATGCCTTCGTCCAGCGCCATGTCATTGCCGATGCCGCGCACCTTGGTGAGCACGGTCGGTCCATCGCCGATCAGCGTCGCACCCTTGATCGGCGCCACGACCTTGCCCTTTTCGACCTTGTAGGCCTCGGTACAGGCGAAGACGAACTTGCCGGATACGATATCGACCTGTCCGCCGCCGAAACTGGTCGCGTAAATGCCATCATCCACGCGACTCAGCAGCTCTTCGGGATCGTCGCTCCCGTTTTGCATGAAGGTGTTGGTCATGCGCGGCATGGGCGCGTGTTCATAGGACTGGCGACGCCCGTTGCCGGTGGCCTCGACGCCCATCAATCGGGCATTGAGGCGATCCTGCATATAGCCCTTGAGGATGCCGTCTTCGATCAGCACGGTTTCGCGCGTCGGTGTGCCCTCGTCGTCGATGCTGAGCGAGCCGCGGCGGTTGGCGATGCTGCCGTCGTCGATCACGGTAACGCCGGGCGCGGCGACGCGTTCGCCGATCCGGCCCGAAAAGGCGCTGGTGCCCTTGCGGTTGAAATCACCTTCCAGCCCGTGGCCGACGGCTTCATGCAGCAATACGCCGGGCCACCCCGGGCCGAGCAGGACAGTTTTCTCACCGGCCGGCGCCTCGACACTATCGAGATTGACCAGTGCCTGCCGCACCGCCTCGTCGACCGCGCGCATCCAGCGGCCTTCATCGAACAGGTCGTCATAGAGGTATCTGCCGCCGAAACCGAAGCTACCCGTTTCGCGCCGGCCGTTCGCTTCGGCAACGATCTGGACATTGAGGCGGACCAGCGGGCGAATGTCGCGCGCGGTGAAACCATCGGCGCGGATGATGTCGATGGCGCTCCAGCTCGCAGACAGTCCGGCGGTCACCTGCGCAACGCGCGGATCTTTCGCCCGCGCGACCGCGTCGATCTTCTCGAGCAACGCGACTTTCTCGGCGAAGGTCACGAGGTCGAGCGGACTGGCATCGGTGTAGAGATGGCGGTTGGTCCGCTCGGGCGGTGCGGCGTGAGAGGACCGGGTCGCCTCGAGCAGCTGCAACGTTTCGCCCGCTCTGGCGATGGCCGAAGCGCTGATTTCGTTGGCGTGGGCGAAACCGGTGGTTTCGCCCGATACGCCGCGCAGGCCGAAACCCGAATCGCGGCTGTAGTCCACCGTTTTCAGGCGTCCATCATCGAAGGCGAAGCTTTCTGTCGCCATGAACTGCAGATAAAGCTCGCCATCGTCGCACGGCGCGAGCAGGCGCGCGGTCAGCGCCTTAGCTTCCTCGGGATCGAGTTGGTTGTAGAGAAGGGCGTGCGGGTCTGTCTCTGGCGTCATACCACCCTATCTAGGTATTCCGTCGGGCCAGCGAAAGCCGGGACATGCCGGAATTGGTACCAGGCCGATAGCGACTGCGGCTCTCGCCCGGCAGCCTGTTACGGGTGCCCCGGGTCGCCGCCCTCGGAGATATCCATCAGCTGCGACTGATCCACACCGTCGGCAGGGCCGCCGATCAGGACGAAGCGCCGGTCGCAATAACCGCAATCGACATAGCCGTGATGGTCTATCTCGAGATAGACCTTGGGGTGGCCAAGCGCCGCGGGCTTGTAGTTCTTGCCCGTGCGGATGTCGGTTGCACCGTCGCACCACACGCTGCGAGTGTCGACTTTGGATATTTCGGGAGGAGGCAGGCTCATGATCAGCGCCGATAATATGTGCTTTGCGCCTGCGCAAGGATTCGCCGCTTGTGGCTCACCCGTACTGCACCTAGGTCACGCGGCATGACCACGCCCGCCGCCATCCGTATCGACAATCTCGTCAAGGAATATGCCTCGCCCGGTCCGGGCGAACCGCCAAAGCTCGCACTCAAGGGTGTCAGCTTCGATGTACCCCAGGGCGGTATTTTCGGCCTGCTGGGCCCCAACGGCGCGGGCAAGTCGACTCTCATCAACATACTTGCGGGACTGGTGCGCAAGACGGGCGGCAGTGCGGAAATCTGGGGTTTCGACATCGGCGACAACCCGCGCAATGCCAAACGTTCGATCGGGATCGTGCCGCAGGAGATCGTTTTCGACCCGTTCTTCACTCCCTTCGAAGTGCTGGAGAACCAGGCTGGCTTCTACGGCATCCCGAAAGCCGAACGGCGTAGCGAGGAGCTGCTCAAGGCAGTCCATCTATGGGACAAGCGCGATGCCTATGCCCGTACGCTGTCGGGCGGAATGAAGCGCCGTCTGCTGATCGCCAAGGCAATGGTGCATTCGCCGCCGGTTCTGGTTCTGGACGAACCGACTGCCGGCGTCGACGTCGAGTTGCGTCGCCAACTCTGGGAACTGGTCACCGAACTGAACGATCAGGGCGTGACGGTGGTGCTGACCACGCACTACCTCGAGGAAGCGGAGCAATTATGCGATCGGATTGCCATCATCAATCATGGCGAGCTGATTGCCGACAAGCCGACCCGCGATCTCGTCGGCATGGCGCGGGAGAAGATCGTCTCGGTCACGGTGGACAAGGACCTCGGCGGACCGATCATGGAAGAGGCATTTACCAGGGCGGAGGTCATCGAGCCGCGCCGGCTGGAAATCACCTACGACCGCGACAAGGCTAGCGCGGGTCAGGTGCTCGCCATCGTTCAGAGCCATGGCTATGCGATAGAGGACGTGACCACGCGCGAGGCGGATCTGGAGGATGTGTTCGTCCAGTTGACGGGAGCGGGGTGAACCCTCCGGCTCGGCTACATGAAGGCGCGGGGCCCCAGACCGGCATCCTTGACCCGCTGCAGGCCCCAGTGATGCGGCTCGATTTCTTCCATCGGTGCCTTGCAATTGCGGCAGCGCCCGACCTGTTGTCCCGCCGCGCGCTTTACATTCGTGCGATCCACGCTGTGCTTCCCGACAGCGCAGGCGATACGTCCCAATCCCATTAGCGACCCTCTGCGTTCCGTGTTGAATGCCCCCGCTGGATTCGCGCATTAATGCGACAGCAGTTTGACGTTAACCCCGCTGCGCCGAATCGTTGCTGGTGTGCCGCGAGTTCTGGATCCGGGGCAGTCGGTGAGTGGGAATGATTCGCCGATCGTTTTGGCCAAACCTGTTTTTCTTGCCGGCCGCATCGTGGACAGCCATGACGCGCGCATGACAAACACTTCCCACGACGTCCTCGTCATCGGTTCCGGGGCGGCCGGCCTTACCGCTGCTCTAGCGCTGGCCCAGACCAAGAAAGTGCTGGTGCTCGCCAAAGGACGGCTGGACAGCGGCTCGACGGCCTGGGCGCAGGGTGGGATTGCGGCGGTGCTCGACACCGGAGACACGTTCGAGAACCACATTCGCGATACGATGATTGCCGGTGCGGGCCTCAACGATCGGGAAACGGTGGAATTCGTGATCGAGCGCGCGCCTTCTTCGATCGACAGGCTGTGCGAACTGGGCGTGCCATTCAATCGCGAAGAGGGCGACCTTCATCTCACCCGGGAAGGGGGGCATTCGCATCGCCGGATCGTCCATGTGAACGACGCGACCGGCTGGGCTGTCCAGGCCGCCTTGCTCAAGGCCGCGGAAGAGAACCCGAACATCACCCTGCTGCCGGGGCAGAGTTGCATCGATCTCGTTACCGGCCGCAATCAGGCCGACTATTCGGGTTCGGGCCGCGTTTGGGGGGCCTATGCGCTGGACGAGGCAAGCGGCAAGGTGGTGGCACATGTCGCCCGCGCAACGGTGTTGGCAGCAGGCGGTGCCGGCCGCGTTTACCTGTTCAGTACCGCGCCTCGGGGCGCGACGGGCGACGGGATCGCGATGGCGTGGCGCGCGGGCGCACGCGTCTCCAATATGGAGATGATGCAGTTCCACCCGACCTGCCTGTACAATCTCGAGGTCAAGAATTTCCTGATTACCGAAGCGTTGCGCGGCGAGGGCGGTCATCTGATCAATCCCCGCACTGGCAAGCGCTACATGGAATTCTACGATCCGGAACGGATGGAACTGGCACCGCGCGACATCGTAGCGCGAGCCAACGATTCCGAGATCAAGCGGTTCGGCCTCGACTACGTCCATCTCGACATCAGTCACCAGCCACCCGAATTCGTGAGATCCCATTTCCCCACGATCCACGAAAAGCTTCTCGGGCTCGGGATAGACATTACGACAGACCCGATCCCCGTGGTCCCGGCGCAGCACTACACCTGTGGCGGTATAAAGATCGGGCTCGACGCCAGAACCGATCTGCCGGGGCTATGGGCGGCCGGAGAATGCACCGAAAGCGGTCTGCATGGGGCCAATCGACTCGCTTCGAACAGCTTGCTGGAATGCTTCGTCTTCGGCGAGGCGGCGGCCAGGGACATACTCGAATGCTGGGACCGGCTCGACGATCCGCCGGACATCCTGCCGTGGGACGAAAGCCGCGTGACCGATTCCGACGAAGAGGTCGTGATCAAGCAGAACTGGACAGAAATCCGCCGCTTCATGTGGAATTATGTCGGCATCGTGCGCACCACCAAGCGTTTGGAGCGCGCCGCTCACCGTATTCGTCTACTACGCGAGGAGGTTGAGGATTACTACGGTCACTTCCGGGTGACTACCGATCTCATCGAGCTCAGGAACCTGCTCGCATGCGCCGACCTGATCGTGCGAAGTGCGCTGAAGCGGCACGAAAGCCGCGGGCTGCATTACACGCTCGACTATCCGAAAACCGATGGGACCAGTCACGATACGGTTCTCGTGCCCTAGAGAGAAACTAGTCGGTGAGCCCGGGATCCGGCCGCATCGGTGGAAGCCCTCTGCCGAACCGGTCACTCGGTCCCTCGTCATGCGTATACTTGATGGTGTTCAGGAGGAAATACTTGACGGTGGCCTCGCCCAGCTTGCGGTGAAAGCGGACACCGATCTCGTCGCCATCGACCCATGCGATCTCGCCCGAAACGGCGACGCCTTCGAGCAAAGTGACGGTAACCGCGTTGCCGGTCGCCGGATGCGCGCCGCCACCGGAAATCATGCAGCCGTCGCGCGACAGGTTCAGCATTCTGCCCCGCATTGCCGTTTCATCGACAGAGAACAGCACTTCGTCGTTGGTCTTGGCGCGCTCGCTCTTACGCTTTTCCATCCCTATGCCCCCAAAGGATCGGATCTCTATACCACAAACCACCATGAAAATTGCTAACTCGTATTGTAGCGAAGCGACAACGGCGCACAACTTTGGTTAATGGGCGGTGGAAAACCCCGCGATCCGCTGGGAGGCTACGCAATGGACAATTCCGCGCAAATCGGGTGAAGTTCCGGCAGTTTGGAACGGGGGGATCGTCAAGTGCCTAAGGTTACCGCGAACGGGATCGAAATCCATTACGAGGAACATGGCGACAAGGCAGGCCCGGCGATGCTGCTGATAATGGGTTTCGCCGCGCAGCTTACCCTGTGGCCGGACGAACTGGTCGAAGCGCTCGTGGATCGCGGCTTCAGGGTGATCCGTTACGACAATCGCGATATCGGCCTCAGCCACAAATTCGACGGTATCAAGGCTCCCGGCCTGATCAAGATGACCCTGTTGTCAAAGATCGGCCTCACACCGAAAGTACCCTATACGCTTGCCGACATGGCCGATGACGGGGCCGGCCTGCTCGACGCGCTCGGGATCGACAAGGCGCATATCGTCGGCGCCAGCATGGGCGGCATGATCGCCCAGCACTTCGCCTCGCGCCACGCCGGGAAATGCCTTTCGCTGACCTCCGTTTTCTCGACGACAGGCAATCCCAAACTGCCACCCGCCCGGCCCGAAGCGATGAAGGCCCTGATTACGAGGCCGGCCAGCACGGATGAGGAAATCTTGGTCGAACACGGGATGATGCTCGCGCGCACGATCGGCTCGCCCGGCTATCCGGCCGAGGAGGTGCGTTTGCGCGAGCGAACCCGCGCGGGCGTTCGCCGCAGCTTCTATCCCGAAGGCCCGACCCGGCACCTTTCGGCGATTGTGGCCGATGGCGACCGGCGCAAGATGCTGAAAGACATCGCGGTGCCCACGCTCGTGCTGCATGGCGAGGACGATCCGCTGGTCCCCTGCGAGGGCGGTAGAGATACGGCAGCCTGTATTCCCGGGGCGAAGCTGAAGACCATACCCGGCTGGGGGCATGACCTGCCGCTGGAACTGGTCGACGACATCGCCGATGCCATTGCTGCGCATGCCAGGGCGAGCGTCGACTAGTCTTCCTCGTTCTCGGGAGCAGCCAGTTCCTTCCGCCGGCTTTCGATCTTCGGCCGCAGGAAACCCCACCAGCCTGCATTGGCCGCGACGGAGGCCCAAAAGAAGCCGTCCTTAACCGCCTGCGGCATATCGGGCAGGGCGACGAAGCGCGCATAGACAGCCGTGCTGGCCCAGAACCACAATGCCGCACAGATGGTGATCGCGCGCTGGTGACGGTCGAGCAATTCGATGAAGCGGTCGAGCATCGTCTGGTTCCCCTCACGCCGTCTAGAACGTCGATGCGTGACCGGGCAAGCCGTCCACCCAGCCCAATTGATCGACCAATGACATCTGTCGTTCGACGGCGGGACGAACGGAAAATTACCGGTGGCGCCCTCCAGACGTGAGTCGCTTTCGCGCTGCTATTTGTTTGTTGCTCGTTGCCGGAATTACCAAACAGCTATTCCATCCATTATCTCTCCCCGGTCTCATGAAATTGCACGGCGGGTCGTTTGGCGGTCTCTGGCTGGCCGGTTTGACATGGTGTGGCCGGTGCGTACCGTGCTGGGCAGGACTTTCGGCAACCGCAGACGCCAACGGGTCCCGATCGACCAACGATCGTGAATCAAGGGATTGCCGCCCGCCCGAGCGGGATGTGCGTCACGAAACTGCGGCCGATCATCTTTTTGAGTTGGAAAGGATGATCCGATGAAGACCCCCTATATTTTCCTTGCCGGCACTCTGCTGGCGTTCTCGGCTCCCGCGGCATCGCAAGACATCTTCGTCTCGGCGGAGGCAGCCGCCGTGGAGGCGGTATCGCGCGATCTCGACCGCAAACTTGCTGCAGCCTACACGCCACGCACCCAGCCGCTTGGCGAGGGCGTGGCAATCGTGCGTTTCGAGCGCGGAGCGGACGGCTTGCCCATAAATGTCGAAATCTATCGCAAGTCGGGCAATTTCGGCGTCGACCGGCTGGCGCGCCATGCCGTGTCCCGGCTTGGTCGCAACGCCCCTCTCCCGCATACCGGCATCCCCGGGCAGAGCTACCAGGCCAACATCATCGTTGCGAACAGCATGAAATCGCATGCCGAACTGGCCGCCCAACTGGCCAAGCTGGAAGTGAAGCGCCTCGCCGATCCCGGTGAGCGCGCCGTTCTTGCCTTCACCCCGGCACCCCGCAAGGAAAGCTAGGCCCGAGCCGCCCGGCCAGGTTCTTCGGCGTTGTCGCGTCCCCGCGCTGCGGGCGGGTGTGCGGCAGCGCCGGAGTCGCGTCTGGTAGCCTGCGGACAGGCATTTTCGATTCCAAAATTGCGTGCGTGGATTCGAATGAATCTCAAGCCGGCACGATGATTTTTGCCCGCATGTTTTTTTTTCACGGATTCATTTTCGGGCTTGCGTCTCCGCTAAGTCCAGCTTGATCCACGCGTCGCGGCGTTTGACCGGGATAGGACACCCGGCCTACCAGCCCTGATCGAACATTAAAAACTCATTTACGGTCTTGCGCCGGAGTCCCGCCTGATTCACTATCTAGTGGTCGGGATACCGGGGGTACCCACAAGACCTAGCTATCTGCAGCGTGCTCCCCATATGGGAGAGGACCTGCTTTTGCGCCGGGCCTGTGGGAACAAGGGGGATAAGTTTTCGCCCCGGAGCGGCATAAAATTGCTAGGCGGGGGACGGTCCCGCCGACTCGAACACAAGCGGAACGTGCGCATCCCGGAAGGGAGCGTGCGCAGCACTCAAACGGCGGGGCAGATGATGGATTTCAAGAGCGGGGACGATACGGCGATGGCATTGGATCTGGATACGCAGGACACCGTCGACGAGCCCATAAAGAAGAAGAAAGCAGTCGCCATGGACAAGTCTGACAAGGGCAGCGAAGCGCTGGTCCAGGAAGCGGCCGGCGAAGTGCTGGCGGGCGCAGTGGCGACTGCCGCGGCGGAAGCAGCCAAGGCCGGCAAGGACGATAGCAAGAAGGTGCTCGATCGCCGCTTCGACGTGCGGATCGACGAGAGCCGCGATGCCCTGCTGACCGAATTCGGCAAGGAAACACTGACCGATCGCTATCTTCTTCCGGGCGAACAATATCAGGATCTGTTCGCCCGCGTCGCCGACTATTTCGCCGACGACCAGGAGCACGCGCAGCGGCTTTACGACTATATCTCGAACCTCTGGTTCATGCCGGCCACGCCCGTGCTGTCGAATGGCGGCACCACGCGCGGCCTGCCGATCAGTTGCTACCTCAACTCGGTCAGCGACAGTCTCGACGGGATCGTCAACACCTGGAACGAGAACGTCTGGCTCGCATCCAAGGGCGGCGGCATCGGCACCTACTGGGGCAATGTTCGCGGCATCGGCGAACCGGTCGGCCTGAACGGCAAGACCAGCGGCATCATTCCCTTCGTGCGCGTGATGGACAGCCTGACGCTCGCGATCAGTCAGGGTTCGCTACGGCGCGGTTCGGCCGCCTGCTATATCGACATCACCCATCCGGAGATCGAGGAATTCCTCGAAATCCGCAAACCCTCGGGCGATTTCAACCGCAAGGCGCTGAACCTGCACCACGGCGTGCTGGTGACCGATGCCTTCATGGAAGCGGTGCGCAATGGCGAGGAATTCGACCTCGTTTCCCCGCGCGACGGTTCAGTCCGCAAGACGGTCGATGCGCGCAGCCTCTTCCAGAAGCTGGTCGAAACCCGTCTCGCCACGGGCGAGCCCTATATCGTCTTCTCCGACACGGTGAACCGGATGATGCCCAAGCATCACCGCGAACTCGGCCTCAAGGTCTCGACCTCGAATCTGTGCGCCGAAATCACCCTGCCGACCGGGATCGACCACCTCGGCAACGATCGCACCGCAGTATGTTGCCTGTCCTCGCTCAACCTGGAAAAGTGGGACGAGTGGAACGGCGACAAGCAGTTCATCGAGGACGTCATGCGCTTCCTCGATAATGTGCTGCAGGACTATATCGACCGCGCGCCCGACGAGATGGCCCGCGCCAAATATTCTGCCATGCGCGAACGCAGCGTCGGCATGGGCGTGATGGGCTTCCACTCCTTCCTGCAGAGCAAGGGTATCGGCTTCGAAAGCCCGATGGCCAAGGTGTGGAACCTCAAGATGTTCAAGCACATCAGCGGCAAGGCGGAGGAAGCCTCGCTCGTGCTCGCCCAGGAACGCGGTGCCTGCCCCGACGCGGAAGAAACCGGCGCCATGGAACGCTTCAGCTGCAAGATGGCGATCGCGCCGACCGCCTCGATCAGCATCATCTGTGGCGGCACCAGCGCCTGCATCGAACCCATCCCGGCCAATATCTACACGCACAAGACGCTGTCGGGCTCGTTCATCGTCAAGAACCCGTATCTGGAAAAGATTCTCGACAAGAAGAGCAAGAATTCGACCAATATCTGGAACTCGATTCTCGAGCGGGGCGGCAGCGTCCAGCATCTCGATTTCCTGACGCCGGAAGAAAAGGCCGCGTTCAAGACCAGCTTCGAAATCGACCAGCGCTGGCTGCTAGAATTCGCTGCCGACCGTGCGCCCTATATCGACCAGGCGCAGTCGCTGAACCTGTTCATCCCGGCCGATGTCGACAAGTGGGACCTGATGATGCTGCACTTCCAGGCATGGGAGAAGGGCATCAAGTCGCTCTATTACCTGCGGTCCAAGAGCGTGCAGCGCGCCGGTTTTGCGGGCGGGGTGGAAGCCGACAACACCGCCGATGCCGCCAAATACGAACTGGCCGCCGGCGGCGAGCAGACCGATTACGAGGAATGCCTCGCCTGCCAGTAGCCGCGTTATAGTCCAGTTCTGCCAGATCGAGGCCGCCTTCCATCGGGACTGGCGGCATCGAACTTATGCTGGCTGTTCGCCCAAGTTTGCCATTTAGCCCGCTTGCGGCGGCGGCCGAGAAGCGGGCATTAAGCGGCCACCGAACAGCGGTTTCGCCCCTCCGCCTTGGCGCGGTAGAGTGCGCTGTCGGCGCGCGACAGCATCTCTTCCAGCACGGGCGTATCCGGCCCTTGATGCAGGGCAATGCCGATGCTGGCGGTGCAGGTCGCGGTGGAGGCGCCAGCATTGTGCTCTATCTCGATCCGTTCGATGGCGATGCGCAGGTCTTCCGCGATCGCGTGCGCCTGGGCCGCATCGTCGGCATTCAGCAGGATGACAAATTCCTCCCCGCCGAAGCGCGCGGCCAGCCCGCCATGACGGTTGGCGGTGTGCCGCATCACTTCCGCCACGGCGCGGAGGCAGGAATCGCCCGCCTGGTGGCCCCAGCGATCGTTGAAAGCCTTGAAATGATCCAGGTCCAGCATGAACAGCGCGGTATCTCCCCGCCCCGCGGTTGCCGTTTTCGCGTAGTGTTCGGCAAACACGGTCTTGGTCCGGCGACGATTGGCGAGGCCGGTCAGCGGATCTTCCATCGACAGTTCGATGAGGCGGGCATTGCTGCCTTCGAGCGTGGCGGCTCTGCTCCCCGCCTCGATCGTAAGCAGCAGGTTGCGTCGTTCGAGCCAGTGGACGCGGTGGGCGATGGCGGTTGCCGTTCCCGCGGCGAGAATCATGATCGCGATGAACGCGTTGGACTGGATGACATCGCCGCGGTTCATGAGGAAGAACGAGCCGATCACGCTGAGATAGAGCAGGACGAAGCCGATCAGCGCCCATCCCCGGAAAGGGAGAACGGGGAGCGCCAGCGCCAGCAGCGTTACAACGCCCAGGGCCAGCATCGCGTCGGAGGGCGAGGGCACGAACAGGCTGGCAAAGGCCATGCTGAATGCAAACCCCGTCAGCGAAAACGCGATCAAGAGCTTCTGCAGCCACAGCATCTGGCGCGGCAGCAGCAGCGCGACGGACGCCAGCGGCACGACGAGCCCGAGCCTTACCGCCGCGATTTCCCCCAGATGACCGGGTGCGACCAGCAGATCTGTAATCAGCGAGAGTACCGCAACGGGGAGGGTGAGGAGCAGGACGAAGCGTCCCTCGCGATGATGCGTTTCCGCGAGAGCCTGCTCGACTGTATTGCGCAGCTCTTTGTCCCACGCCGAAACCGGGTGGTTGCCGACAAGCGCGGCATGCGCCGCTCTGGCGAGGTCGAAATCTTGCGCCGGGTCCATTCGTGGGCGCGTACTTACTCGAATACCGCCGCCGTGCAATGACTTACGTCGATTTCGGAGCCATTAAGAATGCGCAAGCCCCGCACCCGAAATGTCGGTGCGGGGCTGATTAAATCCGCACGGAGTTCGGGCTGCTGTGGTGGTCAAGCGCTTTCTGTCGCAGCCTTGGTGCCGAGATCTTCGGGAATCCGCGTGCCTTCCTTCAGATAGATGCGATTGTGTTCAATCTTGTCGACATCGTTCAACGAGAGGAAGTGATGGCTTTCGTCCCGCCTGTCCGGCTCTGAATCATTGGCGCCCCACCCCTCGCAGAAAGGGCAGGGCGCCTGGGGTTGCGGACATCGCCCGCAAAAGGGGAAACCGAACGATGTCGTTGTCCCCGCGATTGTCCTGCCGACCGGTGGCTCCGGCAACAGGACCGTCTTTTATCGAAACCGGTCTCCAGCCCGCGGGTTCCTGCGGTTCGTCGCATATTTACCGCAATTTCTGCCGGTCTTATCCCCGCCGAATCGATACCTCTTGCCTTCGAATCCGCGCTCTGATTCACTATATGAGTCGTTCACGCGAAAACCGGAGATCCACAAGATGTCGTTGCTCGAAGCCCGCAAGACCTACAAGCCCTTCGAGTACCCTTGGGCCTACGAGTTCTGGAAGCGTCAGCAGCAGGTCCACTGGCTGCCCGAAGAAGTGCCGCTGGGCGAGGATTGCCGCGACTGGGCGCAGAAGCTGTCCGAGCATGAGCGCAACCTGCTCACGCAGATCTTCCGCTTCTTCACCCAGGCCGATGTCGAGGTGCAGGATTGCTATCACGATAAATATGGCCGCGTGTTCAAGCCGACCGAGATCAAGATGATGCTGACCGCCTTCAGCAACATGGAAACGGTCCACATCGCCGCTTATTCGCACCTGCTCGACACCATCGGCATGCCCGAAAGCGAATACGGCATGTTCCTCGAATACGAGGAAATGAAGGACAAGCACGACTATCTGCAGGAATTCGGCGTAGACAGCGATGAGGATATCGCCCGCACGCTGGCCATGTTCGGTGGCTTTACCGAAGGGCTGCAGCTCTTCGCCAGCTTCGCCATGCTGATGAACTTTCCGCGCTTCAACAAGATGAAGGGCATGGGCCAGATCGTCAGCTGGTCGGTCCGCGACGAAAGCCTGCATTGCGAAGGCATCACCCGCCTGTTCCACGAATTCGTGCGGGAGCGCGATTGCCTGACCAAATCGGTCAAGGAAGACATCATGGACATGTGCCAGAAAACGGTGCGGCTGGAAGATGCCTTCATCGACCTCGCCTTCGAAGATGGTCCTGTGCCGGGCATGACCGCCAAGGAGATCAAGCGCTACATCCGCTATATCGCCGACTGGCGGCTGGGCCAGTTGGGCCTCCAGCCGATCTATATGATCGACGATCACCCGCTCCCCTGGCTCGCCCCGCTGCTGAACGGGGTGGAGCACGCCAACTTCTTCGAAACCCGCGCCACCGAATATTCGAAGGGCGCGACCCGCGGCAACTGGAACGACGTGTGGTCGAGCTTCGACAAGCGCAAGAAAGCCAAGGCCGCGAACGAGGAAGAGGCCGAGGATGACGGCCCGGGCCTGTTCGGGGACGATGCGGACAGCGGGAGCGTGGCGGCGGAGTAGCGCTGAATTTTCTCGCCAAGCATGGCTTGAACGGACTTTTCGAGAGCGCTCTCCAATAAGCAGTCGTAACGGCCTAGTTTCGGAACCCCCGCCTGCGGTATGCATTTACCGAAGCAACCCCAAACTAAGCTGCTGGAGTTCGCCATGCGTTTCCGACCCCGTTCGCTTGTTGCCGCCATCGCTTTGCCGATCGCGATCTGCGCCTGTAGCAGCGATGCGCCCGAGCCAGCCGAAGAACCCGAACTGGGCGACACTGGCTCCGACATCACCGGGCCGGAAATTGAGGAAGCGGTTCCTGGCGTCGAAGCTGCCGCCCCCGAGGGCGAAACGCCGAATACGGCAGGTTTCGAAGATGGCGAGAATGCCGAATACGCCGAACCGGACGATCCCGAGGAAGAGCGTCCGTAGCAACTGAAGTGCCCGTGCAACGGATCTTGTCCGTTGTCGCCCGGTTTCCACAATGTCTGACAAAGCTCGCGGTCATAAAGCGGCGCAGAGCACGACGATCATTGCCCACCCTGCGATGATCAACGTCCTTTCTGCCTTGGAAAATCTCGCTTCCCTCCCTCTTTCGACAGGCTGAGTCCGAGCGCAAAGACCGTCCGTCCACGCGCCGATGGCGGAAAACACCAATCGCTCCGCCGCGACTCGGTTTAGGCAGGACATTGCTTGCGAAGGGAGGATTCGGCGGTGTCTGGAATGCAGTCGCTCGGGCTTGCGATAAGCTATCTGATCGCGATCAATCTCGCGACGTTGCTGGTCCTCGGCCTCGACAAGATCCTGGCCGCGAAGGGCGGCTGGCGGGTTCCGGAAGCGGTGCTGGTCCTGTTCGTGATCTTCGGCGGTATCGGCGGCGCGGTGGCGGGCCGCACGCTGTTCCGTCACAGGACGCGGCGCTCCTCCTTCACGGCCCGGCTATGGACCGGCGCGGTCATTAGCCTGTGCTGCGTTGGCTCGCTGGCGGCCATGTCGACGTCGCTCGTCCCGCCCCATCCAGAGGAAGAACCGCGATCCGCCGTAGCACTGGCGCAGGCGCGCTAGTCAGCCGGAAACCGGGTGGGGGCACGCCCTCGCGCGTCCGGGGAACTGCCTCCCAAATCCATTTTCCTACAACGCTGAAACCTGCTCCACCCTGCCGGATGAAGCAGTATCCTCCCCCGCCACCCCGCGCTTTGCCGGTCACCCGGCGGCGTATCCCCGCATTCCATCCCGTGCCTCTCAGCCCGCGCAGCGATGGCTGGACGCATGAACGCCAGGCGCAGTTCATCGGCTGTCTTGCCGAATCGCGCTCGGTCCTGGCCGCGTGCCGCCGGATTTCGATGGGCCGTGAAAGCGCCTATCGCCTGCGCAAGCGGCCCGGCGCAGCGGGCTTTGCCGCGGCGTGGGATGCGGCGCTGGGCAAGCGGCACAAGCCGGTCGACCTGTCCTCCGCCAAGTCCACAGGGCTCGATGCCGCGACACGTTACCACTCCGGCCTGTTGCAGGTGGTGATGGATGCCGGGCGTTTCGTCGCAATCCGGCGGAAAGCCGATCATTCCGCGCATCTCCAGCATCTCGCGCAGCTCGACCGCGCCTGCGCCAAGATCGGCTGGAGCTGAGGGAAAGTCACAGTTTCTAAAATCCGATCGAGCGGTCCGCGAAAGGCCACAGATGAGGGCGCGTCTGCTGGCTGCGGACAATCGTCGACCTTGTCGGTTCGCCGGGCGGGATCGGACATGCAAAAGGGGCGGCGGGATGGACCCGCCGCCCCCGGTGCGGCCGTAAGGCAGGGCTAGGAGGGGATCACCTGCCCCGGCCGATCGAGGTCGGGACTTCAGCCCTCGGGCTCGTCGACCTCGGCTTCGGTTTCGACGTCCGCATCGGCGTCCGGAGTGTCGACTTCGGCGCTGGCTTCGGCCTCAGTTTCGGTGTCGGTCGTGTCATCGGCCATGTCGGTAGTGGTTTCGACCGTTTCTTCGCTTTCCGTCATGGTGCTGTCGGGCGTGTCGGCCATGCTGTCGATCGCCTCTTCGGTCGTGCCGGTCGGCGGCACGGTTTCGACGGTGGCACCCGTGGTCGCGTCGACGGCGCCATTGGCGGGCTCGGTGACCTGAGCGGTGGCGGCAGTGGCGCCGGTGGTGACGAGAAGGGCAGCAGCAATCGCAGTAAGTTTCATGATTTCAGACCTTAATAACATTCCTCAAGAACTCCGATACGAACGGCCCGAAAGCTGGCTCCCGTAAATGCGCCGGATGGTTCTTCCTGTTTGTCGGGACGAGCGCGTTCATCTGCCGTTTATCCCGCGTTCATCTGATCGGCGAGTTTCCTTGCGGGCGTATTCCTTTGCCTCGCGCGCGCCGCGCGGCTAATCGCGTCGCGATGACCGACGCACCCGATATCCACGCCAAGGCCGAAACGCTGATCGAGGCGCTGCCCTATTTCCAGCGCTATGCGGGCCGGAGCTTCGTGGTGAAATATGGCGGCAACGCCATGGGTGACGAACGCGCTGCGCGCGAGTTTGCCGAGGATGTCGTGCTGCTGAAGGCCGTGGGCATCAATCCGGTAGTCGTCCATGGCGGCGGCCCGCAGATCGGCGCCATGCTCGAAAAGCTGGGCGTGGAGACGACCTTCGTCGACGGCCTGCGCGTCACCGACAAGCAGACCGCCGATGTCGCGGAAATGGTCCTGTCGGGCGCGATCAACAAGGCGATCGTCGGCTCGATCGCTCGCGCGGGCGGCAAGGCCATCGGCATTTCAGGCAAGGATGGCGGCCTCGTCACGGCGACCAAGCTGCAGCGCACGCAGAAGGACCCCGACAGCAATATCGAGAAGGCACTCGATCTGGGCTTCGTCGGAGAGCCGTCGCGGATCGACACCACCATCATCGAGACGGTGACCGGTGCGGGCATGATCCCGGTCGTCGCGCCGATCGGCGTGGGCGAAGACGGGCATACCTACAACATCAATGCCGACACCATGGCCGGCGCGCTCGCCGCCGCACTGGGTGCGGCCCGCCTGTTGCTGCTGACCGACGTGTCGGGCGTGCTCGACAAGCAGGGCAATCTCCTCACCGACCTGACCCCGGCCGACATCTGGCGACTGCGCGATGACGGGACGATCTCGGGCGGGATGATCCCCAAGCTCGAAACATGCGTGCAGGCGGTGGAATCGGGCTGCGAAGCGGCTGTCGTGCTCGACGGCCGCGTGCCGCATGCGATGCTGCTCGAATTCTTCACCGCGCGCGGGGCGGGTACGCTGGTAGCGAAAGGTCGGTAACCTGTCGGTCGGGGGTGGCGCGGGGCGTGTTGCGCTTGTAGGACGCATCCTAAGACCAAAGCCAAGGGAACGCTCCGACAATGCAGGCGCTCAGCACCGTTTACCAGATCATCTCCATGCTCACCAATGTGCTGGTGATGCTGATCATCATCCAGTTCATCATCGGGCTGCTGTTCGCCTTCAACGTCGTGAACCGGTCGAACGAGTTTCTCTCCAGCTTCTATATGGCGATCAACCGGTTCCTCGAACCCGTGTTGCGGCCGATCCGCAATCTCCTGCCCAATACCGGCGCGATCGACTTTTCGCCGCTGGTGCTGATCATTCTGCTCAACATCGTTCTCATCGTCCTCGGTAATGTGATCTACAGCTGATGACGGCCGAGGCGATCGACGGGAAAGCCTTCGCCGCGAAGCTGCGCGAGCGGGTGGGTGAGCAGGCCACGCGATTCGAGAGCGAGACCGGGCGCAAGGCCGGCCTTGCCGTGGTGCTCGTCGGCGAAGATCCCGCGAGCCAGGTTTACGTGCGGAGCAAGAACAAGGCGACGCTCGCCGCCAATATGGAAAGCTTCGAGCATCGCCTGCCCGCGGATACCTCTGAAGCTGATCTGCTGGCGCTGGTCGACGGGCTCAATACCGATCCCGCAGTCGACGGTATTCTCGTACAGTTGCCCTTGCCCGACCACCTCGACGAACAGGCGGTTATCGCTGCGATTAGCCCCGACAAGGACGTCGATGGCTTCCATGTGACCAACGCCGGCAGGTTGGCCGTCGGCCAAAGCGGCTTCGTGCCATGCACTCCGCTCGGCTGCATGATGTTGCTGACCGAACGGTTGGGCGATCTCTCGGGCCTCGAGGCAGTCGTGATCGGCCGCTCGAACATCGTCGGCAAACCGATGGCGCAGCTGCTGCTCGATGCCAATGCGACCGTCACCATCGCGCACAGCCGCACGAAGGACCTGCCCGCCGTGGTCAAGCGTGCGGATATCGTGGTCGCCGCCGTGGGCCGGGCCGAAATGGTCAAGGGCGAATGGCTGAAAGACGGTGCCACGGTGATCGATGTCGGGATCAACCGCCTCCCGCCCGAGCCGGGTGCGGAGAAGGGGCGCCTTGTCGGCGATGTCGATTATGCCGACGCACAGCGCGTCGCTGCGGCAATCACCCCCGTTCCCGGCGGTGTCGGGCCGATGACGATCGCCGTGTTGCTCCGGAACACGCTGTTCGCCGCCTATCGCAATGAGGGTCTGGACCTGCCGAAGGGTGCGCTGTGAGGTTTGCGATCGCTCTGCTCGCCCTCGGCCTTGCCGCCTGCGCATCGGGGCCTGGGCCACGCGGCAATTATGCGCGCATGCTCAAGCCGACGGCAAATCCGTCCAAGGTTGTGGCCACCGAACTCGCCTTTGCCCGCGCGGCGCAGGAGGACGGGCAGTGGACCGCCTTTCGCGAATATGCCGACGAAAGCGGTGCGATGTTCGTGCCCGAGCCGGTTACTGCGCGTGACTGGCTGAAGGAGCAGGCGAACCCGCCGCAAGCGGTGCGATGGCAGCCCCACCACGTATGGTCGAGCTGCGATGGCTCGCTGGCGGTGACGCGGGGCGCATGGCAGCGTAGCGACGGATCGACCGGCTATTTCACCACCGTCTGGCAGCGGCGGCAGGATGGAGAGTATCGCTGGACGCTCGATCAGGGCGACGCTCTCGAAACACCGCTCGAAGCGCCCGAATTCGTCCGCACCGATATTGCCGAATGTCCCGAACGGGGCATGGCCGCGGACCTGCGCGCTCAAGCCGAACAATCGCGCCCTGCCGCCGGGGGAACCTATTTCGACCAGGTTAGCACCGACAGCAGCCTCTTTCTCACATTCGTCGTATCGCCCGATCTGTCGCGGCACTGGAAGCTGATGCTGCACAAGGACGGTGCGATGATCGATGCGATGTCCGGTACCGTCGCAGCGCCCGAGGCGGATTGAGATGACGGCCCTGTTCATTTCCGCCTTCATCACGCTGTTCGTGGTGATCGATCCGCCGGGCTGTGCGCCGATCTATGCCGGACTGACGAATGGAGCGACGAGCGCCCAGCGCCGGATCATGGCGATCCGCGCCTGCGCGATCGCCCTCTTGATCCTGCTGGTGTTCGCGCTGTTCGGCGAGGATCTGCTCGGCGCACTGCATATCGAGCTCGACAGCTTCCGGATCGCCGGCGGTCTGATGCTGTTCTGGATCGCCTTCGAGATGGTCTTCGAGAAACGGACCCAGCGGCGCGAAGAACGGGCGGAGAAGGTCGCTGCCACGCCGGAGGTCGAGGACGTCTCGGTGTTTCCCATGGCGATACCGATGCTCGCCGGACCGGGGGCGATTGCGGCAATCATGCTGTTGATGAACGAAGCGCAGGGGCTGGAGCAGACTTTCGTCGTGCTCGGTGCTCTGCTTGCGGTGCTGATCATCACCATGCTGGCGCTGATGGCGGCAGGCCCGATCATGCGCCTTTTTGGCGACAAGGTGGAAGCGGCCATTACGCGGGTTCTGGGTGTGCTGCTGGCGGCGCTTGCCGCACAATATGTGATCGACGGTCTGCGCAACAGTTTCGGGCTGGTCTCCGCTACTGTAGCGTAACGATTTCGTCCCCGTCGTCGCGCAGGGCGAAGAACTGCATCAGCTGCACCATCAGTTCGCAGCGCTCGGCCAGGTTCGGAGCTTCCAAGAGCGCCTGCTTGCTGGCTGCATCGAACGGCGCGATCTGGGCGACGCCGTTGATCAGAGTTTCGTCGTCGAGCCGGGCGACCGATTCCCAATCGACCGAATAGCCCTGCATGTCGGCGAAGCGCCGCGCCTCGAATTCGAAGCCGGCGCGCTCGACGCTGGACAGGACTTCATCCTGCGGGTCGTCGATCAACTCGGCTTCCACCTGCCGGAAGGAGGTGGTGACATCCAGCTCGCGCAGAACGCGAAAGCGAGCCTCGCCATCGAGCACGATATTGTATCGCCCATCTTCCAGCGCCTCGACATCGCCGATCCGCCCCAGGCAGCCGATCCCATACAGCGGAGCGCCATCTTTCGACTTATGCGGCTGGATCATGCCGATCAGCCGATCCTTCGCGAGCGCGCTGCCGACGAGGTCGCGATAGCGTCGCTCGAAAATGTGCAACGGCAGTTGCAGTCCGGGGAACAGGATCGCGCCGGGCAAAGGAAATATGGACAGGCGGATGCTCAAGTCTCGACCTATCCGAAGAGGAGCCTGGACAGGCGGCGGCGGGTGGCGACGACCCACGGATCCTCGAGACCGACAGCCTCGAAGATTTGCAGCAGCTTGGCCTTGGGGGCGCCCTCGTTCCACTCGCGATCAGCTTCGAACATGGCGAGCAGTTCCTCTGCTGCGGCATCGCGCTGGCCAGCGGCAAAGGCTGCTTCGGCATAGTCATATCGCGCCTGCATGTCGCCGCTGGCTGCTTGCTCCTTCAGCGCGGCCAGTTCGCTATCGTCGACCTTGTTGCCGGCCAGTTCAAGTGCGCTCCTGGCCTGCTCGATCTGCGGGTCGGTGGCGATGGCTGGATTGGTTTCGGCCGCCGCGAGCGCGGCCTGTGCCTGTTCCACATGCCCGGCCTGCACCAACGCGCGGACAAGACCGACATGTGCCGCCGCATCGTTCGGCGCCATCTGGACGACCTGATCGAAAATGCCGGCCGCGCGCTCCGCATCGCCTTCGGCCAGGATTTGTTCGGCCATGGTCACGAACTGCGAGACGTCCTGTTCAGGCTGGGGGCTCTGTTCTGCTCCGGCCTCGACGGGCAATTGCGCGAGGATCTGGTCCAGCGTTTGCTTCATTTGCGTTTCGCTGCGCGCATTCGTCAGGTCGGCTACCGGTTGGCCCTGGAACAGCGCATAGACCGTGGGGATCGACTGCACCTGAAACTGCGCAGCAATGAACTTTTCCTCGTCGACATCGATCTTCTTCAGCACCACGCCTTTGTCGGCATATTCGGCGGCGACCTTCTCCAGCATCGGGGCGAGAGCCTTGCACGGGCCGCACCAGTCGGCGTGGAAATCGAGGATCACGAGCTTGGTCATCGATGGTTCGACGACGTCGGTCTTGAAGCGTTCGACCGCTTTCTGTTCATCCATGCTCAGGCCCATGCTCGCCACGTAAATCCACCTTTCGATCACAAAATCCGGTCAGCCCCATGTGGGCATTGGGCGCCAAATGTGAAGGAGCGTATGCCCATCTGCAAGGGCTGCAAAAATTCTGTAAGTTTCGGCTTGCGGCTTTTCCGGGCCGCTGCTAGTTGGCCGCCTCCCCATCGGAGCCGCAAGGTTTCCAAGAACGCCAGTGAGCGGGCGTAGCTCAGGGGTAGAGCACAACCTTGCCAAGGTTGGGGTCGGGCGTTCGAATCGCCTCGCCCGCTCCATTATCTCAAGGGTTTACGGACCTCTTGTTTTCCAGAAATTGAGAATCGGCGATATACGGTTAGCCGTGGTCCTTGAGCGCGTTCGGTGTCAGGTTACGCCCGCCGCTGGCTGGTGATCGGGCTGGCCACGCTGATACTCTCCGTGCTCACGCCCCTAGGCGGGAAGCTCATATATCGCGGGATGTTGACCAACGCGCTCCGGAACACATCAGGGCCTGCTGGACGGTGCTCTTGCCCGGCAAACGCACTCGGCACTTTGCCTGCCTAGGCATTGCCACTCGAAACGGAAGCACATGTCGTTGCACAGAAAGAAAGGCCCGGACGCCTTCAGGGGCGCCCGGGCCAAGAATCCGATCGGTCCAAGGGGTTGGGGGAGGAACTGGCCGATCGGACCCTATTCGATCCAGCGGTATCTAGAGCGTGAGATTCAGCGAAGCCCGCAAAGCGTATCCGACCTTGTCGTTGTGCTCCTCGACAGAGAGCTCCCCGCTCACCGTATAGAATTCGTCTCCACCCTGGCCGCGTAGGCGCGCAAACCATCCGCTCGACCGCTGGTCGGGCAGCAGGGTGAAGCTCTCGTCATCGCCGAAACGCGCGGTCGTGCCGCCAAGTTCGCCAGCGAGAATTTCGCGCCAGCCACCTTCTGCCTCGAGGCGCATCCAGATATCGTCTCCGCGGCTCATGCCGAAGAGGTCGAAGCCAAGCGCCGTGGCGAGGTTGAGACCGAGCTCATCGCTCGAACGGTCTTCGATGGCCAGATCGAGAGCCTCGCCGCCACCGGTTTCCTCGTAGCCGTCTTCGCTGAGCCGAATGTAATCCACGATCACCGAAGGACGGATAAAGAAGTACTGCGAACCGCCTTCGACCGACGCACCGGCGATAAAGGAGGCGACATTGCCCGACCAGTCCCGCTCGATCAGGCGGTCGATTGTCTCGTCGCCGTTCATGCCGATAAAACGGCGCGAGCCTTCGAAATCGCTGAAGCCGTAGGAACCGCGTGCGAAGGAAGAAAAGGCGCCCCAGTCACCGCGCCAGTAGAGTGCAGCCTCATAGGTGTTCGAGAGCACACTGTTTTCCGAACCGCTATCGTAACGGTTCCACAGCCAGGTTGCGCTAGCGCCTACCCGCCCTATGCCGGTCAAGAGTTCGGCGCCGGCCGAAAATCCCAGTCCGTCGAGATCGTAGCTGGCGCTGTCCTGCTGGTCCTTGGAAGAACCCCAACCGGCACCCTCGAACGTAAATCTCAACTTGCCCGTCGCCTCGATCGGACCGTCGCCGTCGGCGAGCCGCCGGGCGAAGGTACGCATGCCCTGGCTGAGGCCCTCGAAGGCACCGCCGGCATGATCGGGCAGCGCCTGTCCTACCGTTGCCTGGAACAACGCGCCATCGGTTATGCCGAGGAATACGCCGGCGATATCCTCGTCATCGGCCAAGGCGGTATAAAGCGAATCGTAGGCCGCCGTCTGCGCGGCGTTGAGCCCCAGATCCTTCGCGGCCTTGCGCTCGATGTCGACGTTCACCAGCCCCGCCGTCTCATCGATTGCGAGAGCCGCCTCGTACATGAACGGAACGAGCGTAGTGTCGCTTGCCAAGTCGTCGGCACCCGTCAGGCTTCCCGCGCGGATGACGGTATAGGTACCTTCGGCATCGGCAATATCGGTAACGCGCAACTTGAGTTTGGCGCCTTTCTCGAAGCTGGCATCGCCGCTGACCGTAAGGGCGCTGCCCTCGTCCTCCTTCTTGCTCAGGGTTGCGACGATCACCCCCTTGGCGCCTACTTCGAGCGAGGCGATTGTGGTGGGCGAAGCGAGGTCGAGCGTGCCGCCTTCGAGTGCGACAGCAACGTTCTGGCTGTCGATGAATCGACCGGTGAAGGAGGCCTTGTCGGCAAAAGTGACCGAGGCGGCGCCTCCGCCAAAGTCCGCCTCTCCACTAAAGGAAGATGTTCCCGACATCGCCAGTTCATCCGCCTGGCCGCCGAAGTCCACCCGTCCGGAGAAAATTGCGTCCCTGGATATGATGAGCCGATCCTGACCCGAGCCGAAAGTCACATGGCTCGTCGCCTTGCCGTCGGCAAGCTCGAGGACGTCGTTGCCCGTTCCAAACCGGATATCGCCTTCGATTACGGGTGCATCGACACCCGAACCCACCGCTGTCTGCTTGACTGTCGCACCCGACGTCACGCTCGACAGGTCGATGGCGATGTTGCGCCCCGATCCCGCTTTGGCGCCGGTAGCGATGATCTTGCCGCTGTTTTCCACGAGGCGCAGCGTACCGCTTTGGTCGACAATGGCGATCGCGGCGCCATCCTCGCCGCCCGCTGCGGCCTTGATCGTGCCACTGTTGCGCAGGTAGGGAAGGCTGGCCCCCTGATCGATGGCTATGGCAGTCGCGCGGCTATCCGCGTCCTTGCCGGTCACGGCCGAAATACCGCCGGAGACGCGTAACTCGCCGGTCGAGGCGCCTGCCCCGAGCCGCAGGGCGGTCGCATTGGCGTCTTTAGACGTTGCCTCGATCGACCCGGCTACCGAGATGCCCTTCTCAATCGTAACGGCACCGCCGCGTCCACCAATCGCCATGCCGTTGCCATCGACGCCCTCGTAGACCCCGTGTCCTGCTATGCTGCCATCGATAATCAGGCCGAAACCCGACCCGGTGGCCGGAACCGCGCCAATCGCGATATCGCGATCCTCCGCACCGATAACCACGGCGGGTGCAGCACCGTAGGAAACGACCTTGGCGCTGCCTTCCTTTGCATCCTCGATCCCGTCCTTGTCTTCATCGGGATTATCCTTGTCCGCATCTTTGGGGGCGATCGCGAAGTAGACACCTTTCGCCACATCGCCCTCGATGATCAGCGCGCTGCCGCCCTGGAGCAGATCGTCCTCGTCGAGCTTGGAAGGGTCGGCGGGAGGAGTAGTGTAACGATATCCCGTCGCAGCAATGTTGCCCTGGATCACAAGCGCGCCGTCGATATCGCCACCCAGATGCGCAGCAGAAGAGCCTTCCCCGACCGCCGTAATGGACCCGGCGAGCCTGACATTGCCGGTCACGTCGCCGACCTCCACACCCACGCTGTTGTCTCCGACGACGCTGGTCTTGCCATCGTGAACCAGATCGCCGTCGAGCAGGCCGGCCACGGATATCCCGGCAGAGTCGTCGCCCTCCACGGCGATCGTACCGGTATGGCGGATATCGCCGACAAGGTTGCCGCGCACCCGGATCGCTGCCCGGTCGCGCCCGACTGCGAAAGGACCGTCGAGGTCCTCGTCGTTGTCGAAATCTTCGGGAATATAGGTTTCGTCGATGGTGATCGTACCCGAATTGACGATATCTGCCTGACGGTCACCGACCACCTCGATGCCGCTCGCTCCATTCGCGTTGGTGACCGCGATCTTACCGTCGTTGACTGTATCGTGATCGCTATCGACGGTAATCGCCGAACCGGCGGTGAGCTCGATCGAGCCCTTGTCGGTCACCTTGACCGCGTCTCCGGCTCCGCCCTTCAACCCGGAAGTGCGGATCGGCTGGGTCCGCCTGTCCTCGACGAGCGTCTGCGCGGCGAGCGGAACGGCCAGGGTCGCCAGGGCGGTCCCGGCTAGCAGGTAACGATACATGTGAAATCCTCCGTCTGATGCAGGGAGGACGGAGACATCGGCCGGATGCCTTGGAAAAAATGGGGTGCCTCGTCGAAAACTCCGCCGGCGCACCGTTCAGAAGGTGAAATCGACCCCGATCCGAATTGTCCGCGGGCGCAGCGGTGTCACCTGTTCGCGCACCACGGCAAAGGGCGTGCCGAGCGCAAAGCGATTGCCTTCGGAATCTGCAAGGTTCGTAATCGAGAGAGTCCCGCCTATCCGATCGTTACTGACGCGCACGAGCAGTCCGCTGTCGAGATAATCGCCCTGCAGGTCGCCGAGTTCGGGGCCGATTCCAAGTCGCGACTTGCCAATGTAACTTGCCCAGACGCGGCCGTCGAGATCGAGTCCGCTTCCGAGGTGACGCGAATACTCCAGTCCCAGACGCCCAGAGAATTCCGCAATGTTGGGAACGTGGGTTATACGGCTGAAGGAGAGCGTAACGGGTTCGTCGATCCGGCTCCGGTTGAGGGTCGCGCCGCCGGTCAGGCGCAGATCGTCGGTCAGGAACGCCCCGCCCGACGCGCTGATGGTCCAGACACGCCCGTCGCCGATATTGGCTGTGCTCGGAAGCCCGAGATCGTCGATGAAATCGGCCTGGATGTCGCTCCAGCGAGTATATGACAGGTTGAGAGCCAGATCGAAGGTATCGATACCGGCTCTGCCGTGCCGAGCCCCGAATTCCAGCGTCCGCGCGTGGTCTTCGCAGAAACGCCGGACGAATTCGCCCTCGATTGCCAGCCCGCCCGGGCGGAAGCCCTCCTGGTAGCGGGCATAGAGGCTGGTTACGGGACTGAGCGAGGCGAGTAGCGAAGCGGAGGGCAGGATCGCTGACTGGTCCCGGCTCGCCGTGACGGCGGCGCGCTCAATCGTCAGGGCTAGGGGTACGTCTTCGGCGCTCCCCCCCAGTCGTGCATAGGTTAAGCGAGCGCCAACGGTTGCGATCAGGTTATCGCGGAGCCGATAGGAGCCCTCGCCGTAGAGCGTCGCTTCCGTGATGGTGTTGAGCACGCCGGTCGCGGCGGACCGCTCCCTCCCCCGTTCGAGGGATCGGTTGAGTTGCGTCCGATTGTCGATCAGACTCACCCCGGCGAGCCAACCAAACCGGCGCTCATCCAGCGGAAGCCAGACTCGCGTCTCGTGTGTGAGCATGCGCGTATCGTTTCGCTGTATGAAGATACGGTCCTCGGCATCGGGCATCGTGGCATCGTAGCGCTCTTCGAGTTCCTGCCTGGCAATACCGGTCGTAGAGCGCAGTTTCAGCGGGCCGATCCGTCCGGCCAGAACGAGTTGCCCGTGAAGATAGTCGGCATCCGAGCCTTCACGCACCTGTGCTGCGCTCTCGTAACGATCCCCCTCGCGCGCGGCATACTGGCTGTCCGAAGCATGGGTGGACTGTGCGAGACCGATTGCATCCAGGGTCCATTGCGGCGCGAGTTCGAGCCGGGCTATCGCGCGGCCCGCCAGAATTCTTGTCCGGTTCACGTTCTCGCTGCCCAGAACGGGCTTGTCGATATACCCCCCTTCGCTCACGGCATCGAGGGTGATACGAAGCGCGGCCCTCTCTGCGGCAAGGGGGACGTTGGCAGTTGCGCTTGCATCCGCGCTTCCCGCGCCGTGCTGGGTCAGTGCACCGCCAGCCGAGGCACGAAATTCCTGACGATCCAACTCCGGACTATTGGGAACAAGCCGGATAATTCCGCCAAGCGATCCCGCGCCGTAAAGTGTACCCTGGGGCCCTTCCAGAACTTCGACGCGCTCGAGATCCGAGAGCCTAAGGTCTGGATCGGGCGCATTGTAGCTCAGGCGCATGTCGTCGAGATACTGGCCGACAGTTGCCTGGGTCGGCCCTGTGAAACTGGAATCGGCAATCCCGCGAATGAAGAGCTTGTTGCGCCCGCTTCCGAGATAGGTCGAAGAAACGGTCGCAATCCTCTGGGTAATCTTTTCAGTCCCGCCGATGCCGCCAAGGGCCAGTTCCTTGCCATCGACAATCGACACCTGCGCCGGAAGATCTTCCAATGTCGTATCGCGTTTGCTGGCGACGACGACGATTTCTGCGGCGGGTGCCGGAGGCGGAGGCTGCGAAGCGGCCGGCCTGGGCTGGGAGGCTGGCGTTCCGGCTGCGCGCGCGGATCGTGCAGTCCTGCGCAGCTGCGGCTCGAGACGCCAGGATGAATTGTCGATGGCAATCGCCCTGGCACCGACGCTGTCGGCCAAGCGCCGGACGGCCTCGCTGGCACTCATGCGTCCGCGTATCCGGGGCGCCCGCCGCCGAGCAATTGCCGGGTCGCTTACCACGATGCTCGTGCCGGTCTGCCGCGCAATGGCGATAGCCGATTCCGCGACGGTACCCGGAGATATATCGAGCGATCGGTCGCGTGCTTCGGCTTGTGCCGGAAGACTGGCCGCCAAGGCAACGAGGGCATAGGGAGCGTGACGCATGGTCAGCGAGAAGCAAGGATCCAGGTTTCGCCCCGACGCTCGACTGTCACGCCGAGCAGGGGACCCAGTGAAGCGGGATCAGCGCGAAGGGGTTCGATCGCGATGCTCCCGGAAATAGGGCGCTCGCCACTGGTCTCGGAAGCCCGGTAGTCGATCCCGCTTGCCTGCGCGATGTCGGCAGCCACGTCCGAGAGGGGAGACCCGAGGAAAGTGAGGCGTCCCTCGCGCCATTCGCCGACCTGATCCAGGGGTATGTCTGCCAGATCGTAAGCGGCACTGGCTTTGTCGAAAGTAAGAATCTGGCCGGGCTCGATCCGGGCATTCTGCTTTGCCGGGTTATAGATTACCGCCCCTTCGGACACACCTACACCGACTTCGGATCGCCGGATGCTGACATCGAAAACCGTCCCGGCATCGACAAGCGTGGCGCGGCCGACATCGACCCGGAACGGGTTCAGGTCGTCATGGCGGATTTCGAACAGGGCACGTCCGCGCTCCAACCGGGCGTAGCGGTCCCGGTCCGGGTCGACGATCAATTCCGTGTCGCCAGCCATGACGATCACGCTCCCGTCTCCCAGCGCAATCTGACGCGTCTCGCCCGGGACGGTCCGATAAACGGAGGCCGCATCGTTCGCCTGCCAGACCCACACGGCCGCTACCAGTGCAAGGCACGCGGCAAAGGCAGGCGCGAACCAGCGGCGCCAGAGGACGGGGCCTGCCTCGTCGATGTCGTTCGCAGGGTCAGCTTCCAGCATGGCAGCGCCATCTTCCACAGCAAGCATGACATGATCGTAGGCGGCCGCGTGCTCGGGCGCGCGTTCGAGCCAGTCGGTGAAGCCGGGCCAATCCTCGAACCCGGGCTCGGACGTCCTGACCGCCCAGGCGGCAGCCTCATCGAGAATGTTGCGATCAAGCGTCATTGATTTTCACTCCTGCCATATAGACGGAGTCCTTGCAGTCATTCCTCATCGAGCCGCTCCCTCAGTTCGGCGAGAACCCGGTAAATGCTGCGCAAATCGCCTTCGACAGTACTGATGCTGATGCCGAATTCCTCGGCGATTGCGCGCTGGGCGATACCGTCTATGCGGCTTCGGCGAAAAACTCTCACGGCACGTTCCGGAAATTCCGCAAGCGCGTGCTCGACCTTCCGGGCAAGTTGCTGGCCGGCGATCAGGCGTTCGACTGAAGGGCTGTCGGAAATGCCCGGCACGGGTCCGGAAGTGGCCTCGGTCCATTCCTGTTCGCGCGTAGCCGATTGCCTGGCCGAACGATAACGGTCGATCATGACCATATTGGCCGCGCGGTAGAGATAGGGCATCGGCGCGCCGACCGGGCCGGGCGGTTTGCGTGCAATCCTCAGCCATACGTCCTGCAAGATGTCTTCGGCATCGTCCCCGGCGCCACGCGCCACGAGGAATCGCAGGAGCGACTGCCGGTTGGCTAGGAAGACGGCCTGCAGTCCATCGTCCGGATTGTCAGTCACGGCATCGTCACTTTCTTACATTGCGATTCTCTCGCGACCGCCGCGGACCGGGTGGACCGCGACCGCTGAACCCAAGACAACGAGGCAGTCTGCTCGGCGCTGCCGCGACAGGTACGAACCGTTCCATCGACGCGCAAGAGGTCGCGATCAAGGCAATCGCACGAGGACTCTGTCTCTTGGTCGAGGCGGCAGTCGAAGGCTGTCTCGCAAGCGGTCCGGGCAAGTCGGGCAACTCGCGATTGCATTCCTCGCGCCTCCGAGTTTCACGAAAGGAAAAACAATGAAAGCGATTTTCTTGATCGGTGCTGCAGCCATGGCGCTGGCCAGCACCTCCGCTCAGGCACAGGATGTGTCGGGCTTCCGCATCGAGGGGCGCCTCGGGTGGGAAAAGGCGGACGCCGAGACCGTGCTCCCCAATCCGGAAGACGACGAAGACGAGACGGGCGACGAGTTCCTTGTCGGCAATGACGACGACGATGGCGCCGCGTACGGCGTCGAGATCGGTTACGACATGCAGATCGGGGATGGCTTCGTTGTCGGGGCTTACGGCGGCCTCGACCTGTCGGATAGCAACATCTGCTCCGAACTGGTCGAAGACGAACTTGCCTGCGCCGAACTCGGCCGTACCTTCACGGTGGGTGTACGCGCAGGCGTGCCGATCGGTAACAATTCGCTCATCTACGCGAAGGGCGGGTATTCGAACGGCAAACTCGACCTGACCTACGATCCCGACCTCACGGACAATGACGATGAGGAACCGGGCGAAATCGCCGCCTTTTCCGACAAGCGCGACGGCTATCATCTGGGCGCGGGCGCTGAAATCGGTATCAGCTCGAGCATCTATGCCAAGCTCGAATACGTCTACACCGATTTCGGGAGCGACTCCTATCTTCTCGACGAGGAAGAAGAGACGTCGATCGATGTCCAGAGCGATCGCCATCAGGTTCTCGTCGGCCTGGGCCTTCGCTTCTGATCAATGCGGCGGGGAGGGGCGAATTGTTCCTCCCCGCCAAGTCAGGCGGAACGCCCCGGTTTGCCCTGCTTTTTGCAGGCATTCTCTTCAGGCTCTTGGCGTCCAGGGTCACGGGCGCGAACGAGCCACGGGACAGCGATGTCTGGAGATCGCGAGCCTTGCCCCCTCGGCTGATGGCCGGCCAACTCAGGTGTTTTGCGAAATGCCGAACTGGCTGGGCGTGAATGCAAACACCTCGCCATGCGGGAATGCCGCGATGGCGGTCAGCCTGTCTGTCTCGTGACGCAAATGCCAGTTGCGGCCGTGATCGGGTTCCGGTTTGGCGAAACCGGCGGGATCGAGCAGGGCGAGGTTGATGCCACGGCTATCGCGTGCGGATGCAGCGCGTATGGCCTGGCCCTGTGCCTCGCGGACGGCTGCTGCCAAGGCTTGGCAATCGGAATAGTTATCGGGGTCGGTCCAGCGTGTAACGTCCTTGTCGAGGGGAGGGCGTGTCGTGTCGACAAGCCTGGTCAGGGACACGGGTACGGAAAAACTCAGATGCTCGCTGGTGCGGTTGCCGGGAACGAAGCCGGGGGAGCGGCTGAAGAACCTGAGTCGCCAATAGGCGGTTTCGAATATCGCCGTCCGCTCGCTCTCGCTCGCATAGAAGATGCCGGGCCGTTCGTTGGCGCGGCGAAACCGGCTGGCGACCGTGTGACCATAGCGAAAGGGCGATGCGAGCAGATAGTGCAATCCATGGGCGGCCTTCGGGAGATCCGGCTTGGCTGCATCGGCCAATTCCTCCAGCCGCTTCTGTTCGCCAAGGTCGGAGGTAAGGCGGTTGGTGGATATCCGGTGCTGTGCCTCGACCACGCGCCATACGGTCCGGCGGTAGCGGCGGAATTCAGACGCGAGCGCGGTGGGCGTCCACATAGTCGCACACGGTGATGAGACCCCTGAAACTGTCGATGAGATCGATTGGGCGCGCATCGAGATCGAGATTGCCTGTCGTGAGCCAGGCCCGTGCCGACATGTCGTCACTGCCGAGCAGGGCATCGAGCGAACGGAACAGCCTCAGCAGGAACTGCGCGGCCTCGAACGATTTGCTCGCCGGATCGAGTTCGGCCTTGCCTGATCGCAGCCGCGAAGCGGTCGCCTCGGATACACCCAGGATCGCCCCGAGTTTATGATTTGTGAAACCCCAGAACTCGGCGATCCGCGCGACGGCGGCAGTCAGCACATTTCCATCGTCGGCCTGTGTTTCCAAAGGTCTGGTAGTCATCGCCACTCCTTTCAAATGGAAGATATAGAGAAATATCATTCAAATGCAAGAATTTTGATCTTCCATCGTCGTCTTGCGGCAGAACATCGGAACCACTCCGGGAGATATCGCGACATAGACCATATCGCCGCACTCGATGGAATTTTGAGCCGACTTTGCAGCTCGCGTGGCTCCAAGGGTCCGACGCCGGCCCCGGTCGGTTCAGCCCGGTCGGGTAGGCCGGTCGTCGGGGACGGCGGTGGCGGTGGCCGCTTCCGCTTTTCTTTCGGCGCGCGCCGCTTTGACTTCGGCGTCGTGAGCACGGTCACGCTCGCGCCATAGCCCGACCTGACCCCGCACCTGCCCATAGGCGAAGACCATCAGCAGCCCCCCGATTACGGCAAGGTTCTTGAGCGCCATCACCGCCTGGACCTGGTCGGTAACCTTCTCATGGAAGAAAACCGTCGCGAGCGCCGTGAAGACGATCAACGCCGCACTCGCGATGCGGGTCATGAAACCGCTTGCCAGCACCAGTCCGGCAAGGATCTCGAACACGCCGACAGCGAGGGCGAGGCTACCGGGGAAGGGCGACTCAGCTTCCATGTATGCGGCGGTTCCGGCCGGGTCCATGACCTTGCCGAGCCCCGCGAAGACGAACAGAGCGCCAAGCAATATGCGCCCGATCAGCGCTGCGATGGTAGCCATTGATTTTTCTCCCCGTTATCTGCTTTCGAATTCGCCTGCCTTCCGGAAGTTCCCTAGTCTTCGACCGCGAAACTCAGCTCGGCATGGTCCCGCAGGCGCACGACCAGCGCTTCGCCAAGGAATGAGCCGGGCGTTCCGACACCGCCTTTCGCTTCGCTGTCCAGCAGCGCCATACCGGTTTCGGCCAGCATCCGGCTGGTCGAGCCATAACCCGGGTCGTATTTGCCCTTAACGCCATAATGCAGCCGCTTGCCATCGGGCCATTCGCCGACGAACAGCACGTCGTAAAAGCCGTTCTCGCGCTCTTCCTTGCTCGGTCCCTCGCCCGGCTTGGGCGGTTTGGCGCCGAAGGGGTTCTTGAGCATGTCGACCACCGCATTGGCGGCTGCCTTGCCCGCTTCGCCGGGGCTGGTGAGCATCATTTCGTCGTAACGAAAGTCCTCACCATAAGGGTGGTCGCGCAGGAAGTTCGTGCGGTGAACGTTTTTCGTGTTGATCGTCGCCATGATGAAGGGCGCGGACCATTTGCCCAGTTCGTCCTCATAGCGCGGGATCATGCCCGAAGGCTGATCGGGGCCTGTGAAACCCGGCGTCAGGCCGAAGGGGTCGTTGAGGACCTTGATGATTCCGGGGTTCCTGGCAGCGGCTTTCATCGTCGCGGTGAGGCTGGCGGCCGTGCCGCCCGAGAACGTCCCCTGCATGGCGCGGACACGACCCTTGATGCGTGGTGCGGGCGATCCATGACGCGCGATCGCTTCCTGCTGCAGCATGAGAACGCCGAGATCGAACGGGATGGAATCGAAGCCGCTGGAGAAAGTGATCCGCGCGCCCGATTCCTGCGCTGTATCGTGATGCCGATCGATCTGCTCTCGCATCCATGCCGGTTCCCCGCACAGATCGGCATAGTCCGTGCCCGTTTTCACGCAGGCGGCGACCAGTGCATCGCCATAGAGCTGGTATGGACCGACCGTCGTCAGCACAACTCTGGTGCGGTTGCACATCGCCTCGAGACTAGCCGGATCGTCCGCATCGGCGACCACGAGCGGAGTCGACGCGGGTGCGCCGATCTCGTCTCGCACGGCTTCGAGCTTGTCTCTGCTGCGGCCTGCCATGGCCCATGTCGGACCGTTCGCCGCGTTGCCGTATTCGCGCACGAAATGCTCCGCGACAAGGCGGCCGGTATAGCCGGTGGCGCCATAGACGATGATATCGAATTCGCGGGTAGCCATGCTCAACTCTCCTTTGCCCGACTGAATGCGCGCGGCGCAGGGGAGAGTCAAAGACGTAGCGTCAGGGCGGCTTCTTCAAAGCCGCGGCAGGGTGACCCCGCGCTGGCCCATATATTTGCCCGCGCGGTCCTTGTAGCTCGTCTCGCAGCGTTCGTTGCCTTGGAGGAACAGGAACTGGCACGCGCCTTCATTGGCGTAGATCTTCGCAGGCAGCGGTGTCGTATTCGAGAACTCCAGCGTCACGTGCCCTTCCCAGCCCGGTTCGAGCGGGGTGACGTTCACTATGATACCGCAGCGCGCATAGGTGCTCTTGCCGAGGCAGATGACCAGCACGTCCTCGGGAACGCGGAAATATTCGACCGTGCGCGCCAGCGCGAAGCTGTTGGGCGGAATAACGCAGATATCGGTTTCGCGATCGACGAAGCTGTTCGATGCGAAGTCTTTCGGATCGACCACCGCGCTGTCGACATTGGTGAAGATCTTGAACTCGGGCGCCACGCGCGCGTCGTAACCATAGCTCGACAGCCCGTAGCTGATCACCCCTTCGCGACGCTGCGCCTCGACGAAGGGCTCGATTATCCCCTCATTCATCGCCTTGTCGCGGATCCACTTATCCGAAAGAATCGCCATAGCGTAACGATTCCCGAGCCGCGCCACGGGGGCAAGCGGCCCGGGTGATTTATCCGCCCTTTAGCTCGCGAGCAGCGTTGCGTTGCCGCCGGCAGCGGTCGTGTCGATGCACACCACGCGTTCGGTCGCGAAGCGGGCGACATAGTGCGGGCCGCCTGCCTTGGGGCCGGTGCCCGAAAGCCCTTCGCCGCCGAAGGGCTGGCTTTCGACCACCGCGCCGATCTGGTTGCGGTTGACGTAGAAATTGCCGACCTTCGCCCGCGCTTCCACAAAGGCGCGCGTATCGTCGTTCCGGCTATGGAGGCCGAGAGTCAGGCCGAAGCCGGTGGCGTTGATGTCCTCGACCACGCGCCCAAGATCGGCGGCGCGATAGCGGACGACATGCAGAACGGGGCCGAAATTCTCGCGCTTGAGGTCGAGGATCGAATCCATTTCGATAATCGTCGGCGCGACGAAGCATCCGGCATTGGCGCCGCGATGCAGGCGGCGGCGCCATACGGGACGGCCGCCCTTTTTGCGGCGGGCGACGTGGCGTTCGAGCGAGGACTTGGCATCCGGATCGATGACCGGGCCGACATCGGTGGCAAGATGTTCGGGATTGCCGATGGTCAAGGCTTCGAAACCGCCGCGGATCATGCGCAGCATGTCGTCGTAAACATCGTCCTGAATGTACAGCACACGCAGCGCCGAACAGCGCTGGCCGGCACTCTGGAAGGCCGAGGCGACGACATCGCGCGTCACCTGTTCGGGCAGGGCGGTGGAATCGACGACCATCGCGTTCTGGCCACCGGTTTCGGCGATCAGCGTGGCGATCGGTCCGTCCCGGGCGGCCAGACTTCGATTGATCGCCTGCGCGGTCTGCGTCGAACCGGTGAAGGCGACACCCGCAATGCGCGGGTCCGAGGTAATGAATTCGCCCACATCGCCCGCACCGGGAAGCAGTTGGAAGGCTTCTTCGGGAATGCCTGCCTCGTGGCACAACCGCACCGCAAGCGCGGCGATCAGCGGGGTCTGTTCGGCGGGCTTGGCGACCACGGTGTTGCCGGCTGCCAGCGCCGCGGCGGGGGTGCCGATGAAGATCGCCAACGGGAAGTTCCAGGGGGAAATGCAGGCGAAGACGCCGCGCCCGTGCAGGCTCAGGCGGTTTTCTTCGCCCGTTGGGCCGGGCAACGGGATCGGGGCGGTGAACTGCCGCCGTGCCTCATTGGCGTAGAAGCGCAGGAAGTCGACCGCCTCGCGCAGTTCGAGCACCGCGTCGAGCAGGGTCTTGCCTGCTTCCCGCTGACACAGGCTGAGAAATTCGTCCGTATGTTCCTCGAACAGGTCGGCGGCCGCCTCCAGCAGCAGTGCACGCTTCTCGCCGCCGAGCCGATCCCAGCCGGGCTGGATCGCTTCGGCGCGCGTGATCGCTTCTTCGACCTCGAAATCGAGCGCGTCGCGCCGGGTGCCGACTTCCGCGGACAGATCGTGAGGCTTGTTGATCGGCGCAATTTCGCCCTGGGCGCCGGACTTGAAGGTCGGCTCGGCATCCCAGTGTCGGCTTTCGAGCACCTCGAGGCGTTCCAGCAAGGGCTCGAGTACCAGCGGATCGGACAGGTCGATCCCGGCCGAATTGCGACGGTCGGGGAAGATATCGGTGGGAAGCGGAATCGTCGGATTGCGGTAGGGCTCGAGCGCGGCGAGATCCGCAACCGGGTCGGTCGCCAGCTCGCGCGCGGGCACGTCGGCATCGGCCATGCGATTGACGAAGGAGCTGTTGGCCCCGTTCTCGAGCAGGCGGCGCACGAGATAGGCGAGCAGATCCTTGTGCGTGCCGGTCGGCGCGTAAATGCGCACATTGGTGCGCTTGTCGCCCTCCATCTGCGCGAGCGCGCCATAGACGTCCTCGCCCATGCCGTGGAGGCGCTGGAACTCGAGCGGCTTGTTTCCAGCCAGCGCCTTGATCGCGCCGATCGTATAGGCGTTGTGCGTGGCGAAGGCGGGATAGATGACATCGTCCGCCGCAAGCATCTTCTCCGCGCAGGCGAGGTAGCTGACATCGGTGGCCAGCTTGCGCGTGAAGACCGGGAAATCCTTGTACCCGCCGACATGGCTGAGCTTGATTTCGGTATCCCAGTAGGCGCCCTTCACCAGACGGACGAAGAACTTGCGATCGTGTTTGCGGGCCAGCCGGGCCACCCAATCGATCATCGGCGCTCCGCGCTTCTGATAGGCTTGAACGGCGAGGCCGAAGCCTTCCCAGCGGCTGCCATCGGGCCGGGCGAACAGGCTGTCGTCGCGGGCCAGCGCCTCGATCAGATCCATCGACAGTTCGAGCCGGTCGGCTTCTTCGGCATCGATGGTGAAATGGATATTCGCGTCGCGCGCCGCCGTGGCGAGATCGCGGACGATGGGGAGCAGATCCGCGATCGCAAGATCGGCGTGAAGATAGGTGTATTTCGGATGCAGGGCCGACAGCTTGACCGAGATGCCGGGCGAGGTGCGCACATCGCCCGTCGCCTCGCGCACGAGCCGGTCGATCGCCTTGTGATAGTTGACACGGTAGCGTTCGGCATCGTCATAGGTCATCGCCGCTTCGCCCAGCATGTCGAAGCTGTGCGACAAGCCGCGCGCGCGTTCGGGTGCGGCGCGCTTCAGCGATTCATCGATCGTGCGCCCGTAAACGAACTGGCCGCCCAGGATGCGCATGGCCTGCAAGGTCGCCTTGCGGATGACCGGCTCGCCCAGGCGGTTGACCGCGCTCTTGAGCGAGCGGCGCATGCCCTTTTGCGCCTCTTCGGGCCGTTCCAGCACTTCACCCGTCAGCATCAGCGAGAAGGTCGCCGCATTGACGAAGGTGGACGAGCTTTCGCCCATATGTTCGGCCCAGTCGATATCGCCGATCTTGTCGCGGATCAGCGCATCGGCGGTCGCCGCATCGGGCACGCGCAACAGTGCTTCGGCGAGACACATCAGCGCCACACCTTCCTCTGTGGCGAGGCCGTATTGCTGCAGGAAGGCGTCGATCCCGCTGGCCTTGCGCTTGCGCGCGTCCTCGATCAACCGGATGGCGATGCGTGCCGCATTTGCGTGTTTGGCACTTGCGCCTGCCGCCTGGGCCATGCGTTCGACGATGCAGGCATTCTCTTCCGCGCGATAGGCTTCGCGAACGGCTTGACGAGAGATGGGGGACAGGCGGGCAGGATCGTGCAGGGCCATACGACTCCGAAGAAAAGGAGGGTTGATTCAGGCCCCTTGGACCCGAGGTCTTTCCCTTTCAAGCTTTGTGAAACGCGCTTGTTCCGTAACGTCCGATCAGGACTGGGCGGCGAACCAGTCTGCGACCGCCTGCTTCGCATTTGCGGGCAGGTGCAGGCCGAGTTTGCTGCGGCGCCACAGTACGTCTTCGACAGCGCGCGCGTATTCCGCATCGACGAGGTAGCGCAGTTCCGCCTCGTACAGATTTCCGCCCATATGCGGACCCAGTCCGTCCAGGGAATCGGCGTTGCCAATCACCGCATCCAGCCGGGTGCCATAGGCACGGGCGAGCCGCAGCAGCATTTCCGGAGGTATCCATGCGTAGCGTTCGCTGGCGCGCCACAGGAAGGCGGCGAAATCGCCTTCCGGCATGTCGCCTCCGGGCAAGTGGGCATGGGCGGTCCATGTCTTGCCCGGCACGTCGAACACCTTCCCCAGCTTTTCCAGCGCGTGCTCGGCAAGCTTGCGATAGGTCGTGATCTTGCCGCCATAGACCGACAGGATCGGCGCGCCGCCTTCGGCATCCAGCTCGAAGACATAGTCGCGCGTTACGGTCGAATTTTTCGCCGCATTGTCTTCGTAGAGCGGGCGCACGCCGGAATAGGTCGAGACGATTTCGTCTGCGGTGACGGCGCTGGCGAAATAGCGCGAGGCGGCTTCGCACAGATAGGCAATTTCTTCCGGCGTGATCCAAACTGCATCGAGATCGCCATCGTAGAGCAGGTCGGTGGTGCCGATCAGGGTGAAGTCGCGCTCGTAGGGAATGGCGAAGACGATGCGGCCATCGGGCTGCTGGAAGATATAGGCATGCCCGCCGGGAAAACGGCGCGAAACGATGATGTGGCTGCCCTTGACCAACCGCAGATGCGCGGGCGTTCCCTGACCCAGGGCACGCTTTGCCACCTGGTCGACGAACGGTCCCGCGGCATTGACGACCGCGCGGGCCGTTACCGTGCGCTCTCCGGATTCGTCGCGGAGTGTGGCGCCCCAGGCTTGCCTCCCGCGCTCAAGCGCCGTGCATTCGGTGCGCACCTGCACTGCGGCGCCGTGTTCTTCGGCATCCTTTGCCGTCAGCACGACCAGCCGGGCATCCTCCACCCAGCAATCCGAATACTCGAATCCCGATTTCAATCGGTCCTGCAGAATGCCGCGATGCGGGGCGATACGCAGGTCGATACCCTTGCTCTTCGGCAGGCTCATCCTGCCGCCGATCCGGTCGTAGAGCGCAAGGCCGAGCCGCAGCATCCATTTGGGCCGCATGCTCGGTTCGTGCGGCATCACGAAGCGCAGCGGCCAGATGATGTGCGGTGCATTGCGCAGCAGCACTTCGCGTTCGCGCAGCGATTCCGCGACGAGACGGAATTCGTAGTGTTCGAGATAGCGCAGGCCCCCGTGGACCAGCTTGGTACTCGCCGATGAAGTATGGGACCCCAGGTCGTCCTTTTCGACCAGCATGACCTTCAGGCCGCGGCCGGCCGCGTCGCGCGCGATGCCCGCGCCATTGATCCCGCCGCCAATGACGAGGAGATCGCAGGTCTCGTTCATCCCTGCCGCAGCAGCCGACCGGCGACCGCATCGAGTTTGGCCAGCAATGCTTTGTCGTGCTTGTCGGGTGCGGTGATCACTGCATCGGTCAGCGCATGATCGATAGGCGATGGATTGCGCTTCTTGGGCAGACCCATGCAGAAAGCCTCGACGGCCTTTCGCGCCAGTTTCGAGTTGCGCTGCATTTGCTCCACCACCTGTGCGACGTCGACCGTCTCGGCGTCGTCCCGCCAGCTGTCGTAGTCGGTGACCATGGCGAGCAGAGCGTAAGGCAATTCCGCTTCGCGCGCGAGTTTGGCCTCGGGCATGCCCGTCATCCCGATCACTTCGGCACCCCAGTGACGATAGAGGCGGCTCTCGGCGCGTGACGAGAATTGCGGACCCTCCATGGCAAGATAGGTAGCGCCTTCGGTGCATTCGCCGCCGATTTTCGTGACCGACCTGGCGGCATGTTTCGACAGGCGCGGGCAAACCGGATCGGCCATGGAGACATGTGCGACGAAGCCGTCACCGAAGAAGCTCGACCGTCGACCGCGCGTATTGTCGATGAATTGGTCGACCGTGACGAACCGGCCCGGCGCAAGCTCTTCCGACAGCGAGCCGACCGCGCTGATGGCAAGGATATCGGTGCAGCCGGCGCGTTTAAGTGCATCGATATTGGCACGCGCATCGATGTTCGACGGGGCGATGCGATGCCCGCGACCATGCCGCGGCAGGAACCGGACCCGCACATGGTCGATTTTGCCGCACAGGATTTCGTCGGACGGTTCACCCCAGGGCGAGAGGACCGGAATCCATTGCGCGTCTTCGAGCGCGTCGATGGCGTAAAGTCCCGAGCCCCCGATGATACCGATGGTCCAGTCGCTCATGATCTACTCTCGCCCATGGAAATCATACCCTGGCGACCGGGGTGGCGACTGCCATCGCCCCTGTCCAGACCTTTAGCGTTCGATGACATCCCCGCTCATCGGCGCGAGCTTGGACAGAAAACGGTTCTGGGCCGCGAAGGGCACGTTTTCTTCACGCATCGCCTGCTGGAGGTTTTCGACGATGGCGTTGAGATCCGCCTTGCGGGAACCAAGTCCCGCATGTGAACTCTGCATGTCGCGGCCTGTATAATCACAACCTGCGTTCAGTATGTAGCAGAACTGCTCGAAGATCGTGCGACGGAACCGGACCTCGTCGTGACCGGCAAAAATACCGCCTATGCGTGGATCGGCGAAGTTCAGATCGGTGAAACGATCGGCGATGCGCTCGATGCCGTCGCGTCCCCCGAAATGTGCGGCCATCGCGTCGCTGTTGAACGGCGTGGCCCCGGCATTGGCGTTGCTCTTTGTGTAGGGCTCCACCGGGATCTCTCCCGTGACGGGGTCGCGTTCGACCTCCTCAACGCCGAATTCCTTGTCCCAGTCGATATCGCCGGCGGGCGCTTGTTGCATGAGCAGGAGGGGCAGGGTGGCAGTGAGAAACATCCGGTCTACTCCTAGAATGCGACCTGCGCCTGCAGGAACGCGCCGCGCTGGCCGGTAAATGTGGCGATCGAACCGAGATCGGCATAAGCGGCGGTCAGGGTGAAATTGTCGGTTGGGGCATAGGCGGCGAAAAGATCGAACCAGTCGTCTTCGCCGAGCCCGAGATTGTCGGGCTTGCTGCGGAATTCGCTCCCCACGACGAAACGGCGGGAGAACTGGTATGCAAGGGCGCCTTCGAACTGCAATTCGTAGCTGTCGTCGGCAACGCTGCCGAAGCCCAGCAGCCCGTTCTGGTTGGCTTTGGTCAATCGTGCCGTGGTGTTGACCAGAATGCTGTGGCTGAGGAAAAGCTTGGTGGCGCTGAGGGTGAAATCGACACCTTGGTCATGTGCCGCGCCAACCGCGCTGGCGACCGCACCGTCGAGGCTGCGCTTGTACTGCGCACCCACCGAAACCTGCGGCACGAGCGCATCGCCATAGACCACATCGCCAACCAGCCGGACCTTCGCGCCGACGATGTCCTGATTGAGTTTGTAACCCTGCCCGATGCCGAGCGCCGCGCCGACATCCTGCGTATCGAAGTTCTGCCGCGCATAGCTGAACTCGACCCGATCGGCGATGCCTACCGCGAGGCCATGCGACTGGTAGAAATAATCGGGCAGCAGCACCGCAGTGACATGTGCCTGTACCCCGATTCCGCGGGTCTCCTGTCGGCCTGCAATGGTCGCCCAGTTCGAAATCCCACCGCCGCTGGCACCGTCGATCGCGCTGATCGCGTTGGTCAGCAGCAATTTTGCGTTGTACTCGTCGAAGGGAACGGATGGCGCACCCGTCTGTTCGATCGACTGCTGGTCAGATGCCTTTTCCTTAGCGGCAAGGGCTACCGGCATGAAGCCGAGCGAACATACCGTCAAGGAAGCGGCAAGCGGGTAAAGCGCTGTTTTCATAGGTGCGGCTTATCGCAAGATATGATGGAAAAGCCGTTAACCCTGTGCCGATACTTTCTTAACTCCTGACTCCGTAGAATACCGGGGATGTCGATGCGCATTCTCACCGTTCTTGCCGTTCTTCTGGCATTGCCCGTATCCATTGCCTGGGCAGCGACCTCGGGACCCGTCCGGGTCCAGGTAGTCGACGAACGCGGCGTGCCCGTGCGCGATGCAGTGGTCGAACTGGATGCGCCGACCTGGCGCGGTGGGCGCATCGCCTTCCCCTGGCGCGCGGCGATGGCACAAAGAGAAGAACAATTCGTACCCGGGACGTTGGTAATCGCGCGCGGTAGCACGGTCGCCTTCCCGAATCTCGACAAGGTCCGGCACTCGATCTACAGCTTTTCCAAACCTGCCCGCTTCGAGATCGATCTTTACGGTCGCGACCAGACCCGCAGCCATACATTCTCCGTCGCCGGTGCAGTGGCGCTGGGCTGCAACATCCACGACACTATGCGCGGCTATATCCGCGTGGTCGATACCCCATTCGCCGGCAAGACGGATGCCAACGGCTACGTCACGCTCATCGGCGCGCCATCGGGCGCCGCCAGGCTGACGGTCTGGCACCCACGCCTGCGCGCACCGGGTGGCGAGATGTCGAAGCAAATCACGGCCTCCGGAAACCACAAATTCGCGGTGCGGCTGCGATGACCGGGGCGTTCTCCCGGATTGGCTTGCCGCGCTTCGCATCCCTGAAGCTGCGCATCGCCGTGCTTTATGCCGGCCTGTTCGCTGCGGTGCTTGCCGTCGTCATGGTGCTGGTCAACATGAGCATCGAACGGTTCGGAGAAAACAGTGCCAGCCGCGACCTCGCGGCCAGCGCGCGTGTTTTCGACGAGATCATAGACATGCGCGCGCGCCAGATGCGCGGGTCGACAGATGTTCTGGCAAGGGATTTCGGCTTCCGCGAGGCACTGGCGACAGGCGATGAAGCCACACTCGCGAGCGCTTTGCGCAATCTGCGCAATCGGACGCAGGCCAGCTCTGCCTTTGTCGTCGACCTCGATGGTGCCATAATCGGCGATGGCGCGCGTGGATTGCCACCGGCGGAGAGCATCTGGCCTGCGCTGGATGCGGGCGAAAACAGGGGAGTGATACTGCTTGGCGATCAGCTTGCGCTCGCCGCGGCTTCGCCGATCGAAGCGCCCGACCTGATGGGCTGGCTTGTTCTCGCTTCGCCGCTCGACGCGGCTGCGATGACGCGTCTCGGCGAATTGGCTGCCGTGGATTTTCATGCGGAAGTGCGGCTTCACGATGATCTGCCAGCGATCGCCGTCTCGCAGCCGCCCGGGGTCGTAATCGAAGCCCGCGATCCTGCGCGAAATCTTTTCCGGGTCAGTGTCCTGCCGAGCCTGCAGGAAAGCCTCGCCCCTCGTTTGATGCTGCGCCATTCTCTCGCTGCTGCGCTTGCCGAATATGCAGTGCTGAAATACTTGATCGCATTGGTCGGCACGCTGGGGCTCGGGCTGGTCGTCGCGCTCGGCTGGCGCATCGCCCGCGGGATAACCCGGCCTCTGTCAGCCCTCGACGATGCCGTCAGACAGTTCGGACGCGGTGAGGACATCGTGCTGCAAGCCGAGACCGACGACGAGGTCGGCCGGTTGGCCAGCAGCTTCAATTCCATGGTCGAGGCCATCGAAGAGCGCGAGCGCCGGATCATTCATATCGGCCTGCACGATGGGCTTACCAACCTGCCCAACCGCAAGCTTTTTGTCGAACAACTCGACCAGGCGATCGCGCGGCGCAGGGACGGAGATCGGGTGCTTGTGGCCTATTGCGACCTCGACGATTTCAAGGTGGTCAACGACACGCTTGGCCATCCTGCAGGCGACGCGCTGCTGCGCCAGGTCGCTACGCGCCTGGTCACCGAACTCGGCGACGCGCAGATAGCGCGGTTGGGTGGGGATGAATTTGCCGTGCTCAAGATCATCGAGAACAAGGACGAAAGCCTCCTCCCGATAGCGCAGCGAATACGGAACTGCTTCGACCACCATGTCGAGATTGGCGGCCACAGGGTGGACTGCTCGGCCAGCGTCGGTGTGGCGGTCGCTCCCGTCGACGGCGAAAGCGGAGTGGATCTGCTGAAGCATGCGGATCTTGCGCTCTATCGGGCCAAGCGCGGTGGCAAATCGGATTTCCACTTCTTCGAGCCCTCGCTCGACGAGCAGGCCCGTATACGTCGCGAAATGGAACTCGACCTGCGCCTCGCAATCAAGGATGGCGGTTTCGCGCTTTATTTCCAGCCCCTCTACAGTCTGGCACGCGAAAAGCTTGAGGGGTTCGAAGCTCTTATCCGCTGGAACCACCCCAAGCGTGGCATCATCAGCCCGGCGGAATTCATCCCGCTGGCGGAAGAAACCGGTCTGATCCTCCAGATCGGCGAATGGGTCGTGCGGGAGGCGTGCCGTTCGGCGCGCGAATGGCCCGAAGACCTGTCGGTGTCGATCAACGTTTCGGCCAAACAGTTCTCCACGCCCGGCCTTTCGGCCACAATCCTGCAGGCGCTGACCCAATCGGGCTTGCAACCGCACCGGCTGGAGCTGGAAATCACCGAAAGCGTGTTCATCGCCGACGTCGAGAAAACGCTCGGCACTCTTCATGCCTTGCGCGATCTCGGTGTTCGCATCGCGTTGGACGATTTCGGTACGGGCTATTCCTCGCTCAGCTATCTGCGCAGTTTCCCGTTCGACAAGGTCAAGATCGACCAGAGCTTCGTGCGCGACCTGATCGAAGAGGGGAACAACGCACATGCGGTCATCCGCGCAATAACCACGCTCGCCTCGGCGCTGGGAATGGATACGCTGGCCGAAGGCGTCGAGTGTCCGGAACAACGCGAAATCCTTCGGCGCGAAGGGTGCGAGTATATTCAGGGCTATCTGCTGAGCAGGCCCGTGCCAGCGAGCGGAGTGCCCGCATTGATCGGCCGCGGATATATCGATGAACTCGTAAGCGCCGTCGGTTGATGTCGTATCTGCATGCGTATTCACGGCCTTGCGGGGCCTACATTCCTTGACAGCACCGGCACATTGCCGCGGAACTCCTGTCCTACTTAGGGCATAGGGTAGAGTAATGGCCGAAACGACGATAGAACCGACGCTCGCCAGCCTGAGCGATCGCCTCCGGGTGCTCCATCGCCAGACGCGCGAGACCCCTCTCTTCAATCCCGTATTCCAGTTGTCGCTGGATATTTCCCGCAAGCTGGAAAGCGGCGAGTTGGGGGTGGAAGCGCTTGCGGGTCTGGTCGACGAACTCGAAGCGCAATCGCTCGATGCCCGTGCCTCGCGGCTGCGAAACCTGCTGCGACCGGACGAAGCGGAGGAGCGGCTTGCGGAATTCGCCGCACCTGCCGACGATTTCGACGCCTTTCGGGCATTCTGGGAACGTCCGCATTTGCATGCAGTGTTTACCGCTCACCCCACATTCCTGCTTTCGCCGCAGCAGAGCGAGGCAGTGGCCGATGCGGTGGCCGGTGGCGCCAAGGTCGACGCACACGATATGCACGACAAGCCGGAGATCACACTGCGCTACGAGCATGATCGCGCAATGGCCGCGCTCGCCAATGCACAAGACGCGCGCGACCGGATAGTGGAGGCGGTGCTGCGCCGGGCGCAGAGCGCGTTTCCCAAAGGATGGGCCGATCTGCGGCCGCTGCCGTTCCGCTTCGCCAGTTGGGTTGGCTACGACATGGACGGGCGAACGGATATCAAGTGGTACACGTCGATAGCGTTCCGTCTGGCCGAAAAGGCCCAGCGACTGGAGCGCTATGCCGACAGGCTTGAAGCGATAGATGCCGCGCATCCGGCAATCGCCGGTCTTCGAGCGGCGCAGGCGCGCGCTCGGGCAAGCGCGGATGAATTCGCCAGTGACCTGTCCGCTCCGGAAGACCTGTCCGCCGCCGCCAATCGACTGACCGAAGAGCATCCCGACAAGCTCCTGTCGCTCGAGCCGCTGATCGGCCAGCTCGAGAGCGACGCAGCGGACAGCGAAGCCGACCGGGCCGTCGCGCTGCGCGCGCTCGCTGCCGCAATGCGCGCGGATGGGCTGGGGATGGGGTGGATCCATTTTCGCGTGAACGCCAAGCAATTGCACAACGCGATCCGCCCCCGGCTGGGCGATGCCGCCGATATCGATCTGTCCAGTCGCGGGGCGATCGCCGCGCTGCGCGAACTTCTGGCGGAGGTCGAACCGCAAAGCGCCAATTTCGCCAGCTTGGCGATCGAAAGTTCCACCGCGGTGCGGCAGTTCCTCGCCATGGCGCAGATCCTCAAGCACATCGATGCCGACGCGCCGATTCGCATGCTGGTGGCCGAGTGCGAACAACCCTCGACGGTGCTTGCCGCACTATATTTCGCGAGGCTCTTCGGCATTGCCGACAAGGTCGACGTGTCGCCGCTGTTCGAGACGGAGACCGCGCTTGAACATGGCGGTCGCTTCCTCGACCTGCTGCTCGCCGAACCGGACTATCAGGCCTATGCCAAGAAGCGCGGGCGCGTGGCGATCCAAACCGGTTTTTCGGATGCGGGCCGGTTCGTTGGCCAGATCCCCGCCAGCCTCGCCATCGAGCGGTTGCAGGGACGGTTGGCCGAAGCGATGGCCGCCAACGGGTTGACTGATGTCGCCGCGCTGGTGTTCGACACCCATGGCGAAGGCATGGGGCGCGGTGCGCACCCCTCCAGTTTCGAGGATCGGATCGAATGGGCATTGAGCCCGTGGGCCCAGCGTCGTTTTGCCCGCGCCGGTATCGCGCTCGAACCCGAAGCAAGCTTCCAGGGCGGCGACGGTTATCTGCTGTTCGCAACGCCCGATATCGCGCTCGCCACGCTGACGCAGGTGATCGCGCACAGCCCGGCGCATACCAATTCCGATGTGCCGACGGACCCGTTCTATCGCCGCACGGATCTGAGCCTCGATTTCTATCGCGCGATCAAGGAGCATCAGCGCGATCATCTGGAAAGCCGCACTTACAGCCGGGCTATCACCGCCTTGGGGCTCGGCTTGCTCAACGAGACCGGTAGCCGCAAGTCGCGGCGTCAGAGCGACCTGTCCGCCGATCGCGAGATGAGCCTGCGGCAAATTCGTGCGATCCCGCACAATGCCATTCTCCAGCAATTGGGCTATCCGGTGAATATCATTGCCGGTGTCGGCAGCGCGGCGGAAAGCCAGATCGAAGAGATCGGTGCATTGCTCGCCGAAAGCCCGCGCGGGCGGCAGATCATGCGCTTGGTTCGGGCTTCGAACGCTCTCGCCAGCATCAAAACGGTGGCCGCGTTCGGCGAATTGTTCAATTCGGCCTATTGGGCGAGCCGCCCATATCGCGGAACCGAGCAGCATCTCGGCCCGGCCTGCGAGGCATTGGCCGAATATCTCATCAAGGACGATCGAAACGGTGTCTTCCGCCGTCTCGCCTCGCGCCTGCGGGTCGATGCGTTGAAGCTTCATCGGCTGTTCGATCTGGTGCCCGACGACGATCCGCATCCCGAACGCGAAAGCGTGCGGCGCGCGATCGGCGTATTGCAGGCCGTGCGTCTGGCATTGCTCCAGCACATGTTCCTGAAAGCCGTTTCAGTCCCTGCGTTCAGCCGCGCCAACGATATCAGCCGGACCGATGTTCTCGAGATGGTCTTCACTCTGCGGATTGACGAGGCGCTGGCGCAATTGCGCCGCGCCTTCCCGACGAGTTTCCCGCGCAAGGACGATTTTACGCTGGACGAACCGGGGGAATATCCCAGCGGTGCGGGCGAAGGATATGCCGCCATCCGCGAGGACTATATCGATCCGATCGAGCAGGCCCATGCATTGTGCCTGCGCATTTCGACCGCCATCGCCAATGAGTTCGGCGCGCACGGATAATTGAATTCGGCGCGATTTCCGCGCAGGGTCTCCGCGATCAATCGGGGGGAATGCGATCATGGGAAATTTCCTGCTCGGGGTGGCCGTCACATTGCTGGCGCTCGCCGTATTCGGATATCTGGCGTTCAAGCTGTTCCGGCGCGGGCCGCTGACATTCGAGATCGACGGCTTCTATACGCATGTGGCCGACGGCGATGTCGGCCCGTTCATCCGCGACGTGCAGGCGGACGTTCCCGAAGCGGCGGAATGCCGGCTGGACGATCGCATGTCCTGCTCGATCCGCGACGCGGTGCAATGCCACAATCAGGGCGACCTGCCCGACTGCAACGTCCTCCTGCTTTCGGGCGGCGGTCAATGGGGCGCCTACGGGGCGGGGCTTTTCGACACGCTGGCCCGCCGCAGCGCGGACGAACTTGCGCTGCCGGGGATTGGCGTGATCACCGGGATTTCGACCGGTTCGCTGCAGGCCCTGATGCTGATGGTGGCACTCGACCCGGCTCAGACGCCCGACATGCGCCGCTTTGCGCTCGACCGGCTGATCTGGGGATATTCGCCCGAACGCGAAAGCGATGTGGTGAAACACACCAAGCTGATCGGAGTGCCCCTTTACGGATCGGCGGCGGGCACCGCCCCGCTTCGCGCTCGCATCGTCGAAGCGCTCATGCCCGGCGGCGACGAGCGGCTTGTAAGCGCGATCGGGAATTCGAGCATCGATGGCTTTGTCGGCTTCGTCGAGGCGGAGCGCGGCGTCTTCCGCTATGCCGATATCAAGCAGCTCGTGAATTCGGCGCCCGATACCGCTGCAGCTGCGCAGGCCCTGGCAGCTGCAACGATGGCGTCCTCCGCCATGCCCGTCTTCCACCAGCAGCTGCGGATTGCGGGGAGCGACGCCCGGCCGCTTGCGCTCTACGATGGTGGGGTGCGTCGTTCGATATTCTTCGATCGGGCCATGGCGGCGGTCGATCAGGAAGTGCGCAAGCAGATGCAGGGGCATGCGCTCCCGAGGACGGCCGATGGCATATCGCAAGAGGCTTACGCCAGGACTTACGAAGAGGCGGCGCCGACCGTTTATGTCGTACGCAACGGCCCCACCGTGCGTCGGAGCGACGATGCACTCAACACCACGTCCGGCCCCCTGAAGAACGGGCAACGCGGCTACGATCTGCTGGTCAACGAAAGCGAGATCGGCGCGATTGCCGGACTCAGGCTCAATAATCCCTATGGACGCATCTTGCTGACCAGCGCCGATCGCTACGACACGTTTCCCAGCACGGTCGGCGAGAACTTCAAGCAGGACGAGATGTTCAAGCCGGCCTTCATGGCCCGTCTGCGCGACCTGGGGCGACACAAGGCCGAACGGGACGAAGGCCCCTGGTGGCCGCTCAGCAAGATCGAACAACTCTAGGGAAACCAGCCGCTGAGTGACTGTCGGTGCCCCGAGAGGGACAAAGATGGGCACTCCGACAGTGGGGAAATTTCTCTGCCAAGACTCTGAGTTGCCGCCGGTAGTGCCGTCGGAAAGCAGCTTTGGGGCTGCATTCCGGGACGAACCCTTACACGGCGGAGTTCGTCCACATCGGTATCGGCAAACCGCGCCACCGCACAGTCTGGTGGTTGACCTTTCTAGTATCATGCAATATATGATGTTACATGAAACGAGACAGCAGATTGTCGGGCGTGCTGCACGTCCTTCTCCATTTGGCCGAGGCGTCGGGCCCGGTCACGTCGGAGGCGATGGCCAAGGCCATGCAGACCAACCCGGTGGTCATTCGCCGGCTCATGGCTGGCCTTCGCGAGGCCGGCTTCGTCCATTCGGAAAAGGGCCATGGTGGCGGATGGGCCATCGCTCGCGATCTCGCCTCCGTCAGCTTGCGCGATGTGTATGACGCGCTCGGCGCGCCCGAACTATTCGCCTTGGGCCATCGCACCGAAGCGCCGGGCTGTCTGGTCGAGCAAGCCGTCAATGCCGCGCTCGACGACGCGTTACGTGATGCGGAGACGTTACTGCTCGACCGCTTCGGCGCGGTGACGCTCGCCGCGTTGAGCGTCGACTTTCACGCTCGCATGGTCGCGAGCGGCAAATCCATCGATCTGGAGACCGTTCATGCAGGATGACGCAATCGTCATTGGCGGCAGCTTCGCCGGCTTGTCCGCCGCCATTCACATTGCCCGCGCGCGCCGTTCGGTCTGTGTCATTGACACAGCAAGCCCGCGCAACCGCTTTGCCGATGCTTCGCACGGCTTCTTTGGACAGGATGGCGACGATCCGCAGGCGATGATCGCCAGGGCGCGTGCGCAGCTTCAGCGCTATCCCACCGTGCGGATGGTCGCTGGCGAGGCGATGAGCGCATCGGCCATCGGTGGCGGTTTCGAGGTACGACTTGGCGATGGAAGCATTTTGACCTCTGCGAAACTCTTGCTGGCCTTCGGCATATCCGACGTGCTGCCCGACCTCCCCGGTCTCGCGGAGCGCTGGGGCAAGAGCGTGTTGCATTGTCCTTATTGTCACGGCTTCGAATATGCTGGCGAACGCCTCGGCGTGCTGCAGACGATGCCGATGTCCGCGCATCAGGCACAGCTGATCGCCGACTGGGGGCCGACGACGCTCTACCTCAACGGCAGCGCTGCGGCCGACGGTGAGGCACTTGCCAAGCTGCAGCAACGCGGCGTCGCAATCGAGCCCGCTCCCGTGCTCGAGCTTCGTGGCGAGAACACGGCCCTGTCCTCCATTCTCCTCTCCGATGAGCGAGAGATCGCCATCGACGCTCTTTACCTTGCGCCACGCACCCGGCTCAACAGCCCCATCGCCGAGCAACTCGGATGTCTTATGGACGAAGGCCCCTTCGGCCCGGTGATCCGAACCGATGCCGCCAAGCTAACCACCGTTCCGGGCGTCTACGCTGCCGGTGATATCGCGCGAGCCCCGCACAACGCGAGCTGGGCAGCAGCCGACGGCGTGACCGCAGGTGTATCGCTGCATCAATCGCTCGTCTTCGAGCCACTCGCGGCCTGAGATGGGGCACCTGTAATGAAGCTCTACGAATTCGATTGGGCGCTTTTTCCCCGTCGGGTCGGCATCTATCTCGCAGAAAAAGGGATCGATGGCATCGAGCGTGTTGCCCTCGACGCTCTCGATCCCGGCGCAGGCTCCAGGATTGCGGGCCTCAGTCTCCAAGGGACCGTTCCTGCCCTCGAAATCGAAGACGGCACCGTCATCGGTTCATCAATCGCAGTCCTCGAATATCTCGAGGAGCGGTTTCCATCACCCGACATGATCGGCGCGACGCCGCAAGCGCGGGCCCGAACCCGCGAATTCGTCAGCGTGATCGACGAGGCCGCCAACCAGCTCGGCATCTGGTGTCACAAAGGAAGCCCGATGTTTGCCAACCAGGAAGAGCAGAGCCCGAAAGCTGCGACCTTTGCGGCGGACGCCTATCACGGGCGGCTGCACCTCCTCGACAGGATGATGGCGGCGGCGGGCGGGCCTTTCGTCGCGGGATCGCAGATTACGATCGCCGACTGCATCGCCATGGCGACGCTGCAATTTGCCGATGAATTCTACGGGGTGCCAGTTCCGCAGAACTGTCGCACCCTGGCGGCCTGGCGCTCCCATTTTGCGGCCCGGCCAAGCGCGGCCTCTCCGGCCTATCCGCAACAATTGCTGGAGATCGCTTACGGACTGCCTACACACTGCCCGCCGACTAGCAGCTAAGGCGCGATCGGCTCAAACTCGGGCGACATGTTCGGTGCGTTGCTGCATTTGATGTAGCTCGAGAGAACGGTGTCGTCTTTTCGCTGCCAAAGTGATCGAGCCGTCGACAAAGGACGGCGTCTTTGAAGATTCCAATAGGCGCGGTCGAAAGTCGCGAATAAACGCGCAAAGTGGTCGTCCGCGCGCCTGGTCAGAGCAGGTGTTCTCGACCGTTCTCTAAGGGGTTCCCCGGAAACGGCAGTTTCCCGCCATTTCCTAGAATGGTGCGGTCGAGAAGACTCGAACTTCCACGGCCTTGCGGCCACAACGACCTCAACGTTGCGCGTCTACCAGTTCCGCCACGACCGCACACAGTCTGCATCGAGAGCGAATCTGCCAGAGGCCGGCTCCCGTCGGTAGGAGCGCGCCACTAGCAGCGGGTGTGCGGCCCCGCAAGCATCTTTGTTGTACGCAACGGAAAGCTAGCGCGGGGCCCAGCCGATATCGGCGAACACGGCCGATTTGGGCACGTCGGTGACCGCTTCGTTGATGGTCAATTCTTCGCCCGGAGCAAGGCTCGACTGCGGTGGCTGGACGACCCAGCTATAGACCTGCCGTTCGCGCTGGTCGCGCAGCACGATCAGGATCGGCGGGATCGGCCGCGATTCGCGCGCGGTGTTTTCGACGATGATCCGCGCGCCGAAAAACTCCGTGCCGTTGGGAAGCGTGCGCCGTTCCTGCTGCTCCACCGGAAACCGCAACTCGAGATCCGGCTGTGCCGCCCCGAACAATGGGCGGGTGACGGGCACCCATTCGGGCAGACCGACATAATTCACGGCGACGACCGTACCGAGCGCAATCGCCGCGAAAATGGCTGCAGCCCAGGTCCACAGCCGGGTGGTATTGCGACTGGGGCGGAACGGGGGCGCATGATCGAAGCGGGAGGGGCTGCTGTCCTCCTCCTCCGGTTCCGGCGGAGGGGGTAGATCGTCCTGTACATCGCCATAAGGCGGGGCGGCTTCATCGAAATCAGGCCCGCTGTGCGGGGGCGCTTCGGTGTCCGCATCGTCGAAGCGAGTGGCCGTCTCCGTGTCTTCGCCGAACGTCGGAACCGGAACGGGTGGCGGAGGAGGAGGTGGCGCGGGGGCAGGCGGCGGTGACGGAGGCGCGACGGTCGCCCCCGCTGCTACGAAGCGGTCGGCCTTGGGCCCGTCCTGGAACCAGCTGTGCTTGCATTTCGCGCAGCGCACGGTGCGCCCTTCGATCCCGATGGCGCTGTCGGGGACGACGTAGCGCGTGGAACAGGCGGGGCAGGCAATGATCATGGTGACCTGGAGCCTTAGGACGCGTTGCGAATCGCGACAAGCGACAGCCCTGTTCGCAAACCCCGAGAGCGGCTTTTTTCCACATGCAAGCGCGGTTATAGGCTGTTTTCGAAGATGGCGGGTGCTCATTTCCTCTTGATTGGACAGGCCGGGCGATGAGCGCGCCCGAAGAGGAGATCGTGCAGTTCGACAATGTCGGATTGCGCTACGGCACCGATCGCGAGGTGCTTTCCAATATCTCTTTCACCCTGTTTCCCGGCCGCTTCTATTTCCTCACCGGTGCCAGCGGTGCAGGCAAGACATCGCTGCTGAAGCTGCTTTATCTGGCCCAGCGTCCGTCGCGGGGGGCGATCCGCATGTTCGGCACAGATGTGATAACGCTGCCGCGCGAACGTCTGCCGGCCTATCGCAGGCGAATGGGTGTGGTGTTTCAGGACTTTCGGCTGGTCGACCATCTTTCGGCCTTCGACAATGTCGCCCTGCCCCTGCGGGTGGCGGGCGTGCGCGAGGCGGATCTGCACGGGCCGGTGTCCGACATGCTCGAATGGGTCGGTCTGGCCCAGCGCGCCGATGCACGCCCGGCCACGCTTTCGGGCGGAGAACAGCAGAGGGTGGCCATCGCCCGCGCAGTCATCGGCCGGCCCGATATGCTGGTGGCCGACGAACCGACGGGGAACGTCGACCCGGAGATGGCCCTTAAACTCATCCGGTTGTTCGAAGCGCTCAACCGCCTCGGCACCACGGTGGTCGTGGCAACGCACGACGTTCACCTGCTGCGCAAGGTGCCGGATTCGCTCATCATGCGGCTCGACAAGGGGATGCTGTCGGATCCGACGGGGGCTCTGCGCTATCCTCCGAGACGCGTCGGGGTGGGCCAGTGAAGAAGCCGCCGGTTCTGGCGCGCGCGGCGGAGCGCGGTCTTGCACCGTTTCGCGGGCGGCGGGCCGCACATCTCTTGCCTCGCGCGCGTCTCGGCGGGCCGATGCCGTGGGTCATCGCAATCATGGTAGCGCTGACGGTGCTTGCGGCGGGTGGCGGACTGGCGCTCGACAATCTCGCCAACCGGGCGCGCGGCGATCTGGCGGGCAGCGCCACCCTGCAGATCGTCGAAGCCGATCCAGAGGTACGCGCGCGCCAGACCGAAGCGGCTGCGGCCATTTTGTCGCAGGATGCTGCCGTTGCGGAACTGGTCGTCGTGCCGCAGGAAACGGTCGAGGAACTGCTCGAACCCTGGCTGGGAACCGACAATCCGGAGGATGCCGTTCCGATCCCGGCGCTGATCGACCTGCGGCTACGCGACGATGCCGACGAGGCGACGCTCGACCGATTGCGCGACCTGCTTGCCGAGCGTGCACCGGCGGCGCGTATCGATGCTCAGGCGCAGTGGCTGGCTCCGGTCCTCTCGGCACTATCGGCGCTTGGATGGGTCGCGCTGGGCCTGATCGGACTGCTCGCTTTCACTGGGGCCGCCGCCGTCTGGCTCGCCGCTCGCAATGCGCTCGGCACCAATCGAGACACGATCGAGATCGTCCATCTGCTCGGCGGCAGCGACGACCAGATCGCGCGGATTTTCCAGCGCTCGATCCTTGCCGATGCGTCGGTCGGCGGCCTGCTCGGCCTAGTGATCGGTGCGGCTGCCGTGTGGTTGACCGGGATGCAGTTCACGGCATTGGATTCGGGGCTCGTTTCGGGTGGCGGGCTGCAAACGACCGATTGGCTGGTCTTGGCCCTTGTCCCCGTGGGTGCGGTTGTTCTAGCGGTCTACACGGCGCGATTCACCGTGCTCGCGTCGCTCAGGAAAATTCTGTGATCCTCCGTCTCTTCGCTGCAGCCATGCTCGTCTACGCGTTCGGCTTCCTGGGCTTTGCCGTATCGCTGCCCAAACCCCTTTCGGGCGAACCGACCGACGCCGTGATCGTGCTGACCGGCGGCCCCGGGCGGATCGCGCGCGGGCTGGAAGTCGTCGACCTGGAACTGGCGAAGGAGATGTTCGTCTCCGGCGTCGATCCGGAAGTCAGACCCGCCGAATTCGCCGCCGAGTTCGACGTCTCGCGCCGCACGATGGAATGCTGCGTCAAGCTTGGCTACCTTGCGGTCGACACGCGCAGCAATGCCGGCGAGGCTGCGCAATGGCTCAAGGAAAACGAGTTCTCCTCCGTGCGGCTGGTGACGACGGACTGGCACATGGCCCGCGCCAGTTCCGAATTCGCCGAAACGCTGCCGTCCGACATTCGTGTGGTGGAAGATGCGGTCTCCTCGCACCCCGATCTTGCGACGCTGTTCCTAGAGTACAACAAGCTGCTCGTGGCTGCGGTTTCGCAGGGGCTGCCGAGCTGAGGCTGCCGATGCGTCTGCTGCGTAACCTTGCCTTCTATTTTGCATTCTACATCGGCAGTCTGCTGATTACCTCCGCTTCGCTCGGCGCGCTGCCGTTCAGCGTGGAGGCCTTTCGTGCGCGGGTCCGCAACTGGGCACAATGGCAGCGCTGGTGCGTCACCCATCTGCTCGGCTGCAAGATCGTGCTCGAAGGGGCGCCGCTCGATGAACCGGTGCTCTACGCGATCAAGCACGAAAGCTTTTTCGAGGCGATCGATGCACCCGCGCTGTTCGATACGCCCAGTGTATTCGCCAAGCAGGAACTGTTCAGTATCCCGCTGTGGGGACGCGCGGCGGCTGCTTTCGGCCTCGTTCCCGTAGCGCGGGATGCGGGCGCGAAGGCGTTGATGCAGATGATCCGTTCGGCCAAGGCCCTCGTGGCCGATGGTCGACCGCTGGTAATCTTTCCCGAAGGCACCCGAGTGCCCCATGGCGAAGTGCGCGCCCTGCAATCGGGCTTCGCCGGGCTGTACAAGATGCTCGGCCTGCCAGTGGTGCCGGTCGCAGTGAACAGCGGACCGATCTATCACCGCAAGCTGAAGAAGCCGGGCACGATTACCTATAAATTCGGCGAGCCGATCCCGCCGGGCTTGCCGCGGTCGGAGATCGAGGAACGAGTGCTGGCAGCGATCAACGCGCTCAACGGGTGAGTTGCATCTTGCGCAAGTTGACGGGCACGAGACCAGAAGGATTTGGCCTTCAAGGCAACTGCCATTTCGATGGACCGAAATTCAAAGTGATTGAGGGTCAATCGGTTGGCACGTATTGACAGTGCTCTCGAATTTGCATTCTGCAGAATCTGTCGGGACAGCATCGCCCTCACCGTTGGCGCCGATAGCAACTTCATTTGCGGGGAAGACATTAGTGAAACGACCGAAGCGACTGGTCCGGCAACTCAATCGACTAGCCGGCACACGAGGAATTCTCGATGCCAACGCGCTCAATCGTTTTTCCGGCTGGGCAGTGTCGCGCGGTGACAAGGATGTCCTCATCGAGGCTTGGATCGATGGCAAGCAGGTTGCGTCGACGAAAACGGGTGGGGAACGTCCCGACGTCGAACGCCTTCTACCCAGTTATCGGCGGGGTCGTTTTAGCGGGTTCACGCTGGAAGTGCCCGCGAGCGCGATCGCCCAGGATCGGGTTGTCGATGTCAAGATAACGGCTCGTCCCGATGGATCGTTGGCTCCGAAAGCTTGGCTCGCCACGGCTACTCTAGCCGGCGATCGTCTCGTGGAAAAGCTCGCTTCCGCTCCTCGCACAGGTATTATCGGCCCATTTCCCGGCCCAGTGATTGATGTTGTCGCAGTCTTTAAGCCTGAAGCCGTCGAAGAACTCAGTACGGTGAGTGGGCAGAAGCGGTTCATTGCTGCCCTGCGGGAAATCCTGATCGTGCCTGCCTTGCGCGAAACGCCGGCGATTGCCGACTATGTCCGATATCTTCAGGCAATCGCCTCGCATTTCTCCTTTGTCGATCGGTTCTTCCCTACCGCCAACAAGCAAGCACGTGCCGGTTCTGCAGATTTCCATGGCAAGCCCAACTCGGTACCCGAAATCATGGCGATCGCCCATCAGCTGTACGTGCTGAAATCCTATGGCGTAAAAGGGGACTTTGCAGAATTCGGTTGCTTCAAAGGGTTCAGCTCCTCGATGCTGAGCTTCGCTTGCGAGCAACTTGGGGTGAAGATGCATATTTTCGATTCGTTCGAAGGTTTGCCCGAAGCGAAGCACAGCGGATACACGGCGGGCGACTACGCGGGTAGCCTCGACGAGGTAACCGAGAACGTGCGCCGGTTGGGTTCGGTCGAACAGGTCACCTTTCACAAGGGCTTCTACGCCGACACGTTTCGCGACTATCGCCCGCCTCAGCTTATGTGCCTCTGGATGGACGTAGATCTCGAGGTATCTGCCAAGGACCTGATGGTTGTCGCCGATAAGCTTGACCCGAGGGCGAGCCTCTTCAGCCATGAATGCGTGGCCGACATGTTTGCGGATGGTGAGATCGTTACCGCGCCGCAGCCGGACAACCCCATTCCGCCTGTCCTCGACCGCTTCGAGCAACTCGGACGTCCGCTGACAGGGCATCACGTTCACGGCCACACCGGTGCTTTCTGGCCCAGATCGGGCGGTGTTCCCGTCCTCCACCACGATGCCCTGACGAGGCTGCTGCAGATTCTGCAAAAAGAAGTGTTCAAATAGCGACGGATCGGCCTGAATGAGCGAGACAGGCCGGAAGTAATACAAAGGCAATTACGAGTGACAGACGCGACTGCATTTTCCGGTACGAAGACGGCTGCACTCTTTCCCGGGGTGCCTTTGATCGAGTCGCCGATCTTCGATAGCGAAGAACTCCCCGGGTTCTCCGATCAGGAGAAGGCGCTCGCCCAAAAGCTGAACTCCGACGGATTCGGCGTTGTGGACTTCCCCGATCCCGAGATCGATGCGCGGATCGACCGGATCAGAAGCAATCTCGGCCCGGGCTTTGGCATACCCCTGAACGATCCTGCGGCAGACAAGACAAAAGGTGAGCGACGGATCCAGGATGCCTGGACGAAAGATGAAGACGTTCACGCAATTGCGTCGAATCCCGCCATTCTAGATTTGTTGTCAAAACTGTATGGCCGCCGCGCCTTTCCTTTTCAGACACTGAATTTCCCTGTGGGAACGCAGCAGGCGCCGCACGCGGATTCAGTGCACTTTTCCAGCCTCCCCGAACGTTTCATGTGTGGCGTGTGGCTCGCAATGGAGGACATCGCTGCCGAAGCAGGGCCGCTTTTTTACGTTCGCGGATCGCATCGCTGGCCGATCATTTCGAACGCCATGATTGGCCGACGCGGGTATGGCAGCGAACTGGATTCGGCCCAGACGCCCTACGCCAACGCGTGGCAAGCCCTGTGTGAAAACCATGGGAAAGATCAGGAGCCCTTTCTGGCGCGCAAGGGTCAGGCACTGATATGGACTGCCAATCTTCTCCATGGCGGCAGTCGGCAAACCGATCCCACGCTCACTCGATGGTCGCAGGCCACACACTATTTCTTCGACGATTGCATCTATTACACGCCGGCATTCTCCGACGAAGCGCTTGGCCGGCTGGCGCTACGCGATCTCGTGTCGATCACCGATCAGAAGCCGAAACCGAACACCTATCTCGGTGAAACGGTTGATCGCGCTGAGCCCAGAAAGTCCCGGATCTTCGGCAATTTTGCAAAGCGTGTCAGGCCCGCATAGACAGTCCGCTAGCGGAGTTTCCTCGAAAAACCGAACGATCGGAACGACGTCTTCGAGTGAGTACTCTCACAAAAGGATGTACATCTGCATCATAAGTAGCGCCGAATGCTCCTGGGCACCCACTCTCGCCTCAGTGATCCTTCCGTCCGAAGTCCGGCCTGGCATCGTCCTGGCCTTCCTCGATGATCGAACGGCGAATGGTGCGGGTGCGTTCGAAGAGGTCGAACAGCGTGTCGCCGTCGCCATTGCGGATGGCGCGCTGGAGCAGGCTGAGGTCTTCGGTGAAGCGCCCGAGCACCTCGAGCACCGCGTCGCGGTTCGACAGGAATACATCGCGCCACATGGTCGGATTGCTTGCCGCGATGCGGGTGAAATCGCGAAAGCCGCCGGCGGAGTACTTGATCACTTCCCCGCGGGTCACGTCTTCCAGATCGCTGGCGGTGCCGACAATGGTATAGGCGATGAGGTGCGGGATATGGCTTGTGACCGCGAGCACGAGGTCGTGGTGGTCGGCATCCATGACCTCGACTTTGGCGCCGAGCCCTTCCCAGAAGCCGGAAACAGCATCCACGGCATCTTGCGGGGCATCATTACCCGGCGTGACGATGCACCAGCGATGGCGGAAGAGCTCGGCGAAGCCGGCCTCCGGGCCACTCTTCTCAGTCCCGGCAACGGGGTGAGCGGGAATGATGACGGCATCGGGAAGGGCGGCTGACAGCGCCGCGCCGACGCTGTTTTTGGATGAGCCGACATCGCTGACGATGGTGCCCGGTTTGAGGTGGGGCGCGATGGCCTCTGCGGCATGACCCATCGCGCCGACAGGCACACAGAGGATGACGAGATCGGCCTCGCCCACTGCCTCCGCCACCGTCTCGCAGACCATACCGACGAGCCCCCGTCCGGCAGCACGGCGGCGCACCTCGGTATCGGCATCCCAGCCGGTGGTGGCGATATCGGGCAGCATTTCCTGCACCGCAAGACCGATCGACCCGCCGATCAGGCCCAATCCGATGATGGCGACACATTCGATCGTCACGCTGCTTCCCCGCACAGGCGGCGCAGCACGGCGGTGATGTCGTTCATCTGCTGTGCGGTGCCAATGGTGATGCGCAGCGCTTGCGGCAGGCCCTGACCGGGCAGGTGGCGCACCGCGTAGCCCGCCTCGCCGATCGCTTCGAGCGCGGTTTCGGCGGTAAGCGCGCCTTCGAACAGTACCAGCACGAAATTCGCCTTGCTCGGAATGGCGCGCAGGCCGTGATTGCCGAGCGCATCGATCGCGGCGGTGAAGCGTGTGCGTTCGATCCGGTTGGCTTCGCGCGAACGGGCCTTGAAATCGCGATCCGCCAGCGCGGCGAGGGCGGCACGCTGTCCACTCGCAGTCACGTTGAACGGCCCGCGGATACGGTTGAGCACGTCTATCAGATGCGGCGCGCCGGTCGCCCAGCCGATGCGTTCACCAGCGAGACCGTAAATCTTCGAGAAGGTTCGCGTGACGAGCACGTTCCCGTGCGCCAGCGCGAGGTCGATGCCACCATCCCCCTCTTCCGGTTCAAGATATTCGGCATAGGCCTGATCGACCACCAGCAGAACGTCGGACGGCAATCCTGCGTGTAGTCGTTCGACCTCGGCCCGTGGGAGGTAGGTGCCGGTCGGGTTGTTGGGATTCGCGAGAAAGACCACCCGCGTACGCCCGGTCACTGCCTCCAGCAGCGCATCGACATCGGTGGCGTAATCATCGTCCGGCGCTTCCACCGGCGTCGCTCCGCAGCGGCGCGCGGCAATGTCGTAGACCGCGAAGCTGTAGCGGCTGAACAACACTTCGTCGCCCGGGCCAGCGAAACCCTGTGCGGCGAGGTTGAGCAATTCGTCCGAGCCTGTCCCGCACACGATCCGCGCAGGATCCACGCCGCAATGCCTGCCGATCGCGGTGCGCAGTGCGGTGGCGTCGGGATCGGGATAGGTGGCGGGGGCATGGCCTTCTGCCAGCGCGGCGATGGCCGCCGGACTGCAGCCAAGCGGGTTCTCGTTCGCCGAGAGCTTGACGAGTTGGCGCCCGTCGGACGCGGTGGACTTGCCGGGGACATAGGCGTGGATGCCCTCGATCCAGGGCTTCATGGTGGGCCGGTCCATTTTCTCGCTCGCTGCCATTTCAGCTTCGTCGCATGAAAGAATATCGGCCCTTCGACAAGCGCAAGGCTTGCGGTTAGAGGCAGGGTTTGATTGTTTCACCCCAAGGCCCGATTTGAACGCCCACTCGCAAACGCTGACCCTGCCCGGCCCGCTGCTCCTCGACGGAGGCGGCGAACTGGCGCGTGTGGAGGTGGCGTATGAGACCTATGGCGATCTGAATGCGGATCGTTCGAACGCCATCCTGTTGTGCCATGCGTTGACCGGCGACCAATATGTCGCCAGCGCGCACCCGATTACCGGCAAGCCCGGCTGGTGGGAACGGATGGTGGGACCGGGCAAGCCGATCGATACGGCCCGGTTCCATGTCATCTGCGCCAATGTCATCGGCAGTTGCATGGGATCGACCGGTCCTGCGAGCGAAGCTTCGGACGGTAGTGCCTATGCCATGCGCTTTCCGGTCATCACCATTCGCGACATGGTCCGCGCGCATGTGGGCCTGCTGGATGCGCTGGGGATCGGGACGCTGCATGCCGTGGTCGGCGGGTCGATGGGCGGGATGCAGGCGCTGAGCCTTGCGGCCAATTGGCCGGAGCGGGCGAGCCGCGTGCTCGTGATCGCTTCGACCAGCCGCCATTCGGCGCAGAACATCGCCTTTCACGAACTGGGGCGGCAAGCGATCATGGCCGACCCGCGCTGGAACGACGGCAACTATTATGGCGGCGAGGCACCCGATAACGGGCTCGCCGTGGCGCGCATGGCGGCGCATATCACCTATCTTTCGGAAGAGGCGCTGACCGAGAAATTCGGGCGCAACCTGCAGGATCGGGAAGCGAAGAGTTTCGGCTTCGATGCCGATTTCCAGGTCGAATCCTACCTGCGCTATCAAGGCAGCGGTTTCACAAGGCGCTTCGATGCCAACAGCTATCTCTACATCACCCGCGCCATGGACTATTTCGACTTGGCCGAGGAGCATGGCGGCAAGCTGGCCGATGCCTTTGCCGGAACGGCGTCGCGCTTCTGCCTGGTCAGCTTCGACAGCGACTGGCTATACCCCACCAGCGAGAGCCGCCATGTCGTGCATGCGCTCAATGCTGCCGGGGCGGCGGTCAGCTTCGTCGAACTCTCGGCGCCGCATGGACATGACAGCTTCCTGCTCGATGTGCCGGCGCTGGATCGAGTAATCGGAGGCTTTCTCGGATGAGCTTGCGGCCCGATCTTGCGGTGATCGCCGCGCATGTCGATCCCGGCAGCCGTGTGCTCGACATCGGCTGCGGCGATGGCGCGCTGATGCTCGCGCTGCGGGATGCGGGGTGCGACGTGCGCGGTATCGAGCTGGACGGGGCCTGCGTCGAGCGGTGCGTGTCGCAGGGCCTGTCGGTCGTGCAGGGCGATGCCGACCGTGATCTGGCCGACTATCCCGACAAGGGCTTCGACTATGCGGTTCTCAGCCAGACGCTCCAGACCGCCTCGCGGCCCGATCGCATGCTCGACGAATTGCTGCGCGTCGGGACACGTGCGTTTGTCAGCTTCCCCAATTTCGCGCATTGGCGCACGCGGGCCGCGTTGATGTTCGGCGGCCGCATGCCGGTCACGCGCGCCATTCCGGTGAGCTGGTACGAGACGCAGAACATCCACCACGTCACCATCAAGGATTTCCGTGAGCTCGCCCGGGCCAAGGGGGCGACAATCGCGCGCGACTGGTATTTCGCCGGCGAGCGGCCCGTGGTGCGCGCCGGCGCCAATAGCCGGGCGGAATTCGCTGTGTTCGAACTCGCGCGGTAGACGTCAGCCCGTCTTCTTCGGGATGTCTGCAATCACCGGTTCGTGACCCCAATGCCGCAGCAGGTCGACGACGTGCTCACCCGACAGGCCCAGCGTGCCCGTGTTGCGCAAGGGGTGTACGTTCATGCGTTCTGCCGCGGCCAGTGGCGCATCGATCACCACGGACAGGCTGCCCGGCTCGGCATTGATCATCGCCAGCGGCGTGACCGAGCCGGGTGCGATGCCGAGCAGGCACTCCATGTCTTCCGCCTTGCCGAAGCTCACGCGCTTGCACCCAATGGCCATGGGCAATGCCTTGAGGTCGATGCGCGCTTCGGCCGGGACTGTGACCAGCCAGAAAGCGCCGCCCGCATCCTTCAGGAACAGATTCTTCGTATGCGCTCCGGGAATGTCGGCATCGATTTTCCGGCTCTCTTCGACGGTGAAGACTGCCGCGTGTTCATGCGCCGCGAACGGGATTGCCAGTGCCTGCAAATCGGCCAGCAATCCCGCTTCGCCGCACATCACGATGGGCGGTAGATGCCGCAGAGCTTGTGCCCGTCGAGATCGCGGAAATAGCTGAGATGCATCGGGCCCATTGCCCCATCGCGCAGGCCCGGCGGGTCTTCGATGCTGGCGCCGCCTGCCGCCACGGCAACGTCGTGCAGTTCCTTCACCTGCTCGGCGGAGTTGCATCTGAAGCCGATCGTCATGCCGTTGGCGCAGGTTGCGGCTTCCCCGTCGATAGGCTGCGACAGCGCGAGGACATTGCCGTCATGCATGAAGAACACGCGCTTGGTGCCGCTATCGGTGGTGTTGTCCATCGAACCTTCGACGCCGACGACCTCGAGCACCTTTTCGTAAAAAGCCTTGGATTTATCGATATCGTTGGTGCCGATCATGATGTGGTTGAACATCGTTTCTCTCCTTTGAGTTTCGATTCGCCACCCTAATCGCGCGCAGGATGCTGGCAAGCCGCATTGGCGCTCGTCGCGTGCCGTTCAGATTGGCGGGTCTAGAAATGCGCCATGCTGAATTTTCTCGCTCCCGCCGCCCTGTCCCTGGCGCAAGCCGCTGCCGTTGGGCAGCCTTTGCCCGATCTCTCGCTCGAACAGGCCAGTGCGCTGCGCTGTTCGGTCGCTTTCGGCATGGTACACAGTCGGCAGGTGCGCGGGGAACCCGCCGCTGCGCAATATCCCGCCATGGCCGAGCGGGGGCGGGAGTTCTTCGTGCGCACCACCGCACGGCTGATGGACGACCTCAAGACGAACCGAGAAGCGATCGCGGGGCTGGTCGCGCGTGAAACCGACGAACTGTCGACGACGCCGGAAAGGGTCGACGAAGTCATGCCGGCCTGCCTGCTGATGCTCGACGCCTCGGGATTGTGAACGCACGTTCAGGATCGGGTCATCGTGCTCGCCATAGAGCGTAGACCGATTCGGATATTTGACCGGGGCTATTCATGCGCAAACTCGTCTTTCCTGTAATGCTTGGCGCGCTCCTCCTGCCGGCGCCTGCCTTTGCGCAGGACTATGCGCCCGAAGCGTCCGCGCCGCTCGCCGACCTTGGCGAACAGATGCGCGATCCCGCGCGCCAGCGCGAAATGGCGCTGATGCTGCAGGCGATGACCGAAGTGCTGCTCGACATGCCTGTTGCACCGCTGGCGCAGGCCGCTGCCGATATGGCGGGCGAGACAGCACAGGATATCGACCCCGAGCTGACCTTGCGGCAGATAGCGCCCGATGCCGGCCGGGTGAGCGAAGAGGTTGCCCGCAACGTGCCGCGTGCGATGCAGGCGGCCGGATCGATGGCGGAAGGCGTCGCCGCGATGGCCCCGATGCTGCGCGACATGGCCGACCGCATGCGCGCGGCCATGCCCCCGCGCGACTGATCCACCGCTAAATTCATCCGATATCCCGGCGCGCCAGTGGACGCGCCCCCGAGCCTTGTGGCAAGGCGGTGCTATCCATGTGGCAGCTTTACCAATTTCCCCTGTGCCCCTTCAGTCGCAAATTGCGCCTGCTGATGGGCGAAAAGAATATCGCCTACGAACTGGTGCGGGAAAATCCGTGGGAAGGGCGCGACGAATTCTGGCATCTCAATCCCGCCGGGCGCACGCCGGTCCTGCACGATGCCGGGCGTGGTACCGCGCTGTCGGACAGCCAGGCGATCTGCGAATATCTGGAAGAAACGGTCGAACGTAATCCGATGATCAACGGGTCGGCGCTACAGCGTGCGGAAATCCGCAGGCTCGTCGCGCTGTTCGACGACAATTTCTATGCCGATGTGACCGAACCGGCGCTGCACGAGAAGATGAAGAAACGCATTGTCTTGCGTCAGTCGCCCGATGCGCAGGTGCTGCGCCAGATGGGCCGGCTGCTGCACGGCCATCTCGACTATATCGACTGGCTGGTCGATACGCGCCAGTGGCTCGCCGGGGCGCAACTGAGCCTCGCCGACCTCACCTGCGCGGCGCATCTCTCGGTGGTCGAATATCTCGGTGCGATCGACTGGAAAGGCCATGAACAGACGCAGGGCTGGTACATGGTCATGAAAAGCCGCCCCAGCTTCCGCCCGCTGCTGAGCGAGAAGATGGAAGGCATCCCCCCGCCACGGGAATATGCTTCGCTGGATTTGTGAGTGCCGTGGTCGAAAGCTACTGTGGTCGCCAGTACTGCTTGAAACTCGGGTGATCGTTGAAAAGCTCGTCAAACGAAGGTTCGTAAATTCCGATTAGATCGAGTTGTCGCTCATTGATCTCGGAGAAGTCTTGGATAGAGATAGCCTCGCTCTTCATCGGCGTTCCATCCCACATCTCGATCCGCAGAATGTCGGTTCTGTCACCGACGTAGTCGCCCGCAATGACGTTTGCGTGTCGTGCAGCATAGTAGCCGAAAGTCGGCTCAAATTTGGCCATCGCAACACACATCGGTGGGTCCAATGCGAAAATAGTGGCCTCGCCAATCAACGTGTCACCTTCAAAGACTTTGACCTTCATCCCTTGATAGACCTCACTTCTGACAAACCGGACAGAACCACGTGCTGCGTCCGCCTTGCACGATGCGACGGATCGTACCGCCGTCTTCGTGGTGGCAGGGCTCGCCCTCGCGGCCGTAGACGTGGAAGCGTGTGGCGAAATAGCCGAGATTGCCGTCGGGCTGGGCGAAATCGCGCAGGGTCGAGCCGCCGTCGCGGATCGAGCGTTCGAGTACGTCCCTGATCGCGGGGACGAGGCGTTTGAGCTGCGGCATGGTCACCTTGCCGCCAGCCTTTCGCGGGTGGATGCCTGCATGCCACAGCGCCTCGCAGACATAGATATTGCCGAGGCCGGCGACGATCCGCTGGTCGAGCAGCAGCAGCTTGATCGCCTGCTTGCGGCCCCGCGTGGCGGTGCGCAGATGCTCCGCCGTCAGCGCTTCGCCAAGCGGCTCCGGCCCCAGCGCGGCGAAGGCGGGCCACAGGTCCAGTTCGGGCGCGAGCAGCAAATCGACCGATCCGAAGCGGCGCGGGTCGTTGAGCGCGAATACATGGTCCTGCGTCGTCAGAACCAGATGGTCGTGCTTGTCCTCGCCCTCGGGGTCGATCCGCCAGCGCCCGCTCATGCCGAGATGGAACACCATCGCGTGATCGCGGTCGGTATGGAGGATGCCGTATTTCGCGCGCCGCGACAGGCCCGAGACGGTTGCGTCCGTCAGCGCCTGCACCAGATCGGGCGGGAAGGGGCGGCGCATATCGGGCCGGTTGACGCGCACGCTGACGATGCGTTCCCCCTCGAGGAAGCGGGCGAGGCCGCGCACGGTTGTTTCGACTTCGGGAAGCTCCGGCATACCGACCCTCTAACACCCTTTGCGCTGGCCACAATTCCCCCTAAGGCCTCCGGCATGACCGACACCGTTTCCTTCGGCTACGAAGACATCGATGCGAGCGAAAAGACCGGCCGCGTGGGCGAGGTTTTCTCCAATGTCGCCGCCAAATACGACATCATGAACGATGCCATGTCGGGCGGAATGCATCGCTTGTGGAAGAACCGCTTCGTCGCCCGGGTGAAACCGCAGCCGGGCGAGGCGATCCTCGACATGGCGGGCGGCACGGGCGACATAGCCTTCCGCATGGCCGATCGCGGCGCCAGTGTAACCGTCAGCGACATCAACCAAGACATGCTCGATGTCGGCATCGAACGCGCGATGGAGCGCGGGATCGACGGACTGGTGTGGAGCCGCCAGAATGCCGAGGAGCTCACCTTCTCGAGCCGCATCTTCGATGCCTACACGATCGTCTTCGGCATCCGGAACGTCACCTTCATCGACAAGGCCCTGCGCGAAGCGCACCGCGTGCTGAAGTTCGGGGGGCGCTTCTACTGCATGGAATTCAGCTCGACCGACTGGCCAGGCTTCAAGGAAGTCTACGACCTCTATTCGCACAAGGTCATGCCACAGATCGGCAAGCTGATCGCCAATGACGAGGACAGCTATCGCTACCTCGCCGAATCGATCCGCCGTTTCCCCAAGCCGCCCGAATTCGAGGCGATGATCCGCGATGCGGGTTTCGAGAACACAAAGGTCGAATCGATTCTCGGCGGCGCGGTGAACATCCATTCGGGGTGGAAGGTTTAACGGGTGGCCAAACCCGCGACGCATATCTGGCGGCTCTTCAAATGGGGCATCACGCTGGCACGGCATCGTGCGCTGGTGGGGATCGAGCAGGACCCCAACGCCCCCGTCCCGGTGCGCCGCATGGCCAAGCTTGCCCGTTGGGTGGCCCTCACCGGCACCCGGGGCGAACGCGATTACGCCGGGGCTTTTCGTGACATAGGGCCGGCCGCGATCAAGCTCGGCCAGACGCTCGCCACGCGGCCCGACCTTGTCGGTGAGGAGCCGGCGCGCAACCTCCTGAAACTGCAGGACGATCTCCCGCCCGTTGCGTTCGAGAAGATCAAGGCCAGCATCGAGGCCAGTTTCGAGCAGCCGCTCGAGAACCTCTATGCCGAATTCGATCCGGCGCCCGTCGGCGCAGCTTCGATCGCACAGGTTCATCGCGCCGTTACGACCGAGGGCAAACAGGTCGCCGTGAAGGTGCTGCGCCCCGGCGTGCGCGAACGGTTCGCGCGCGATATCGATACATACGAATGGGCCGCGGCGCATCTCGAAAGCTTCGGCGTAGAAGCGGCGCGCCTGCGCCCGCGGCTGGTCATCGCCAATTTCAAGCGCTGGACCAATCGCGAACTCGACCTGCGGCGTGAGGCGGCCAGCGCGTCCGAACTCGCCGAGCACATGGTCGGGACGGAAGGTTACGAAATCCCCGGCATCGACTGGGACCGTACCAATGGCCGGGTGATGACCGTCGACTGGATCGACGGGATCAAGATCAGCAATACCGAGGCCATACGTGCCGCCGGACACGATACGGAGGAACTGGCCAGCCGCCTCGTCCTCGCCTTCCTCAAGCAGGCCATCGCGGCCGGTTTCTTCCATGCCGACATGCATCAGGGGAATCTGTTCGTGAAGGCCGATGGGACGATCGCCGCGATCGATTTCGGCATCATGGGCCGGATCGACCGGCGCGCGCGCATGTGGCTGGCGGAAATCCTCTACGGACTGACGACGGGGAACTACAAACGCGTCGCCGAAATCCATTTCGAAGCGCAATATGTGCCGAGCTATCACAATGTCGACGAATTCGCGACGGCGCTGCGCGCGGTGGGCGAGCCGATGCGGGGCAAGCCGGTAAGCGAGCTGTCGGTCGGCCAGATGCTCGACGGGCTGTTCGCCATCACCCGCGATTTCGACATGCAGACCCAGCCACATCTGCTGCTGTTGCAGAAGACCATGGTTATGGTCGAAGGCATCGCCACCCAGCTCAATCCGAAGATCAACATGTGGGATGTTTCGGCGCCCTATGTCCGTAGCTGGATCCGCGACGAACTCGGCCCGGAAGCCGCCATCGCCGATCGCATTCGTGAGGACACCGAAACGCTGCTGCGCATCCCCGATCTCGTGCGCCGGATAGAGGACCGCTTCCCCGCCAAGGGCGGCGCGCCCGAACCGCCGCCGCTCCCCGATATCGAATTGATGTGGGAAAGGCGTCGCCGCAAGGAGGCAGGACGCGGCTGGCTTGGCTATGCAGTCGCGGCAGTGGCAGGGGGGCTCGCGGCATGGGCAGCGACAATGCAGGGGTGGATCGGCTGAATCAGGCCACGGCGGCGCCCGCATGGGACCGCTTCGCCCAATGGGGCGCATGGCCCGCGCGCGTGCTGCTCGCGGTCGCCGCCATTCTGCTGGTGCTGGCGGCGATAACGCCGCTGACCGCGAGCATGGACGGTACGCCTGCCGAGGTGCCTTCGCTGGTCGGCGGCGAACCATCGGATGCCGCTGAACACGAGCGCGACGAGGACCTCGCATTCTATGACCGCGTGATCGACCGGATCGAGAGCGGCGAGTCCTACTACGACTTCATCGTCGAGGAACAACGTGCGCGCGCCTATCCGGTGCGCCCCGGGCTCGCCGTACGCTTGCCGACCCTGGCCTATATCCATGCGTGGCTGGGCGAACCGGGCTTGATCGCGATGGCGATCGTGCTGATGGGCGTCACGGTCTGGGCCTGGTGGAAACGGCTGGGCGATGAACCGGGTGGCAAACGCCGGCAGCGGATCGGGGCGGCGCTGATGCTCATGGGCGGCTCGCTTGGCCTCAACCGCTATTATTTCGTGCTGCACGAGCTTTGGGCGGGAATGCTGCTGGCCCTCGCCTTCGGGCTGCACAGGCCGGGGCGCTGGGGCTGGCCGCTTGCAGTCGCGGCGCTGGCGCTGGCGATCCGCGAACATGTGCTGCCCTTCGTGCTCCTGATGGGTGCGATGGCCGCATGGCGGCGGGACTGGAAAGAGGCTGCGGCCTGGAGCGCGCTCGTGATCGTTTTCCTCTTGGCAATAGCGTGGCATTTCTCGCTGGTTGTTCCGCAAGTCCTGCCGAGCGATCCCGAAAGTCCCGATTGGCTCGTGCTTCGCGGAATGGCCGGTTGGCTCGGCAATGTGGTGCTCAGTTCGAATTTGCGCTTCCTGCCGCACGAGATAGCCGGGCCGATGGTGGTACTGATGGCGCTCGGCTGGGCGGGTTGGAAATCGCCTGCGGGAACGACCGGGACACTGCTCTATCTCGGCTACGCTCTGGCTTTCATGCTCGCAGGCAGGGCGAATAATTTCTACTGGGGTGCCGTGGTCGCCCCGGCGATGTTCATCGGCCTCGCCTTTCTGCCTATGGCGCTCGTTTCGCTGGTGAATGCGGCGCGGGGTAAGGCGTGACCCTGCCTGAGCGGCCATTGTCGCTGCTGCCGCGGTGGGCGGCGCTGATGCTGCTGGTAGCGACGCTCGTTGCCTGCATCGGGAACGCGTTTGCACTCGAAATCCGCAACACCGCGCACGAAGCGGATATCGAGCAGCGGCTCGAGCGGGGCGAACGGGTCGATATGGACCTTTACCGCGCTATCAACGCCCGCGTCGCGGCGCACGAGGACTATTACCGCGCGGCGGCGGCCGAGCATCGCGAATTTGCCATGCCGACAAGTCCTTTCGTCACCGTACGTACGCCGGTTTTGGCATGGACCAGCGTCTTGTGGAGCGAAGACGTTTGGCGAATGATCGCGGTATTCCTGTGGGGGGCGAACACCCTGGCATGGTTCGCCGCACTGAGCGATCGCGGGCGTTTCTCGCGTTTCGCCGCGGCTGGGCTGGCGGGTATCTTCGGCATGGTCGCCTTCATCGACGATATTCCTTTCAGCCATGAGATTCTTGCGGGCATGATGCTGTCGCTGACGCTGGCATTGTCGGCGGGACGCCTATGGGTCGGCGGGCTCGTCTTGGCGGTATTCGCCATCGCGCTGAGGGAACTGGCCCTGCCTTTCCTCTTCGCGTGGGGTGCCGTAGCTCTGGTGGCTGGCGAGCGCGACAAGGTTCTTGTGCTCGTCGGCGCCCTGGCACTTCTGGGGCTGGGGCTCGCGCTTCACGCCGCATCCGTTGCCGCGGTCCGCGAGTCAGGCGACCTCGTGTCCCCCGGATGGACCGGGGCGCTCGGTCCCGCACTGGCGCTTTACGGGGTGCATGTCACCACGCTCCTCCAGACGCTGCCCGTCTGGCTGGCTGGACCGCTCGGCGTATTGGCCTTGCTTGGCTGGTTCGCAGTCGGCGGGAGGCTCGGCGCCTTTGCCAGTCTGTGGTTTGCTGGTTTCATCGCCGCAGTCGCGATATTCGCGCGGCAGGAAAACTTCTACTGGATGGGGTTGTTCGTCCCAGCCTATGGGATCGGCCTTGCTTTCGTCCCTCGCGCTCTGGCCGATCTCGCTGCGGCGATCAGGCGCCAGCCTTCGGCCAGCCCCATGTCCGCATCGCGATGACGATGGCGATGCAATGGAGTGCCTCGACGCCCATCGGCACCAGCCAGCCATCGTAGGTGCCTTGCGTAACGACGTTTACGAAGCGCCCGGTAAAGGCGATGCCGAACAGGCCGAGCGCCGGAAAAAGCATGTCTCCACGCCGCTTCCATGCGCCCGAGGCAAGCGAAATCGCGGTGACGTAGAAGAACGCGGTCATATCGCCGCGCAACGTGGATTCCCCGTGGGTCGATGCGATCGAAAGCCCGAAATCCGTCCCCGAACTGGCCGGATCCATCAGGAATCCGGTGCCAATCACCAGATCCAGTATAGCCAGCGCAAGCAGGATCGCGCTCAGGATGACATGCATGAAAACCTCCCCGTTTTCTCTTTTTTCACCATGTGACGTTAAGGCGAATCGCGGAAAAGACCAGTCCTATGCGCTGGCAATGACGGACAGGGGGCGCTAGCAAGCGCAGCGATGGCTTTATGGGAATGCACTCGCCGATCCGCGTGGAACCCCGCGGATATGACGCAAGCGAAAGGACCGGCCGCGTGAGCGGGCCGAAGATTCTGCTCGTCATCGGTGGCGGCATCGCGGCCTACAAATCGTGCGAACTGGTGCGCCTCATCCGCAAGGCGGGGGGATCGGTAACCTGCGTGCTGACCGAAGGCGGTCAGCAATTCGTCACGCCGATGGCACTCGCCGCGTTGAGCGAGAACAAGGTCTATACCTCGCTGTTCGACCTCAAGGACGAGGTCGAGATGGGACATATCCAGCTCAGCCGCGAAGCCGATCTGGTCGTAGTCTGTCCGGCAACGGCGGATTTGCTCGCCAAGATGGCTGCCGGAATTGCCGACGATCTGGGCACGACCCTGATCCTTGCGACCGACAAGCCGGTGCTAACCATTCCCGCCATGAATGTGAAGATGTGGGAGCATGCAGCGACCCAGCGTAATGCGGACTGGCTACGCCAGGCAGGCGTTGCAGTGATGGATCCGGACGAGGGCCCGATGGCATGCGGCGAATTCGGCCCCGGTCGTATGCCCGAGCCGCCCTCTATCCTGGCGCGCATAGCCGAGGAACTCGATCTCGACATCGAAGTGCCCGAATTGACGGCACCCAAACCGGTGCAGCTTGCCCCGCCAACGCCCGAGGAGGACCTGGACGGCGATCTCCACGAGCCACTCGAACCAGAGGACGAGGAGGAGGTTGTGAAAAGCGGCGGTGGGCTGGGCGGCCTGCTGTCGATGATCATCCCGCGTTCGACCGCGCAGCGCAGCCATGAGCAGATCGAGGCGGAACTCGACGAGCTGCCCGAACCCGACCTGCTCGGCGCCGAAGATCTCGTCGAAGCTCCGGAACCGCTTGCCGATGCCGGTCCGATTCTTGCCAAGAAGGGCAAGGCATCCTCCGCTCCGCCTACCGACCCGGAAGCGATCAATCACGAGGTTGCGCGGCAGGACATGCGGGCCATACCGCAGCCGGCCGCGGACGAGGCGCTCAGGACCGAGATCGCTTTCGAGGATTCGCCGCTTGCCGGGCAGGCGGAATTCGATCCCGATCCCGACCATCGCCCGCTTTTCGGCAAGCATGTGCTCATCACGGCGGGGCCGACGCGCGAGCCGATCGATCCGGTACGCTACATCGCCAACCGTTCGAGCGGCAAGCAGGGTTTCGCAATCGCCGCAATGGCCGCTTCCGCCGGAGCGCGAGTGACGCTGATTGCTGGTCCGGTCCACCTGCCGACACCGGTGGGCGTCGATCGCATCGATGTAGAAACCGCCGAGGACATGGCCGAGGAAGTGCGCCGCTCGCTTCCGGTCGACATCGCGTTCATGGTGGCTGCCGTCGCCGACTGGAAGAGCAAACATGTCGCGGGTGAGAAGATGAAGAAGCGCGGCAGTGCTCCGCCCGCGCTGATCCTTGCCGAAAACCCCGACATCCTTGCCAGCACCGCCGCCGGCCGCAAACGCCCGACGTTGCTGATCGGCTTCGCCGCCGAAACCGAGAATGTGGTCGAAAACGCGAAATCCAAGCGCAAGCGCAAAGGGGCGGATTGGATCATTGCCAACAATGTTTCGGGCGCAGAAGGCGACAGCGTGATGGGTGGCGATCTCAACCAGGTGCATATCGTCACCTCCGCAGGCGTCGAAAGCCTGCCCGAAATGCCGAAAGAAGACGTAGCGCGCGAACTGGTCCGCCGCGCAGCCGAGGCGCTTAACCCGGTCGACGACAATGACTGACCCTGTCGGCGTGCGCTCCACGCGTCGGCTTTAAGAACCCGGGTCGGACCACGCATTCGGAGATATCTCCGGTGCGAGGCGACAGCGGGCATTTCATCGCATCGACGGTTTCGACTATTCGGGCAGCAATCCCCGGCCCTCGAAACGGGCGACGGCGTGGCGCACCACCTTGTCCAATGCCTCTTCCGAAAAGAAGCCGCCGGGGATCAGGCATCGCTCGACCAGAACGCGACGGAAGGCGTTGAACGTTTCGAGATCGGGCGGAGCCGCGTCGGTCCAGAAGCGGTCGATCCCGTCCTGAAATGTCATATCGGGTATATCGTAGACAGCATGGCCCAAAGCCACGACGGGGACACCCATGGCAAGAGCAAGGGTCCCGCTTGTACTGTTGATTGTAACCATCCCTTTGGCGCGTTCCGCCACCGGAACGATGTCGCCCCAGCCCATGTAATCCACCCTGTCGGCTACGCCCAGCATTTCCGCGATTGATCGGGTTTCTTCGCGCCAGTCGCAAACGCCGTTGTCCAGAGGATGCTCTTTTACGAGCAAGCGCGTGTTTTCGGGCGCGTACCGCGCGAACGATCTGATTACCAGCATCAGTGCATCTATCATGCTCGCGAACGGCGAATGCAGGCGGATTTGGGCGTCCGATGCAAGTTGCAGGGGAAAAAGGAAATACTCCGCTTGGGACGCCAGCAGCCGCTGCACCAATTCTTCTGAGCTTTTGCGACGTTGCTTGCCACGGGCCAATTTACGGGCCCAGCCTATCCCTTCGATAAGCGGGTGCCATGGGCGGTGATTGGACCAATGGGGATAGTACCAGCGACTGAAAATATCGGCGATATTGAACACCAGTCCCTCCGTTGCGCGGCGACCGAATGACGACGGAACCTGCCGGTGTTCTGGGACCGGAGGTAGTTCCGCTGCTATTCGTCGATACCAAGCAGGATCGCGCGGCAAGGTGGAGTGACCGTTTACGCCGCCGAGTTCCAGGGTCACCCAGTCGGGTCGGATATAGCCCTCTTCGAAGACGTGGACAGGTACATCAAGCTCGCGGCAGACTGCGGTGGCTACCATATGATGGGGACGACAATCACCGAAAAGGACGACGTCCGTTATCCCCTTTTCGCGGATAATGGAGCGCAAAGTCTCGGGCCACTCTTCAATTGGCTTGCGATACTCGATCCCTCCCGGCAGACGCCAGAAAAGCCAGTCGCCGCCGTTGAAATTGACCTTGTGGACCTTATGACCGGATTTGATTAGCTGCTGGCCCAGACGGCGAAATATGCGCCCCATCAACCCTTGCAGCAAAAGCACGGAACGTGGGGATTCTGGTCGGTTTTCCCCTTTCCGACCGTGTCCCATCATTGAAGCAAACTCGTCATCTGCGCTAGCGCTGCCGTTGGAGCCGGCGTCTATACTGAGAAAATTCTGAAAAACCACTGCCGTCTATCCTTGCGCGCCCACATAGACCAACTGGGTGAAAACGCGACATATATCGGATTCGTTATGAACATCAGCATGCCCAGTCACATGAAAACTTCCCGGGTTGGAGTGCGATTTGATCTTGCCGGCTTTGGACCGAGCGCGTCGACGTCGGCATGATACCGCTTTTCCTGTCATTGCTGGTGATCTTGCCGGCTACACTTCTGTTTGACGCCTTCGCTCGCCCCCGTGCTGGAACGCTACTCCGCAGCGGCGCAGGTTCGCTTTTGCTTGTTCTCATGACACTCTTCGGTTTTGGAGTTCTGCTCGGCTTTAGCGGAAATCCTGCTCTTGCTGCGATCCTGGTTCTGGCATTCCACCTTCTTCTCGTCGTGGCTTCCAATGCCAAAAATAGGATGCTGGGAGAACCTTTGCTATTTTCCGATCTTGCCTTGGTGGGCGCGGTATTTCGACATCCACAGTTCTATTTCTCCGCTCTGGGCAGATCGCAGAAAATAGGCGGGATTGCGACGCTGGCGTTGCTGGCAGCAGCATTTGTGTGTCTTTTTGAAGAGGATATGCGTCTGCGCGTCAGCGGATTGGCGATCGGATTGCTGGCCCTCGCACTTCTCGGTTTATGCTTGCGCACGGACACGTTTCGCCGGCTCGCTGCCGAGCCGAGCGCTGACACCGATGTCGCGACGCTCGGTCTGGCAAGCACATTGCTGCTCTACTGGATGCGCTGGCGCTCCGATGCTGCAGGAAGCGATCCTCGTGGATCCGATCCGTCCCCTTTTCAGTCAAACGCGACGGTAGAATTCGGGGATGGCACAATCCCCGAAATTATCGTTGTCGTACAATGCGAGTCCTTCTCGGACCCCCGCGAACTGTTCGGCGAACGGGGAGCCGAGCTACCCCTTCTTGCGAGTGCACGAAGAGAGGCCTTGCTATGGGGAGACCTTCTTGTCAGCGGTTTTGGGGCCTATACGATGCGTACCGAATATGGGGTGCTGTTCGGGCAGGAAGAAGAGGCACTCGGCTTTCGGCGTTACGACCCCTATCTGACCGCAATCGGGGAAGGCTCGCTCGCCCTGCCGAACAGATTGGGCACGGATCGCTGGCGCAGCTTCTTCGTCCATCCCCACGATATGCGATTCTATAGCCGACATCGGATCTTGCCCAGGGCCGGCTTTTCGAAACTGATCGACGAGAGTGAATTCGATAAGCCTTCGCCCGATGAAAGCAGGTATGTCAAAGATACCGTGGTCGCCGACAAAATTCTTGAGGTGGCTCGGGGTACTGCGTCGCGGGCGTTCATCTATGCCGTGACCATCGAAAACCACGGCCCATGGTCGGGCCAGGATGAAGCAGCGCACGAACCTCTGCTGACTCATTACAACGGCCTTGTTCAGGCCGGAGATGCGATGCTCGGCCAATTGCGCGATGGCATTGCTTCGCTGGGCAGGCCGGCCGTCCTGGCGTTCTTTGGCGATCATCGTCCCAGCATTCCGGGGGCAAGCGAACCAGGCGGCGATCGGCACACCCCTTATGTTGTCCTGCAATTCGATGCGAAGGGCCAGATCGTTCCCGGTTCGAACCGGCGCGAGAATATTACACCGGCACAACTCCATCACGCGATCCTCGCCCTCAGCCGGGAATCGGGCACTCGATAGGCTAGCTCTTACGGATCGAGGCCTGCCATGATGCGATCGCGAAGCTGCGCCGGCAGCAAAGCGTCGAGAATCCTCAGCGCCGAGAATGGCCAAGGGGTTATGTAGTGACGCTTTCCCCGCTCGGCCGCGCGGGCAATACGGCGCGCTGCGGCATCGACATCCAGCTTCATTGGCCTGTTTGTCGAGGTGGCTCGCAATGCGGGCGTATCGATGAAACCTGGTGCAGCCAGTGTGACACGGACGCCGAGCGGCTCGACCGCGATCCGCAAGGCATCGGCAAAGCGTGCCAGTCCGGCCTTGGATCCGGAATAGCCGGCTGCAAACGGCAGCGAGTGATGGCCCGCCGCCGAACCGATCAGCACGATGCGACCATGCCCTCTTTCGGCCATGCGCGCAGCGAGCGCCGCCGCCATGGCGGCGGGTGCGGCGAAATTGATCTGAGCCGCGCGGAGCACGAGCAAGGGGTCCTCGACAAGATCCTCGGGAGCCCGGGTGTCGCCGATACCGGCGACGAGATAAGCTAGGTCGAAGCGCGCCTCGACATCCTGCTTGAGCACGGCGTCGACCGCGGCATGTCCATCTGTCAGATCCTGACTGAACTGCCTGGCTTCCGCCCCCGCTGCGCGTATCTTTCCGGCAATGAGATCGAGCTTGTTCCGGTCGCGCCCCCAAAGGTTGAGCGCTATGCCGGGACGGGCGTGCAGAGATGCCAATGCGCCGCCAAGAGCCCCGGAGGCGCCCGTACACAGAATGCTATTTGCGGAGAACGGCACTTTTATACCGTGACGCTTGTGCCACATAGACGTGTCTCCAAGTCACCAATACCGTCCAGTTCACCGCATGTTTGTTGACAAGGCGTTGGCTTTTCTGTGGTGATATTGGGGCTATGAAGAGTCCGACTGCCGACGAAAAACGCCTCATTCTTTTCGACAATCCCTTGCTCGAGAAGGCGACGGTCACGTCTATTGATTCGTTTGCTACGATTTGGGCTATCGCGCTCCCACTTGTAGCATTTTCGGCTTGGGGCACTGTGTCGCTCATCGCGGCGCTGGGGTTGTCTCTTTGCGGATTGCTTGCCTGGAGCTTGTTCGAATACTTCGCACATCGGCATTTGTTCCATTGGGATCCTCAGTGGCCGTTCGCGCGGCGGATAGTGTTCGCGATCCACGGTAATCACCACATTCAACCCACCGATCACCTGCGCAATCTCATGCCGCCTATCGTCAGCATGCCGGTCGGCGGTCTCATATGGGCTATGTCCTATGCTGTTGCGGGCGATATTGGCACCTGGCTGTTTTTTGGCTTCATTGTGGGTTACGTCGCCTATGATCTGGTGCACTATGCATGCCATCAGTGGCCGATGCGCGGCCCGATTGGGAAGAGCGTGAAGCGGCATCACATGCGGCATCACTTCGCTGCCGATCACGGAAATTTCGGTGTCACCACGCCGTTCTGGGACAAGATCTTCAGCACGCAGATTACCGGTGGCGGTCGTCAGGCGTCCACTGCTGCCAATCTCCGCGAGTACCCGGTGCATCCAGCGGAATAGCCGGTTCATCACTTTGCGGCGGCCTCGATTACCTCGGCTGCGATTGCCATATGCGAGTCCCAGTCGGGCGCCTGCCACAAATTGAGGCGCTCTAGCTGCGCGCGGCGCAGCGGACCGTCCCGAGCGTGATCGAGGATTGCCTGCATCCAGGCCGATCCATCCAGCGTATCCAGATAATCGGGTATCGTTCCGCCGATTTCGCGATGCGCGGCAATATCGCTGGCGATCACCGGCGTTCCGACCGAAAGCGCTTCGGCCACTGGCATGCCGAAGCCCTCGGCGAAGGAGGGCATAAGCAAAGCGCGTGCACCGCGTATGGCCGCAGCGAGATCCTCATCGCCGCAGCCATTCACTTCCTCCAGGAACGGCTTGAGCGACGGACAGCGTTCGAGCAGGTCGACAATCTGTTCGTTCTCCCAGCCGCGCCGTCCGATCACGACAAGGCGGGGGATGCTTTCCGGTGGCAGCGATTGCGCCATGCTTCGCCATAGATGGAGCAGCAGCAGATGGTTTTTGCGTGGTTCAATCGTTCCTAGGCATACGAAATATGGCTTCGCGTCGTCATAGGTACGATCGTCCGCTTCTGCGATCGGCTCGGTTCCCAGCAATGCGACACGGATGGGCGGCACGATATGGCCCCGATCTTCGATCCAGCGCCGTAACGAATCTCCAGTAGCGGCAGAGTTCACGATCACCGAAGCGGCCAGTTCCGCAACCGTGTGCATCCGCGCTTCATGAAGCGCCGAGCCGCCCGGCCGGGCATATTCGGGATATTCAATGGGGATCAGGTCATGCACCATACACACGAAGCGGGCATTTTCGCGGGCCAGGATGCGGCGCATCTGCGCTCTTCGGGTCAAGTGATGAGGTGAAACCTGAACCAGGACATCGCTCGATCCAAGCCCGATCCGACGTGGAAACAGGCGTGCCATCCAGGGCAAGACCGATATCAGCGACCGTTGGCCTGAAACCCCGTCGGTTTGTGCCCAACGTCTCTCGAGCTCGTCCAGATAGGCGATCGCCGTTTCTCGCTGAATCCTCCCGTAAACGCCCGATGGATGAACGGCGGCGAATGCCAGCTTTCCTCCGTAAATCCGAAGGAGCCCGCGGGCATAGGCCATCTCGACCCGATCGACCCCCGAAGGCCCGGAATGGCGCACGCGCGAGATAAGCCGCGAGATATCGAGGACGATACGGGTCAAGTGCCTGTCTTCATTGGACTGCGCAAACGCAGCCGAGCCCAGGTTCGTCCCTGGAACCGACGCACCGGCTCGATCCATCCAAGGCGGTTGGGCATCTGATGCCGGGCCATGCGTTCCACAAGTACTTCGGGCGGACAAGGCAGCCCGGTGACCGGGTCGAGATATCTGGGGTAGAGCAACAGCACACCCGCTACGAGCTCGTCCAGCGAGAGGTTGCGTCCCCTTCGCTGCGGCACATCGGCGAGATCGCGGGTAAGGCCCCAGCCTGCATAGAAGGGAATTCCGTGGCAGGTCACTTCCCGCCCGCGCAGCAACGCCTCGAACCCGGCGAGCGAGGTGAGGACGTGGACTGCGTCGACCGCGTCCAGCAGGTCTGCCATCGCCTCCTCGCGGACGATACGATCGGCATATTGCAATGCAGCGGAATCCCCGACGTGACCGTTACGGTGACCGGCATCGACATCGGGATGAGGTCGCCACCAGATTTCTGCATCGGGTTCGTTCGCCCGCACGCGGCGCAGCAGTTCGAGGTTTGAAGTCAGTCCCGCACCACCCGCCAGCACCGACATGTCGTCTTCCACCTGCCCCGGCACCAGAACAATGCGGCCTGTACTCGCCATTTCATGCTTGGCCGTGTCTCGGTTTGCAGCTCGCGCGTATTTGCTGATTCTCGCGTCTACGATCGATTTGCGCAGGGTGCGGGCGCGCTCGACAAGATCCGGGGAGAAATGCTCGCTGGCCAGTATCGCTTCAAGGTCACTGGGCATTCTCGGATCGTAGTGAATCCCCTGCCGGTCGACGATGACAGACGACGGCGGTACCAGATTGCTGCCAAGGCCGACCGAGCGAACGAAGCCGTCCTCAACCCGCACGACCGGAACACCTTTCTCCTTAGCCTTCTGGAGCAGCGTTCCGGAGATTCGCGATGGCCAAACGGCCAAGGCGCCACCGCGCTTCTCGGCGGCGGCCAATGCGCGGGAGGCGCTACGGGCTATCTTCAATGGCACTCCGGGCACGTAGAGGAAGCGGCGAATTTCCTCTCTTTTCCACCAGCTGATCCCGCAAGCGGCGACGATCGTCTGGTTATCGTACCCGCGATTTGCATCGATCCCCCTGCGCCATTCGGCCAACAATCGAATGGCGTCCGCCGGATCGAGCCAACGATCGGCAAACGGATCGCGCATTGGCTGCGCCAACGCCAAAGCAGCCCGGTCGGCAAGAATATCCATGTCTTCGCCCGGTTCGCCAAAGCGACCGGACGAAAGCAGGCGTACCTGCAATCCGGCAATACTGGCCAAGGCTACCCACTCGTCGTTTCCATGGGCTACGAGCAGCTTCGCTTTTGCGAGAACAGACCATGGATCGACATCGGAACCGCAATCGAACGCTTCGTCGTTTTGCGCCACAACTGCATCGGAGTGGGCAATACAGACTACGATATCCGTCGCAAAATCCCGGCGCAGGTTCTCGGCTTCAGATTTGGTCCCGGCCCGTATGACAACATCGGCGTCTGTTATGCTTGCCTGCTTGGCCCAAAACATCCCCCCGACCCGCGCTTCGCAGACAGATCTGAACAGCGCAGCACGGGCGGGACCCGTGAACGGTTCTGAAGGATGCGTGGCGGAAGAGGTGCGCAGGGCAGCCGCCAATCCGGGGAAAGGCGGGACGCGGAGAAGTGCTTCCCCAGCATGCGGGGCACCGTTCGTCACGGCCGGACACCCCAGGCGATGAGAGAGAGTTGCCCTGCATCGTCGCGGGCGATTGTCCCATATCCGCCGGTCGGAAGCTTGAGCGAAGGCAGTTTCTGCGCTTCCTCTCGGATGGTGGGGTCGGCCAGCAGTGCAAAGCGTGCCGCCCCATTGCTGGTTACGAGCAGCACCGGTCCGACAGCATCCTGACCGTTGTCGAAGAGATCGCGCCAGGCGTCGATCCGTTCGTCGGCGCCCACGACCCAGCCCGGTGGCGGAATGGCGCTGTCTTCCCATGCTGAAAGGGCTTGTGTGCCGATGCGCCCCAGCACGGCGCTTTCGCTCATGTTCTCGTCCGGGCCGTGATCGATTTCGCGCAGGAATTCGGCGGGCTCCGGAACGGGCGCGCTAGTCTGGATTTTCAGGATTGCCTGCGCCGTCTGCTGGGTCCGTTGGAGCGGCGACACCAGCACCCGTGCGAACTGCCATCGTTTGTTCGAAAAATGGCGCCCGAGCGCATCTGCCTGCGCAAATCCATGCGCAGTAAGCGGCAGATCGGTACGCGCACCGATCCTGCGTGGATCTTCGCCGGCTTCGAAGGTATTGCCATGACGGACGATTACGAACATCGGCTGGTATCTAGCGCTTGTTGCTGGTGCCGCAACCGTCCCGATCACACGGGGAAAGGGTCGCCCAGCTTCGCGATCGCCTCTTCGGCCAAGGCAAGGTCTGCCGGGGTGTCTATGCCCGAAAGACCATGCGCTTGCGGCTCGACAGGCGCCGTGGCAATTTTCCACCCGTGTTCCAGGAAGCGGAGTTGTTCGAGCCCTTCAAGGACTTCGTAAGTTCCCGGAGGCTGTTCGACGAACCAGTCCAGCGCCTCCATCGTGTAGGCGTATAGCCCCATATGCTGCCAGACAGGAGATTTCTCCGCTTTGCGCAGTGTGTCTTCATCGCGCATCGCCGGCAGGATGTTCTTGGAGAACCAGAGGGCGTGACCTTGCGCATCGCGCAAGCAGGTCGTGCCGCTGAACGGGGCCACCAGCTTGTGTTCGCGCAGTCGATCGAGCCTTGGCCAGTCCAGTTGATATACAGGCGTGGCAACCTGTGCGTCGCCGTTACGCAATATCTCCAGCAATGATGCGATCGTCGGTGGCGCTATGAAGGGCGCATCGCCTTGCAGACATATGACGCGCCGCGGGCTGGTCTTCTGGCGCAACGCAGCCGCATGTGCTCTGGCGGTGCCGGAATCCAAGCTCGCATCGGTCAGGACTGCTACTGCTTCAAGCTCGTGTGCATGGTCTGCAATACGCCGATCGTCAGTCGCCACGACGACTTCGCAACCGCCCGTCAGTCTTGCCGCCTGTTGCGCATTGGCGACAACGCGTTCCAACAGAGTGCGACCGGCCAGTGGGAGTAACGGTTTGCCCGGCAGTCGGGTTGAGCCATACCGGGCGGGTACGACGATGAGATCGGGATTGTCAGCGGTCACTAGGTTGGATCGCGCTGTGGCGAGCAAGGGCCCGGGAGATTGTGAGGATCACCCAATTCCCAGTCTGACCAGATCGTGCATATGGACGATCCCGACGAGCTTCTCGCCCTCGGTCACAAACAGAACGGACACGGCATTGTCGTTCATCAATGCCAGCGCCTCCACGGAAGGCATGGCTGGCTCTGCCGTTACCGGCCGGGGCGACATATGATTTCCGATCGGCTCGTCGAGATCGTGGATCGCGATACACCGGCGCAGATCGCCATCGGTGAAGGCCCCAACCAGTTTCCCGTTGGCGTCGACCACCGCAGTGCAGCCATAGCGCTTTCTGCTCATTTCGATGGTCGCACTCCGCAAGGTGGCGTCAAGTGTTACTCTCGGCAGTGCGTCGTCCGTCCCCATCACCTTGTTCAGCGTGGTCAACTGGGCGCCAAGGCTCCCACCCGGATGGAACAAGCCGAAGCTGTGGGATGAGAAGCCACGCGCCTCGATCAATGCGACTGCCAGGGCATCGCCCAGGACCACCTGCATGGTCGTGGACGATGTGGGCGCGAGTTCGTTCGGGCAAGCCTCCCGGACAACCGGAAGTGTCAGGCAGATGTCGGCCGCTTCGCCCACCCAGCTGGTGCTGTTGGACGTGGCTACGATCAATGGCAGGCGATACATACGGCAGTAATTGACGATGTCGCCCAGTTCGCGGGTCGTCCCCGACCAGGTAATCGCGAAGACCACGTCGTCGCGCGAGATCGCACCCAAGTCGCCATGGCTTGCTTCGCCGGGATGAAGGTAAAGGGCGGACGTGCCGGTCGAACAGAATGTCGCGGCGATCTTTCTCGCAATATGTCCGCTCTTGCCGATGCCCGTCACGATAATCCGGCCTTTGACCGAGGCAAAGACTTTCGCAGCCTGTTCGAATGCATCGCCGAGACTGGTGTCGCTAAAGGCGCGTTTAAGGTCTTCGAGCCCGCCGATTTCGATATCGAGCGTCCTGAGTGCGGAAGTCAAATGGCTGGAGGCGGCCGTGTCATTGATCATAGGAAGGAATTTCTGCGCAACTCTGGAAATAGGTGTAGATGGCGCTATCTTGGGATCGCCCAGGCGCCCGCGATGGTTCGTTCGCCTGCTAACCTCGGCGATGTCAAGCGATCAGTACCAGCTGGTCGTATTTTTTGGGCGAGGCCTGCGAAACTTCCGAGAAGCTGTTGTAAAAACACCGCAAGGCACATTGTACGGGAATGGTTTTGAGTAGATGAAACTGTGTGGTCGCAAGATAACATCCGGGAGTCCGATATTCGTGATCGCCGGACCGTGCGTGATCGAAAGCGAAGAGCATTCGCTCAAGGTCGCGGAAATTTTGGCCGGTACGGCGCAGCGTCTTGGCGTGCACCTGATCTTCAAGAGTTCCTTCGACAAGGCGAACCGTACTTCGGGCGACTCGTTCCGCGGCCCGGGCCTCGATGACGGCCTCCGTATTCTGGAGAAAGTCCGGGCCGAAACGGGTCTGCCGGTTCTCACGGACGTACACGAGCCGGCACAGGCCAGACCGGTGGCAGAGGTTGTCGACGTGCTGCAAACGCCCGCATTCCTCGCTCGACAGACCGACTTCATCGCCGCAGTGGCTGCCAGCGGAAAGCCGGTGAACATCAAGAAAGCGCAGTTCATGGCACCGGCGGACATGCAGAACGTGGTCGCCAAGGCACGCCAGGCGGCAGCGGCAGCAGGCCATGAAACAGACAATTTCATGCTGTGCGAGCGGGGCACGTCGTTCGGGTACAATACCCTTGTATCCGACATGCGAGGCTTGTCGATCATGGCGGAAACCGGTTGCCCGGTGGTCTTCGACGCAACGCACTCGGTACAGCAGCCCGGCGGACTGGGCGCGCGTTCGGGCGGGCAGAGCGAATATGTGCCGCTGCTTGCGCGCGCGGCGGTCGCGGCGGGCGTCTCGGGCGTCTTCATGGAAACGCATCCGGATCCGGCCTCGGCCCTGTCGGACGGTCCCAATGCGCTCCCTTTGGACAGGTTCGAAGGCCTGTTGGTCCAACTGATGGCAATTGACCATATCGCCAAGGAGGCGCTGCAGGCAGGAGCGTCGGACGTCCCCGGATGAGTTTCGTCAACAAAGCCATGGCCATCGTGCTGGCACCGATCCATATTCTGCAGTTGGGCACCTCAGCCAAAAGCTTTCTCGACCATCCCTTGATCGGGTCGCAACGCCTCAATCGGCTTGGCCTTCATCGCACCCGCGTCCGGATCGCGGACGCCATGTGCAGGTGGCGCCGGCGTAGGCTGGCAAAACACGTGCCTGCTCACTGGCGGGAGGCGTTCGATCGCGACGGTTTTGTCGTGATCGAGAACGTCGTCTCACCAGCGGAGTTCACCAAGCTTAGAGAGGCAATACTGCGATCCGAATGGCCCGCCCGGGAGATGCGTCAAGGCGACGCAATTACGCGCCGCATCGCAATCGACGCCGAAATGCTTCAGACGGTCCCGGAACTGGGCCGGTTCTTGTCGCGCAAGGATATCAACGCGCTCTTTCACTACGTTTCCAGCTACCGGATCACGCCGCTGCATTATGTGCAGACGATCGTCCCCAATCTTCTCGGCGGCGAAACCGATCCGCAACAGGTGCTCCATGCCGACAGTTTCCATGCTTCGATGAAGGCGTGGCTTTTCCTCAAACCGGTTACGCGGGAAGATGGCCCTTTCACCTACGTCCGTGGATCCCACCGCTTCACGCCGGAGCGCATGGAGTGGGAATATCGGCGCAGCCTGACCGATCCGCAGTCGATAGACCGGTTGTCCGCGCGCGGTTCACCGCGTGTCGATGCGTCCGGACTGGCCCAGATGAGATTACCCCCCGCGGACGCGCTGGCCCTGCCGGAGAACACGCTTGTGGTGGCCGATACGGGCGGATTTCACGCACGTGGCGCGGCCAAGAATACAAGCGAAAGAGTGGAAATCTGGTCCTATGCGCGTCGAAACCCGTTCCTGCCTTGGCTGGGCGGCGATCCTTTGAGCATTCCAGGCGTTGCCGAACGGCGAGTAGGCTGGCTGTGGGCCTTCCGCGACCGTTTCGAAAGGAACATGGGGCAGCCTTGGCAGAGCGTTGGCAGGCGCAGGCCGACCGGGGATAATCAGGACGGGTGACGATGCCTGCTGCGCTGACCCTTGCGCCGCATCACAAGAGCCAAGGTGGCTGTGGCCACGAGAGGACCGATAATGTCGGCGAACTGGTCGGCTTTGGTCCACACCCTGAGATCGATCGGCGCCCACCAGGGGGCGTTCGCGCGCAGGCCTCCGCCGAATGCTTCGATCCAGCGATATTCAGCTTGTGCCAGTTCTCGCCCGATAAAGTATCCGCAGGCGAGCAGCGCTCCTGCCCACCAATTTTTCGTCGACAGCCCTACGAACACTTGGATCGCAAGCGCCACTAAAGCATGCTCGACAAGCTCCATAACGACCGCCCGAAGTAACTCAGTTGCCCGAGTTGATGTTGTTGGCCACCGCTGTCGCGGTGACAATGGGCGAGAAGAGCTGCCCGATAGTCTGAATCAGCTTGCGAGGCTGGTTGCTCTCCGAATTCCCGAAATACAGGATATCGTCGTCGCGCAACGCAAACCGCTGCGCCAGGAAGAATGTCGGCGCACGCATCAAATTGAAATGATAGACCGTGGGTTGGGTTTTGTCGGGCCCGGTATAGCGGAATAGAAAGACCGCTTCGGGGTCGCCGGTGTTGCCGTCCGGTCCGCCTGCCGCAGCTATCGCTTCGATCACATTCATGTGCTCGCGAACGAAGGGTATCTGTTGTACGCGCCCCGAAGCGCCAAGGACCGAATAGAGCATGGGCTCGGCGAGAATGGTCAGGCGATCTCCGGGATAGGCGCGTATACTCTCATACGTCCCCGCCAACACATCGGACAATCTCAAGCGAGCAAGATCGTCACCCCGCTCGATCAAGAGCGTGAGGTTTTTTGCCTCTCCACGGTATCCGCCAGCGAGTGCGACGACATCGGACATGGTTTCCCGGTTTGTCTGCAGGACGAGCCGTCCGGGCTGAGCCACTTCGCCAGCGATAATGATCGAATTGCCGATCACTTGCTCGCGGCTGACCAAAACCTGCGGGTCCTGGGAAAGACTGCGGAGCCCATTGCGAATCTTCGCCTGTACGTCCGCGGCGGTGCTACCGGCGACCTGAATCGCACCGACATAGGGAATGTCGATCATTCCGTTGTCGTCGACACGGCGGGGTGGAAGGGTTTGAGCCCGTACCGCAGGATCGAACCCGCCGGCCAAGCCTGCTGATGCCCCGTTGCCGCCGAAGAGCGCAACGCCTGCTTCGAATACGGTTACGGAAAGGACATCGCCCGGACCGATCATATCTGAAGGCGGCGGATCATAATCTGGCAATTGCCATGCTATCGGCGCCGCGACCGGCGGTACATCGGCAATCGAATCAACGGGAACGATATCGATGCTCGCTCCATCGACCTGCGCTTCGAGTGCAGTGTCGGTAATCTGGCTTCCTGTCGGTCCGCTGGATGGCAGGGTTGAACAGGCGCCCAGCGAGATGAGCGCAAAGGTCGATAGCAGCAGTTTCAGTTTCATGATGAATTCGTATGAGATTTGCGTATGAAGCGCCCCTCTAACCAATAAGCAGGGTCAGGCATAGCCCGTTGCAACCCAATTCCAGTCACTTGCCCGCAGATCGATCGCTGAAGGATAGTCCCGTAAGGCGTTTGCGGGATATACTGCTCCTGTTGGTTTGCCGACCTGACCGACTTGTACTGGTTGGCTGGTGGAGATTGTGCGGCAAGAAGGTACGCGCGCGAAATCGTTTGGCGAGCGCGATCGCGGCTTTGCCGTATGCCAACGAACGCTGGATGACTGATATTGGAAAGGAAGACCGCGCTGCAATCGCGGCGTTCCGGTCTGCCGGAGTTGTTCCGTCGATTTGCGTCCACTTGCACATTTCGGCCGACGACGAGCCGTCTCTTGTTCGCAAGGCGCTAAAGTCTGCGATGAAGCAAAGTGCTAGGCCGTCTCGTGTCTTCATCACCTCGTCTGGCGGTATCGATCGCCGCTCGGTGCGAGGGGATAACGTTGGCGTATTGCCGGGGTCTTTTCACAACCGTATGGCGGGATTGCAGGCGGCCCTTGCCGCATCTCGCGATCTCGGGGCGGACTATCTTGTGCCTCTCGCTCCCAATGGCTCTCTCCCCAGGCATGCACTTGCTGGCTACGCGGCTTTCGACACAGGTAAGTGCGACGGTGCTCTACCGCTTCTTTTCGCAGACCAGCAGGAAAGTTCACCTGCTGTCGATGGCGCTAGGCCCTGGTTCAAGCCATTGTGGGATCCGCGAATGATCCTGTCACAGGATTATGTCAGCGCCGCATGTGCATTGCCGGTTCGCACATCGCTTGCATGCATGGAGCGCAATTACGCTGTACCTCCAGAAAGCATCTACGAACTTGTCTTGCGGATTACCCTTCCAGCCGACACCGATACCCCTGTCCACCACGTGCAGCGGATTGCCATGCGCACAGCGGCGGGCGACTGGCTTAGCAATGGGAAAGAGAAGCTAAGTGCGGTACGACGGGTTGTCGGGCCCGATGCAACGGCATCGTCCGGGCCGTACGGGACCGTGAAACTGCGTTGGCAAATGCCCCAACCGTGCCCCAAGGTCAGCGTCATCGTTGCAACTCGCGATCGGGTCGAACTGCTGCGGACTTGCGTGAATGGCGTCCTGCACGAAACTGACTATCCTGACATTGAACTTATCATTGCCGACAACGACAGCCGTGAAGCCGAAACGCTCGACTATATGGAGCAGGCCCAAGCCGACCCGCGCGTACAGGTCGTTCGTTGGCCGCATCCTTTCAACTACTCCGCAATCAACAATTTTGCCGCCAGATCGGCAACCGGCAAATATCTGTGCCTGCTCAACAACGATATCGAAGTGATCGAGCCGCAATGGCTCTCCGAAATGGTCCGCGAAGCGGAGCAGCCGGGCGTGGGCGCGGTGGGGGCGCGGCTGCTCTACCCGGATCGTTCGATCCAGCACGCGGGAGTGGCGATTGGCATTGGCAACGCGGCCGGCCACGCCCACAGAGGTCTGGGCTACGAAGATCCGGGTTATTACGCGCAAGCACTCATCGCACGCGGGGCGAGTGCCGTTACAGGCGCGTGTCTGCTGGTGGCCAAACGCCATTTCGAGGCCGTGGGGGGGCTGGACGAAGACAAGTTGGCGGTCGCCTATAACGACGTCGACTTTTGCCTCAAGCTGCGCGAGTTGGGCCTTGCCAATATTTACACTCCAGCGTCCACGCTCATCCACCACGAAAGCAAATCACGCGGATTGGACTTCGCTCCTGAGCATCTTGCGCGATATCTTCAAGAGTTAGGCGTTTTCCAGCAACGATGGGACACCGATCATGCAGTCGATCCTTGGCACCACTCCAGACTGGAAAGAAATAGCGAGGTCTATCGCAAGTCGGGCTGGGCAATGGGGATTTAGAGTCCTCTTTTGAGGAGTAACCCCTCCGACTTCAGTCGGATATTGGCTTCAGCCATAGACTCGCGTGCAAGCCTGTAACCTCGGGAAATACGGAAGCCGCCGAGGGCGTGAAGCTTCCGTATTTCCCGAGGTTACAGGCTATGCGCTACAAGAGCGGTTGTCACACGACATTCCATCATCG
>NZ_JAIGNO010000030.1 GCF_019711515.1 Qipengyuania qiaonensis
AGAGGCTGTTCACCTTGGAGACCTGCTGCGGTTTGTGGTACGGCCTTACGTAAACCCGCACGACGGAGGGAGGGGGCTTTGACACCTCCTCCCCCCGCGCACCTGATGCTAAGGGGGTTTTCAAGGGCTCTCGAGCCAGTGATGGACGCGTCGCTTGGAAGGGGCAGGCCCGACCAACTGACGCGCTCTTCCAACCTGGGGACCTGGTCTCTGGGTAAGCCACTTCACAGGACCCCGCGGCTGTTAACAAGAAGAGCTGACACTCCCCATCCCTCTCGCAAGCGTCTCCTAGCACCTTTTGCGTTACCGCTATCTCAGCTTTCCCTCTAATAAAAGAGGAATCGCCTCAGGCTACGTAAGTTGCTGGAATGTTAACCAGCATCCCTTTCGAGAAGCGGGGCTCCCCCCTCCCAGACCCTCGCGGGAGAGGTCGGGGCTGCCCTCTTGGCAAATGACCTTCGCCATTCTCTCAGGACCGAATCACTCATGCCCAAACACAGTCGACATGAAAACCTTCTCCACATCAGTCCAAAAGGCTTGCACTTTTGTAGTTGCTACTTCCACCAAGATGTGCACTGGGGTCAGCTCCACGCGAGGTCACCCTCTGCGCTTCTTCGCGTAACCCCACGCCCGCCTACGCGTTGATGTTTCCTTCGACAAAAACCCCATGCATGCCCTGCCTGGCTTTCCGTCACATCAACGGTCTAGTATAGACCCCCGGCTTTAGCGCGATCCATTTTCTGGGCCACTCGATTCGATTCGTGAGTTGGTCGACACTCCTTAGAGCATGAATACTGCCAATTCTAGCTTCGAATTGTCTTAACCGAATGACGCCATTTATGGTCTCTCATGAGCCGAAAGTTACGCGTCTTAACTAGACTATCGGTTCATCCCGAATTGCCTTCCCAGCTTACCTGGTGAGGCCCACTAACGGCACAACAGATTCTCCCGGAGCCCGTTCTGTACGGCTGCCCTCCTCAAGCCGGAGGGAAAAGGCGGCCTCTACGTAACGGGGTGTCGCAGAGGGCTTGCGCCCCCCGCCTCCCTCGCACACATTCAGAGTTTGAGAGTCGGATGAAGGATTTTCTCCCCCACTACCTCCAATCATTCGCTTTACCGTGTGCAACTCTGTCAAGCGTGCCGCTGCTATCCTTAGGGACATTTCGGCGGGAACCAGCTAAGAGGGGGTTCGATGAGTCTTTCGCCCCAATCCAAAACTCTGAGGAATGATTTGCACGTCAATACCCCTTCGGACCTCCACCGGGGTTTCCCCCGGCTTCATCCTGGTCTTGGATAGATCACCCCCTCTCGGGTATACGCTCTGCCGCTCAACCGCCCTGTCCCCGAAGGCCGAGGCCTAGGGTCAGAGGGCCGTGCTGCGGGCCTCCGCGCCCCCTCCCTCGCGGGAAGGAGCTGTCAGTGCCTTCGCACGTTCTAAAAAGCCGGCTCGACTACTTGCTTTCGCTGCGCGTGTAGGGCTCGTCCGTCCCCTTCCACTCGCGACAGAGTGTAACTCCTTGGTCCGTGTTTCAAGACGGGCCCTATGGCACCGCACTCCAGTTTAGTGTAAGACAGTAGGCCATGCATGAGATGAGCCAATACGCTCTGGGGATGGGAGCGACTGCTGGCGGCGCCTTGTGAAGGCCCCCTGCCCGCACGTGGAGCGCGAGCAGGAGAGGAAGAGAGCCTCTCCCGATCAGCCGCCCCGGCTGCCCCCTCCCCCTCCGAA
>NZ_JAIGNO010000031.1 GCF_019711515.1 Qipengyuania qiaonensis
TGTTCCCCGTCAGCGCCTATGGCACAGATTTGGGGTTGTGATTTAAGGAGGATTTGGGCTTCGTCGTAGTGACGAAGGAACGAAGATGAAGCCCAAATCCTCAAAATCCAAAATGCCTGCCGAGCAGGTGGTAAAGGACATCCGCCGCAAGACCCGTCGGCATTTTTCAGCGGAAGACAAGATCCGGATCGTTCTGGAAGGCCTGCGCGGTGATGACTCCATTGCCGAGCTGTGCCGTCGTGAAGGCATTGCCCAGAGCCTGTATTACACCTGGTCCAAGGAGTTCATGGAAGCTGGCAAGCGCCGCCTGGCTGGCGATACGGCCCGTGCCGCTACCACCGACGAGGTGAAGGATCTGCGCCGCGAAGCCCGCGATCTGAAGGAGTGCGTGGCCGACCTCACCCTGGAGAACCGGGTGCTCAAAAAAAGCATGATCGTGGATGGGGGAGACGACGCATGAGATACCCTGCATCCGAAAAGCTGGAGATTATCCGCATCGTCGAGCAGTCGCACCTGCCCGCCAGGCGCACGCTGGATCAGCTCGGCATCGCGCCCCGGACCTTCTACCGCTGGTATGACCGTTACCTTGAAGGCGGGCCGGAAGCACTGGAAGACCGGCCATCGGCGCCGGGCCGGGTGTGGAACCGCATCGGGGATGATATCCAGCAGCAGATCATCGACATGGCGCTGGATGAGGATGCCACCAGCCTGTCGCCCCGCGAACTGGCGGTGCGCTTCACCGACGAGAAGCGCTACTTCGTGTCCGAAGCCACCGTTTACCGGTTGCTCAAGGCCCATGACCTGATCACCAGCCCGGCCTACACCGTGATCAAGGCGGCCAGTGAGTTCAAACACAAGACCACGCGCCCCAACGAGATGTGGCAAACCGATTTTACCTACTTCAAGATCATCGGGTGGGGCTGGATATATCTGTCCACCGTGCTCGACGATTACTCGCGCTACATCATCGCATGGAAACTCTATACCACCATGCAGGCCGGGGATGTCACCGACACGCTGGACATGGCGCTGGCTGCCTCGGGCTGTGACCATGCCACAGTGCTGCACAAGCCCAGGCTGCTATCGGACAACGGCCCTTGCTACATTGCAGATGAACTGGCCAAATATCTGGAAGCCAGGAAAATGGACCATGTGCGCGGCGCGCCCTTCCACCCCCAGACACAGGGCAAGATCGAACGCTGGCACCAGACCCTCAAGAACCGCGTGCTTCTGGAAAACTACTTCCTGCCAGGCGATCTCGAACAGCAGATCGAGGCGTTCGTCGAGCACTACAACCACCAGCGCTACCACGAGAGCCTCGAAAACGTGACCCCGGCAGACGCCTACTTCGGCAGGGCACCTGCCATCATCAAACGAAGAGAAAGGATCAAGCGACAGACCATCGAATATCGGCGCTTGCAACACCGGAAGATCGCCGCATAATATCACCAACCGGACGAGGCCCACACTCCGAAAAATTACGCCCCGAAGTGTGCCAAATGTTTTGACGACGGACA
>NZ_JAIGNO010000032.1 GCF_019711515.1 Qipengyuania qiaonensis
GCCGGTCGTCGAGCGAAGAGGCCGAATCCTGCGATGATGGCGTAGCAGGCGATGGGTATGGTCATGGCGACGGCGAGGCTGCCGCTGGCATCGGCGAGGATGCCGTAGAGGAGGGGGACGATGGCGCCGCCGCAGATGGCGACGTTGATGATGCCCGAGCCGTCTGCGGCGCGCGGTCCGAGCTTTTCGCAGGCGAGCGAGAAGATGGTCGGGAACATGATCGAGTTCATCAGGCCGACCGCAAGCAGGCTGTAGGCCGCCAGCGTGCCGCCGGAGGTGGCCGAGACGGCGATCAGCACGATTGCGCCGGCGGCGTTGACGGCGAGGATCTTGCCCGGGCTGAACACCCGCAGGAATGCCGAGCCGATAAAGCGGCCCACCATCGCGCCGCCCCAATAGAGACCGATCATCCAGCCGATCGCGCTTTCCGGCTGGCCCAGGACGCGCTCCTGGGCGAGATAGTTGATGATGACCGACCCGATCGAGACCTCGGCGCCGACATAGAGGAAGATGCACAGCGCCCCGTAGCCGAAGCGGCTGCGCTTGAGCAGATCGAACCCGGCCAGACCCGAAGATGCCTCGTGCCGTTCGCCCTGCAGACGGTTGCGGAACATCCAGACCGCCAGTGCGACGAGGGCGATGAGCACCGCCACGCCGAGATAGCCCTGCCAGATCGCCTCGCTTTCGGCCTGGCGATAGGCGATGAGAGCGGCGCCCGAGAGCTCGTCTGCGGTGACATTGGCGAGACTGCCGAGAATGACGATCGACCCGACGATCGGAAAGACGGTGGTGCCGAGCGAGTTGAAGGCCTGCGCGAAGGTCAGGCGGCTATGCGCGGTGCGCTGCGGCCCGAGCAGGCTGATCAGCGGATTGGCCACGACCTGCACGATCACGACACCGCTGGCGAGGACGAACAGGGCAAGCAGGAACACCCAATAGGTCGCCGTCTGGCTGGCGGGAATGAACATCAGGCAGCCGACCATCATGGTCAGCAGGCCGGCTACCGCGCCGCGCATATAGCCGATCTTCTTGACCAGCTTGGCGCCTGGAATGCCGATGATCGCATAGGCGGCGAAGAAGCAGAACTGGACCAGCATCGCCTGGGTGTAGTTGAGCGTGAAGAGTTCCTTCAGCTTCGGGATGATCACATCGTTGAGCGAGGTGATGCCGCCGAAGATGAAGAACAGGCCGAACACGAAATACTGCAGACCCGGCGCATCCACACCGCCCGCATCCTCCTGCGCCACACCATCAACGCCCGACACCATATCCGCAGCAAGTGCCATTCCATCCCTCCACAATGAAGCCG
>NZ_JAIGNO010000033.1 GCF_019711515.1 Qipengyuania qiaonensis
TGGTCTGAGCCCCTAGATTTCCTCCAGCGATAAGTAGAGTCCGGCGTTCGACAAGGAGACGGACGAATGAAGCGTAGCAGGTTGAGCGAGGAGCAGATCATCGCTGTTTTGAAGGAGCAGGAGGCTGGGATGGCGACGGCGGATGTATGTCGTCGCCACGGGATCAGTTCGGCGACCTTCTACAAGTGGAAGTCGAAGTATGGTGGGCTGGAGGTGTCGGACGCCCGTCGGCTGCGCCAGTTGGAGCAGGAGAACGCGCGGCTGAAGAAGCTGCTGGCGGATTCGATGCTGGACAACGCCATGCTCAAGGAGATCAGCGCAAAAAAATTCTAGCGCCCGGTGCCAGGCGGCAGGCGGTGGCTCATCTCCAGGAAGCCTTCGAGGTGAGCCAGCGTCGTGCCTGCACGGTGCTGGGCGTGGACCGGACCATGGTGCGTTACGTCAGTCGTCGGCCCGACGATGCGAAGGCGCGTGAACGCATACGCGAGCTGGCAAGCCAACGACGACGCTTCGGCTACCGGCGGCTGCACTGGCTGCTGTGCCGGGAGGGATGGACGATGAACCACAAGAAGTTCCGGCGGCTCTATCGCGAGGAACGGCTGCAAGTGCGCCGCCGTGGTGGTCGCAAGCGGGCCTTGGGCACAAGAGCGCCGATGACGGTGCCTCAGGGGGCGAACCAGCGTTGGAGCCTCGATTTCGTCTCCGATGCCTTCGCCTGCGGGCGCAGGTTCCGGATCTTCGCCGTGGTTGATGACTATAGCCGGGAGTGCGTGCGCCTGATCGCCGATACCTCGATCTCCGGCGCACGGGTCGGGCGCGAGCTCGATGCGGCGGTCTTCGAGCGGATGGCACGCCCGCACACGATCGTCAGCGATAACGGCGCCGAACTGACCAGCATGGCGATCCTGCGCTGGAGCAAGGAGCGCAATGTCGAGTGGCACTACATCGCGCCGGGCAAACCCTACCAGAACGGGTTCATCGAGAGCTTCAATGCCAGGCTGCGCGACGAGTTCTTGAACGAGACGATCTTCACCAGCCTCGCTCATGCCCGTCAGGAGCTGGAAGCCTGGCGGCACGACTACAACCACTTCCGGCCCCACTCGAGCCTCGGGAACAGAACCCCTGCCGAGATCGGGGCAGGATCAAGCGGCAAACCGTATCGGGGGCATGCCCCCGATACGGTTATTGCCATCACGCCCAAGCACGGGCATCAAAACGGCCCAAGGCTCTACTCGTAAATGGTAGAAACTTCGGGCTCAGACCA
>NZ_JAIGNO010000003.1 GCF_019711515.1 Qipengyuania qiaonensis
TAATATCACCAACCGGACGAGGCCCACACTCCGAAAAATTACGCCCCGAAGTGTGCCAAATGTTTTGACGACGGACAGGGCGTGCCGTACTCAGATCGATGGCACGCCCCCGGGTCTTGGTTTTCACTCGGGCGCATTGCACACGGCTTCGATGTTGATGCCATCCGGGTCGTAAACGAACGCGCCGTAGTAATCCTCGTGGTACCGCCGAATTCCCGGAGCCCCATTGTCGGTGCCACCGGCGGCGAGTGCGGCTTCGTAGAAGTCGTCCACCTCCTGACGCGATCTGGCGATGAAGGCGAAATGCGTCGCCTCGCCCACCTTGGCGTTGCCGACGATCCAGAACAGGGGCTTGTGCGCCCGGCCGAACCCGCACATCGCGCCGCCGGTCTTCTGCTGCTCACCGCCTTCTTCGGCCTGCTCAGGTGGTATTGACAGCATCAGTTCGAGGCCCAGCGGCGCCAGTGCCTTCTCATAGAAGACACGCGAGCGCTCGATGTCCGATACGCCGATATTGAGGTGGTCGATGATCGTTTCTTGATACGGGGTCATCTGTGATCCTTCGTTCCGTTGCTGTCGCGATTTGTGATAGAGAACCCTCCTGACAGCTCGTGTCAGCAGCGTTATGCATGTCCGCATCAATGAAGCGCGCCGACAGACTACTTCAGATCGTCCAGATCCTGCGACGCCGGGATTGCCCGACGACGGCCATGATGCTCGCCACCGAACTCGAGGTGGCACCGCGGACGATCTACCGCGACATCGCGACCCTTCAAGCCGGGCGGGTTCCGATCGACGGAGAGGCAGGCGTTGGATACGTCCTGAGACCGGGATACGATCTTCCGCCGTTGATGTTCGACCCCCAAGAGATCGAAGCTGTCACGCTCGGCGCGCGCATGGTGATCGAACGGGGCGATCCGGACCTTTCCAGAGCCGCCGCTGACGTTCTTGCGAAGATTCGAGCAGTCCTTCCGACCTCGGTTGGAAGCGAACTTTGGAAGGCTTCGCTGCTGGTTCCCCATCCGCTTGAGGATGCGGTCGACCTCGGACCGCATCTTCCCGAACTGCGCACAGCGATCCGCGGAAACCGCAAGCTTCGTATCGCCTACATGGATGGCGATCGGCAAGGCACCGAAAGAACCATCTGGCCACTCGGCCTCTATCTCTACAGCCACGTCACGCTGGTCTGTTCGTGGTGCGAACTGCGCAGCGGTTACCGCGCGTTTCGATCGGACAGGATTTCGGTCTGTGAAACCCTCGATCAGCAGTTCGACGCCCAGAATGGGCGATTGCTGAGAGAGTATTTCGAGGCATCGGCGCTTCAATGACCGGTGAGGTGACATGACGCGCTCCGAGCGCCTTCTGGCCATCATGCAAATGCTTCGAGCAAGGCGAGGGCCGGTGACCGCGGGCGTGATCGCGGACAGGTTCGGGGTGTCCGAGCGCACCATCTACCGCGATATCCTCGTCCTCATCGATCGGGGAGCGGTGATCCGGGGCGAAGCGGGGATCGGCTACGTCCTGGACCAGGATCACTTTCTGCCGCCCTTGATGTTCACCGCGGACGAAGCCGATGCGATCGTATTCGGGCTGCGGTATGCGACACGTCGGGGCGATACGGGCCTGTCCTGTGCAGCGGAACACGCGCTCGCGAAGATCACCTCCGTCACGCCGCCCGATCTTGCGCGATCGATGCAGGCCAATGGACTTGTCGTGCAGCCCGAGCTCGGAGCGATCGGCCAGATGGTAGGGCAGATCCGTCAGGCGATCCGCCGAGAGCACATGATCACCTTCGACTACGTCGATCAACAGGGAACTCGGTCGCATCGCAGCGGAATGCCCGTCGCGATCGGATTCTTCGATGATGGTGCCATGCTCGCTGCCTGGTGCAACGGTCGGCAGGACTTCCGGCATTTTCGCCTGGATCGCATATCCGGACTTCATGAGCAGCCCGAACGCTTCGACAGGCCGCATCGACGCCTCCTCGCGGAATACCGCAAACTGGAGCCGGGCATGCAGTCTTGAACGCTCCTGACACGAATTGTCAGTCACGGGGTCTAGCCAAGACAAAAGGCCAAGGAGCGCTTGCATATGTTCATTGTTTCGGGAGCGACGGGGCACGTGGGTTCTGCCGTTGCGGAAGCCCTGTTGCGGGACGGACACGAGGTGATCGCCATCACCCGCGATGCAGCCAACGCTGCGGCCCTGAAGGAGAAAGGCGCATCGATCGCGGTCGCCGATCTCTATGATGTCGATGCGATGCGGGATGTCTTCAGGAAGGGCAAGAGGCTGTTCCTGCTCAATCCTCCCGCCAAGCCGGACACCGATACGGATCGCGCGGAAAATGAAACCGCACGACTCCTGCTTGCAGCTGTCGAAGGATCCGGACTGGAGAAGATCGTCGCCGAGTCGACCTACGGTGCGCAGCCGGGCGAGCAGTTGGGCGACCTCAACACCCTTCACACGATGGAAGAGGGGCTGCGCGACCAGCGGGTCCCGACCACCATTCTTCGCGCCGCCTATTACTTCAGCAACTGGGATGCGATGCTCGAAACCGTTCGCGAAGGCACATTGCCCACGATGTATCCGGCGGACCTCAAGCTGCCCATGGTCGCGCCCGCCGATCTCGGCGACGCCGCCGCCGATCTCTTGACGGCTCCGGTCGAAGAAACGGGGATCGTCCATGTCGAAGGGCCGACTCGGTACTCTTCGCGCGACGTCGCGGACGCTTTCGCTCATACATTGGGCCGAAAGGTAGAGGTGGCAGTAACGCCCCGCGACCATTGGGAGGAAACGTACAGGTCTCTGGGGTTCTCGGAGGAGGCCGCGCATTCCTACGCACGGATGACCGCGATCACGGCCGATGGCGACTATGAGATGCCGAATGAACCCGTCCGCGGCTCGACCACGCTACAGGACTACATCGATGCCCTCGTCGAGCGAGACTGAGATCGGCACGACCTCAGTCCGCCTTGCCGTAGCGGGCTGCCAGTTCGAGAACCACGATGGCAGCAGCCGACAGGAGGAGCTGCGTCGGTGCCGCGCCGGAGAGGCGGTCGCGCTTACCGCGGAGCCAGACAATCCTAAGCACGTCGGCGCCATAGCAGTCTATTCGTGCCGGGATATCCAGATCGGATACCTTCGTCGCCGCGATGCCGAGTGGCTGACCGATCAACTCATGGAAGGAACCGGCCTCTCCGCGTCCATCGTTTCGATCGCGCCGCGTGCCAGGCCATTCGACCCTCTTGTCGTGATGATTCGTATCGAATGTAGTGCGCTTCAGGTTCGATGAGTCTGCTCCAGGCTCAGGGCCAGTTTGCCGAGAAGCTCGCCGAGCCTTTCACGTTCCCCATCGTTCAATCCGGCCAGAAGTTGCATCTCGAGCGCCATGTCGTCGCGGAAGGCCTGCTCGGTCTTCCTTCGACCCCTCGGCGTCAACTGGACGAGCATGCTGCGCGCATCGTCGGCACTGGGCTCGCGTCGCACCAGTCCAGCCCTTTGCAGACGGCTCAGACGGTCGGTGAGACCGCCCGATGAGATCATCAGGGACCTGTAGAGTTCGGTCGGTCGAAGACGATAGGGCGGGCCCGATCGAAGGAGGGTCGAGAGTACGTCGAATTCTCCCCGGTCCAGTCCATGGCCGGCGAAGACTTTCTCGATCGGCGCGCCGACAGCATGGACGATCCAGCGCGCGCGTCCGAGGACGGCCATCGGGCTGGTGTCGAGATCGGGCAGCTCCCTGTCCCACTGCTCGCGTCGCTCGGCCACCCGGTCACCGAACGAAACTGATTGTCTTGACATCGAGACATCTCCGATTTATCTCGACATCAAGATAACAACGATGTGACGAAGAGCAAGGACCCCGTTGATGAACGAATACGATCCGGAAGAGCCACCCAACGGAAAGGGCGGGGTTGTGTGGGCCGGCCGGGCGCTGACGGCGCTCTTCGCGCTGTTCATGCTCGGGGCATCGATCGCACCCAAGCTCCTTGGACTCGATGTTGCCGGCGATACGCTCGAACCTCTAGGCTGGCCCCGCGATGCTGCCTTCGCGATCGGCATCCTCGAACTTGCATGCGTTGCGCTGTATCTATGGCCACGAACCAGCGTTCTGGGCGCCATCCTGATGACCGGCGTGCTAGGTGGTGCGATGGCGACCCAATTCAGGGTCGACGCGCCGCTGCTCTCCCATTCGCTGTTCGGCATCTATCTGGGTCTCGCGATGTGGGGCGGGCTATGGCTCCGCGATCCGGCGCTGCGTCGGCAGTTCCCCTGGAGGGTCCGCTAGAACGAGCTGGTCAACCGCTACAGCAGAAGGAAGTGAACGATGTCGTTCCAAGCATATCTGGATACGATCGAAAACAAGACCGGTCTCGATGCCGACGGTCTCAGGAAGGCCGCCGAGGCCAACGGGCTGGCCGAGAACGGCAAGCTCAAGCCGGGAACGAAGGCCGGCGACGTGGTTGCCTGGCTGAAGGCGGAGCATGACCTTGGGCACGGCCATGCGATGGCAGTATATGCGCTCCTGTCCGGGAAGCGGAAGCCTGGCGACTAGAATCGGCGGACGCTCGTATGGACCGTGAGGGCAGATCGCAGCCCCTCGCACATCGCATCCTTCGACTGCAGACGTGGAAGGACAGAATGATAATCGCATTCAAACGGTTGGCAGGCCTCGTCATGCTATCGGCGACCTGCTTTTCGACCCCGCTACAGGCTCAAGTGCCTGAAACGCCGGCAGCGGTACCTTGGGCGGTGCCACCGACCATTCGAATAGAGCTATTGTCACTTACGTTCGACAATCTGGGAACATCACTCAGTGGCATACTGTATGTGCCGGAGGGTGCGCGCGAACTGCCGGTCGCGGTGGTCCTGCATAGCGCGGCGGGCCCTTCGCAGGACGCCGCGCTCTATGAACACCTCAAACAAATGTTACCGCCCCTGGGTATGGCCGTATTCGTGTTCGACCGCCGCGGAAGCGGAGCTTCAGGCGGTGACGATCCGCGCAGCACCGACTTCGATGTGCTCGCGAGCGACGCGGTCGCGGCCCGCGCACGGCTTGCGATCCTGCCGCAGATCGACCCGAGCCGCATCGGTTTCTGGGGTCTCAGCCAAGGAGGATGGATAGCGCTGCTCGCTGCGGCCAGGATGCCGGACGCCGCGTTCGCAATCTCGGTTTCCGCCCCGATCACCGCGGCCGACGTCCAGATGAACTACGCCGTCGAGAACATTCTCCGGATCAAGGGGTACAGTCAGGGCGACATCGACGAGGCGATCGACGCTCGGCGCGCTGTCGACGATTACACGCGGGGGCATCTGGATCGCGCGAGCGCAGAGCGCTTCGTCGCGGCCGCGCGGCTCCGGCCGTGGTGGAAGCACATCTACCTGGAGGGGAACATCGACGATCCGACATGGCTCGGGCAGATCGAGGCGGATCCGTTGCGCGCGCTGGACGGTTCGAGGGTTCCGACGCTCATGATCTTTGGTCAGGCCGATCCCTGGATCCCCGTCGGGGCGTCGATAGCCGCGCTCGACGGGTCCGCTGCCAGGCGTCCGAACGTCTCCGTCCATGTCGTGGCCGGGGCCGATCACATGATGATGCTGGGCGTCGACCCGAAGGAGCAGATCGACCCGGCGGCCTTCGACGGACAACGGCCGGACGCGAGTGAATACTTCGGGCTGCTCGCAAGTTGGCTGGAAAGGCGTGGCCTCACGACAAGGACGGCGACCCAGCCCAGCCCGCGTTGACTTCGCAAAATGAACAGCGTTCTGAGAGAGTTTGAGAGAAGAATGATGAATGGTTTCCGGTCCATCCTTGCTTCGGCCCTGTTGCTTGCCGGATCGCATGCCTCGGCGCAGAGCGCGCCTGACCCATACGCCCAGGGTCGCGAGATCGTCGCCGACATCGGCCGTATCGTCATACCGGACGGGGTGCAGGAGACATTCACCGCCACCCTCGGTGGTACGCGCCAGGTCGTAAACGTGCGCGGAGCCGATCGCGACAATCCGATCCTGCTCTTTATCCACGGCGGCCCGGGCGCGGTCGAGATGCCGATCGCCTGGTCGTTCCAGCGGCCATGGGAGGACTTCTTCACGGTGGTGCAATGGGACCAGCGCGGTGCCGGCAGGTCGTATTTGCTCAACGACCCTGACGTCATCGCGCCCACTCTGACGCTCGACCGTTATCGCGACGACGCGATCGAGTTGATCGAACAGCTCCGTGCCAGATATGGGAAGCGCAAGATCTTCGTGCTCGGCCACAGCTGGGGCTCGGCGGTCGGCCTGGCCGTGGCCGCCAGACGTCCGGACCTTCTCCACGCCTACGTGGGGATGGGCCAGATCATCGATTTCAAGGAAAACGAGCGCGTTGGCATGGCGTGGACGATCGAGCAGGCTCGCATCCGCGGCGACTTGGATGCCGCACGAGAGGTCGAGGAGCTTCGGCCCTACCCTGACGGTGGCACCTTCACGATCGAGCAGGCTGACGGGTGGCGCAAGCACGCCATCCGCTACGGTGCGCTCGCGGCCTACCGTCAGGACGCCGACTTCTACCTTCGCGCGCCACGCCTCTCTCCGGAGTACAACGCCGCCGACCGGCAGGCCTGGTCCGACGGTGCTGCATTCACGGTCGAGACGCTGTTTCCGCGTCTGGCCGACTTGAGCTTCACAACCACCCGGGAACTCGAAATCCCGGTGATAATGCTGCTGGGCCGCCACGATTATGTGACGCCCTCATCGATCACGCAGGAATGGATGGCTCGCCTCAGCGCACCCCGGAAGCAGACCATTCTGCTCGAACATTCGGCGCATCTTCCCATGGTCGAGCAGCCTGGGCTGACGCTGAAGGCGCTGCTGGAGCAGGTAAGACCACTCAGTGCGGACGGAGGCTACAGCTCGCGGACCGCGTCTCCCGCAGCCGAACGCCATTAATGTATCCGAAGCCTCAACGTCAGGGCGCTTCCCAGAGAGCACTTAGGCGAGCTGGAACTGGGTCCACTCATCATGCTTCGCCTCTCGGACGACGGTGACAAGGGGCGCTTGCTCGGCACGCGGCTCAACCCCCGCGAGACCTAGGCGATGGTACAGCAGCTTTTGGGATACCAACGGTGCCTGCCCAATGACCGACATGAGGGCGCAAAGCTGCCGTTCTTGAAGGAAGCCAAGTGCTATCGGCAACTTCATTCTACCGGGTCTTCGACAGACGGCTGAGGCCAGACGTCCTCCTGTACCTCGTCGAGTAGGCTCTTACCGCTCGCATACCGACGCCCGAGTGTTTCGACGAAACCCTCGTAGCGTTTGCGTCCCTTGATCTGCGCCGCCGCCTGGTCCTCCTCGGGCAGCGGCGGCGTAACCGACAGCCAGAACCGCACGAACAGCGCCAGTGCCTCGGTCGTGAGACCGGTATCGCGTTCCAGACGCTGAACCTGCCGCGACAACCGGTCGAGCCGCCGTGCGAACGCCGCTTCCAGACGGTCGGTGCCATCGGGCGACATATAGGACGTTACCGCAGCCTCGATAAGCGCGGAACGGGAGATGCGCTTGCGGAGCGCGAGCTCGCTGACTTGCTTCGCCAGTGCGGGCGGAAAATACACATTGAGCCGGGTTCGCATTTCCAGCTCCTACAAATCGATGCCGTCGTTCGGATCGAGCGAGGCCTGCCGCGCCAGTCCCTGCATTCGCCGCCGCAGAGCCGATGTGCGCGCGACCTCGTCGGGATCGTCCTCGACGATCGCAAACTCATCGGCAGACGACACTTCCTGATCCTTCGCGATATCGACATGCTCGGGCAATTCGGGCTCGCGGCGCAGCCCGCCATTGGCGGCGTCCTCGGCATCGCGCACGATGCGTGCCACCTGCTTGGGGTCGGCCGCAACCTGTTTGCCAGTCCAATTGTCAGGCCGGGTCGATGTTGCCGCAGGTATCGGCGCATCGAAAATCCTCTCCACAAACCGCCGATCTCTGAAATAGCGCGCCTTCTTCGCGCGGATCGGCGGCAAGCCGGCCACCATCACAATCTCGTCGTCGGGTGGCAGTTGCATCACCTCACCGGGCGTCAGCAGTTGCCGCCCGGTCTCCTGTCGCGACACCATCAGATGGCCGAGCCATGGCGAGAGGCGATGGCCGGCATAGTTCTTCATCGCGCGCAGTTCGGTCGCAGTCCCGAGCGCGTCGGATACGCGCTTGGCGGTCCGCTCGTCATTGGTCGCGAAGCTCACCCGCACATGGCAGTTGTCGAGGATCGCGTTGTTGGGACCGTAGGCTTTCTCGATCTGGTTCAGCGATTGAGCGATCAGGAAGCTTTTCAGACCATAGCCCGCCATGAAGGCGAGTGCGGATTCGAAGAAGTCGAGTCGCCCCAGCGCCGGAAACTCATCGAGCATCAGCAGCACGCGGTGGCGGTTCGCCTTCGGGGTCAGCTCTTCGGTCAACCTTCGCCCGATCTGGTTGAGGATGAGGCGGATCAGCGGTTTGGTCCGCGAGATGTCGCTGGGCGGAACGACCAGATAAAGCGTTGCCGGTCGATCGCCTTCGACCAGATCGGCGATACGCCATTGGCAGGCGCGCGTGACCTGCGCGACGACGGGATCGCGGTAGAGGCCGAGGAACGACATGGCGGTGCTGAGCACGCCCGAGCGTTCGTTGTCCGACTTGTTCAGCAGCTCGCGCGCGGCGCTGGCGACGACCGGATGCACGCCCGCCTCACCGAAGTGCGACGTCGCCATCATCGCGGCCAGTGTCTGCTCGATCGTGCGGGATGGATCGGAGAGGAAGGAGGCCACTCCGGCAAGCGTCTTGTCGCTTTCCGCGTAGAGAACGTGCAGGATCGCGCCGACCAACAGCGAGTGCGATGTCTTCTCCCAATGGTTGCGCCGCTCGAGAGACCCTTCGGGATCGACCAGCACGTCGGCGACGTTCTGGACGTCGCGCACTTCCCACTGGCCGCGCCGCACTTCGAGCAGCGGATTGTAGGCGGCAGAGGCGGCATTGGTCGGATCGAACAGAAGCACCCGCCCGTGTCGCGACCGGAAACCGGCAGTAAGTTGCCAATTCTCGCCCTTGATGTCGTGAACGATCGCCGAGCCTGGCCAGGTCAGCAGCGATGGGATGACCAGCCCGACGCCCTTCCCGCTCCGCGTCGGCGCGAAGCACAACACATGCTCGGGGCCATCGTGGCGCAGATAGTCGCGACCGAGCTTGCCCAATACGACACCATCGCTGCCGAGCAAGCCCGCGGCGCGCACCTCGCGCTCGGCTGCCCAGCGCGCCGAACCGTAGGTCTCGGCATTCTTCAACTCACGCGCGCGCCAGACCGACATGGCTATGGCCACCGCGATCGAGGCGAAGCCGCCCGAAGCGGCGATGAACGCACCGGTCTGGAAGATTTCGGGCGCATAGGCGTCGAACGAAAACCACCACCAGAAGAAGGCGGGCGGCAGATAGACCGGCTGATCGAACGCGACGAACCATGGCGGCCCGAGTTCGGGCTGATAGGTCAGCGCCGCGGCGGTCCACTGGGTCGCGCCCCAAACCCCGGCGAGCACGATCAGGAAGACGGCGATGATCTGGCCCCACAGTATCTTGGTCGCTGACATGATCGTCTCCTCTTCCCGGACTACCGACCGAGGCCGCGCTTGCGGCCCAGCATGAGGTCGAGGCCGCCGCCGCTGCGCACCACGCCCGCCACTTCGCGACCGAGTTGGCGTTCGAGACCGTTTGACCAAGGGACGAGGCGGAAGCCCAAGCCGTCGTCGATCATGGCAAAACGGCCGGAAGCAAGCCCGAGGCGTCGGCGGACGGTGCCGGCGACTTGGTCGCCAGTCTGCGCCGGTCGGTAGGCCAGCCCGGTTTCGCTCGCGATCTTCGTGGCGACGCTGTGCAGTTCGCGCGTTTGCAACCGGTCGAGCAGGCCGCGTTCGAACACCGTGCGTTCGCCAAAGCGGCGCGCCAGTCCCTCGGTCGCGAGATGATCGGTACGCGCGTCCATCGCGCGGCGCACCTCGGCACCGAACCCAGCATCGACGATAGCCTTGCCGCGCTCGATCAGTCGATGGTCGAGCCAAGTCGCACCTTTTGCTTTGACCTGACTTTCGAGATCGAAATCCGACCGTGTGGCAAGGAAGGGGATCGAGCCTTTGCCATCGCGCCGTTCGATCGCGCGTAGCTCGACGATACCGCCCAGGTCCGGGCTGTGCTCCAGCGCCTCGATGCCAGGCAACCGGACATGGTGGGTGCGCCCGTCGGTGGCGTCGATCACGGCATAGGCGGAGCCGGTCAGTTCGTCGTGAAGTCCCTTGTCGATCAGCCGTCCGGCGATGGGCTTTTCCGGCGCACCGGTGACGACGGCGTAGCTATCGAGTGCCCGATCCTGACCTTGCTCTTTGAGCGCCCGACCTATCCTGCGGATGATATCGCCGCGTGTGCCTAACTCACGAAGCTTTTCACGCACGCCGTCGGCCACCGCCCACTGGCCAGGCTCACCTTCAGCGGCGAGCCCCATCGTCTCCAGATGCTGCAGGCGCCCGATCATCAGACGGCGCAGGCGCGGATCGTCAGGACCGGAGCGCTCGGGCCGCAGATCGATCACGCCCAACTCGTCGGCGACGCGGTCGATTGCGTAATCCAGGCGCGTCCAGCGTTCGGCGGTCACCTCGCGATTAAGTGCGCGCTGCACCTCATGCTCGGGTTTCGGTCCAAGCTCGGCGAGGGCCAGTTCCTCGGCGCGCGACCGCAGGCCGTGGCCGATATAGTCGCGCGAGATGACGAGATCCTCGCCGCGCTCATCGACACCGCGCACCAGCAGATGGACGTGCGGATTGTCGGTGTTCCAATGATCGACCGCGACCCAGTCTAGCCGCGTGCCGAGATCGGCTTCCATCTGGCGCGCGAGGTCGCGGGTGTATTCGCGAAGATCGGTGAGCTCTGACGCGTCTTCGGGCGAGACGATGATCCGGAAATGATGCCGGTCGTCCTTACAGCGGTCGGCGAAGTTGAGGTCGTCGGCTTCGTCGCCGTTCGCATCGAACAGGCCTGCGGGCGAGCCGTCGCGGGTGACACCTTCGCGCTTCAGATAGGCTAAATGCGCGGTCAGCGGCGCCATTCGCCGCCCGCCGATCCGATGGCGCACCGGCAGCGCCTTCACCAGCACCCTTCGGCCCGAGCCGAACAGGCGTCCGCGCGCGAAGGATGTGCGACCCTTGCCGAAGCTCGATTGCCCGCGCTTACGTGGTCCGCCCCAGCCAGAACGTTTGGTCCCGCCATGCAGGGCGGCAACGCGCAGCACCTCGGCAACCAGTCCGCGCGTGTTCCGGCCTTGCGCCTTGCCGCGCGTCGCCTTGCCCGGCCGAATGCTGAAGTCGTTGTCTTCGGTCACGACACCACCACTTTCCGCCGAAAATGAGGGACGGTGCCATTCGAGGCGTTGTTTTTGTTGCCTTTTTCCTTCCGAGCGGCACGCTCGTCGACCGACGCCCCCATGGTAAGCCAAGCAAAAGCCGCGCTTTTCCGGCGAAACGGGGTGCACCTTGTATCTTGCAATCGTTTCCTACCCGGTTTTCCAGCTTCTCCTCCTCTCTTCACTTGAGGACACAATGCGAGGTGGACGGGCGAGATCATTGCGGTCGGCCCGCGCCAGCGCGGCGAACGAACAGCGTGTCCGACGACGCGGGTGATGTCGGCGTAGCCGCATCATCGCGGATGGTCGGCTCGCGTTCGGGCTGGGATTCCCGGACATTGTCTGATGCGACAATGACGTCGTTCGATAGTGGTTGTGCGGACAGTTCGGCTGGGCTTGCGGTGCGGACGAACAGCCCGGCCTGGCGCCAGGCGTGCGGGTCAGAAGGTGCCGCGGCAGTGACCTGCACGTCGCCCGAAGTGCCCGAGATCGACGAAAGACCGGCGAGATAGGCGCGCGTTTCGGCGGGCAGCGGGCGGCCGCGCAGATACTGATCGTAGCGGCCTGGTCCCGCATTGTAGGCCGCGAGCATCGCGGTCACATTGCCGTAGCGATTGTACATCGCGCGCAGGTAAGCCGCGCCCGCCAGGATGTTGTCGCGCGGATCGAATGGGTCGGAGCCGAGCCGATGGCGCGCACGCAGCTGCGCCCAGGTGCCGGGCATGATCTGCATCAGACCCATCGCTCCCGCACGCGAGACGGCATTGCGCCTGCCGCCGGACTCGACGCGCATCACCGCCCATATCCACGCTTCCGGAATGCCGAAGCGATGCGCGGCTTCGGCCACATGGCCTGAATAGGGATGACTCATGGCCGCACGATTCACAGGCTCGTCCTGCGCGACGACAATGCCGGGCGCAGCGAGGCCCGCCAACAGCAGAACTGCGAAGAAGGAGCCGTTCAACCTCATCGGCTCAGTCCCGCTCGCGGCGCGGTTGCGGTCGGGTCCAGCGCAGCACCCAGGAACTTTCGTCCGCCTCGCTGCGGAAGAGCGCGGCGCGGATGGGCTGCACAAAGGCGGGATCGTCGATGCGCAGCGAGACGTAATCGCCCGCGCGCTCGCCGGTCTCGTTCCAACCCGCGCCGATCTCCGGCCCTTCCGCATCCGAGCCGCGATGGACGCGCCAGTCGGGCGCCTTGTCGATATCGCTGCGTTCGGCCGGAACGAGCGCGATGCGAAGATCGAGCGTCGCGGTCTCGATCATGCCCTCGTAGCCATTGGCGGTGCGGATGAAGCTGCCGATCTGCATGTAAATATCCTTTCGTGGGTTGGGATCGGTTGGGGGATCAGGGGTTGCCGGAACGCCATTCGAGCGGCGCGCCGGGCGCATCGCGGGTGAGAATCGGCTGCGCGCGGCCGAGCACCGCGTTGGCGGGCAGCAGCCCGAAATAGCGACCGTCGAGACTGTCCGGATGGTCGGGATTGAGGAGGAACAGCTCGCCGTTGCGCAGCGTGCGACACCCATGCCAGACCGGCAGCGGGCGACCGAGCCGGTCATTGGCGCGCGTGGTCGCGAGGGGCCGGGTATCGACGCTGACGATGCTGCCGTCGCGACAGACACGCGCGCCGGGCTTGCCGACGACATGCTTCAGGAGCGGCACGTCCTCGCCGAGATAGCCGCGTTCGACCATCCAACGCGCGAGCCGTTCGGGCGGCGCGATCGCGACCAGCGCACCGACCGGCGGATCGCGATCGGGCGTGATGCGATAGAACCCGATCGGAACGCTCGCGCTGGCGTTCCAGATGATACGCGGCATTGGGTCGGTGATCGTAGTGACTGCATAACCGCCGACAAACAGCGACGCGACCATGGCGGTCGCGCGGATGTAGAAGCGGCGGGTCATCCTTCGACCTTTACGCGCTTGAGCCACGCTTGGTGACGCTCCAGAGTGTAGGCGCGCGGCTCCAGTCCGGCGGCGATGCGGTTGTGGACGTGCCGCCAGTGATCGGGCGCGGCATCGCACGGATCGACACCCGCTTCGTCGGCGGCATCGATCGCCGCGAGCACCTTGGAAACCTTCGGCCAGCCCTGAATGGAGAGCAGGATCTCGCCACCCGGGCGCACGAAAGGCAGCGTCGTGAACGGCTCTTCGGCAGCAACGGCGCGCACCACATCGATGCGCGACATGATCGTGCCGTAATCGTTCGCGGCCCACCGGACGAACGCGAACACCACCCCGGGACGAAAGCTGACGATGCGGCGACGGCGATCGACAATACGATCGTTCTCGACGCGCCCGAAGCGGATCCAATGTTCGATACGCTTCTCGATCCAGGTGAGTTCTACATGGGTCAGCCCGTCATCCGCAAGCTGGCGCAAGGCGTTGGAAGCGCGCATCACTTGCGGCTCCGAGCGAAGGCCGAACCCTCGCGCGGCAACAGATCGTTCTGCCCCGGATCGCTGGTCGAGTGCTTGATGCCGAGATCGGCCCAGGCCTGGAGGTCGTCGACCGAATAGATCACCCGTCCACCGATCCGGCGATAGGCGGGACCGGTCCCGAAATAGCGGTGCTTTTCGAGGGTGCGGCCCGACAAGCCGAGAAAGCGTGCCGCTTCGGGCGTCCTCAGATAGCGGGGCGGAAGGTTGGTCGTATCGGGCAAGGGAGCACTCCTGCGGTCATGGGCGGCAGGAGGCGTTTGTGGTGGAGCGAACGCGGGAGGCTGGAGTACGACAATATGCGGTCGCACCGATGTGACCACCCCTTCGGAGCGGTGAATTTAGCGGATGCGCAGCAGCTTGCGGTAGCCACCGTTCATCATGGCGGTGGCATCACGCACGAGCCGGATGACGAACGACCGTCCGGCCGAAACCTTCCATTCGGTCGCGGGCAGTTTGGCGTCATCCTCGCGGCCCAGCTCCGCGGCGATCTCGCGATAGGTTGCGCCGTCCTGGCGCATGTCGAGCGCGCGCAGCATCCGGTGGAGGCGCGCGAGCCGGTAGGCGCTGAGCGGCCAGCCGCGCGGCGGCGGACCCGGTTCTCGACCGAACAGGCGGCGGTGAAAGCGCATGAGGCTAGCCATCCGCGTGCTGAAATCATTGTCGAGCGGCACGATCGCGGCGAGCGGCGTCCCGGGCGTTGGGTCACGCAGCCACAGCCAGTGATCGCCCGAAGCATCGGCGACGATGATGTGGCGACCGTCGATGCCCACTTGGTCGATCAGCAGCGTGCCGAGCGTGTCCGGATCGAGGCTATCTGCACCGTCGAACCCATCTGGAGCAGCGTCGAGAATGACGGTGACAGCGGTCAGTTCAGGCCGCCAGACCACTTGCTCGTGAAGGTCATCCGGCGCAGCCGCAAAAGGATAACCCCCATCGCCGGGCGAACGCCGCCTCGGCGGTGTCCCTGGCGACGGTGCCGCGCGCGATGCGTTTCTGCATCTGTGCGTGCTCCGCTCGGTAGTTGCGATTGCGCTTCAGAAACTCTGCGGCGAGTTCGGCGCGACCAAGCGCTGGGGATGTGCCCCTCTTGCGCCCTGCGCGCCGCTGCGTCGGCGTCGGCATGGCATTCTCCCGGCCGCATTGCGCGCGACCTCGAAGGTCGCACGCTGATCCCTGCCAGTGCATCCGAACAGAGCCAAGATCGCGCGATGCCATGCGCGATCGGGAGCGAGTAGAAGCACTTAGTTTGCGAGTGGAATGAACCGTTTAGCGCGTCCGTGGGCCGAGAAGATGCGCGTAGCCGACCTCGGTCATCCACCGCGCGCGGGCGAGATGGCTCGCATACATGGTCTGCGCGCGCTGCGGTTCGGCCACCGGGTCGAGTTCGAACAGAACAACCGCGATTTCGCGCCAATCCGCGCCTTCGTCGTCGGCATCAAGCAAACGCAGATAATCTACTAGATGAGTTTCGTCGTAGGACGTGAGCGTGGAAAGATCGGGTGCGAGATCGTCGAAACGGCAGACGGACGGCATTGTCGAACCCCTTCCCAAACCCCGCGAAATACAACAACCTATCCCCCGGATAGGCGCGCGATCCGCATTTAGCGGTGCGCAAACGGCATCACCTCAACCCACCGATCTGCCTGCGAATCTCGATCGACACACCATCGATCCGGCACTTCATCGACGATTCCGCGGTCGCTGAACAGAGCCGAGCTCCGGACTGTGACCACTTATCGGCAGAGCGCCAATACCCACGCCCCAGTCGTTTGTAGAGAATACTCCGTGGCGGAATACTCTGCAAGCGTGGCCTCTCGCAGGCATGGATATCCGCGAGGTCTTGGCCGAGAATCTGAAGCGTCATCGCAAGGCGGCGGGATTGTCGCAGGAGGAACTTGCGCACCGCGCCGACATCGATCGCACCTATATCAGCTCGCTCGAACGCTGCGTCTATGCCGCCGGGATCGACGTCGTCGACCGGCTCGCGCGAGAACTGGGGCTTGAAGCCGCCGATCTGTTGAAGCGTCCGAAAAGCGAAAGCGAGTAAGCCCCGCTGCTCAAACTAGCACAGCAAAAGCCCCGCCCGGGCGAACCCGGGCGGGGCGTCTGGCCGGATCAGCCGTCGTTGCGGCGGTCGTTGGGGCGGGACCAGATGAGCGAGAAGCTCTCGCCGCCTTCGTCGTCGAAGAGGTTGGCGTAGATGGGAGCGGTGAAGCTCGGATCGTCGAGCTTGAGGCCGAGATAGTCGCGGCCCTCGTTCGAACTCTTGGACCAGGCCGCGCCGATCTCCGCCTTGCCGGCGAACACCCGGTGCGAGGGGGCGTTCTCGCTGGGGCGGGTTTCCTCGGGGACGATCCGGACGTTCTTCGCCTGGACCGAGAGGGTGACGATCTCGCCGGTGTATTCGCCCAAGGCCGTCTGCTTGAAGGTTCCGATGGTAGCCATGATTAAGTTCCTTTCTTCGGTGTTTCGAGCTCCGCGACCATCGCGGTCTCGATGGCATGTCGTCCGGCCGGGATGAGCGCCGACGCACCCGCAGGGCCGCAGCTTGAGCGAAGGACGGCGGGAGGCGACTTTCTTGCCTCGCGAGGAATGCGCGCAGCGCAGGGGAAGAAAGTTGCTGCTCCGCCGTTGCGTCCCAGGCGATCAAGGGCGCGCAGCGCCCGATCCCGGCCAGATCAGGCCAAGAGAGAGACCGTGAGGTCGGTGCTCGGGAGCTGTCTTGAAGAAAACGTTCGAATGGCGACTCGGACCTGCCTAATGACGAGCGAGTGCTACCACACGGGCAAGAACCTACGGTGCGGCAGGAATGTTGGAGACCGATGTAACGAAGGGAGGAAAAACGCATCTTCTGTCCGGATAGGCGGCAACTGGGGACAGTCACGCGTCCCTGAGGGGAGAGGAGAATGAGCGTTTCAGTCTGGGCGAGACTGCGCTCGACGCGTACTGGAACCGCATAGTCGAGACTTTCGCCAAGCAACGCTTGATGGCGGCCCCGATTGCTCAACCCCGCACAACTGCTCGCAGACACGCTGGCTGCGACCGATTGCAGCCCGGCCGGATCGCCCATCAGCTAAGCGCCCCGATCTAAGTCGGTCGGCCTTCCTCGCCATTTTCCCGAAAGCAGAAGTCGAACCGATGAACGCCGAGCGCCACCAAAGATCGACGGACCGGGAAGTCTACTTCGGAAGTGGCGATGGCGATTAACGGCCTTTGAGCCTCCGCATATGCCTGCCAGCGTAGCGCACCGACAAAATGGGTTGCATGTCGGATATTCCGACATTATAGAATCGGAATGTAGCTTAATCATGCGAGGCTTATATGGCGACCATTGCCCCTCATGCGCCAGCAAAAACGGCCTTTCCGAAGGCCGATGTGATCACGGCGCTGACCGACGAGTTGCTTACTGTAGCGGGAATTGAAGCGCAGCTCCGTGGCATCGCCCTGCCTAAAGATCAGGCAGGAGTCATGAAGGCAGCAATCCCGCTCGATTCGCTTTCGGTTGTGGACACGCTTTGCGCCATAGAGGCCGTGGTCGGCTTCGAGCTTCGCGACAACATCGTGCGAACGGGAGGATATGATTCGATCGAAGAGGCGCTCGCCCATGTCGTGCCTCGAATCGAGAGGGTCTGGGTCAAGAAGAAAGGAGCCAAGCCATGAGCAATGTGGCTGTCAGCCAAGAAAGCGATGACGCTATGGAACGTCAACGCCTCGGCAATCGTCTGCGCGACGCGCGGAAATATCTCGGCCTCAAGCAGGACGAGGTGGCCAGCTATCTCAAGATTCCGCGCACGGCATTGACGGATATCGAGAATGGCCAGCGCCGTGTCGAGGCGATCGAGCTCACGCGCCTTGCCAAGCTCTACCGGCAGTCGGTCGCCTATTTCACGGGCGAGGACGAAGCTTCGGCAAGTCTTCCGCCTGACGTTGCGCATCTGGCGCGTCGTGTGGCGGATCTTTCGAGCGAGGACCGCGCGGAGCTTGGCCGTTTCGCCGAGTATCTACGCTCGCGTTCGGCTGGGGAGCAGGCCTAATCCATGGCGAGCGACTATGAAAGTGCGGTTCGCGCGGGCGCGATGGCAGCCGGCAGACTTCATCGCCGTCTTGACACGCAGGCGCTGATCGGACGGCATGGCGGCAACGTCGATGTCTTCGGCGCGATACATGCGCTCGATCTTCCGTTGCTATTACGGCCGCTCAAGGGCTTGTTGGGAGCCTATCTTAGTTCGCCCGCCCCGGGAGTGCTCGTTACCACTGAACGGCCAATGAGCATCCAACGCTTCACCGCCGCGCATGAGCTGGGCCATTTCTTCATGCGGCACGAACCCAGCCTGGATGATGAAAGCATTTTACGGCGCATGCCGATGAGCCCCGAACCGGGCAATCAGTTTCAGGAAACCGAAGCCGACGCGTTCGCCATCGCATTCATGATGCCCAAATGGCTAATCGCGCTTCATTGCGCGCGGCAGGGCTGGACGGTTGATGAACTGCGTCGGCCCAACATCGCCTATCAGCTCTCTCTACGGATTGGGGCCAGCTACGAAGCGACCTGCAGAACGCTCTTTCGATACAAACTCATTTCGGATGCCGTCATGCGCGAATTGATCGATACCAAGCCGCGCAGCCTGAAGGTTGACCTGCTGGATGACTACCGCCCCACTGATTATCGCGGCGATGTCTGGCTGCTGACCGAACGCGACGAAGGCACGCGGATCGATGGCAGCCGCAATGACCTCTTCGTGCTGCGCCTGAAGGAACATGCCGGAGGCGGATATCTGTGGGATCTCGACCAGTTGATGGCGAGCGGATTTGCGGTGGTGCGTGATGAGCGCGAGGCACTCGATGCGGAAGCAATCGGCGGACCAGTGGTCCGGCGGGTGACCGCAGCGCCGGAGGCAGCTCAGCGAGGACGGATGTCGCTCAACGAGAGGCGGCCGTGGCAACCGGCCACGGCCAATGCGAGCCTGACGATCGATTTTGATTTCACCGGGCCGGAACAGGAAGGTCTTTCCCGAGCGGAACGGCGCCATTTGCTCGAGGCCGCCTGACTTCCCATGATCGACATAAAGACCGACCTCCGGCCATTCCTAGGGCCTGTGCGCGATCAAGGAGCGCGACCGACCTGTCTTGCCTTCGCGGCGAGCGATACCCATGCCAGTCTACGCGAGGGATGGATGCCGTTGTCTTGCGAATATGTCTTCTTCCGAGCGCAGCAGCGCACAGGGCGGCGGCATGACCAGGGTGCCACGCTTTCAGCTATACTGGAGACCCTGCGGCTCGACGGCCAACCTGCTGAAAGCGGATGGCCCTATCTCGATGCCGTGCCGGACGATCCCGACCACTGGACGCCGCCATCAGACGTCGGCCCACGTTTCGGCAGGAAAGGAGGGCCCGCCGCAATCGACCTCGGCCCGATTGTCGAGGCCCTCGATAGCAAGAAGCCGGTGATGCTGCTTTCGACCCTGTCGCAGTCGTTTTTCGCACCGGCCAATGAAGGCGTGGTCGATCCGGCCAATGACGAGAAACCCGATCCAAGCCTGCGGCATGCAATCGTGGCGGTGGGCCACGGCCATGCCGCCGGCCAGAACGCAATCCTCATCCGCAACAGCTGGGGCGCCAGCTGGGGTGTGGACGGCCATGCCTGGCTGACTGAGAAATTCCTGAAGCCGCGCCTATTCGCGACGGCAATTCTGACGGAGGATATCGATGTATCTACCCGTGCCGCCGCAGCCTGATTGCGTCTCGGCTTGGCGTGAAGCCGTCCGCCTGGTGAATGCAAGGCCTGGGCATCACGAGCATAATGTCCTGATCGATGTTGCCGACCCGTTGGCTCGCGCCGATCTATCCGATCCAGTGGTCGCGCTGGTCGACGCCTTCCTTAAAGACCGCGATACCAAGCGCATCGAGACGGTCGCAAACACGATCTTTCCAGCGGCGCTTTATCGGCGCTACGGTTCGCCGACGTTCTTCACGCGATTTACGGACAATGTTCTGCCCAAGGTCCGTTCGCCGGGAAAGAAGAGCTGGTCCGGTTATTATTTCGAACGGATGATGCAACTTCCGCAGCCGGAAGGCGAGCCGCTAAACCAGTTGACCGAGATCATCGGGCGGCTGAAAGACCCGACTGTGCGGGCGCTCAACAAGTTTGAACTCAGCGTGTTTGATCCGCTGCGCGATGTCGATGGGTCGCCTTATGGCGGACAATGCCTTAGTTTCGCGAGCTTCAAGTTGATTGGCGATGGCGACGGCCGTCGGCTGGCGCTCACCGCGATGTATCGCAATCATTATTATATTGAAAAGCTACTCGGCAATCTGATCGGCCTTGGCCGTCTGCAGCAGTTCGTGGCTGAGGAGTCGGGCATCGCGATGGGGCCGCTCACGATCCTTTCGACGCATGCCACGATCGATGTGAAGAACGGAAAATGGAACCGTGGAGATATTGCAGCTCTGCTCGCGGCCTGCGATCAAGCCAAGGCCTTGGCCGTCGCTGCATAGCGAGGTCCGAGCGGCAGTTCTGGTAAACCGACCGGGTCGTCTGCGATCCCGTAGAGGCCGTACATTCCGTCGATGAATTCGCGTTGCCCGCCATAGCTTGGATGGCGGATCGCAGTAACTTCTGTATCCAGTTCAGCCAGCGCGAGATGTGCATCGCGTCCGATCGCAACGATACGGCGGGGCTGCACCATCGATACCAGCGCCTGTAGCAGAGGCCAGGTCGCTTCACGCTCGGCGCGGCTATGGCAGCGATTGGACATTGGATCATCCGCCTCATGCGGATGAAAGGGAAAGACATTCCACAACATGACTGGCTGTCCGATACGGCCAAGCACCTGCCATACGATTGCGGCAGTGCGTTCGGCAATTTCCGGCCCCTGCGTGGCACGCTCCAACGCGATACCGCCCATCAGTGCCGATGCATGGGTAAGATGCACCTCGTCGGTCAGCGGCACCCCAGTGCGACGTCCGCCGCGATACCCAAGATCGCGGGCAATCCAGATCGTTTCGACATGCGCATCGAGCGCAGCTTCCAGCATGCCCTGGAGGTTGGACCGGCGCCGCGCCGCAGCATCGCGGCGGTCATGGATGGAACAGCGGTCGCGCCATGGGTTGAATACCGAGGGCAATTTCGCTGCCGCCAATGCCGATACGAAGGTCTTGGGGGTCATTGCGGCAATTCCTTAATGCGCAAGCGACGGCGGTCGAAATCGATCGTGATTCGCGCCCGTCGGTTTTTCTGGAGGAAGCGGAAAGCAGCATAACCCTGGAGAATTGCTTCCTCCCAGAGCCACAGCGGACAGCGGTCAGCCTCGTAACCGGCGACGAATTGGCGGACATGCTTGAGCATGTCCAGCGGAAGTCCGCCTCGTTTGACGTCTTCGAAAAAATTGAGTTGCTGCGCTTGACCGAAAAGCCAGGAAGTGACCCCTTCCTCGATCAAGATGGCGCGCGCACCATCCTCGGCTTCGTCAAGCTTCGGGTCACTCTTTCGTTTAAGTCGAAGCAGAGCGCGGATCACTGGTGACCAGCCCAGCACCGCGACATAGGCGTAGTGAAAGACATCGTGGAACCGATAGTCGTCGGCTTCGATGGCATTGTCGGTCAGCCTATCGCCGACATAGACCCCGCGCGAACGCTGGAAGACATAATCGCGACCCCGTACGTTGCGCTCGTAGATATCGATCTGCATCGATCGGGGGAGCTGCTCCTCGGTGTCTTTGTCGGCATCAAAGGCAGGCGGGTAGATGCGTTCGCGCGGCCATCGATCAAAGATCTTCTGCAAGTTCTTGATCGCAGCCGCCTCAATGGTAATGCCTGAGTCGGTCGATGCGCGAATGACACAACGCATTACAGCGATGAGCCGTTCGGCCACTTCGGTGCGGTGCCGAGTTGAATTACCTCCTTCGATTTCCCGCGCGAGAAGTCCGACCTCGCCAGCCAGGGCGAGCAGGCTGTGTTCGAATTCTGGCATGGGCGCTTTGGCGAGTGGAATGTGCGCTGGTTGTAGGGCGTGCAGACTAAGACTTCCGTTTGCGCCCGCGGCGTATTCGCCATCTCTCTCGAGCGCAGCGGCCGCGATGTCGCTCAATATCAAGCGATGGCGCCGGGCGATTGCGGCCAGATACCACAGAACGTCACCGATTTCTTCAGCGACGGCTTCGGCATAGCCAAGATAGGAGGCGGCATCGCGCTGTTTCTTCTTGGCTTCGGCGAGTAGACTGCCAGTTTCGCCGAAGAGGCCTAGCATAGTGAACCCGACAGTGCCGGAACCTTTGCGCTGGTCGGTCCGCGCTGCCTCGCTCGCATAATGATCGACTGTTAGCGCCTCAAATTCGTCTTTGATCATGTGCGTTTCCGTCGGTCCGTGATCGCGCCTTCGGGCACGACCACGCCATAGGCCGCGAGGGCTCTCAACACGATCATACGAATCGGCTCGCGACTATCGAGTGCGCGCTGCCCAAGATCGCGCTTGGTTTCGGTCGGCACTTGGACCTGGAGATGCTCGTCCCCGCTGTCATCGACGTCGCCCTTCTGTTTCATGAAAACATAAAAGCATATTTTAATGAAAATTGAAAGCTCAATTTTTCAACCTCGACTTGGTTGGGCTTAGTGACGAAGATCGGCTGTGAGCATCCTTGCCGATCCGGGTTGTGGCAAGGTCAGCCGGGCGTACTCAAAACGGATCGTAAACGTGAACGATCAGGCTCGGATCGCCATCGTAGTCGGCATCGGTCATGACCGCGTAGCCGTCGCTGGTGTGGACGAGAACGACGCAGGTCATCAGCGTCTGGGCGAGGCTCCAGGCGTATCTCTGGGCGGTGGAAAGCGACATGGGACTGCTCCTGCTTCGGAGCGGGGACCGTCCCCGCTCGACAGGCGCACGGGCGGCCATCGCGGGGCCGCGATCACCGACAAGCAAAGCTGGAGGCCGCAAGCTTCGCTTAGCGGACCCCCTGCGGGTTGATCGTCACAAGGCCATGCGGAGGGTAGGAGTAAGCCAGGGAGAGCGGGGTGGTCGCCGCAAGCGTGTCAGAGCCGCTTATGTCGCCGCGCGAGGACAGATCGCGAGCTACGGAACGGTTTGGAACAAGCTCTTGATCCGCTAAAGCGATAGGCATGGCTACTTGGACCGACGAAGATATCTATCGCCTTGACCTCGAACTTGCGAAGAAGGGCGTCGCCCAGCACGCTCGAGCGCATCACGTAGCGATGGAAATCCTGGGCCCCGAATATGTGATCGGAGTCGGCGGCAATCCGCAGGTCGACGAAGTCCTAGCCAACTACGCCCGGCTATTCCCCGGCGCTGAGAAGACCTGGCCGGGCATGGGAACCGGTCTCGTCGCCTCGGTGGATCAGGTTCGCAAGGTCACCGTGCCGGTCGTTTTCGGAACCTGCACCGTGTCTATTCACGAAGGCCTGGGTTTCAGCAGCCATGCTGAATTTGCAAACTGGTGCCGCCAGGATCAGGACATCGCGCTCAAGTCCGCGTTTTCATTCGCCGACATTTTCGATCTCACCTACGGTCGTGATGAAGTGACGCATTCTTCGCCTGATGCGATCGAGATGTGGACCTTGGCGTTGTCCCACCTCGAAGTGACAACCAACAGTATAATCGGCGGTTTCGATCTCGCGGCCCTTACCCAGTCGATCTGTATGACCGTCGAATTGTCGCTCAAGGCGGCGCTCGCTCATCTCGGAGTGACCGAGAAAGAGCTGAAAGCCATTGGTCACAATAACGTTGAGAGCGCGAAACTCTTGGCATCGCTGAAGCCACACCGTGATGATCCGCTGATCGAACAACTAGTCGCCAAACTCCCGCCCTACGTCGGGTCGCGCTATAAGCGAGCCGATCTCACAAGGTTGGCAATGATCGATCTTGCTCTCGCAAGTCAGTTCATCGCATCCTCGACATTGCGGCGGCTCACAGATCGGGATTTTGCAGCGATGATCGAAACGGAAGATGGGCCAGACGCGCGCTCGCGCCTCTTCGACTGATTTTCTCGGGAGGGTGACGCTGGCTAGCCAAAAGCGCTGCTGACCGCTCGTGAAGTGGCGGCGCTCACTCGCCGCGCTTGCGAAAATCGAACAGCGGGATGCCGAGCTTCCGTGCCTTGTCGGCGAGGTTGTCCTGGATGCCGGTGCCGGGGAACATCACGACACCGATCGGCAGCACTTCGAGCAGCGCATCGTTGCGGCGGAACGGCGCGGCCTTGCCGTGGCGGTTCCAGTCGGGTTTGAACGCAACCTGGCAGACCTTGCGGTTGTCGGCCCAGCAGGCAGCGATGCGTTCGGCGCCGGACGGCGCTCCGCCGTGGAGCAACACCATGTCGGGATGCTTTGCATGCACGCGGTCTAGCGCGGCGAAGATCGCATCGGTATCGTTGCAGTCCTTGCCGCCGGTGAACGCGACCTTGGTTCCGGCGGGCACCATGACCTCGGTTTCGGAGCGGCGGCGGGCGGCGATGAAGTCGCGGCTGTCGACGACCGCGGCGGTCAGCGCGCGGCGGTTGACGAGACTGCCGTGGCGAGGACGCCAGGTTGATCCGGTGTGGGTGCGGTAGAGATCGGACGCGACATCGCGCATGAGTTCGTGCGCGTCGCGCCGTTCGATCAGCGTCAGCCCCTGGGCGATCAGATTTTCCAGTTCGACCGAGGCGACCTCGGAGCCGTCCTGTTCGCGTTGCGAGCGGCGCTGCGCCTGTTCGTTGTCGTCGAGCTCGCGCTCGACCCGTTCGGCCGAGCGATGGAACAGATTGACCGTGGACCAGAGAAGGTCGCCCAAATCGGGTTCGAGCCGGGTTTCGACGAGTGTGCCGATGAGCGCATCGAAGATATCGGCGATGGCCCCGGCAACGCGGTCGCCTTCGGGCAGCGGCCGGGGATCGGGCTCGTCCTCATAGGGATGGTGGCCGTAGAGCTGGAGCTCATTGAGGATATGGGCGGTTTGCGATTGGTCGGCTGGGTCGTCGCGATCGGTCATGGTGGTTGCTCCGTTTCTCGAAGACCGCGCCTCTCGCGGCCTTCACGGGCGAGCCGGGAGCGGGGGCGGAGCGGTCTGGCACCCAAGGGGCCGCAGCGCAGCGGAGGACGGCGAAGCGCGGCTTTCTTGTCGCGCGAGGAGCCGCGCAGCGGCGGGGAAGAAAGTTGCGCGCAGCCGTTGCCGGACCGGGCCGGCTCCGGTTCTCTCGCCCGCTCTGGAAGGCCGGGGCGCGGCTCTGGCGATTAGGAGCTGTCCTGACAGGGACTCGGACATCCACCCATTCCTCATTCCGGTCATCGACCGATGAACATTTCGGCATCTTCAGGCGTTAGCTGGACCCGGATATCTGCCCGCATGGCATCAAGCCCAAGCTGGCGGAGGTCGTCGTTGAAATCGCCCAGCTTGGCATCGAGCGGGAGCGCGTCGATCCCGGCTTCTTGCGCTCGCGACTCAAGGTCGTCGTATGCACCGTGACCGGCGGAATCGTTCTCGCGGGCGATGTAAAGGCGGCGCAGCATCGGCGGAAACGCGACCGCAGTGAGGTGGGCAGCCGATGACGCTGCAATCATCGGCATGACGGGCAGAATCTGCCGCAGCGAGATCATCGTCTCGATCCCTTCGCCGGCGATCATGGTTGCGCCCGGTGATCCGAACCGCACGCCGTGCCCCAGCAGATCGCCCATCGCGCGGCGCGGTGTCGCGATGTTTGCCTTCGATGTGCCGAACGGATCGAGCCAGGTGCGGTGCAGGCCGGTCAGCGTGCCGTCATTGTCGCGCACCGCTGCTATCAATGCTGGAAACGCTTCGGGCGTATCGGGCGGATCGTCCCGGTCGGCGCGATACCAGCAATTGGGATGGAAGCGGAGGCACCCGCAGTTGCGCAAATCGACGATGCCACGATTGCGCAAATAGGTCTCAGCCAGCGTGCCGTGGATCGGCCGCGAAATCGCCCACAACCGCCGTGCTGCCTCAGGCGAGCCGGTCGGTGCGGGCGTGCGCCGCGCGGTGTCGGATGGTTCGGGAACGGGAAGCGACAAGAAGTGCCGCGCCTCTTCGAGCGTCTCGGCAAGCGAGCCGAGCCGTCTGTTCGCGGCGATCATATCGAGCAGGTCGCCATGCTCGCCGGTGGCGGCGTCGGTCCATTTGCCTGTAGCGCCTTTGCCGGATTCGGGGCCGGTCAGCCGCACGAACATGCTGCGGCCCGGCGTGCCTTCGACATCGCCGATCAGCCAGTAGCGGCCCTGACGGCGACCCTCCGGCAGATAATGGCGGCAGACGCTTTCGGCGTTGCGCGCAAGCTGGCGCGCGAGGTCGGATGCCTGGTGCATCGCATCCTCCTTCAGACGGAAAGAGGGTCCGACGCTTGGGGGCGTCGGACCCTCGAAGTGAGCAGGTCCGGGGAGCGGGAACCTACTCGGCGGCGACGGCGTAGGGGGTATCGCCCTCGACCGCCTCATCATCGCCCAATGGCTCGTCATCCGCCACGGACCCTGTGCCGTCGTCCTCCGCCGATTGCACTTCGCTCTCGGCCTCATCGGCGGTTTGCTCGTCGGTATCGTCCAACTCGGACGCGACCGGCGCGGTGCGCAGCGGCTCGGGCAGCCAACCGGTGTCCGCGATCAGTTCCTCGGCGCGTTCGGCCTGGGCATCCTTCTTCAGGCCTTCGATACCCTCGGCGGCTTCCTCGCCCTTCGCCTCGCGCACCGCCGCGACGATCCGTGCCTTGGTGACCTTGCCGAGATAATTCTCGGCAGTGGTCGTCCAGCCCGCATCGACCATGTCGAGCCCGATATCGGTCGCGAGCCGCTCGGCGTGGGCGAGCGCACGCGGCCTGCGGTTGTAGGCCTCGACCGCGGCGTTGACCGTCATCGCTACGCAATGCGCGAACAGTGCGTTCCGGAGCTTCACCGGCATGGCGAGGATCGCGTCCCACAGTTGCTCGCTGTCGTCGGGCAGCGCGCCCGCGAACGCCTCGTGCCGTTCGGTCAGCGCCTCGGCGTAGGGCGTTTCGCCGAGACCCGGCGCTTGGCTGCCGAAGAACACGCATTTGGCATCGAGTTCGAGGCAGCTGTCGGGCGCGTAGCTGTAGAACAGCTTGAGCGCCAGCGCGTGGAGGCAGGCGCAGAACGCCGTCCCGTAGCTGCCGCCGACCGCGAGCCGCAGCGCGACCGTGCGATGCGCGGTGAGTTCGGTGACGAGCCGGTCGGGTATTGGATGCAGAGTGTCGTCCTCATCCTCGCCACCCGAAAAGTCCTCGGACTGGCGCTGACTGTTGGCAGTGCTGGCCTTCGACCACACAGCATCGATCTCACCGTCATCCTCAGGCTCGACCTTCTCCTCGTCCTCGGGCCGGACATAACCGCGATCCACCCGCAGCCGCCCGGCATGATCGACGCTGACGAACACGCCCGCCCGGGCGATGTCGTCCTCGTCGTAGCGCACCGGCCGATCGTCGATCGCATCGATGGCGGTCTCGATCTCGCCGAGCCGTTCGTCGACCTCGTCGGGCAGTTCGGGCGCATCGGCATATTCGGCTTCGAGCGTTTCGAGCTCGGCCTGCAATGCATCGCGCGTCGCCTGCTCCTCTTCGGTCAGCTCGGGCCGCTCGCCCGAAATGCGCCGCAGCCCGTAAGTATGGCCGTAGGGGAAATCGAGGCCGACCTCGATCCACTTCCAGCCCTCGGCGCGGATGGCTTCGGCTTGCTCGCTGAGCTTCTCGGTAACGAGCATCTCGACCAGCCCGACATGCTCGAGCCAGCCGCCATCGTCGCTCTCGAACAGGTCGCGCATGACCGCACCGCCCGCTTCGACATAGGCATCCATGCCAATGAACAGCGCGCGCTTGTCCGACGCCCGCACCGAATGCTCGGTCAGCATGCGGCGGATCTGATAGGGCTGATCGTTGTAGCTGCCGCGCACCGCGTCCCAGACCTGCGCCTGCCGCTCATGGTCGGGATTGACGGTGAACGCCATCAGCTGATCGAGCGTCATCGCGTCTTCGGCGAACGCATCGAGCAGGGCTTCGCCGACGCTCGCGAGCTTCAGCCGCTGCTTGACCACATTGGCCGAGACGAAGAACGCGGCAGCGATCTCCTCCTCGCTCATGCCCTTCTCGCGCAGCGCCTGGAAGGCGCGGAACTGGTCGAGCGGATGCAAGGGAGCGCGCTGGATGTTCTCCGCGAGACTGTCCTCTTCGGCATACCCGCCTTCGCGCACGATGCAGGGTACGGGCGCGGTCTTGGGCAGCCGCTTCTGCTTCACCAGCAGTTCGAGCGCGCGATAGCGGCGCCCGCCCGCCGGCACCTCGAACATGCCGGTCTCCTTGCCGTCCGCATCGGTGACGGCGCGCACGGTGATGCTCGCGAGCAGCGTACGCCGGGCGATGTCCTCGGCAAGCTCCTCGATCGAGACGCCCGCCTTGACGTGGCGGACATTGGCCTGGCTCAGCACCAGCGTGTCGAACGGAATGTCCCGCGAGGGGCTGAGCGCGATGGTCTTGACTGACTTGGTCATGGGTCTTCTCCATGACGGGCCGGCCGGGAGCCTCTCTCCCGATCTCAAACCGTCACGAAGCGACAGCGCCGCCCTCTCACTCTTTGAGGGCTGCGCTGCAATCAGGCGCAAGGAAGCAGAGTAGCGGTGACTGCTTCCGACGTTGGTCTTAGACGTTCGCCATAAACCCTGAAAATTTTCGTAGTCGTCATTCGCTACTGACATAATGCTGTCAGCAGCACTGGTGCACTATGCCTTCCCAACAAGACGGAGGCAAAAATGACAACGCAGTTCAACGACAGACGGGTGATGCTGGCTGAGTTCCCAATCAAGTCGGAAAAGCGGGATGAATTTCTCCAGTATACCACGGAAAATCTGGCGCTCAGCAGATCGGCGGCGGGCAACATCGAATTCGACATCCTCATTGACGAAGCCCGTTCTGACCAGGTGTTCTTCTATGAAGTCTGGGAGTCGGCGGAGGCTCAAAGGGCTTACATGGCATGGCGCGTTGAACGCGGAGACCTCAATATTCTCATGACGTTTCTGGCCGGCGAGCCCAAATTCACTGCATTGCGAAGGATCGAGAGCTAAGGGTCAGGCCACAGCCTTTTGGATAGCGGAAAGTCTGAGGCTTGCGGTTGCGCGCGCCAGGGTCTTGCCATCCGCATCGGCCAACTCGGCTTCAACAAAACCAATAGTCTTTCCCAATTGGACGACACGGGCTTTGCCGATCAGCCTTCCTGGCTTGGCCGGCGCCAAATACTGCACGTTCAGGTCGATCGTCGATGGGTATATCCGCGCATCGGTGGCGATCAACACCGCAGGGCCCATACAATCGTCGAGCATGGCCGATAGAAAGCCGCCTTGCACATTGCCTGCGGCGTTGCGGAATTCCGGCTTGGCGGTGAAGGCGATTTTCACCCTCCCGCCGTCGCGCTCCGCTTCCAAAATGTCGAGGCCCAGCAATTTAGCGCAGGGTGGCGTCGGAAAGCGATCAAGGATTGTCGGGATCGACATCGCAGTCTCCTGTCGGTTGGTGCGCTTGTGTTTAAAGTAGCGCTCCTGACAGCCTTGTGTCAGGAGTGCCCGATGCGCCGTGCCGAACGTCTATTCAGACTGGTTAGTGAACTCCGCGCTCGAGGCGTTTGCCTTGCCGAAGATCTTGCGGACTATTTCGAGATTAGCGTGCGCACCATCTATCGCGACATCGCGCACCTGCAGGCATCAGGATTGCCTATCGAAGGGGAGGCAGGCGTCGGCTATCTGTTGCGGCCCGGATTTGACCTTCCGGCGATGACTTTCACTTTCGAACAGCTGGATGCGCTTGCAGTCGGCCTGTCGTTCGTGGAAGTGGCGGGCGATAGCTCGCTGGCAGAAGCCGCGCGAGAAGTTCGCGCAAAAATTCAGGCGTCCCTGCCCGATCCAGACGCGCGCAAACTTGAAAGAGCGCCGTTGTTCGCAAGCAGGCGGGACGGTCCTGCCAATCCCATAATGAAGGTCGTTCGCCGGGCGATCCGTCGGCGGACCACTTTGCATTTGCACTATGAGAACGGGGAGGGAAGCCTTTCGAACCGCCGGGTCAGGCCGCTTGCCATTTGGGCGTTCACTGAAGGCTGGCTGTTTGCAGGCTGGTGTGAGTTGCGCGACGACTTTCGCGCCTTTCGTCTCGACCGGATAAACGCACTGGAAGAAACGGGCGACCGCTTTGCTGACGATCCCGATCGGAATCTGGACGCATACCTAAGAGCACGAATCCTTGCTCCGCAAAAACATGATCGTGCATCGCAGAACAGGTAAGTCAACGATGGCGAACGGCAGCTTTTGCCTCCGGCGGCCAAATTCCAGACAGTCCGCTCCCCACCCTTTCTCAGACCTTCTCCAGCAACTTCTTGGCGCGGGTCTCGAGGTCGAGCCGTGCGTCCTGTTGTCGCTTGTTGCGCGCATAGGCGGTGATGCCCTGCACGAAGTCGAACACGGACTCCGGCGGCCGGCCTTCCTCGGCGAGCACCGTCTCGACGATCTTTGCCGTCTCCGCCTTTCCGAAGCCGCGCTTCCTCAGGAAGTCGGTGCGGTCCTCGTCAGAGCGCGCCACAATGCGTTCGCGCGCGGCCCGGATGCCGTTCAGAAAAGGCTGAGGCGAGCTGTCGGCGAACCGGGTCAACGCCGGCGCCGCCTCGTGCGCGAAGCGGTTGGCGGCATATTTGGAATGCCGGATGCTGATCTCCTGGAAGTCCTCCACGCCCCAGAGATTGCGGTTCTGGCAGACCGCGCGAAGGTAGAAGCTCGCGATGCCGAGCGTCTTCGCGCCCACCTCGCTGTTCCAGCAATAGAAGCCTCGGAAAAACAGATCGGGCGATCCGTCGGGCAGCTTGCCAGCCTCGATCGGGTTCGTGTCGTCGACAAGGAACAAGAAGACGTCGCGATCCGAGGCATAGAGCGTGGTCGTGTCGGACGTGATATCGACCATCGGATTGTAGACGCCGGTCGACCAGTCGAGCACGCCCGGCACCTTCCAGCGTGTATCGCCAGTGCCGTTGCCTGCGATCCGCTGAACAGCCGCGACGAGTTCGTGATCGTAGATACGACCGTAATCGGGACCGGTAACAGCGCGCAGTTCGGTGCGGCCATCCTCAGTCTCCAGTGTCTTGACCTGCTCGGCGCGGTGACTGGTGAGCCCATATTGCAGGTTGATCGCGGCGAGCGGTGCGGGAAGCTGGCGCATATAGGCCGCAGGCGCGCCGACCAGGCTGGCGAGCTGGCCGAAGCTCCAATGGGTCGGTGCCAGCGGCTTGTCCGCATCGGGAAGGACCAGCGCCAGCCGTTCGGGATCGTCGCGATGGGCTTCGACCCGGATCGCCGCGCTCTCCACCGTCCGCGTCCGGCTGCGCTCGGCACGGCCCTTCACCGCCGTCATCAACTCGTCGAGCGACGTGAAGCGCTGATCCGCGGGGCGACTGAACCACTCGGACGAGACCCGACCGATCCGCTGGCCGCGGCCCACATCCACTCTGTAGCCGCCGCTCCGCTCGGGGCTCGCGTCGAGAACTTGGGCTTGTGTCATGACTTTTCTCCGCGACGATCCGGCCGGGAGCCTCTCTCCCGACACTCGAACCGTCACGGCGACAGCCGCTGCACTCTGACTCTCTGAGGCCGCGAAACGGGGCGCCCAGACGCGCCTGCAGCCGCTTCGAGGCGACACACATCGCCACGAACACGCTCGGGATCAGCATCTACCGCCGCGCCTGCGCATGACTGCGATGACAGCAAAACGCGTCTTGCGCTTCGCGTTCGGTCTGCTCATTTGATTTCAGGGAGCGCCGCCAACTCGCAGGAAGTGGAAGGGCATCCCATGTCGAACCCTGATCGTATTATCCGACTCAAAACCGTTCTGGACCAAACCGGACTCACCCGTTCGACGCTATACCGCAAGATCGACGAGGGCACGTTTCCTCGCCAGATCCCGATAAGCGCCCGAGGTACGGGGTGGCGGGAGTCCGAGGTGAGACGCTGGATCGCCGACCCAATGGGCTACGATACCGAAGAGCTTGATCGCCTAGCTTGAAATCGTTGCTCGCTGACCGAAGTCGCCTTTCAAAACCGTCGCTCCATCGCGCAGCTGATCGAGATAATCTGACCAGTGCTGCATCATGCGGACACGCTCGTCCCAAAACTCTCCGCGTGCGTAAGCGCGACGAACGGCATTGCTGTCCTGGTGCGCGAGTTGCCGCTCGATCGCGTCGGGGTTCCATAAACCCATTTCGTTCAAGAGCGTCGCCGCCATTGCGCGGAAGCCGTGGCCGGTCATCTCGTCTTGGGCATACCCCATCCGGCGCAGGGCGGCGTTCACGGTGTTTTCCGACATGGGTCGTTGGACGGAGCGGAGCGAGGGAAACAGGTAGCGGCTGTAGGCGGCATCGTGTTCGACCAGTGCGATGATTTCCAGCGCCTGGCGCGATAGAGGGATCGCATGCGGACGGCGCATCTTCGTTTTCTCGGCGGGAATCGTCCATACCTTGCCGTCAATGTCGAACTCGGCCCATTCCGCGTGGCGCAATTCTCCGGGCCGAACGAAGACATGCGGGATCAATTGAAGCGCAACCTTCGTGGTGGGATGGCCATCGAACGAAGCAATCGCACGCAGCAAACCGCCAACTTCTGAAGGATCGGTAATCGCCGGTCGGTGGGTCGTCTTCGGAACAATCAGCGCCCCTCGCAGGTCGACGGTCACGTCCCGTTCCGCGCGCCCGGTGGCGATTGCATATCGGAAGATCTGGCTGCATGTGCTCCGGAGCCGTCGTGCCGTTTCATACTTCCCCTTCTTCTCCATCTTGCGAAGGGTGAGCAGCAGCTCTGGAGCCGAAATGGCGCTGATCGGTCGCTTGCCCATCGACTTGTCGATGAAGCCAATCAGCCATCGCTTCTTCTTCATGGTAACAGGAGAGCGGCCCTCCTTCTCGATCTTTGCGAGATATTCGTCGGCTACCGCCTCGAAGCTGCTCGCGGAGGCGACGCTTGCGGCGATCCGTTCAAGCTTCGCCTGCTCACCTGGGTCTTCTCCACGAGCGAGCACCTCACGGGCCGCGTCGCACCTCTTGCGTGCATCGGCGAGTCCCACCACTGGCCATTGTCCGAACGTGAGCGTCTTCTGCTTGCCCAGATAGCGGTAGTTCATTTTCCAACTGCGGGCGCCGGTAGGCCAAACCACGAGATAAAGGCCGTCGCGGTCGGCGAGCTTGTAGGGCTTCTCGCGACTCTTGGCGGCTTTGATCGCAACCGCTGACAACGCCATGATGGTCTCTCCTCAATCACCTCCGTCGAGACCATCAAATCGACCATCAAGTTGATGGTTAGTGATGGTTTCTAGCGGTTTTCAGTGAGAAACCTATACCACGAAAAAGTGCCGGAAAACAGCCACTTCTGAGACATTTTGGGACGTCCTGAGAAGGGTAGATGGTGCCCAGAAGAGGCATCACATTCTAGCAACTTTTCCGCGTGTTATCCGACAGTTAGGAATTTGGGCTTCGGCAAAAAGCCCTCAAAAGGCCCTCAAAAACCGTCTAATGCATTGGTTCGATGCCTTTTTCAGGACTCAGCGTTAGCACTAATCCCGCTTTGATATCGTCATTGCAAGTCAGCAAGAACGGTCAGCGAACCATCTCCGCACAGCAGTCCGATCACGTGTTTATCCCGCAAATTCACGTTTTCGCAAATTGCGGGATAAACCTTCTCGAAGCTTCTATTCGCCCACCGTAACCTCGTCGCGCACCTCCGGCCTGATAGGACGCTCGACCGCCTGTTTGGCTTCCTGCAATAACTCTGGTGTGAGATCGGTCGTCCGCGCGGTGAGTGGCGTGCCGTCGCCCATCTCACCGTTCCTTTCGATGTCTTCGATCAGCAACTTCATCTCTGCAATTTCTTTGACCTGAGCCTCGATGATCGAGTCCGCCAGCTTGCGAACACGCGGATCGGTGATCTCGGCCCGCGCGCTCGTCATGATTGCGATCGAATGGTGCGGGATCATCGCCGACATGTATTCTTCGTCGTTGACGGTCGCCTGGCTGCGGACAAGCCATAGCGCCACCGCAAAGACCAGCGCGCCTACGCCCAGGATGACGAAGTTCTTGGTCTTGTCCTTGTACATGCCCCACATGAAGAGAAGCATGACGATCATCATCATGCCGCCCATAACGAACGTCATCCAGAATCGCGTCTCGCTCCAGAACACGTGATCGAGCTCATAGGTATTCAAGTACATCAGGCCGAACATGATCGCGGTAGAGGTCGCTACCATCGCCATGAAGCGCCAGTAGTTGCTTCCACCACCGTGCAGCTGGTGATCCGCGTTTTGGTTGTCGGCCATTCAAACCTCCTGTTGGCTCATCGTCTTGTATACGTACTGGGCAGTGCAGCTGATGAGGATAAAACCCGTTAGCGACGCAATGCCCGCAATCACCCTGAGGTGATCGGTCGGATAGATATCGCCCAGACCCACCGTCGTGACGGTGATCAGGGCGAAGTAATAGTAATCCATCGCCGACATGGCCTGTTCCTTGGCGAACCCGCCAAGTCCGAGCGAGGCTGCCGATGCGAAGCCGACTGCGAATACGACAGCTACCAGCATGTGGCTGATAAGGACGAGCAAGGAACCGCCCGTCAGTCGCAAGCCGGCCGGCGCGAGTCCGGGCGGCGACACTTTCTTGGCCAAGCGCAACATCGCGAGATGCAAGGTCAGCGACGCAAGGAAAAGCACTATTCCGATTGCCGTTGCCGCGATCATGTCCGACCTTCGCCCAATGTCGGAAGCTTCAGCCCGCGCAGCCGCAAGGCATTGGCAATTACCGATACCGACGAGAGGCTCATCGCCGCGGCCGCGATCATCGGATTGAGAAGCAGGCCGAAGGCGGGAAACAGCACGCCGGCCGCCACCGGGATGCCGAGCGCATTGTAACCGAACGCGAATACGAGATTCTGGCGAATATTGCGCATGGTGGCGCGCGACAGCACGATCGCCTGGAGCACGCCGGTCAGGTCGCCGCGGACCAGCGTGACACCGGCGCTTTCGATCGCCACGTCGGTGCCTGTTCCCATCGCAATGCCTACATCCGCAGCCGCCAGCGCTGGCGCGTCGTTGATGCCGTCCCCGGCCATCGCAACGCGCTTGCCTGCGGCCTTGAGCGCCTCGACCTTGCGATGCTTGTCCTCGGGCGAGACGTTTGCCTCGACCTCGTCGATACCGAGCTGGCGGGCCACGGCTTCTGCGGTGGCGCGGCTGTCGCCGGTCAGCATGACCACCTCGATCCCGCGCTCGTGCAGCGCCCGAATGGCCGCAGCGCTGGTCGGCTTGATCGGATCGGCGACCGCGATCAGCCCTGCCGGTGCGCCATCGATGGCCACGAACATCACGGTCTGGCCTTGGGAGCGTCCGGCTTCTGCGGACGCGAGCCATTCCGCATCATCGATACCGAGCCGCCGCATTAGCTTCTCGTTGCCGATAGCGACCTTCTGCGGTCCCACGCGCGCCTCGACACCCTCGCCGGTAGTCGACGACAAATCAGAAGCTGCCTCGAACGCTACGCCACGCGCCTTGGCACCTTCAACTATTGCATGGGCGAGCGGATGCTCGCTCCCCGCTTCGACCGCGGCGACGGCGGAAAGGAACTCGGCCTCGTCGAGGCCTACTCGGGGAGTGACGGCGACGAGATCGGGCTTGCCCATGGTGAGAGTACCCGTCTTGTCGACCACCAGCGTGCCGATCTTTTCGAGTGTCTCCAGCGCCTCGGCGTTGCGAATGAGGATGCCGTGCTGGGCGCCCTTGCCGGTCCCGGTCATGATCGACATCGGCGTTGCGAGGCCGAGCGCGCATGGACAGGCAATGATGAGAACGGCGATCGCGTTGACCAGCGCATAGGCTAGCGCCGGGAAAGGCCCCCAGATTGCCCAGACGATGAAGGTAACGACCGCGACCACGACCACCGAAGGCACGAACCAGGCCGCGACCTGATCGGCCAGACGCTGGATCGGTGCCCGGCTGCGCTGAGCCTCGGCGACCATCTGGACGATCTTGGACAGCATCGTGTCCTTGCCGACCGCGCCCGCGCGCATAACGAAGCCGCAGGTCTGGTTGACCGTTCCGCCGATCACCTGGTCGCCGGCCTTCTTGGACACGGGCAATGGTTCACCGCTGATCATCGACTCGTCGATCGCGCTCGCGCCTTCGGTCACTTCGCCATCGACCGGCACCTTGTCACCCGGGCGGACGCGGAGCATGTCTCCGCTCGCCAATTGGTCGAGGGAGACTTCGCGTTCATCGCCACTGCCGAAGATCTTGAGCGCGGTCGGCGGCGCGAGTTCGAGCAGTGCACGCAGCGCGCTCGAGGTCGAGCCCCGCGCCCTGAGTTCAAGCACCTGGCCAAGTAGGACGAGCGTGGTGATGACCGCCGCCGCCTCGTAATAGACGCCGACGCGCCCCGAGTGATCGCGGAAGGCGGGCGGGAATATGTCGGGCAGGAGCGTTGCGACGAGACTGAACAGGAATGCGATCGCAACGCCGAAGCCGATCAGCGTAAACATGTTGAGATTACGGGTCTTCAGCGACTGCCACGCGCGCTCGAAGAAAGGCCAGCCGCCCCACAGAACCACTGGTGTGGCGAGCGCCAGCTGCGCCCATTGCGCGCGTGCCGGTTCGATCAGCCGGTCGAAGCTGATCCCGGGCACCATGTCGCTCATCGCGTAGACGAACAACGGCAGGGTGAAGAGCGCGCTGATCCAGAGCCGGCGGGTCATGTCGACGAGTTCGGGGTCGGGTCCATCTTCGAGGCTCACCGTCTCGGGCTCCAGCGCCATTCCGCAGATGGGGCAGCTTCCCGGTCCTACCTGCCGGATCTCGGGATGCATGGGGCAGGTGTAGATCGTCCCTTCGGGAACGTCCTCAACCTGCTTGAGATGCGCTCCGGACAGATAGTGTTCCGGATCGACAACGAATTTGTCCTTGCACCGCGCCGAACAGAAGTAGTGCGTCGCGCCGTCGTGCTCGGCGATATGCGTAGCACCCTCGATCGTCACGCTCATGCCGCAGACAGGGTCGATGGCGGTAGCTTCACCTTGGCCTTGGCCTGCGTGGTGGGTGTCGCAACAGCTCATGGATTGGCTCCTCTGCTTCGCAGGTGCGTATGACTGAAATCAGGGATAGGACGCGAACACCTCGCGGCGGCCGTTGCCGAACGCTATGACCTGATAGGGTTGCACTTTGCCCCCCGCTTCCATGCCGGGCGACCCGAGCGGCATACCGGCGACCGCGAGCCCTTCTACCCAGTCGGGCCTTTCCGCGAGCAGACGCTCGACGTCCGCGGCGGGCACGTGGCCCTCGATGACGTATCCATCCGCAATCATGGTATGACACGAACGAAGGTCATCGGGCACGCCGGTCTGCGCCTTTACCGACGCCATGTCGGGGTGATCGACCGTGGCGACTTCATGCCGGTCGCCCTGCCGCATGTGCGCGGCCCAGGCTTCGCAGCATCCGCAGCTGGGATCGCGATACATGGTGAAGCTGGCTGCCTGCGCCGCGCCCGTACAGGCTGCGAGCAACATCGTGCCAAGTATGGGGAGAAGCGGGCGACGGGTCAGATTTCTGTGTTGGCTCATCAGTTGTGTCCCATTGCTTTCATGTCTTCGTCGGACATGGTGGACATGTCGTGGCCGGCATGCGGATCAGCGGCGGGCGTTGCGGTGGCCGTCGGCGTGGGAGTTGCGACGGCTGCCGGCGCGACCTTGCGAGCGGAAGGCGCGGGCGCGCTGGTGGTTACAGTCTGCGGACTCGACGCGGCGACTGGCGCATCAGATCGCGGCTCGGAGACTGGCTCGGTGACCGCCTCGGAAATCGCTTCGGAAGCGACCGGAGCCGGGGTTGCGGCAGCCGCCTCGGCTGCCGGAGTTTCCTCTTCCACCGGAGCAGCTGCTTCTCCGCACGCTGCCAACGGAAGCAGGAGCGCGGGCGCAAGCAACGACTTACCGGCGAAGGCGAGAGAATTGAGACGCATGGCAGGCTCCTTCAGAGTTTGAGGTGATTGAGGCCATGAGCGAGTTCGCCGCCCATGTAGCCCTGAACGATCAGCAACGCCGCAAGCAGGAAAAGCGTCAGGCGAAGAACAATGCGGGACTGCGGATTGCGGTAAGCAATCCAGGCTGCCGCCAAGCCGAGGGCCGCGATCAGCATCCCGTTCCAACGGTGAAGCTGCATGACGGTATCCCCGCCGAACCACAGTCCGGTGTGTATCCATCCGAACAGAGCTGCACCGACCGCTCCCGCAGCGCCGCCGTAGGTCATGATCTTCACGGCCGCTTCGCGTTCGGGAGTACGGCGCGCCATCACGAACAGCTCGGTAAGCGCAGCCATCATGAAGAGTGCAATCGGAAAGTGGACGGTTGCCGGATGCAGGCTCTTGAGAGCTCCGGTTATGCCTTCACTCTCAACCTGCTCGGCATCATGGCCTTGCGTGGTTTCGTCGGAAACTGCGGCGCTGCCGATCGCTTCCATATCATGATCGGGCTGAGCACGGACCGCCTCGCTTGCAGCTGAGCGCGTGTCCTCCTCCCCATGCTTTTCCTCACCGTGTGCGAACGCAACCGTTGCCGAGAGGATGAGGGCCAGGCTGGCCAAAAGGCGCAGAACGGAGTTCACCGCTTGGCCTTCTCGAAAAGGTCGACCAGTTCGCCGAACTTCTGTTTCTGTTCGTCGGCGTCACCGCTGGCGATCGCTTCAGCCACGCAGCAAGCCGCATGGCGCTTCAAGATTTCGCTCTCGGCACGGCCGAGAGCAGCCTTGATCGCCTGGACCTGGTTCAGGACGTCGATGCAGTAACGATCATCCTCGATCATCTGCGCCACGCCACGCACCTGTCCCTCGATCCTGCGAAGCCGATTGACGATGCGGGAACCATCGGTTGCTGACACGTTAGATGCTCCATCTACCGGAATACCCTGCGGGGTATCTTGCAATACTCCTGGGGGGTATATATGACAAGGCCAGAAGGAGTTGCAAGACCCATGAGTGAATTGCTGGTTTCGCGTCGTCGACTGTTAGGAGCAGGGGCGCTTGGCGCAGGCGCGCTGGCCCTGCCCGCCTGGGCCCGCGGTGCTGATCTGCACCGCGGTGGATCGATCCGCCCCGGCTTCGACGAAGTGTCGGGCCACAACATCGCGCTGACAATCGGCGAAGGCCCGCGCGTCGTGCAGGGCCGCCGCGGACACGCAGTCGCCGTGAACGGTAGCGTGCCGGGTCCGCTGGTGCGCCTGCGCGAAGGTCAGCCGGTTCGCCTCGCGGTCACGAACACTCTTGATGAGGACAGCTCGATCCACTGGCACGGACTGCTGCTGCCGTTTCAATACGACGGCGTTCCCGGCGTCAGCTTCCCCGGAATCAGGCCGGGCGAGACTTTCGTCTACGACATCCCTGCGCTTCGCCAGCATGGCACATATTGGTGGCACAGCCATTCCGGATTGCAGGAGCAGGCCGGGCATTATGGCCCGATCGTGATCGAACCATCCGGCACGGATGCCGTGCAGGCGGACCGCGATTACGTGCTGCTCCTCAGCGAATTCACCCCGCTTCACCCGCACACGATCATGGACAAGCTGAAGAAGGGCGAAGGCTACTTCAATTACCAGCAGAACACCTGGACCGACGATTATCCGCTTTCGGGCGAAGACCGGCGGATGTGGGCGCGCATGCGCATGATGGCGACCGACATTCTCGACGTGACCGGTTCGACCTACACCTATCTCGCCAATGGGCGCGGTCCGGAAGAGGGCCTCGAATTTCTGTTCAATCCTGGCGAGCGGGTACGGCTTCGCGTCATCAACGGCAGCGCGATGACCTTCTTCAACGTCCGTATTCCCGGCGTGAAGTTCTGGGTGGTCGGCGCCGATGGGCAGAACGTGCGCCCGGTCGAGGTCGAAGAATTCCAGATTGGCGCCGCAGAGACCTACGACATCGTTGTCGAGCCGACCGGGGAAGCCCGCACGATCGTGGCCGAGAGCATGGACCGGTCGGGCATGGCGGTGGCGACCCTCGCCTCGCGTCCCGGCGCGCGGGCTCCGATTCCAGCCTTGCGCGATCCGCCACTGCTGACGATGGCGGACATGGGCATGAATCATGGCTCGGGCGGAATGGACCATGGCGGTGGCGACGACATGGGCGGGATGGACCATGCGGCCATGGGCCACGACATGACATCGCACGGCGCGACCGAGGATTCGATGGCGAACATGGATATGAGCGGCATGGACATGCGTGATACGTCCCTGCTGCCGCCTGACGTGAAGGTCGGCCCCGGCATCGACATGGTGTCGATGAATCCGGTCGATCGCATGGGCGATCCGGGCCTCGGCTTGGACAACGTTCCCCATAAGGTTCTGACTTACAAGGATCTCGTGGCGCTCGAACCGAACGACGATCTGCGCCGCCCGTCACGGCAGATGGAAATTCACCTGACCGGCAACATGGAACGCTACATGTGGTCCTTCGACGGCAAGAAATTCACCGCCGTGAGCGACGATCCGATCCGTTTTGCCTACAACGAAAGGGTCCGGGTGAAGTTGGTCAACGACACGATGATGGCCCACCCGATCCATTTGCACGGACATTTCTTCGAGCTGGTCAACGGCGCGCCTGCCGATCGCCAGCCGCAGAAGCACACGGTGATCGTCCAGCCCGGCGGCAGCGCGACCTTCGACCTTACTGCCGATGAGGAGGGCGACTGGGCCTTCCACTGCCACCTGCTCTACCACATGCATTCGGGCATGTTTCAGATCGTGACGGTCGCAAAGCCGCCTTCGGCACCCGATGTGAAGCGGGTGGGAGAAGACTGATGCGCCTGATCGTCGCCATTCTCCTCGCGAGCGCCGCCACCCCCGCTATCGCACAGGACCATTCCGGGCACGCGATGCCGGTTGCGCAATCTCCTGCCCAGACCGAATGCGAAAAGGAAGCCGCACGCCATCGCGCCATGGGCCATCCGGTGCCTGAAGGAGCCTGTGCGCCCACTGCGCAATCCGCCCCAGGACACGAAAGCCACGCCGGCATGGATCATTCGCAGATGAACCATAGCCAGACGGAGGTGATGGACCATTCCACCATGGACCATTCAGCGATGGATCATAGCCAGATGCCGGCGATGGACCATTCTACCATGGAAAACATGGACCACGCGGCGATGGGCCATGAAGGAATGCAGTCGTCCGGCCAAACACCGATGAACCATCAGGCGATGGATCACAGAGCCATGGATCATGGCACCATGGACATGACCCCCATTCCCCAAGGACCGTCTCCGGCTTCGGCGGGATCCGGGCCGCCGAGCGCCGCCGATGCGATCTGGGGCGCAGATGCAATGCGCGCCTCGCGCGATGCCCTGCGCGTCGAGAACGGCGGCATGAACGTCTTCTGGTTCCAGGGCGACCGCGCCGAATATCGCGCACGGGAAGGTGGGGATGGCTACCTTTGGGACGTGCAAGGCTACTACGGCGGCGATCTCGACAAGTTCTGGTTCAAAAGCGAGGGCGAGGGCACCTTCGGCGAGAAGCTCGAGTCCGCCGAAATCCAAGGGCTTTGGAGCCATGCGATCGGCCCATGGTGGGACCTGCAAGTCGGCGTTCGGCAGGACCTGACCGGCCCGGAACGCACCCACGCCGTCCTCGGCGTGCAGGGACTTGCGCCCTACATGTTCGAGGTCGACGCGGCCGCTTTCCTGTCCACCAAGGGCGATCTGACGGCGCGTATCGAAGCCGAGCTCGACCAGCGCATTACCCAGCGCCTGATCCTGCAACCACGCGGCGAGGTGAATCTATCGGCGCAGGACATTCCCGAGCTGGGTGTCGGAGCCGGTTTCGATTCGGTCGAACTGGGACTGCGGCTGCGCTACGAATTCGCCCGCGAATTCGCGCCCTATGTCGGCATCGAACAGGAATGGAAGGTTGGCCAGAGCGCCGACTATGCCCGCCTCGCGGGCGAGGATCCGAGTGTAACCAATTACGTTGTTGGCGTCCGGTTCTGGTTTTGAACACCGCCTTTTAGTGAGGGCGCAATGGCGGGCCTTCATTTTCGATGTGTTTAATTTAGGACCGCTAATGAACATCTTATTTGAATGATCACGTAGCTTTTTCGGGACTCGAAACTTAGAATCTTCCCGTCTGTCACCCTGACGCATTTCCCCATAAAACGAGCTAGCGGCGCCGCTTCCGCTTTACCCATTCATCATGCGGGATCCAGTCGCCGCGCACCTTCTTGGCCGCCTTCCAAGCGTTGATCTTGTCGATCTTAGATGACCTGCGATGTACGATCACGGCGCCTCGTGAGAGGCCTCTGAAGATAGATGAAAATATGCCCATTTGAACTGTCTCCTGTTCGCGCGACCTCGACCAACTTACTCAATTCACACCAAGCCAATTTCCAATCGCCTCTTCGGCAGTCTCTCCAAGTGGCAGGCCGAGTGAGGATGCACGATCGAGGACTGCACCGCGAAAAGCCGCCCCAATAGCCTCAGGACTGGGCGCCAACTCGGAATCGAGCCTAACGCCCCCAAACTGAGCACCGCGCATCACGTACGCAAGCGAATTGCGACCGACCTCAACGCCTTCGCCCGCCAGCGCATCACGGCACCATCGCGTTGCTTCGGTTAGATTGAACTCATGGGTCATGGCGTATTGTGCCAGTACGGCGAAAACCTTGGGCCAGTCAGCCCGATCAATTCTCGGCAGGTCCAGTTCTCTAGCAAGCAGGCCGACGTCGGCTGGCAAGCCGGCGCTCTCATCAGTCCTGTCAGCGGACGGCGGTTGATGTCGTTCGGCATCCCACATGTGATGTTGCGAGAACTGCACATTGGGTAAGTCCAAGGCCACAACCGCTGCAGTGAAGCTTCCGGCTCCGAACCATCCTGATTGCTTTGCATCGACGCATTTTCGCGCTGCATCGAGCGCCAGGGCGGCGAGATTCAAGGGGGCACTTGCCTCTTGATAACGCGTCCGGATCAATGAACTGAATTCGGCTCGACTATCTTCTTGCTCGGTCTCGACTTGGCTTGGACCAGATTTGTCGACGCCCCCTAACGCTAGGTCTGCATCTGCTCTTAGGAGTTCTGTGATCGCTTCGAAGCCAACAATGCGATCGGCGATAGAGGTATATGCTGCCGACAAATACCCCGGGGAGACGATCGTTATCCGGCGGTCCTCAGCACGAAGCTTTTGCAGGAGCGGCGTAAAATCGGAATCGCCGGAAGCGAGGACAAACTCATCGAAGTGTGTTCGATGATCGAGCAACTCCAGGGCATCGACAACCATGCGAATATCCGCGGCATTTTTGCCTCCTCGGGATACTGCCGGACAATCGATGACCTCGAAGCCTGCGCGTACCAGGCCTGGCCGAAAGCGTGAAAAGTATAACCTGTCGTTGGTGTCTCCAGGGGCGCGGGCAAAGCCCGCCGGGTTCAGGTAGCAGCGGGCAACAAGCCAGCGCCTTGGATCACTGATGACATGCGTGTTCGCCAACACTTGAAGCCAGTCCCCCGGCTCTGAAGCAAACCGTAGTGCCGCTTCGCGATCTAATTCCCATAAAGTCGTGAAAACATTGTCGAAATCGACAAAGATGGCGCACTTCGCCAGCATATAAAATCTCCAACATAAAATGAAGAAAGCAACCGAACAATTCGTTTGATTTCCTACACTTCGTCGTCCCAGAAATGCCTAGCAACAGGCTACGCATTAAATCTCGACTCGGTGCGCCTTCAGCATACACCGGTGGTTTGCGTTCGAGAACTAGCAACTCGGCATGAGAAGGGCGGTTGATAGAACCGCTCACTCCCTGTCACGGAGTGAATGTACCCGCTGGCTCGGCGTAGCTCTTGATTATCCTTTCCGGACTTTCATGCCAGCCGATGTTGAATGCCCAATAGGTCGGAAAGAAATAGAGCGTCGAGTAAGGCAGATGCTCATAGATCCATCGAGCGAGGATCCGCCAATCGCCTTGCTCTTGGTGCTTGGCCCAGAAACTAGGAACGACCACGCAAGCCATCGCCCCCATGTGACCGTTCTCGTCGAGGCGATCCCAGATGTGCCCCGCGAAGTTGCTCTCGTTCGAAGCACAGGTGTAGCCGGCCTTCTTCTTGCGCTGCATTGCGTTGCAAAAGCCATTCACCTCACACGAGCGATACGCAGATCGGATCGCAATCCTGCCCCAATGGTCTTGAAGGGGTTCGAGCAATTCCTCGCAAAGGCGTTTGCCCGCCTTTATCGCCAGGTCTGGATCGTCTGGTGCATTGTTAAGGCCGTGGATCATTGCGACCTCGGAATAGAGCATGTCCCGCATGAAGAAGGACTTTGACAGCTGGACCCGACCCAGATCAGTCAGCATGGGAACTGTCCTGGCCGTACCGAGCCTGGTGTGCGGACCGTTGTTTGGCTCCGCGACCCACCCAACACGAAGCGCAACGTCATCACGAATTTTCGGCGCGCTAACCGTTCCCACCTGATGAGGAGGGAAACCTAAGGCAGTTGCGAATGCGCTGAAATCATCAAACCACGAACGGCGCGGGCAGAAGCTTTGCACCAAGATGACCGCGTCATGCGCGTGGTAGCGCTTTGCTTCGATGATTGCCGATGCTGTCCGGTGAATAAGCTGATACCGCAACGACCCGGCTGTGGCAGGATCGAGACCAAGCATTCCGCACAGCCGATCGAGTCGAGCCGTCCTGGTAGGAAGATCACCCTTTGGGTCAGCCAGCCACTCCGCGACGGTTGGACCAAAGGTCTCGTCGACTTTCGCCTCGATGGCAATAACGCCAAGCCCGCTCTCGTGGCGAACGATAGCCATGAGGTCTGTCTGGCTTGGCCGTTGACCGTCACCGAGATCGACGGATCGCTCAAGGAAGGCATCCAGCAATCTACAATCGCGCAGCACGGCATCGTTGCTCAACGCAGCCATTACGGACGACGGCAACGCGTTCGCAGCAAACCATAGGTCGACCACAGACTTGGCTGACCTTCCCGGCTGCCAATGGGTCGGCGAACCGAGGTGATGGATTGCGTCCTCCGGTCGGAGCAACGGCACGTGAACCCTCCGGATCGAATTCTCGTCTTGCATTGCCAGTCGCTCACCTTCCCCGCTTGCACCCTTCCTCAACCCAAGGATACTCGAGTTACGCATCTCGTTTGCAACAAAATTGAATGAGCCAGAGCGTCATCCGACCAAAATGCTGTGCAAGGCAAAGAGATGCTGATTCCAACAATTGATCTGGGTTTGTCTGCGGGGTAGCAATTGAGCGATGGCAGAGACGGTTCTTGAACAGGTGCGAGCGTTCGTCGAGCGTTTACGTCCGGATGCAGTTTGCGATGACTGCATTGCCGATCGTTTAGGACTGTCAGTGAGGCAGCACGCCAATCACAAGACGCGGGAATTGGCCGGGTCACCGGGTTTCCAGCGCCAGGTTGATACCTGCACGCTTTGCGGTTCTCGCAAGAAGGTTATCCGTCGCGCTTGACGAGGGTTGAGGCGGACTGGCCATATTTATCCCGCAATTCTCGAAAACCAGAAAATGCGGGATAAATCGTTGCATTTCCAAGCAGGCAGCTGAGTGGCCTCATCAGCTGGGTTGGCGGGCGTTCCACAACGAACACTTCCCGAGAACTGCCCCACAGCCTTTTGCGGACCAGACGTCTTTTTCGCTTTGATGCAATAGCCCTCGATGAGGCCTCTATGCCTCTCCGACGACCTCTCGCCGCAGAGCCAACCATGCCCACTGCAAAGCAACTTCACGCAGTTCAGGCTTATCCAACGCCATGAAGACATTTGGCAGATTTTGTAGGATGGGCTCTTCTTTCAGGTTAAAGAATGACTTCTCTCCGACTGCATTGATCAATCGATATGAAACCCGCCCTTCAATACCACATATGAAGACTGACTTACCCTTTGCAACCAATCGCTCGACGAGAGGGAAAAAATCCATATCATTGGTCATGAATACAAAGACATCTACATTGTCTTGATATAGATCATCCATGACCTGCATAATCAAATCACAATCTACACCCTTCTCTCCAAAATCACTTAGATCTTGTCTCCAGTGAATTTTGCTTTCTCCCAATCGCGAATAGTATCCAATTCGATCTGAGACAGCATCGTAGAAGACCTCGCTGAATTCAAAGTCCACAGGCCGACCGATAGATCCATCCCGATTTCGATAATGAAATTTTCCATCTCGAACGGACTCAACGTTTTTCTCCAGCCAAGTAATCCTCGATGTATCCCCGAACCTTCTACAGTTCTCCAGTTCGCGCTTAAGAATTGCAACTTGCTTATCGCGATCGACCTTGCCGGTAGAATAGATGGTTCCATCGCTTGAGATATCTAGATAATTTTCAGCCAAGAACTCATCTTCGCGGATCGGGTAGAAAGTTTCCAAGATATTCCACGTCTTCCCATTGATCTCTAAATTCAATGGGTTCGACTTATTGACCAATAGAGCGTTCGGATAGACGGGCGTGCCTCGCGCCCTCATGCGATCTTCGATTGTCGAAATGACGTAGAGCTCAATGAGAGCTAGGCTATAGCTTAAAATCTCGGCAAATATTTCTGGAGTTGGAGGGGTATAAAGCTTGTCATACAATTGCTCATCGGCTGCAGCACTTATACCATCTTGATTTCGCAAATGCTCATGGAGACGTTTATCGCCTATATCGTACAATACCTCGGAAGATATTTTCGCACCATAGCCATCAATATAATAGCAAATCTTCAATGGAACGGGTTTTAACTTGCTCGTGTGTGCGGGATCGATTGAATGACCTGAGATTCTTTTCACCGTTGCCCTCGCGAATATCGACAAAGTGACATCGAGATTGGTCACCTTGGAATTGCGAACGAGCACTAACAGGACGAATTTGCCAAAACCAGACGGATAGGAAATTCAAGATGTTGGTAATCGAACCCGCCTGTTCTGTCCGACTGTTCGACTCACTCCAATCTGGTAGCAATCCAAGCCTCTACCTCATCTTCCGCCCATGCCACCGAGTATCCACCGAGCTGCACCGGCTTCGGGAACTTTCCCTCGCTCATCCAGCGATAGATCGTCGATCGGCCCAGCCCGACACGATGCTGCACTTCCGGCAAACGAATGAGGCGAGTGACCCTGCGGGCTTCCGTCGCTCCTTTGTCGATCTCTTCACCCACGATGGCCTCCTTCGACACCGGCAAAGACATCGCCGAGTAGCGCATCCTTTCGTTCAAGCTCATCGATGTGGTCGGAGAGCAAGCGCGCAACCCGGTGCGCGGTGCCTTTGGCCCAACGCGGCTTCACGTCATGAACCTGGTTGCCCAAGACACGCTCGAGTGCTGAAGGCAGTTCGCCGGAAAAGTCCTCGAAGAATTGCGCGAGGTCCGATTGCAACCACGCAATCGCGTGATCGCCGCTACTGACGAGGAAGAGGAGCAGGTGTGCGTGCGGCGCAACTCCGCTCGCGGCAAGAATGCGCAACGCTTCACCGAGGCTTGCCGAACGTTCGCCGGCAAGGACGCGGCGCAAGGCATCCTTATGGATCTGCGCATCGCGCGCGATGTCGCAGCGGGTACGGCCGCTGGCTTCGACGGCCGCCAAGAGCAGCCGGGCGAGGTCGGCGCGAACCTGTTGTTCGGCAAAGAGCGCCATCTTGGTCATCGACGAATCCTTATCTCTAGAGGTGATCGACTCACCGGCTAACCGCGAAGGAAGCCTGTAGGAAAACGAAAAGAACATCTAGAGAACATGGAGGGAGAAACGAATCAGCTTCCTTCAGTGATTCGCGCAAATTCCGGTCGCGTTCACGCGCATCGCGGCACGCTTCGCGCTAAACTCGGCACAGTTTGCGCTGATCCGCGATCAACCTGCGCGAATCCCGTCCATCGCACCACCCGATGTCGCTTTTCGCTTGGTCGGCAGCCCCAAAATCCAGTTCCCGATTTCCTACAGCCCAGCTCCGGGGAGAGGAAAGAACATACAGCGAACGCATCGCTGACTGATGTTCAATCCCTCGGAGTTTCCATCCATGACCACCAAGACTGCCCTTCCGGCCCAGCAGCGCACGCTCAACCGTGCCCGTGGCCGCGACTACATTCTTCCCGCCTGCGTGGCGCTGGCCTGCGCCGGTGCCGCATTTGCCGGCGCCGACACCACCTTCGACCCCGCGTTGACCAAGTTCACCGACTTCCTCGAAGGCTCGGGCGGCAAGATCATCACCGTGCTCAGCCTTGCGGGCGGTTTGATCGGTCTCGCCTCCGGGCGCTTCTCGCTCGGCCAGGTCGCGGTGCCGGTCGGCGTCGGGATCGGTGTCGGCACCGGCGTGCCGATCGTCACCTCGGTCGTGACCGCAATCATCTGATCAGCGGATCCGGTCACGACAGGAGGGCGGCATGGCCGACAGGTACCTCGTTCCACGGCGGCTCGACGACCCGGAGCTCATCGGCTTCTGGACCATCGACGAGTTTGCAGGGATTCTCATTCCCTTCGCCTGGGGCATTCTCTCGCAGCATATCTTCATCGGTATCGGCCTGGCCGCCGGGGCCTGGCTTGCCTTGCGGAAGGCAAAGGCACGCGGCGCCGGTTCGGCACTGGTGCATGCTGCGTACTGGTACCTGCCCGGGAGCTTTCTCGGTCTGAAAGCCACGCCGCCCTCCCACTGCCGCCTGTTGGCGGGCTGAGGGAGGCGACCCATGCGAGCAGAATTCGCGCACGAACAGGCGCAGACCTACCTCCGGCAACGCAACCGCTTTGCCGTGTTGGCAGGTGTCCTGGGCCTCACCACGCTGGTCAGCCTCGGCGCCTCGGTCACCCGCGACGAGCAGGTGGTGCTGGTGCCGATCACCGCCGAGCGGATCACCGTCTCGAGCGGCGGGATCGACGCGCCCTATCTCGAGCTCGTCACCCGCGACACGGCGCTGATGCTGCTCAACCGGGCCCCCGAAAGCCTCGACTACTGGATGGCGAACATCCTGAAGCTCGCCGATCCCGCCGCGCACGGCCGCCTCAAGGCCGAGCTCATCAGAATCGTCGAGGAACAGCGCGGCTCGGACATCAGCCAGGCCTTCGTGATCGCGGAAATGCATGTCGACCCCAAGGCCCTGACCTCGACCGTCACCGGCACGCTCAAGACCTTCGTCGGCGCGCAGGTGATCGCGAGCCAGCGCCGCTCCTTCTGTTTCCGCTGGTCGAAGCGTGGTCTCAGCCTCGCGCTCGCCGGCTTCGAGCAACTTCCCACCGACAAGGAGGAACCCGGCCAATGAGCCTTCTCCCATCTCCCCTCGCTGCTGCGCTTGCCGGAACCGGTCTTGCCTGTTTTGCGATCGGCGCGACAAGACGCCCCGATCCCGGGCTCAAGCTGACCGGCCTCGCCGTACTCGCCTTCGCGCTCGCGCCGGTCCCGGCACATGCCGACCAGTTCGTCGAAGCGGCCGACAATGCGACCATCGACTGCGAACTCGCCCGCGGCGAACTCACCCGGATTGCGCTCATCGATGACGGCTTTGCCAATGTCTCGAAGATCGCGAGCGGCTTTCCCTACAACGATTTCCAGGTGACGCACGAGCCGGTGCGCGGAGACATCTATATCTCCGTGCCTCCGCAGTTTGCCGCTGCCCGGGTCAGCTTTTTTGCGACCAGCAAGGCGGGCTATGTTTACAAGTTCGCCTGCCGCCTCGGCGGCGAAGAAGCGACCCAGCTCTTCATCACCAATCCCGCGCTCGCTAAATCCGCAGCTACCGAATGGGAGACCGAGACCGGACTCGAGGACGCCGCGATCCGCTTGATCGAGGCGATGGCAAGCGATGCCGTCCTGCCCGGGTTCACCGCTCGCGCTGAACTCTCCGCTCCGCGCCGCACCGGCGGGATCGAGGTCCAGCTGGTCGCCGAATACCAGGGCGATGAACTCACCGGACAGCGCTTCCTCGTGCGCAACCTCGGCAAGGAGAGCCTTGCGCTTGGCTCCGAGCGAGAGGGTCCCGCAGGCGCGCTCGCCTTTGCTTATGGCCGCGATGCACTCGCTCCCGGTGAAGCGACCAGTGCCTTCCTTGTCTTTGCCAAGGGAGGGCTCGACTGATGGCCGAGGCAACACAGAAGGACGCCGAAAAGAGGCCTCTGCCGGGCTCGCCGGAAGCGCGTGAAAGCGGACGGCGCAACCTCAATTCGCAAATCGCGCAGCGCCAGAAGATGCTGCTCGCCGGGATCGGGGCCATCGCGCTCATCGGCGGCGGGATGTTCATCTTCGGCGGCGATGGCGACGAGGGCGGCAGTGATGCCAATGGTGCGGCGACAATCGACACCGGCGGCCTCGTCAATCGCAACCTCTCACAGCGCGAGTTCGTCGCGAGCTACGGCAACCGTCTCGATGCACAGGGCCGCGCGATCAAGGATCTCCAGCAGGCCCAGCTCCCGCGCCCCGAGATCGAACAGGAGCTCGAAGCCTTGCGCAGCGAGAACGCGCAGATGCGCTCCGACGGCCAGGCAGCGATCGACGCAATCTCGGCCGAGAACGCCAATCTGAGGTCACAGCTTAGCGACGCTGCGAAAGCGCCTGCAACCGCACCGCCCCTGCCACCGCCACCTGCCTATGGCCCCGGCGTCGGCACCGGCGGAGCTGTCCAGCCTCCGCAAGGAGCGCCGGAAACGCAGGGCGGACAGCTCAGCCTGATGAGTTTCGGCGCGGAGACGGGCAAGGACGGCAAGCCGCGTGCGGCAGAGACTGCGCCCGCACTGCTGCTCGAAGCGAGCCGCGATTACCTGCCGCCTAACAGCTACGCACCGGCAACGGTCATCGTGGGTGTCGATGCCTCGACCGGCGTTGCCAGCCAGAGCGATCCGCTTCCCGTCGTGCTCCGGATCACCGGACCGGCGCGCTCGGTGATGCGCGGCAACAAGCTGCTCACCACCGACATCACCGGCTGCCTCGTCAATGGCGCGGCGCGCGGTGATCTCTCGGCCGAGAAGGTCTACGTCAAGCTGGTGCGCATGACCTGCGCGCAGCCCGGTGGCCGCTTCGCGGTCAGCGAGGTCAAGGGGTTCATCTCCTTTGCCGGAAAGTCGGGTGTGCGCGGCCGCGTGGTCAGCCGCGAAGGCAGCCTTGTCAGCCAGGCGCTGCTGGCCGGGATTGTCGGCGGCTTCGGGCGCGGATTTTCCGCCAACGCCAACGGCATCTTCACCGGTCAGGTCGGCGCCAACGGTCAGCGCGAAGCGCTGTCGCCGACCGACATCCTCGCCGGTGGCTTCGGCCAGGGTGCCGGCGAGGCTGCCGACACCGTCAGCCGATACCTCATCGAACGCGCCGAACAATACCAACCCGTCGTCGAGATGCCGACCGGCATCGAGGTCGAGATCGTCTTTCTCGACGGCGTCCACGTCAGGAGCCCCTCCAAATGAACTACAATAACCACCGGCCGGGCCTGAAGGCCCGCGCCGCCCACCTTGCCCTTGCTCTTTCGAGCGCCGCCGCCGTGCTGACGCTCGGAGTCTCGGCCGTCACAGCCATGCCTGCGAGCGCCGCCGGCATGGCGAGCGAGGTCGCGCAGGCGCTGAAACTGCGGCTGCCCAAGACCCCGATCGATGCGATCAGCTGCGACACGCTTGGCCCCTGGTGCGAAGTCGTTTCGGGCGACACGCTGTTCTACATCGACGAGACCGCCCGCTATCTCTTCGTGGGCCGTCTCTACGACATGGAAGAGCGGCGCGACGTGACCGCCGCCCGCCTGCTCGAACTCAATCCCGACCTGCTCGCGGCCGGTGCGGCGCGCGTAGCCAGCGACGCGCCGGCGGTACGCGACGAAGCGCCTTTCCAGGCGGCCGCCAGCCATGTCGACCTCTCATCGCTTCCGGCTGCAGGCGCGATCCACTGGGGCAACCCCAAGGGCGAGCGCCTGGTCGTCTTCTCGGATTTCCAGTGTGGCTACTGCCAGCGCCTGACCGCCGAACTCGTCAAGGCAAAGGTCCATGTCGAAGAGCGACCGATCTCGATCTTCGGCGCGGCAAGCCGCAAGATTTCCGAGGCCGTGCTGTGCGCCAAGGATCCGGCAAAGGCGCTCCATGCAGCCTATGCCGGCCAGGCTCCGGCGAGTGCCAAGACCTGCAAGGACGCCAAGGCACTCGATGCCAACGAAGCCTTCGCGAAGGCCAACGGGTTTGCCGGAACTCCGGTCATCGTGCGCGCCCGCGATGGGGCGGTGCTGCATGGCTACCGCGATGCCGCGGCGATCCGCCGCTTCGTGGCCGAAGGCAAGGGAGTGGCGCAATGAGCCGGCTTCCGATCCTTCGCGCCGTGGTGCTCGCTGCGCCGCTCATCCTGGCCAGTGGCTGCGCCAGCCTTGGCGGCAACGTCAAAGGCAGCTTTGCCTGCCGCGCTCCCGAAGGGACCTGCGCGCCGACTTCCGCGATCGATGCCGGGGCGACCGGCATCGAAAAGGCTGACACGACAGACGCGCATTGGACGGTGACCCCGACCGGCGAAGCGGTTCGCCGCCTGCAGGTGGTGCTGACGCCCTACCGTGACGCGGCGGGCCGCGACCATGAGGCGCGCGTCGTTCACCTGACCCTGCCCGAACAGGCAGGGACAGGCTGGCGCGCCCCGCAGGGCCGCCGCGAAGTCCTGCGCTCGCTGGCATCGACCATTGCCGCGACGCGCGAGAGCAACCCCGCAACCGATTTCCAACCAACAGACACATTGCCGGAACAGCTGTTCATCCCCTCGCAGCCCGTTCCGGCGATGCCCGGCGCTGACGCGCCGGAACCCGGGGGACCTGGCTCGTTTTCCCCTCCCCGCGAGCCGGTCCCCCACCCTGATATGACCGAAGGAGAGAGCCGGTGACGCTATCCCTTGCTGCCGCGCGCGACGCACTCTCGCGAGGCCTGTTTGCAGACACGGCTCGGCCTGAGAAGCCGCAGGCGCATTTCGGGCTCGACATGCTCTCGGACTGGCTACCCTACCGGGTCTATGACGAGGGGGCGAAGCTTTACCGCAACGCCCACTCGAAGGGCTTCGTGCTCGAGGTCACCCCGCTGATCGGGGCCGACGAACGGACCGGCGAGATCCTCGGCCAGTTCTTCTCCGAAGGCCTGCCGCAGGGCGCCTGCCTCCAGGTCCTGAACTTCGCGTCACCGCGGATCGGCAGCGTGGTCGGCCCCTGGTTCGCTCCGCGTTATGAGCAGGGCGGGATCTACGAGGCTATCGCCAGGGCGCGCACTAAGCGCCTTTACGATCTCGTCTGGAATTCGGGCTCGGCGCATGCGCCCTTCCATGCCCGCAACGTCCGGCTGATCGTCTCGCTCGGCGTGCCGGTGCCCGGCAGCGTAACCGATGCCGAACTCTCCGAATGCCGCGAAGGGCTGATGGGCATGCTCCATTCGCTCGGACTCCACGCGCAAGAGCTGCGCCCGGGCGGGCTGCTGGCGCTGATCGACGAGCTCACCTCGCCGACCACCGCGCACGAGACCGATATCCATGCGTGGAACCCGCATGATACGCTCGATGTCCAGGCCATCCGCCGCGACATCGAGCTCGAGGTCGAAGACGATCGCCTGATCCTCAGGACCGAGCGCTTTCGCGAGACCGGCCGCGACGAGGAGGGCAATCCCGAAGTCGGCGAATGCTATCCCGACCATTTCGACGTGCGGCATTATGCCGTGCGCTCTACCCCTGAGCGCTGGGCGCCCTGGGAATGCGCGCGGCTCATCGGCGACATGTTCACCGACAAGCTGCGCTTCCCCTGTCCAACGGCGACCATGCTGTGCCTGGTCTACCCCGACCAGGAAGCCGCCTCGGCGCGCGCGGGCTTCAAGTTCATGCGCACGACCAGCCTCAGCCAGACCAAGAGCGCGCGTTTCTTGCCCAAGCTCGCCGAACAGTCGGCCGAGTGGCGCCACGTTCAAGCCGAACTCGAGGAAGGAAAGAAGCTCGTGAAGCTGTTCTACGGGCTCACCAGCATCTCGCCGCTCGGCCAGGGCGACGCGCACGAACGCATCATCAAGGCGATCTACAAGGCAGCGGGATGGGATCTTGCCGACGAGCGCTTCCTCCAGCTGCAGGGCCTCGTCGCTGCCTTTCCCCTGAGCCTTGCCGATGGCCTCGCCGACGACATGGCGCGGCTGAAGCGCCTCAAGACCATGCTCTCGACGACAGCGGCACATATCGCGCCGATGCAGGGGGAATATCTTGGCGGCGTGATCCCCCACCTCCTGCTCGTTGGCCGCCGCGGCCAGCCCTTCTGGTGGTCGCCGTTCGAAAACGCCGCCGGCAATCACAATATCGCGATCTGCGGCAAGTCGGGCTCGGGCAAGTCGGTGCTGCTGCAGGAGCTCTGCGCCGCCTTGCGCGGCGCGGGCGCCAAGGTCGTGGTGATCGACGACGGGCGCAGCTTCGAGCATTCGGTCAAACTGCAGGGCGGACGCTTCGTCGAGTTCACGCTCGCCTCGGGTTTTTCCCTGAACCCCTTCTCGATGGTCGACGATGCCCGCGCGCACGAAGACGAGGACTACCGCCTCGACTGCTTCGCCATGATCAAGGCGATCGTCGGCCAGATGGCGCGACCCGGCACCGCGCCGAGCGATACCGAACGCGGACTGATCGACCGGGCCGTGACTGCGACCTGGGAGGCTCTGGGAAGCGGCGCATCGGTCGACGATGTCGCGCATGCGCTCCATGGATCGGAAAGCGAGGCGGGCCGCGATCTGGCCACCGCGATCGCGCCCTTCTGCCGCGGCGGCAGCTACGGCGGGTTCTTTGCAGGCAAAGCGAGCTTCGCGCTCGACGATGATTTCACCGTCTTCGAGATGAGCGATCTCGCGTCCCGTGAGGAACTGCGCAGCGTCGTCCTTTCGGCGATCATGTTCATGACCAGCCAGGCGATGACGCGCTCATCGCGAGCGACCAAGAAGCTGCTGCTGATCGACGAGGCCTGGGCCATGCTCAAGGGCGGGTCGATGGGCGAGTTCGTCGAGACCTATGCCCGCACAGCCCGCAAGTACGGCGGCGCGCTCGCCACTGCGACCCAGTCCCTTAATGACTATTACAAGTCCGATGGCGCGCGCGCCGCGCTCGAGAACAGCGACTGGATGCTGGTGCTCCAGCAGAAGGCCGAGACGATCGCCGATTTCAGGGCGAACGCGCGGCTCGACATGGACGATCGCACCGAGACGCTGATCCGCAGCCTCAAGCGTTCGGGGACCGAGTACAGCGAGGTCTTCATCAAGGGTCCCGAGACCGAGGCGGTCGGCCGGCTCGTGCTCGATCCCTTCTCGGCGACAATCTACTCCTCCGATCCCGACACCTATGCCGCGATCCAGGAATGCGAGCGGCGCGGACACAGCCTCGCCGATGCCATCCGCATTGTGGCGGGAGGCGGACAATGATGGTCTCGCATCTCGTCGACCGGACCCCTCCGGCCAATCTCCGCAGCCTGATGCCATTCCTGCAAGGGACCTGCTTCGTCCTCATCGAGACCGCACGCTTTGCCGCGACCTCGCTGCTGATCGTGCTGGGATTGCCGCTCGCGCTGTTCCTGTTCGTTGCGGGCTGGGACCTTGGCGGCCTCTTCACCCAGCTCGCCAATCTGTCGGACCGCTACCTCGAAGCCGACGGCCTGCGCCGCAGCCTGTTCAGCCAGGACCTCAAGGGCTGCTTCCTGGTGTTGACCGGTGCGGTGACGCTGTTTCGCATGCCCCGCTTCCTGAAGCGGCTCGCGGCCGATCTCGACAACCATCCGGCCCGGGAGGCAAACCGTGACTGACACGCGCAGATTACAATCTTTTAATCGCCCGCTGGTGCTCAGAATTCTTGGCGTGCTCGCGCTCGTGGTCGGACTGCTCTGGGCGGCCTGGGTCAGCCGCGAGCTGTCCGAGCCGCGCCAGCAGATCGTCACGGTCCGGCTTGCCGAGACCATCGCGGGTTTCGTCGATGCCGAAGCGCGCGGGCAGCAGGATCCCGAAGCCAGCCAGGCGCGCGTGCTCGCCTTCCTCCAAGCGTCCGAGCGTGCCGTTGCAGAAATGGGGACCGATGGCCGCGTGGTGCTGGTCGGCGAAGCGGTGCTCGCAGGAGATGCCCCCGATGCCACCAACGAACTGCGCATGCGGATCGCCCGCCAGCTTGGGCAGGGAGGCGGTCAGTGACGCCCTTTGCCTCTCGTCTTGTCCGCACGATCAAACGGCCGCTTGTCCTGACCGGCCTGGTGCTGCTGCCGCTCGGATGGGGCGCGGTCGATGCCTTCGCGAAAGGCCATGCCTTTCTCATCAACGCCAGCCCGAGCCTGCCGAACTGGGCCTTCTGGCTCGACAAGCATGCGCGGATCGAGCGCGGCAGCCTGATCTTCTTCGAGCCGCCGGCAAGCAGACTCGTTGAAGTGCATTTCGGGAAAGGCGCGCAGCTCTTCGGCAAACGGGTGCTCGGCGTGCCGGGCGATGTCGTAAGCCACCGTGGCCACGAGGTCTTCATCAACGGCCGCAAGATCGCCGCGCGGCTCGATGAGACCCGTCTCGGCATTGCGCTTCACAAAGGCCCCGAAGGCACGATCCCCGACGGCTGCTTCTACACTGGGACCAGCCATCCACGCGGCCTCGACAGCCGCTACGCCGAGATCGGCTTCGTCTGCCGCGGCCAGATCCTCGGCAGCGGGAGGGCGATCCTGTGAGCAAATTCATCCTCCCTGCGGCCTTGCTTGCAGTCCTGCTCTACCCTGCCGAGGTGCTGGCGCGCGATTATGGCCAGCGCGGCACGGTGTTTCCCGTGATCGAACGCGACCTCCTCGAACAGATCCATTCGCGCCTGACGCAGATGGAACGATCGGGCGAGACCGCGCGGCTCAATGAAGACCTGAAGCGCCGCACGATCGCGCGGGTCAACCGCCCTGACCCCGTTGCGGGGATCGCCCGGGCCAGCGAAGCGCGGCGCTGGCACTTCGATCCGACGATTACGCTCGCTGCCGATATCCGCGGGGCAAAAGGCGAGCTGATCCATGCCGCTGGCACGAGGGTCAATCCGCTCGACAGCGTCGACCTTCGCGCCGATCTCCTGTTCCTCGACGGCGACGATCCAGACCAGCTCACCTGGGCGCTCAAGCAGGACGCCAATGCCAAGCTGATCCTGGTGAAGGGCGCGCCGCTCGAGCTGATGAAGGCTCGCCAGCGCCGCTTCTATTTCGACCAGGGCGGCAAGCTCACCGAAAGGTTCGGGATCAGGTCGGTGCCCGCACGCGTGCGCCAGCAGGGCCGCCTGCTCGAGGTCAGCGAAATCGCGCTGCCACCGAAAAGGAGGACAGCCCAATGACGCACTTAAGAAAGCTGGCGCTCATGCTGGCCGCCATTCTTGGTCTAGCGACCGCAACGCCCGCCATGGCCGATGCCGGTCCGGGACGCTGCACCGGCAGCTTCGTCAACCCGATCACCGACATCTGCTGGTCGTGCCTGTTCCCGATCTCCATCGGCGGGCTGGACATCTGGCCGTCGAGCCGGCCCGATCCCGATAACCCCGATCTGCCGGTGTGCCTGTGCGGTCTGAGGCCCGGGATCGCCATGGGCTTCTGGGAGCCCGTTCGGCTTGCCGATGTCAGCATGAAGCCGTGGTGCTTCGTGAACCTCGGCGGCATGAAACTCGATCCGGGCTTCGATATCGGCTTCCGCTCGATCTCGGGTCCATCGGCGGTGGGCGGCGCGAGCCAGTATTATTCGAGCTGGCATGTCCACTGGTATGCCTATCCGCTGATCTACTGGATGGAGATCGTCGCCGATTTCCTGTGCCTGGAATCGGGCTCGATCGACATTCTCTACATCTCCGAGATCGATCCGCTGTGGCAGGATTCCGAGCTCACCGCGATCATCAACCCTGAGGCCGTGCTCTTCGCCAACCCGCTGGCGCTCGCTGCCTGTGCGGCCGACTGCGTCGCCTCGACCGCGAAGCTGCCGATCGACGAGATGTTCTGGTGCGCGGGCTGCCAGGGTTCGATGTATCCGATGAACGGCAACGTCTCGGCCTCGATCGGGCACGTCCAGGCCTCGCGGCTCGTGCTCTCGCGCTTTGCTTACAAGCTCCACCGCGAACTCGTCTCGTGGGGGACGATGGGGTCCAAGGGCCTGTGCGGCAAATACCTGATGCCGGTGATGCGCAAGCAGCAATACCGCTTCCAGGCCACCAACCCCAACCCGGCGACCTCGGGCCGTTACGCCTGCCCGCCCGTCGGCGCCTCCACCACCTTTCAATCGGCCGGACAGGTCATCCCCGCTATCGGTGAAGACATGGGATACCTCGTCTGGCGCAAGCGGAACTGCTGCGCGCTATGAACAAACACCTCCTTCTTTTGCCCGTCGGCCTTGCCGTCACCCTCGGTGGCCTCGCTCTCGCCCAGAGCGCGCCCGAAGGCATCGATCTCGAAGCGATCCGCGAGCGTGCGGCCGAACACGCCGACGATGCGCAGGCGCTCAGCACCAATGTCCGCCAGCGCGCCGAGGCGCTGACCGAGGACGCACAGACTATCCAGGCGCAAGCGCAGGCCAATCGCGCAGCCTATGCGGACAGCATCGAGGCAATCGAGACAAACGCCGTCCTCGACTTCGACGCGATGATCGCGGGGCAAGCCGCCGCCGAGAAGGCATCGCTCGGGGGAGCCCCCCGCTTCATTGCCTTTGCCAGCCTGTCGATGCCGCCCGAGGCGCTGAAAGTACTGGTCCACGACATGACCAGGGCAGGAGGCGTCACCGTGCTGCGCGGCTTCCCGCAAGGAAACAGCGAGGCGTTCAAGAAGCGCCTGGCTGCCATCTGGAGCACCCGCGACGAAGCCGGCTCGCTCGGCATTGATCCAAGGCTGTTCCGCGCGTTCAAAATCGAGGCCGCACCGAGCTTCGTCATGCTGAGCACTGAGTTCAGTCCCTGCGACGGGTTCGATTGCACCAGCGAGGTGCCGCCGCACGACCGCATCGCCGGTAACATCAGCGTGGGAGAAGTCCTCGAGACCTTTGTCTCGGGCAAGGGTCCGGGTGCCGAGCTTGCTCGCCTCCATCTGCGCCAGCTCTCCAGGGAGGAACGGCCATGACCGGCAGAACCCTCGCCAATCTCCTTGCCGCACTCGTCGCCCTCACAAGCGCGGCTTCCATTCACGCTCAGACCCGCGATGCAGCAAGGGCCGACGGCAAGGACTTTGCCACCGAGCTGCTGGGCGAAGCGCGCGACGCCGCAACGACCAATCCCGACGCGGCGCGCGTTCCCAATTTCGATCCGCAGGCGACGCGCGACCTGCAGGATCTTGTGCGCGATCCCGACCAGATCGAGGCCCGCGCCCGCAGCGCCGCCACGACCAGCACGCCGATGCGGACCATCCGCGACAGCATTGCCAATCGCGCAAGGTTCGAGCCGAACGAGATCGAGGACGTGATTGCCCGCAGCCTCGCGATCAACGAGACGCCGCTCGACTACACCAGCGGCATGGCAATTTCGGGCAGCCAGGGATCGTGCGTTCCGCTGCCGCCTGGTTCGGGGTCGGCGGGCACCTACACAGCCACCTGCAATACGGGCACACGGATCGATCAGTCGCTTGGCCAATGCACGGTCCCGCTCGTCGCCAAGGTCAGCCAGCAACCGCAGTATCATTACCTTTGCAGCCCATTGGGCAGCTTCAACCTGTCAGGTGAGCCGGATTGCGAAGAGTTTTCGGGCGCTCTTTGCCGGGTGACCGGACACCGGGACGGTCCTTGCCTACAGTGGGGTTGGTCCGGCGGTCGCAAATGGTGCACCGAGCCGGGCGATCCGATTACCGAGCTGACCTGCGACGAACAGGTCGCGGGGCAGACGCCCTACCGCATCGCCACGGCGACCACCGTCACGACGACCTCTGACGAAAGCCAGTGCACAGGTCTTGCGGACAATAGCGATTGCACGCTGGACGCCGAAATCTGCACCGATAGCGATCCGCAGACCCGCGTGATCGACGGCGTCTCTGTCACCAGGCCCTGCTGGGAATGGCAACGCAGCTACACTTGCATTGCGCGCGAAGCGGCGACCGACTGCTCCGACATCGAAAGCCAGGGCACCTGCCGCTTTGTCCGCGAGGAATGCCTCACTGACGAAGACCCTTGCGAGACCTGGGAGCGCATCTACGAGTGCCCGCTTCCCGTAAACGATAGCTCAACCCAGTATGTCTGCGACGGCGATGTCTATTGCATCGACGGCAGCTGCGAGACGATCGAGCGCACAGCTAACGATGAGTTCAAGGATGCCGTCACCGCGCTCCATGCGATGGACGAGGCCCGCGGTCAGTTCGATCCTGAAACGCTGACGCTGTTCCGCGGCACCCGCAACACCTGCTCCTCCAAGGTCTTCGGCGTGCTCAACTGCTGCAAGGGCAAGGGCTTCCCGCTCATCCCCGGAATCAGCCTGCTCGTCGCGCTCGGCTGCAACCGCGAGGAGGTGCTGCTCCACGAACGCGATGCGCAGGGACTGTGCGCTTTTGTAGGGACCTATTGTTCGGACAAGTTCCTCGGCGTCTGCCTGACCAAGAAGAAGGTCTACTGCTGCTTCGAGAGCAAGCTCTCGCGGGTCCTGCAGGAACAGGGCCGCCTCCAGCTGCTCAAGCCGTGGGACAAGCCCAAGGAAGAGCAGTGCGAGGGTTTCACTCTCGACGAGTTCGCCCGGCTCGACCTCAGCCAGATGGATTTCAGCGAAGTCTATGCCGAGTTCACCGAGGCTGCGCGGCTTCCCGACGAGCTCGAGACCAGCATCCTCATCCAGCAGAAAATCGAAGACTATTACGCAAGGAGTGGCCAATGACGCGCCGCCAATCACTGCCGATGCTGGCCCTCCCAGCACTGGCCATGTGTCTCGCTGCACTGCTTCCCGTTCGGGCAGTCGCCCAGGAAGCACGCCCAGCAGAGCCAGCTGCCTCGGCAGACAGCCTCTACTGCGAGCAGCGCAGGCTCGGATACTGGTTCTATTGCGTCAGGCCGGAGCCGAAAGCCGAGCCGCAGGTCGCACAGCCACCCGCCCAGGTAACCGCCACACAGGAACTCGACGCGGTCACGGGGGAACTGCGCGAACTCAAAGCGCGCGCGATCCTCTATCCGACGCCGGAAAACGTCACCGCCTATATCCGCTTCCAACGTACCCAGCTCGACCGGGCTTCGCTGTTTTCCGATGTCTGGCAGCGCGCGGTCTGGCAGGATCCCGAGCTCGACTACACGCTCGAGAGACCGGTCGGCGCGCTCGCCAAGAAGCAATGGCAGGAAGCACGCGCTGCCGACCGCGATGCGGTGATGGCCAGGCTCTCCGAGCGCTATGGCCTGTTCTACTTTTTCGCCCAGACCTGCGGTGCATGTGAAGTGATGAGCCCGATCGTGCGCTCGGTGGCGGACCGCTGGCATATCACTGTTCGGGCGATCTCTACCGATGGCGGACCGTCCCGGCACTTCCCCGACTACAAGGTCGAAAGCGGCCAGCGGCCGCGGATGGGGCTCGAGCCCGGCATCACCCCGGCGCTCGTGCTGTGGGACAGCGTGGCCAGGCGCCCGATCCCGATCGGATACGGCGTGCTCTCGGCCGACGAGCTGCAGGACCGCATCTACCTCCTCACCTCGAAGGAAGCCGGACATGATTACTAGCATCCGCAATACGGCGCTCAGCATAGCTGCCGCCAGCATGGTCGCGTCCCCTCTGGCCGCGCCAGCATCAGCCAATGTTGGCGACAGCATGGACCGCTTCATGGACGACATGGGCGCGGCGGCCAATGTTACCGGGCCAAGCGCGTTCGAAGGCCAGTCGGCGGGCTATTACAGCCTTGGCAATGTCTGGACGCGCTTCCCGCAGAAGACGACCAACATCGCCAATCTCCAGCTTCCGCGTGCCCGCGCTGGTTGCGGCGGTATCGATATCTTCGCCGGGTCGTTCTCCTTCATCAACGCAAGCGAGATGGTCGCGCTCTTGAAGGCCGTCGCGAACAATGCGGTGGGGTTCGCCTTCAGCCTCGCGATCGACACCGTCTGCCCCGAATGCTCGAAGATCATGCAGGAGTTCAGCCAGAAGGCGCAGCTCATGAACAATCTCTCGATCAACTCCTGCGAGATGGCGCAGGGCCTGGTCGGCGGCGTTTGGCCCAAGGGCGATCTCGCGGACAAGGCGATCTGCGAAGCGATCGGCAACTCCGAAGGTATCTTCACCGACTATGCTGCCGCCAAGCATGGTTGCGGGACGCGCGGCCAACGCGCCTCCACCAACGAGGGCGCCGGCGCCGACTATGCCGACGTCAATCCCGGTGTGCCGCGCAATTACACCTGGCATGTCCTCAAGCAGAGCGCCTTCTTCAACCCCGGCGGCACTTTCGACCGCGATCTTGCCGAGTATGCGATGACGCTCATCGGCACGGTGATCTACGTGCCGCCCCGCGACGACGAGTCGGGCAAATTCGTACCTTTCGCAGGCGATGCCTCCTCGACGCTGGTGACCGCACTGCTCGACGGGACGCAGGGCCAGTCGGTGCGGGTGTTCCAGTGCGACGAGCCCGACCAGTGCCTCAACCCCACTTTCCAGCAGATGAGCCTCACGAGCGCGAAAGCCATCCGGCCACGCGTTGCCCGGCTCATCGGCAGCATGGTGGAGGCGATCCGCAGCGATACCGCGATCGGCGACGAGGAGAAGGAGCTGCTCCAGGTGGCATCGGTGCCGCTCTACAAGATCCTCACCGTTCAGGCGGCCTATGGGCGCGGGATGGCAACCGACGACCGCGACACGCTGGCCGAGATCGCCAGCATCGATCTCCTCTATGCCATTCTCGAGCGTATCACCGCTGAGGCCGGACGCTCGATGGCGAGCTTCATTGCGGCCGATGAAGCCAAGCTCGCGATCTGGCGCGCTCAGGTCGCCGAGGTCCGGTCTGGCCTCGCCCAGCGGCAAGCGACCGGACAGGCGCGGGTCTCTGCGATCATGCAGATCATCGAGAAGACGGCGATGATCGAGAATATGCTCGCTGCCTCGATGTCACCGTCGATGGCCGCCGCGCTCGACTGGTCACGCGGGATGCAGTCCCGCTCCATCGTTCCATAAGGGTCAGGCAGCATGGTCGAGATTTTCACGGTCGGCGGCGGCGAGTACATCGTCAATGTCCTCAACGCCGTTGCCGCCTGGACCGGTGCGGGCGGCTATAAGAGCCTGATCCAAGTCGCGCTGGTGATGGGCATGGTGCTTGCGGTCATAGTGGTCGCGTTCAACCAGGACTGGCGTGCCTGGCTCAACTGGTTCCTCGGTGCGACGCTCATCTACATGTGCCTGATGGTGCCGCGCATGGACGTCCATGTGACAGACCGGGTCAATCCCAGCCTTGCACCGGCAACGGTGGCCAATGTCCCGCTCGGGCTCGCCCTAATGGCAAGTTTCACCAGCCAGGCAGGGGACTATCTGACCCGCTCGGCCGAGCTTGTCTTCGGCCTGCCGGATGACCTCAACTACTCGAAGAACGGCATGATCTATGGCGCGCGGCTGCTCGAATCGACGCGCAGCTTGCGCATTTCCGATCCGGAGTTCGCTGCGAACTTCGACGAGCATGTCCGGCAATGCGTGTTCTACGATCTGCTGCTCGGCCGCTACTCGATGAAGGAGCTGTCCGAGAGCGACGATATTTGGGCGACGATCGCGCCGGGCAGCGCGGCTCGCGCGCAGAAATTCTTGACCCGGCAGGCCGACGACAGCGTGACGGCTTCGATCATCACCTGCCGTGAAGCCTACACCGCGCTGTCGGGGCAGTGGGCGAGCCTTATCGACGAGATGACGCTTGTCGCGGGACGCCAGCTCTATCCGCGACAAACCGAAGCGTTCGCCAGGGCCAAGCTCATGGCCGACCTCCCGATTGCCTATCAGTATCTCACCGGCATCTCGCGCAGCGCGAGCGACATTTTCCGCCAGGTGCTGACGATCAATGCCATGAACCAGGCCATGCACGGCTTTGCAGGGGCGAGCGGCACCGGCAGCATCGACGTCTTCGCGCAGACCCGGGCCGATATTCAGACCGAGCGGACCTATTCCTCGATCGCGCACAACGCGATGAAATGGGTCCCGATCCTCAATGTCGTGCTGACGGTGGTGTTCTACGCGCTGTTCCCTGTCCTGTTTCCGCTGTTCCTGATGCCGCGGACCGGACCCACTGCATTGAGAGGTTACGTCACCGGCTTCTTCTACCTTGCGGCGTGGGGACCGCTCTTCGTCATCCTGCACATGATCCTGATGTTCAAAGGCGCGGGCGATGTCACCGCCGCTGGCGGCAGCACGGGCCTCAGCCTCGCGACCTTTGCTGGCATGAGCGACGTCAACAGCGATATCGGCATTCTCGCGGGCTATCTTGTCGCCTCGATCCCCTTCCTTGCCGGCGGGGTTGCGCGTGGTGCGCTGGCGATTTCGGGCCAGGCAACGAGCTATCTCAACCCGAGCCAGAATGCGGCCGAGGAAGCCTCGCGCGAAGCGAGCACCGGCAATGTCTCGCTCGGCAATTCGAACATCGATAACTCGACGGTGTTTTCCCGCCAGTTTGCGCAGGGCAATCTTGCACCCAACATCGCCTATGGCGCCACGCAGACGCGTGGTTTCAGCGACAGCGGCACGCAGACTACCAGCTTCCCCGATGGCGAGTTCGCTGCTGTCCCGAACTCGAGCTATCCGTTCACGCCGACACTGGGGCACGACTTCACCGGCCGCCTCGGAACGATGGCGAGCCAGAGCCGGACGCAGAGCGAGACCTATGCCAACCTCGCCCAACAATCGACAAGCTCTGCGCTCACCCGGTTCAGCGAGATCCGCAACGCCTACAGCCAGGGTCAGAGCTCCGACACAGTCAGCGGCGTCGGCACGAACGACAGCGTCGGCACGGCATTCAGCGAAGTCGACAATGCTTCAAGGACGCTCCAGCAGCAGTTTGGCCTGTCGCGGCGCGCGTCCGACGACATTACTGTATCCTGGTTCCTAAATGGAGAAGCTTCCGCAGGCGTTGGAGGCAATTTGGGGCCAGCAACTCTTGGAGCCAAGGCGACTGGCGGTCGCAATCAATCGTGGACGGACAGCGATATCGGGATCGCCTCGGAAGACCGTGGCAGGATCATGGGAACGCTGCGGCAGCTTTCGGATAGCCGCAACTGGTCGAACACGCGTGAAGGCTTCCTGCGCGAGACGAGCTCAAGCTCGGTATCACAGGTTTCGACCAGCTCGTCGGGTCTTAGCCGATCGCTGACCGAGGCCGAGAGCTATACGCGAGAGGCGCGTCGGGCCGAAGAGATGGCCAGCCGCCTCGAGAACCAGGCCAGCTGGTACGAGGCCAACAGCGCCGCAGGCACGCTGAACCTGAGCCAGGCCTATCGCGAATGGGGCATGGCCGAGATCGAAGCCAATCGCGACTATTACGGGCCGGTGCGCTTCGACGACATCGAGTTCCAGATGAGCGCGCGCGGCCAGCAGCTGCAATCGCGATTTGTCGAAAGCTATGCTGACCGCCTGCAAGACGACATCGAAGCCGACCTTTCGCTGCCGGACTTCGCTCCTGTCAGCCGCCCCGGGATCGGAAGTGCTGGGCAGGTGCGCGCAAGAGGAGCCGTGGGCTCTGCGGGTGGTCGCTCAATGCCCGATGCTCCTGATCGGTCTGACATTACGGATGAGGTCGAGCGGGTTCGCCAGCAGGGTCGTGGAAGGATTGGTACCGTTCGAGGTTACCTGGACCGCCAGACACAGGGCGCCACGGGCGCAAGCGAGGAAGCGGCAGATGATGTGAAGGAGTGGTAAGGTTCAGAGGACCAGGTCGTAGACGATAACGAAGATCACGAATGCTACGAGCAGCGTGAGCACCGTGATGATCTTCGCCCGTCCCCAGGGGTCGGCCCAAGCCTTCTTCCAAGAGTATGACGTGAGGCGATTTTCGGAGATGGCACGGTCGATCTCTCGTAGGCCCTTCCAGTCCGTCTGGTCTTTTTGATCCTTCTCGTCATCCATTTCCATCGCTCCCACCTACATAAAGTAGCAAACTTGATGCATTATCGGTGATTAGCCAATTTACGTCTCGATATTGACACATTAACTGTCGTCATGTAAAGACGCAAAATCGCTACACAAAGCTCCATAACCGAGATAATGTCTCGATAATGCCACATTATGATACATCAGATCTGCGCCCTCTCTCGGTGCTGCTATCCGACCTCGGGAAGCAGATCGAAGCATATCGCATATCACGCAATCTCAAGCAGGCCGAGCTTGCGGAAATGGCTGGCATCTCGCGTTCAACGCTCGCCCGCCTGGAAGCCGGCAATGGCGGGACCATCGATAGCCTTGCCAGGATCATGCGTGCGCTTGAAATTGAAGACCGCCTTCTGGATGTCATGCCGGACGCCAAGCTGAGCCCGCTCGATCCCCGGTCCGACACCGGCAAGGCGCGGCAAAGGGTGCGCAAGTCTTCTGAAGGTGAGGCTGACGAGGAATGGAGCTGGGGTGACGAGGCCCCATGACGCGTGCCGTAGTCAATCTCTGGGGTCGTCAGATCGGCGCCGTCCTGTGGGATGAGGATCGCGATGTCGGGGTTTTCGAATACACTCCGGAATTCAGCCGCAGCGGTATCGAAGTCGCCCCGCTCACAATGCCCTTACGAAGCGGCGTCTACGACTTTCCCGCGCTGAATTACGAGACCTTCAAAGGGCTCCCGGGCATGCTGGCCGATAGCCTGCCCGACAAGTTTGGCAACGCCCTCATCAACCGTTGGCTTGCCGAGCAGGGCCGCACAGCCGGCAGCTTCGATCCGGTCGAGCGCCTTTGTTACACCGGCCGCAGAGGCATGGGCGCGCTCGAATTCGAGCCCGCTACCGGTGAGCGCCGTGAACAGGGCCGGCCGGTCGATATCGCTCCGCTTGTCGAGCTCGCCAACAGGGTCATTGCCGCGCGTGAAGAACTGGCCGGTGTGCTCAAGGGTGAAGATGATCATCGCGCACTTCAAGAGATCTTGCGCGTCGGCACCTCTGCTGGTGGTGCCCGGGCCAAGGCCGTCCTCGCCTGGAATGAGGAGACCGGAGAATTCCATTCAGGGCAGCTGACTGCAGGGCCCGGCTACACGCAATGGCTGGTCAAGTTCGACGGCGTGTCGGGCAATGCCGACAAGGAACTTGCCGACCCGATGGGCTTCGGCCGGCTTGAGTACGCCTGCTACCTGCTAGCCCGAGAGGCCGGCATCGATATGGCTCGCTCTCGTCTGCACGAAGAAGGTGGGCGGGCGCATTTCATGACCCAGCGCTTCGATCGCACGCCTAACGGCAAGAAGCTCCACATGCAGTCGCTTTGCGCGATGCGCCATTTCGATTTCAACCTCGCTCGCGCATACAGCTACGAGCAGGCGATCGAGACCATCCGAATGCTCGGCCTCGGACGCGAAGCGATCAAGGAGCAGGTGCGCCGCGCGCTGCTCAATGTCTTCATTCGCAACCAGGACGACCACACCAAGAACATCGCCTTCCTGATGGATAGCTCGGGTCGCTGGAGCCTCTCGCCCGCATTCGATGTCGTCTACGCCTACAATCCGAAAGGGGACTGGACCAACGAGCACCAAATGTCTCTGGCCGGCAAAACGGACGGCTTCGAACTCGATGACCTGCTGGCATTTGGAAAGTTTGCGGACCTAAAGGTCCATGAAACGAAAGCAATCGTCACCGACATTCGATCCGCAATTGCGAATTGGAGCTTCCTCTGTCGAGACGCAGGGGTTCCACGTGATCTCGAAAGTCGTGCGAACCTTGGTTTTCGACGGATTATGTAATCTACCTGAAACGAAGGGAGCGGCAGGCTAGTAGCCTAATGAGCGTAGTGCCTGAACAACCTGCGGACGCATTTGCCATTCAAAATGCCTGAAGCTTTCGTCGTCAATCCAACGCTCAAGCGCGTCCTGCAGGGATGTATCAGGAAACTCGAGATCTAGATTGGGATCGCGTGCAATCGCGCAGGTCCAAATTTTTGAGCCATCTGGCCTAGAAGGTGGCTCGAACCCAATTTCTTCGGCAACTTTCGCACCGAGCAGCCCGTAGTGTAGGTTTGCAGCAGACCAATTCACATAACCGGCCGCCGCGGCCAGCTTGGTAGCTGAGATAAGATGGTCGGGCGCATTCAAATGCGCCTTGAGCATTGCTCGATATCCATCATTTAACTCACCGAGGGCTAGAAAAGCTGCCTCATAGACCTTCGCGGAAGGTGCTCCCTCTTTGTCGCGCTCCGATAGCTCAATAGCATCCAGATTATCGAGCTGGGTTTTGACATCTTGGACTACCTCAATTCGAGATCCCCCTGCGGCTTGAGCGACCAACGTCTTGCCGCGAAACGCATTTGCCGCCCACGATCCTTTCAGTGGCCCGGACTTTATCTCGTACCGGCCATATTTCTCTGTCTCAAAACTCATGGTTGTAACCCGCCTACACTATGAAAAGAGCTCGGCCACCAGCTGGTGTGCCTGCGGACTGCTGAATGGTGTCAACTTAGTCTCTTCTGTTAAAATGAGGCGCCCCTCAGGATTGGACTTGCTCCATATGGAAATGCCTTGCGCCTCGTACCAGGCGAGCTTCTTTTTCCAGCGGCTGACATAGTCAGGCTTATCCATCAAACCGCAATGCTCCCAATACCAGACCTCGTTTGCCTTCTCGATCGTGAAATCAGGCAAACGGTACTGACCATTGGCGATCAGCGGCTTCTCGAAACTGTAACGGATCGTACCCGCCTGAGCTTTCTCGAACAGGGCATCCGCAATGAAAACCTCGGACTTTGAGCTGACCAATTCGCCACCTCGGGTCGCGTGGATGAGTTTCTCAGCCAACCATCCCTTTCGAGAACCTCCCACATCATGAACTGTCAGCTCCCGCATGGCCGGCATGCCAAAGAGATTAGTTGATCGCCGCGCTGTCTCTGAAAAGAAATTCGAGCGCAGCTTCAGGAAGTGACTGAAGGGTCCTTGATGGAGGATCCAAACTCTGTTCCTTTGCCGCGTCAGAGCGGTGTACAGCATTTCCCGGCTAAGGAGCTGGCTGCCCCGCGGCAAGACGAGGATAACTGTTCCGAACTCGGAACCCTGGGCCTTATGCACGGTTACGGCGTAGGCCAATTCGAGGAACGGGCTTCCTTCCTCCGAAAAATCCCTTGAGGAAAAGCTGTAGCTCTCGGTCGGCTGCGATGCGAATTCGACCTTGGTCCAGCGCGGCCTCTTGCCGGCATCACCGTTGACGATACCGACTTCGCCATTTGCCAGATAGCCATCTCGCTTTTGATCAGTCGGGTTCCAACGCTTTCTGGGATGATTCCGCAGGCAAATAACCTTGTCGCCATAGGTTATCTGGTCGGCGCCCCGCGGCTCGACCATTCTCCAGCCCCAACCACGTCGCCTTGCCGCTTCCAAGCGGCGAGCCCGTACGGTTTGTTTGATCAAGCGATTGATCTCGCTAGAGCCGCTAGCCATGTTTCGGTGAGCGGAGAGGATTTGCCACTCCTCCGCGCTCTGGCCGCACCCGTGATTGAAGTAGATATAATCGCCGCTGACCGTGCCGCCCAGCGACAGCTCCACCGCACGTTCCAGCTCGTCATCCGATGCGTCCAGTTCGCTACCGATGACTTCGATTATTCGCTCACGGAGATCGCTCGCGCTCTCCCAAGTCACGAACCTCAAGCGCTCTGAATCGGCTGGCGTTTCGCCAGAGGCCAAGACTTCATCTTCGCCTGGAGGCAACGGCTGTCCCGAGAAAATGCTGCCCAGCTGAACGTCGGGCAATGATGTGGCGCGGACTAGTTCGCCGCCGGATTGACGGCGACTGACACTGAGCTTGGCAAGTCCCTCCGACGACCGGCTTTCGAGATGCGTAATGATATCGACAAATGGCCTCCCCGCGCCGATCGGCGGCAACTGCTGTGGGTCACCGACAAGGATCAGCCTACAAGTGGTCGGCAAAGCGCTGCAAATTGCCGCCAACTGGTCCTCGGTGAGCATCGAAGACTCGTCGATTACACAAGTGGTCGCACTCGCGGTTGGGCCGCCCATATCAATTATGTACTGCCCCGTCCCAGTGTCGTATCGGCCAAACTCTAGAAGGAACTGAGCAACCGTCCGCGCCTGATCAGGGCGCTTGGTTTGTTGGCCAAGGCGGACACGCGCCTTGCCAGTCGGTGCTAGCAAAAGAATATCTCGGCCAACGACATCGCTTTGCTTCAGAAAAATCTTGAGGAGCGTTGTTTTACCAGTTCCGGCCGGGCCAGTCAGAACCGAAATCCGAGAGCGCTCCATCGCGCCAAGCGCTTCAACCTTCTCCGTCTGAGCGGCCTCCTCGTCCAAGTCGCCCGCGGACGGCTTGCCAAATTCGTTCGTTACCAAAGCAGCCCAATCGACTTTATTTCCTTGGGCTGCTCCCAAACGTGATGCGACATGCGAACTTATGACGTCACGCGATAGCTGATAGCGCTTGAGCTGAGCGTGGAGGATTTCCTCATAGTCAACGATGTCAATCTCGGACGAGAATTCTTCGCGACAGATTTCCAGTGTGCTCTGGTCGACCACCACCGATCGCGATAGCGGCAGGTCGCCAATGCGAAGTGCCAACCGATCACCATCCAAGATCGTGTGGCCCTCGGCCGCGGCAAGTTCCAATGCCTGAACAGAAATGGCGCGCAGCCGGAGGGGATGATCAGCCTCATCTAGATCAATCTCGGGCTCGCGAGGCAGACTCGGCTTGGTTAGGGCGCCTTCCGATGGGAAAAGGCCGCGATCAATCGTCGTCAGTGAGACCGGATCATCGGTCAGACGAGTTCGTTCGAACAGTAAGTATGGGTTGGCGAGCATTCCCAATGGCTCATCAGTCCTGAACGCAGCAAGTGCCTGCGACTTGCTCAATTCAAAACACGAGAGCAGACGCATCAAATCATAACGATCGGCGTCCTTGGCCTTGAGCAGCTCAAAACGCTTCTTTTGCATGGTGGTCGGCTTGGGAGCACCCTTGGGGAGCGGCCTGCTGCCCGAAAAAATGGCTTCAACGAGGGGCCAAGGATCTTCGCCGTCCTCAATTTCGGCGGCGAGAGCCTGAGCGAAAAGCGTACCGTTGAAAGTTTCATCGAAACAGGACAGCGCACTGCCCAATCCAGGCGTCGGCCCCTGCATGACCCAAAGGCGGCTAAGCTCTTCGTCAATCCATGAGAGATAGTTTTCCCAAGGACCCGGCAGCACGGCTGAGGCGGCCTCAATGGCAGTGCGAACCGCCTGCAGGCTGGTGATCGCGCTGCCGTGGGTTACATGTTCGCTTCCGTACAAGAACTGCTCGTACGCTTCTTCAGGAACACTTGCCACGTAGTCTGCGAGATCGAGCTCTCCTGCCTCTGCGGCATCGATGAGCTGGTGGTAGGGAAGCACCACACCACCGTGCCAAAAGCCCGGGTTTTCCTTGTCCGGTCGCAGCGAATGCTGAAAGGGACGCTCCCATATCATTGAACGAATCCGTCCGGCAGCCTTTCCACCCTCATAGGGATACTCGTCTACCGAGTTGGTCTTGCTTAGCTTCGCGACCGCAACAATTTGGCGCGCAGAACTGTCCGACATCGGAGTCTGCCGAGCATAAAAGAAGACGAGAGATTCGTCGCATTCGAGCTGAGAATGAAAACCCTCGAGCAGGGAACGCTGATTGTCGCATTCCTGCACCCATGCGGTATCGACTATAAGATCGGGAGCCTGTCCCTTCTTCGGTTCGCGGTCGATATCCGCATCAAGCCCCATCGACTTGCTAATGTCCCAAGCATGCTCGCGCAGCATCCACCGATATGGGGTAAACACACCGCCCCAAGCCGGCACATGGACTGTCTGTGGAAGGACATGCTCGTGATCTTTGCTGTACTTCGAGTAATCCAGACGGCTCTCGAAATGCAGAGGAAGGGCGGACAGGAAGGTGCCGCGCTCGGCCATACACGGGGGCAGCCGATCAAGTTCGTTGATGAACCTACCTGCAACCGCGCCTTCAAAATCATCATCACGATTTTGCGATGTGCGGCGCAATGCCAAACAAGACGAGTTAGCTTTGGGGTCCCTGCAAATTGAGCCGTTCCATCCGGTGTCATGCCAAGGCACGCGGACAGATACGTGACGAAGAGCGGACCTACCCATAGTTTCTCAATTCCCTCTAAAATATGAGCGGAGCCACCCGCCTCGACAATGCTGCCCATTGGCAAATGACCGCCGGTCTCATCGCAGTGATCCCGGCATTCTCTCTCCAATCAGATGCGAGAGCACCTCGATCATGGCGTAAGTGTCTTTTGCACAATAAGTTCTGAGCGATCGCGCTATTTCAGCCAACCGGGCCTCAGAAGTGCGGGCCGCAATTGCTTCTAGATAGGCAAGCTGCGCCGCAGAGCCATCCGCAACATCCAGCATGGCGTAGTCGCCGCTATTGCTGATGGTTGGCAGAACGGCCTTGATGGACCAGCTTCCGCCCTGGTCACGGTGGTACCAGTGCTCTCGGGTCACCGGCAGCAGATCGACGATGCGCGCTGCAATCGCCTTGAGATTCTCAGCGAGATCTGAAAACCGCTCCGCCAGCCGGAGGATGCATGTCCGCTCGAAGGCTGCGTTGTAGGCGATGACGGCCCCGTCCTGTGAGATCTGTGCCACCAGTGCCTCGGCGCAGGCGCGGCGAGGATCTTTGCCATCCAGGCTCAAGAATTCACGATGAGTAATCTGCCCCTCGCAATCTTCGATGTGAGCTGAGAACTGAAACGGGACTTGCTCCCATGGCTTGGTTCCGAGCCAGCGAGGCAAGGCAAAGGCGATCGTCTCGAAATCGAGATAGGTTCGGGGAAATGCCCAATCGCCGATGATCCGCCGCGCTCCATCCACGTCGTGGTAGGGGACGCCCGACAAGGTCGCTTCATGAATGCGCGCGTGGATCGCATTGGAGAAACTGCCAGGCGGGACATCCTCGAGCTCAACAATGCCGTGCTCGGCCCACTTGGCTGCGAGTTGCCGGCCTGTCCGGGGTAGCGATGATACTGGATATCGCGCCGGTTCGTCATCGCGCGAGCAATAGGCTACAAATTTGCAGGGGAACGGATCATGGCAATGATCGCCAGTATCTCGAGCTGGCTCGTCCCCGCCAAGTACTAACCGAATTTCCTCAGCTTGCTTTGAGCGCTTGAGGGCCAGCGGCTTCGCATCCTCTAGGGACTGCGTATCCACGAATGCCCCCTGATAGTTGCCCTCCTCGGCCAAGAAAAACTGGTTGTTAAGGTGCCGGATAGCGGCAGAACTCACCTGGACTCCAGCCTCACGCAACACCCAGAGCTGGGTGGCTAGATCGGCAACATGATAGGCCTTGCGGCTTTTCGAACTTTTGACTTCGGCAACATGCCAGCCCCCAAGGCCGTCGGGTTCCATTATGTCTACGCGTACAAGCACGCCGTCATGAGCAAAGGTTGCCTCGAACAGCGGGACTTCGGCCGAACTGGACATGAGTTCTTGCGTGCGTTCAAGTGCTGCGGTGAGATCCGGTTCTGCCTCTATCATCACGCCGCCAGGACACAGTCCGCACGCGGCGTCCCCAACTTCGTGACCTGCAGCAAAGCGCGCCTCAGCACCGGCGTCGAGCTCTGCTAGCTCAGCGCGATGAGTCTGCAACCACAAGCGCTTCGGGCACTGCTCGAAGGAAGTAATTTTTGATTTGGAAAGGCCGATCTGTCGGCTGCCAGAATTCATTTGAATTACGTCGCGCCCCTCATTCCCTACTGCTCAGACTACTCTTATCCTCCAGAGGTGACAATTTCTGTCACCTCCAATCATACATCGTCTTTAGAGATGAAAGTGATCGGTGCGCTCTGCTGGTCGTTGATCTGCGGGATCTCTGATGGACGCCGCAGCTCCAGCTGCTCGGGAATATCCGAAGTGAGACCGTAAGCCAGCAACAAGCGCGAAGCGTCACACTTCAGCTTGGTCATGTGCTCCGGAGGGCTCGGCCGCACGATCTTCAGATCGCCCAAGGTCGGATGAAGACGAGCGATCAATTCCTTATGCACAGAGGTTTTGCAGCCACCACCAATGGCGATGAGCTGAACAGGATTGCGACGGAGGGTCGCATCAAAATTGCGGGGGGCGACCCTTGGATGCCGAGCGTATTTGAAGACGTTGTCGTAGTGTTCGAAGCATGCTCGGCGAAACAGGTCATCTGGGAAACCATCACTACGGGCGGCATCTAGGGCGGCGGCACCAAGCAGGTTCACATCCGCAGCAAATGCTGCAACGCGTTCCCTATTAACCAGGTTGAATGCGACGACATCGAGAGTCGATGCACCAACGTCTATGAGGATGTGCGCACCGTCCCTCGCATAAGGTTCGTTGGCATAACCCGAAATTGCGGCGGTAAGCTCAGGTATGAGGTCAAAGCCTGCTGGCAGTTCATGTGTAGAAGCTTGATAACACTCTCTCACCTTGTTGTGGGTGAGGCAGTTCGCGTGAGGCATCAATGCGCGGGCAGCGCTCACAATGTGCCTGAAATCGCGGTAGGTTTTGGTGTCGTCCTGAGCCGCCACTGGAATGCCGATATTGATAGCCAGGAAATTGCTCGCCGCATCGCTCCCCAGTGGCTCGGTTGTGGCGTACCAGCCAAGGCAGTGAGCCAGTTGGAGCGCAAGGAACGCTGCGGCGGCTTCGTTTCGTGAAACGGGCAGATCAGGCAGGATGCGCATCCCGCCTCCCCCCGCCAAAATACCCGCCTTAAAGCCTTCCAGCGCCACCTTGCCTTTGCCGGGCAGCAGGGAGAATTCCTCGGTGTCGGGCGAAAACCAGATGACACTCTGCCAAAGATAGGGATGCCGGTTCGATTGCAGCAAGTTTGGCGCAGGGCGTGCGGCCGTCGGATTACCCGCACGGTAAGGCTGGCGAACGGCGAGCTTGATTGAGCTCGTCCCGAAGTCACAACCAATTATGTAGCCGGAGTGGTCGGGCTCCGCCTGTCTCCGAGTTATCTCAGCACCGCGCGCAACGCATTCTTCCACGCCATTCCGAACCCAAGGAAGGGTTCGCTGCGGCCGAGCCTCGATCGGAGGCGGTGCCTCCCCAAACAACACTCGAATTCGCTCAAGGAGGTGTTTGGTCGTCGGCGGTGGTGGTGCCGTTGTAGCAGGATGAGCGGGTATCGCTGCGACAGGCTGCGGGGGCGGCTTTGCCTTCGCCACGACCATATTTGGCTTGCGAGGCAGTCGAGACTTGCCTTTCACCGTCTTCTTACCCTTGGGGGCCCTAGGGTTTTGCGTCGGCGAAGCTAGGGGTGATGTCTGCTCCGCGATTGGCGGAGGGGGTTCTGGTTTCTTGCGTTCTTCGGGAGCGCGCTTGCGCAACAGACCCGCCTTGATTTGATTGGGAGGCGGAGTTGCAGCCTCGACCGGGACGACCTTCGGACGCCCGCGGCCAGTCGGCTGAACCTCGAACTCCTTACGCTTGGGCTTGATTGGTGAAGTCGCTGCCTGCTGTTCGGCCTTTTTCATCATGGCCGCTTCGATGTCCGCGAATTCGTTTGAACTTGTGAGATCTGGCTTTGCAGGAGGTGAAGCAGCTCGGTGCTGATGTTGGGCGACGCCAGACTTATCTTTAAGCTTCTTCAAGGCCTCGGCGGCGTCGGCGAATGAGCCGAAAGACTGACTTTTCTTTGCCATCTTCAGCTCCCCCCAACGATAATGAGGGCAATTCCTGCCAAAATAGGCTCTTCAAACGTCAATCGCCTCTCCCGCTCGGCGATTTCGTCGAGCTTTACGTCCATGCGGGCGAGGAACTTGTTGAGCTTGCCCTGCTCGAGAAGGGCAATGCGCATGCGCCCATCTCCACCCGTCAGCCGGAGATCCCGGATCCTGCTTTCGGCTTCCCTTCGCCTGCGCTCCTTGTGTTCCACTATGAGCGCACGCTGTGTCTCGACGCGGTCATAATGATCTGCAGCAGTCGCCTGCTGAAAGTCGTCCCACATTGCTTCGAGCGAAGGTAGAAGCTTGTCCGCGATTGCGGCGCTGGCGGAATCGCGCTCGGCCGGATCGAGGCTATGTAGGCGCGGCTCTGTGGCGAGCGCTTCCATGAGCAGCCGCTCAGCATCGTCTTCCGGCATAATGGTACGGGCTGATAGATCCATACCGAGGAAGCTCAATCGATCGATCGGCAGGAGCCCATCGATCGACCAGCGCTGTACAGCTACAGCATACGTGCCCGCCCCGATCATTAAGTCAGCGGGTTTGGGAATACAGAAAGCAGTCGCTGGGCGCGGAGCCATCCCAGCCTGGCGATCATCGAGGATCCTTGCGCAAAACCTTGCCAACGGGTGGGTCATTGGAACAGCTTCGAGCGCCCGGTAACGCAAAGGGTCGGGGTTGCTGCCAAAAATGACTTTCACACCGCTTGCAGCATCACGGGTGAAGCGCGTGGGATAGCGACGAATGTGCTGCGATCGATAGCGCTCGAAATCGGCCTGACCTCTCGGCGATAAGCGAATGTCGTAGGCGTCGATGTCGAGGTTCGCGATCGGCTCAATCCGCGTTCCAGGATAGCTGTGCGACAAAACAGCAGACACGTATTCCCTGAGATCGTCGCCAGTCAGGCGTTTATACGGCGCTTGAGCGTCCTTGATCTTCTGAAGGATGCTGTCGCCATGAGCAACGAGTCCTGGCGCCTCGCGTTCGAGTTCATCGCTCTCTCGCTTGCGCTGTTCGGCTGCTTGGGTGGCCCGATCCAACTCTGCAGCCCGTCGGTCGGGACTGAGTTCCGGATCTGTAAGAACCAGTTCGATATCGCGGATGATGTCGCCAAGGATTGGTTCGAAATCGCCAAGGGCTTCACGAATGATGCCCAATCGTTCGTATAGCCGATTATACACCTGCTCCTCGATTGTGTCGGCGGCGATGAGATTGATGATCTCGATCGATGGCGAACGTTGACCGATACGATCTATACGACCGATGCGCTGTTCGACCTTCATCGGGTTCCAGGGAAGATCCCAGTTGAAGAGTATCCGGCAAAACTGAAGATCGAGGCCTTCACCGCCAACCTCAGATGTCAGCAGGATTGTCCCACCAGCTGAATCTGCGAAGCGCGCAATCGTCGCCTGGCGATCGTCCTTAATTCCTCCGTGCAGTTCCATCACGCTAAAACCAGCGTCCTTCAACCGACGAGCAAGGTAGGATATTGTTCGGCGGAAGCTGGAAAAGACGATGATGCGTTGATCACCGTCTGCCTCACGAACACGGCCGAGCCATTCGACTAATCGCGTGAATTTGGTGTCAGAAGCTTCAAGCCCATTGAGGATCATGGGGTCGTCGCAAATCTCGCCGAGCGCTTGGATCAGCGGGCCGGGAACTTTCGGCGGCGGTCGGTCATCGTCTTCCTCATCAAGTTCAAGTGAACCGCTGCGCTCGCCCCAATGGCGATAGGCTGATGGCAAGCTCGAAGCGAGAAAGCGCTGAGTTTGCGCGAGCAGGAAGCGCTCGTTGATGTCGTGGGTGTAGGCGTATTCCTCGATCCGTTGTGTCGCGGAATCGTAGAAGTCGCGTTCGGTATCGGACATTTCCCAGCGCGGAGCTTGGGGTCGGCGCTCCACACGAAACTCGGCGACATCACGCCGGCGGGTGCGGTTGATCAGCGAGCCCAGCAGAGACATCTCTTCGATGCGGGCTGCCACTGCCACCCGATTGGCCGGCGTATCCTCCATTCCCTGGGCGAGTTCATGGCGCAGGCGTTTGAGGCGCCCGCCGGTCTTGAGCACCTGGCCTTCGGGCAATTCATCGACCAGTTTGGTCAAATCACTCATCGATGTCCGCGGATCACGAGCCGCTTCCCAGGCTGTGATCATTGGTGCGTTTTCCGCTTGTAGGACGTCGAAAAGCCACTCGCGTTCGAATGTCTCCGGATCAATCAGTTTCAGGATTGCACGAAGATCGTTTGCCCGCAGATTGATTGGTGTAGCCGAAAGGAAGGCCGTATAGTCGGACGCTTCGCTGACCATCTGCCCAAGCTTATGGTTGAGCGTTTCTGTGTTACGGAGGTGATGAGCCTCATCGAACACCGCGAGGTCAAACAGCTCCTCCTCAGCATCGGCGATGTATCGTGCGAGCTCGGCACGCGGGCCCTTCGCAGGCTCCTCGGGATTATTCCAGTTTTTCGGCGGTCGAATTGCAGAGATTGAGGCGATCGCAGCAAAACCCTCGCGCCGCACCTGATCGTCCTTAATCCGATCCAAGAGATCTGCGGCATCGCAGATGCGAGCATCGACATTGAATTTCGAACGGAGCTCTTCGCGCCATTTTTCCGTCAATGGCTTCGGGCAAACGATCAGCAACCTGCGGCTATCGAACCGTGCCACCAGTTCAGTCCAGATCAGGCCCGCCTCGATGGTTTTGCCAAGACCCACCTCATCGGCAATCAGCACACCCCTCGACGGCGAGTTGAGAAGCTTGAGAACGGGTTTGAACTGATAGGCATGGAATTCGGTGTTGGTCGCGCCGATGCTGTAAATGATATCAGCCAGTTTGCCCGTCATGCGCATATGCGTCAGCGCCCGTCTCAAATCATCGGGACCTGAGAATTTTCCCGCAGCGAGATCGCTCAGTGCATCGGCAATCTCCGGCACTTCCTCCAACTCGATAAGGGGCACTGTCCGTCGGCCCGCCGGCAATTCAATCTCGATGAAAGTGCGCCCAGCCCTCTCGAGGGGCGGCTTCATAGTGATGACGCCGATAGAGGACGGATCACCTTTCAGCCGAACGCGAGTGCCAGGTTGCAATGTCGTCCCCCCAATCCACAAGACAAACTTTTGGAAGCATACCCTGCCAGTCAATCTTAGCCAGCAAGAAAAGCTTCAAAATTTAAGGCGATGGTAGCGGTGCCCCGCAGTAATGATCGCACCTTCGCCACTAACCACGACATACGTGTCGAGCGCTTTTTCGAGCTTCATGAAGGCCGGCTTTCCCATATCCTTCAGCATACGAGATCGGCTTTGCTTGGTAAGGTAACAGACCTCAGCGCCGCGGTGCCGGCGGTATTCGCCATAAGCCATCAAGGCATCGACCGCTTGGTGAGAAATCCCGCGCTGCTGCATGCGGGCTTCGGCGTGGTGCGTAAACATTGGATCTTCCTTTCCCTCGTTGATGATTTCTGTCTAAACCACGGGGGCGACAGAAACTGTCACGGGGGACCTCTATGTCGTTTGCCAAAGCGGTGGATCTCTTGCGTCTCGCAATGATGGCCACGTCAAGACAGGGGGTTTGTCTCAGCGATGTTGAATCGGAATTCGGCGGTGTCCGACGAACGGCACAGCGCATGATCGCGGCTCTGGAGGATGCGTTCCCTGCCACTGAGCACTATGTGGGTGACGACGGCCGTCACTATTGGCGCTTGCCCTCTCGGGCGGTTGCGCCACTCCTGACCCCTTCGGCGGAAGAGCTTGTCAGCCTCAAGTCGGCGATTACCGAACTTGAGCGGGTCGATATGAATGGTGAGGCCATTCAGCTGCGGAGGCTTGAGCGTAAGGTCCGCGCACTCATTCCCAGTGACCGAACACTTCGTCTGACGACGGATGAGGAAGCCCTGCTCGAAGCCATGGGCTTTGCCGCGAGACCTGGTCCGCGACCTTCGATGAACGAAGCAGTGGATCTCGCCATTTCGGAGGCACTGAAGGGGCCGTTCGAACTGAGAATTTGCTATCAAGGCAGAGGGGATGCGAAGCCGAGTTGGCGAACAATCGAGCCGCTTGGGCTACTTCTGGGTTCACGCCGCTATCTCGTTGGTATCGATACGGCCAAGCGGGATGGGCGCTACCGACACTACCGCGTCGAAGACATCATGGAAGCCCGAGTCCAGACCAGGATCTTCACCTATCCAGTCGAATTCGATCTTGGCGAATATGCGAAGCGTGCTTTCGGATCATATCACCACGAGGCTGAATACGGGGAGGTGGTATGGAAATTTGCGCCTGAAGCGGCTGAGCGGGCCGCAAGGTTTCAGTTCCATCCGAACCAAGAGGCCGAGCGCATGGATGACGGATCTTTGCTGGTGCGCTTCGACGCATCTGGGCATCTCGAGATGTGTTGGCATCTTTATGCGTGGGGCGAAAGCGTGGAGGTCATCACCCCGCCAAGACTGGCTGAACTGGTGCACCCATATCGGAGGTCTGATTTTGCAGCATTACCCTGACCAGCAATACGCTTGGCATTCGTTGTCCTGCCGGCGCGAAAAGGACTGGCAAGATGGAAAAATCTTGAATATTTTCCGTAAGGTGAACGTACGGGGTTCAATAGATGCCCGAAGAAATCCTTACAGTTCGAGACGTTGCCGAGTTCCTCAAGGTTACTGAACGGACAATTTATCGCTTGGCGACAGAAGGGAAGATACCATCGTTCAAAGTCGGTGGATCATGGCGTTTCCAACGTTCTGACCTCATTCGTTGGATGAATGAGCAGGCAGAACGAAGAGACCAGCCCGAAAAGAAGAAAGACTGATCATGTTGGGTTTAACTCTCAGAGAAGAATTCCGGAGCAAGCGACTCAAAGGTACGGCAATCGAGCTTTCGAACGATTCCCATACCGGTGCAACGCAGATAGCTGCGCAGGAATTTCTCAACATCACTTATCCCACGCATGATTTGCTCAAAGGGATTGAGGCTGTTGGCCCGGGCCAGGGGCGCCCGGTAGTCGTTATCGGTGAGCGCGGGCTTGGTAAGTCTCACTTGATGGCCGCACTTTTTCACGCCGTGAATGATGCCGCGTCGACTGGCGCCTGGCTAAACTCTTGGGCAACCACGCTAGGCGACCCAAAGATTGCCAATATCGCGCTGCGCGACGGGATGCAGGTAATTGGCGAAAGCCTTCACCGCCAGCGATACAAGTTTTTGTGGGACCTGCTGTTTGATCGTCATCCTCACGGGACCTATATAAAGGGCAGGTGGGAAGGCATGGGTGCGGCGCAGACCGACATCCCTTCTGACAAGCTGATCTTGGAGATGCTCGAAGCTGCGCCGACAATGCTGCTTCTAGACGAATTTCAGACTTGGTACGACGGCCTCACTAATACCAAGCAATACCCATGGAAGAATTGGGCATTCAATTTTATTCAGATTCTGTCTGAGATTGCCAAGGATCGGCCTGACCTCCTGGTTCTCGTGATCTCCGTCCGCAACGGCGGTAGCGATGCATACCAGCAGGTGCATCGCGTCAACCCGGTGGCAATTGACTTTAAGGCCGGCGGTAATGCCGAGCGGATCCAGCAAGACCGCCGCCGAATGCTGCTGCATCGCCTTTTCGACAACCGTTTGCAGATTGCAAATGGGACGATTGGAGCACTGGTCGCGCAGCATGTAGCAGAGTATTTTCGGCTGCTGAACATTCCGCCGTCGGAACAAGACCGCAAGCGCACCGAATTCACCGAGTCATGGCCCTATGCACCGCACCTCCTGCGACTGCTTGAAGAGCAAGTTCTGATTGCTACCGACGCGCAGGAAACGCGCGACATGATCCGCATTCTGGCGAATTTGTATAAGAGCCGCGGAGAAGCCTCGCCAGTTCTCACGGCCGCGGATTTTCGCCTCGACGACGATGCTTCAGGCATCGGCGCTCTGTTGGATTCGGTATCCAATGAGCATCACCGCACGCTACGGGCAAAGGCCCAGCAGAACATCATTTCAGTAACTGAAGCGGTGTCGAACCACGCCACTCTCGCTCCGCATCTTCAAGAGATTGTGGGCGCTTTGTGGCTCCGATCCATCGCGGTCGGCAATTTGGCCGGCGCGGAGCCTGCAACACTGCAGGTCGATATCACGCGCGACAATGCCGTCGATGACAATGCGTTTCAGGTGGAGCTATCTACGATCGTCGAGAACAGCTTTAACATCCACCAAGATGGGCCTCGGCTTGTTTTTCGCGAGGAAGAAAACCCTCGTGCAAAATTGATGGCCTGCGCTCGGAATGACAAACTGTTCACCGACGCGTCCGATCAAGCCCAGCTATCCAAACAAGTGCGCTATGTGATCGGCGGCACCGATGAGGTTGCAAAGCTTTTCCGCGTTATCGCGTTGCCGAAATCTTGGCACACTGATCCATGGTCCGCTCTCGATGAATCAGAACAACCGGATCGCTGGGATGACCGCCTGCCGATACTGGTGCTTCCCGAAGAACCAGAGAATATCGCTCCCGCCCTTGGCCGTTGGCTCAAGGATCATTTGCAGAAGCGACGAAACACGATTCGCTTTCTACTTCCACGTTCTGGTTCACTGAATGCTTACCAGGATCGGGACCTCTTGATCCTGGCACGCGCCGAAATGAAGGCGCAGGAATGGAGCGGTCAGAGCCCGGAATATAAAAAGCTCCATACCGAATACCAAAGCGCGCTTCGGGACATGCTCAAGAAGCGCTTTGATCGCTTCGCTGTTTTGTATCGTTGGAATTTTGCGGACCCGAGCCAATGCGAGTTCAGCGTTGAGAGTTTGAAGAAGCAAGGAGCCCAGATTCCCGAAGGCATTGAAGAAGCCTTAGTCAATGATCTATTCGTGCCCGAAGATTTCGAAGATTTGGTCCTGGAGGCCGCAGCGGATAATTCGGCCGTTGGCAAACTGCTTCGTGAATTGCAGGAACCCCGTCCTGCGGGTCAGGATTGCATACCTTGGCTCGGTGAGACGGCCATGAAGGAGCGCATCCTTCGTCTGTGCGCAAAGGGTAAGATCGCCATCAATCTGCGCGGCATGGAATATTTGCAGACACAGCCGGGCGAGGATGAGGACACAGCGTGGAAGCGCCTTCGTCCCAAGCTTTCGTACACTGGTCGGCAGCTCGATGAGGTGTTCCTCATGGCGCCATCGGCAGTGCCAACAACGGGTGGCAGTACGCCCATAACACCGCCCCCAGCAGGTGGCGGTGATGCTGGCGGTCTGTTCGATGGGGCCACGACACCGCAGCCCAATCCATTCGGTGGCAGCACCGGTGCCGGCGGCGAGGCACAGCCAACTCCTGGAGGTATCTTCGGCGGCACCCCGGTAGCCCCCGGGGGTAAACCTCGAATTCCTCTCAACAACCCCGCCACCTCACCACTCAATCTGATCGGCAAGCTTGAAGGCTGGGGTATCGGCCCGGCCACAAAGGTTGCCGAAGTCGCGATAAAAGTGTCGGCGGCCAACGGCGCCCAGCTCAAGGAGCTTCTGAAGAAGCTGCCGGATGGAATGACTTTTGAGATCAGCCTCGAGAAGGAGGACGATTGATGGCGCTAGATGCAGCGGTTCTCGAGAGCTTGGCCAAAGGCTCCGAAAAAGATGCGTGGCGTGTCATCATCGATAGGACTGTCGAGATCGCCTCAAAGCCATTGGCGGCTGGCAACGCACCAAGTGAGGTGATCAAGCGCGACCGGGAGATCGGGGTGCTCGATCACTTCCTGTCATCCAGCGCTTGGGATCTCTGGCAAAGCTTCAGCTCCACCGTTGAACGCAATTCGGATCGTCTCGCCCGCTGGTGGCTGGAGCCGTACAGCGCCAAAGCTGTGCTCATCTTGGACGGCCTTTCGCTGCGTGAGTTGCCCTGGTTGCTACAAGGCGCCAAGGAGCGAGGTTTCACGCTGCACGAGGTTTCCGCAAATGCCTCCGAGCTGCCCGGCGAAACCAATGAATTCGCGAAGGCCCTTGGCTTCGGCAGCCGGAGCCAGCTGCAAAACAACGGTGGTGGCATGGCGCATAAGCTGCAACCGGCCGTCACCGAGTGCGTTGATATGCCCTGGAAAGACTGTGAAGGCCTGATCAACGGTTCGAAGAACTGGGTTTTCTGGCACCATTGGCCCGACAGTAAGGTCCACGATGGTGCTGTCGCCGGCCAGGGGCTTGATACCTTGATCCGTGACGCCACTGATCAACTCAACAGCGACGATTTCTGGGCATTCGTTGAACGTCTGGCCACAGGTCGTCGGTTGGTCATAACGTCTGACCATGGTTATGCGGCGACCGGCTACTTCCCGGATGCGGACGGCGAAGTCGGTCAATTTTTGAAGTCGACGTTTGCCAGCAGGCGGAGTTCAAAAGGAAGCGGCGAAACGGGACCATTTGTCCCGCCAGTCGCTCTCCAGATCAACAGTCCACACGGCGAACATCGCCTGGCAGTGGGCCGCTGGAAGTGGAAGAGCCAGGGCGGCTACCCGACTCTGACGCATGGCGGCCTCTCGCTGCTTGAGGTGCTTTCTCCCTTCGTCGAGATTACAAAGTAAGGATTGCGCCCCATGACATCGAAAAAAGAATTGTTGGCGCAGGAAGTCGCGAAGGCAGTGGGGGCGGGCAGGGCTGTCGCGCTTGAAACCGTAGATTTCAATGATCCCAATCGCCCTAAAACGTGCTTGGAGATCGATTTTCCTCTCGTACCGGTCAACGAAATTGCAAGCTTAGAAGCAGCTTCCGGCGCGTCCAAGAAGCCTATCTATCAGATGTCGAAGTGGTGGGCGCGACGTCAGTCAAGCGTTTTCCGTTCAATGTTGCTTGCTGCTGCAACGCGAGCGCCCGAAGATGGTGCGCATGCTTCAAGGGCTGTATGGGACAGTTATTATGCAAACCACCAAAAACGTGGTTCATTCAATAACTTAAAAGTGGCCGATATCTTCATGGGAGGCGGAACAACGGTTGTTGAGGCAGCTAGGCTCGGGATGCAGGTGACAGGCACGGACCTCAATCCGGTCGCTTGGTTTGTCGTTAAGCAAGAACTATCTAATGCTGACCTCTCCAAAGTTGAGTCCCTTATTTCCGACATAGACGCTTATGTCAGGCCCCAAATAAACCCTTATTTTTATTGTGATGGCCCGGGTGGTGAGAAAGGTGTTTGGACTTTCCTTCCCGAACAACGCGTCATGCCGGACAGTTTCGACCCGCTGAGCATCCCGCACGAGCTACGGCACCAATTCCGCTACGAAGGGCCTGAAAGCGTATTCACATTTTGGGCAAAACACGGGCCCTGTCAGGTAACTGGCTGCGGTCACCGCACACCGATTATGAGCAGCCCAGTAATCGCCGCTAAAACACTATCGACTAAATACTGGGACCATACCTGCAATAAATGCGGTGATGATTTCCAAATTGAGGAAGACAATCCAAGGCTTGCACCGGACGCTCCCCTTTACCGCTCTCCATCGGAGTTTCCTTCGACCACACTTGATCGCAAACGCGGCGCAATTTGTCCGCATTGTGGACACGTCGAGCTTTTGAAGCTTCCAAAAAGCAAGAAAAAGAAGGTTGAGCTCACTATTCTTGTTCATCCGAGCTGGTTGAATGGCAGTCCGCGTCAAGACGGTAATGGGCATCTTTTAGGTGGCTCAGCTCAAGACAGCTGCGAAGCAACAATTCGATGGAATATGGAGCGCGCTTCCCGAATTCGGCTTTTGGAAGTCAGGGGGAAATTGCCTCTTGAAGTCACTTGCCCCGAGACCGGTCTCACGTATCGGACGGACGCCGGTACCGTTCCCAAAAGGTCCAACTATGCATGCGGATCCTGCGGTACTGTTCAGGATGTACTCGCGACTGTGAAAGCAAGCGGAAAGTCTGGTCCGGTAGCAGCCTACGCGTTCCAAGGATATTCTCCTGAAGGAGATAAGCTTGGTGCAGCAAACGGCGGCCGGTTTTTTGCTCCTTTTGCTAGTCTACAAGCAAAGCAATTCAACGCTGCGTTGCAGGAGTGGGAAAAACGCAAAGCCACGGATTTGGCTGATTACTGGCCACGGTCTGCCATCCCTTATGGTTTCATGACAGGGGTTGCTAATGGCGACATTCGAGAGGGCCACGGGCTGACCCACTGGTGGACCTTGTTCAATCCCAGGCAATTACTGGTAAATTCCTTATTCTTGAAGGCCATTTGCGAGGTTGGGGGCGAGAAACATGACCGTGGCACTCGGGAATTTGTTCTAGGTGCATTTCAGCAGTTTGTTCGCTGCAATACCAATCTTAGTATCTGGCATTTACGTAACAACCAAATTTCAGCCGCACTCAGCAATTCCAATTTCCACCCTAAATCTACAAGCTTGGAGCCAAGCCCTCTAAGCTCTGTTGGCGACGGGAATTGGAAGTCAGCTATCCGTGGCTTACCCGATGCGATGCGATGGTCACGCGAGCCTTGGGAGTTAGTAAGCAACGGTAATATTGAACGGCTGCGTCCAGACCTTAAGGATTCTCTCTCAGGAAAGAGTGAGAAGATAAAAATAGGCGACGCCCTGCCGAACAACATCTCGGTATCCTGTGGATCGTCGACTGATTTATCTGATATCGCGTCCTCGTCCTATGACCTAGTCATCACGGATCCCCCGTTTGGCGGACTTTTGCATTATTCTGAGTTATCGGATTTTTTCTATGTTTGGCTTCGACTAGCTCTCAAAGGCCAATATCCTGATTATTTCACATCGGAATACACTCCCAAGTCTCTTGAGGCGGTGGCAAATCGCGCGCGTGAGCCTGAGGATCCTGATGGTTTCTACAAGCGGCTGCTTACCCAATGTTGGCGCGAAGCACATCGCATCCTAAAGCCTGGGGGCATTCTCGCTTTCACTTTCCATCACAGCGAAGACGAGCCCTGGGTGGCCGTGCTCGAATCTCTGTTTGATGCCGGCTATTATCTAGAGGCGACCTATCCGATCCGCTCGGACGAGACCAAGGGTGATGGAGAGTTCGGCTCGAAGACTATTGAGTACGACATCATTCACGTCTGCCGCAAACGCACCGAGGAACCGACCCCTGTGAGCTGGGGCCGCATGCGGCGTGAAGTGATGGCCGACGTGCGCCAACTGCAGGCAATGCTGGAAAATCATGCCAAGGAGGGACTGCCAGCCGCCGACATCCAAGTGATCCGACGCGGAAAAGCGCTCGAGTATTTCTCCCGTCACTATGGCAAGGTCTATGTCGATGAAGGGAGGCCGATCTCCGTCAAGGATGCGCTGGTCGGGATCAACCAGCTCATTGATGAGGATGCCGACAAGGGCAAAGAGCCGCCCCCGGTCAACGCGGAGCCGATCACGCGCCAGTTCCTACGCACGTTCGGCACCGCTACCGAGATGAAACGAGATCAGCTCCAGAAGTTCCTCAAGGGCTCAATCACGACCCCTGACGAATTCGAACAGCGTGGTTGGTGCTCGGAAAAGAGCAAGGTTTTCACACGCGTCAACCCAATCGACTTTGCCCGTGACTGGTCTGGTAAACACAAGCGTCGCCTAACATCTGACTTGGATCAAGCCCTGGTACTGATCGGTTCCTGCTTCGATGGCAGCGGCATCAACGCGTCTGACACATTGAAAAACGAAAACTTCAAACCCCACGTGGCGCTGAAACCTCTGTTGGAATGGCTGCAACGGAACGGTCCGGACCAAGCCAACCGTAATGCGGCATCACGAGCGTTGACGATCTATAATTCCTGGGCCGCGTCCCAGGCGACCAAGCCCCAGCAGGGCTCTTTGTTCGAGGAGTATGATCTATGAAGCGTACACTCGACACCGTCTGGCAGCGGCGCGGCACCAGCTGGATCTGGGATGAAGAAGCCCGCAATCAGGTCTGTATGGCCAACGAGGTCTGGAGCCTGCGGCAGTTCCTACAGTCGGCAAGGATCTGGCCGGAAGACCTGCCAAGCAACCAGAACAACACCCTAGTCGTAGCAGGTTTGGAAGGTAGCCTTGATTTGCTGGCCCCTGGCGATGCCGAGGCGTGGTTGGGCGAAACAGTCAAAGACGCGATTCTCTCTTTCCAAGCACATTATGAAAGTGAGGCCGCGCTGATCTTTTGGCTGCCTTCGGGCCATGGGCGCATCAAATTTCACCCTGCTACAGACTCCGTCGAATGGCGCTGCGCTGCACCCCATACCGATAGTCTATTGGCCTTCGGTCGTATTCTGTGGGGCGAGGCCAACGAGTACCCGCAAGAAATCTTGCTGCGTGAAGGCGCCAAGGCCGCAGGCCTTTTCCATCTACGAATTACCTGAGGCTGACGCGTGGTTTCATCACCCCAGTTACAGCCCGGCGAACGGATTACGCATCCAGAATTTGGTCAAGGCGTTGTCCTTGACCCTGCTCGTGACGGCTACCTCCGAGCGTTTTTCAGTGTCGGCGAGCGCCGCGTGCCGGTTACTGCAGTACGCCTTGAGCTCTCCCGAACCGAGCGCATTCTTCGGTCGGTTGAAGGAACAGAGGATAGAGCGCGCAAAGCTTGGCTTTCATATGAGGCGCACGTCTTGCCGTTGATGGAGAGTGCGTCAGCGCTGACGTCAGCTCGTATCGACCTCTTGCCGCACCAGGTGGTCCTCACCCACCGGATTGCGACGGCATCACCCCGCAGGTTTCTCATCGCTGATGAAGTTGGGTTGGGCAAAACGATTGAGACCGCGCTGGTTCTAAGAGAGCTTGCCAGTCGGGGAGAACTCAACCGTGCACTAATGGTAGTGCCGGCCGGATTGGTGAACAATTGGCATCGCGAGCTCAACGAGATCTTCAATCTCGACTTTGAGGTTTTCGGGTCTGAGGGCGACATCACCGACCGCAAGACCAACGCATTCGCCAAGCACGACCTGCTGATTGCCAGCATCGACACATTGAAGCGGCCGAACCGGATCAAGCGCCTTCTGGAAGCTCCCCGCTGGGACCTAGTGGTCTTCGACGAAGCCCACCACCTGACGGCCTATCGAACAGGCGGCAAGGTTCGAAAGACAGAGAATTACAAATTGGCGGAGGCATTGAAAGGTCACACTCGAGACCTCCTTCTCCTGTCCGCAACGCCGCATCAGGGCAACCACTTCCAGTTTTGGATGCTCATTCAGCTGCTCAATCCGACCCTGTTTGGCAGTCCAGAGGAGATGGTCGAGCATAGGCACCGGCTGAATACAGTGATGTACCGCCGGACCAAGGCGGACGCCTGCAAACCAGACGGTGAACCGCTGTTCGCCAGGCGCTGGGTCCACACGGAATCCTTCGTAATGCGGGAAGATGAGCGCCGCTTTTACGAGACGTTGCGGGAATATCTGGAGGACGGATTCGACCTGGCCAAGCGCAAGGGAAGCCAGGGGCGAGCCCTGGGCTTCTTGATGGCGATCTTCCAGAAAATCGCTGCTTCGAGCTTCGCCGCCGTTCGTCGGACTCTGAAGCGACGTTTGCTGATGCTGACGCTCAAGGAAGCTCTTCTCCGGGACCGCGAGCTTGATATCGAAGGTCGCGAGCGCCTTTACGACGAGGCTCGCGAACTGATCCATCTTGAGTGGAACCTCGGCCGCGACCCGATTGGGCGCAGCGAGGTTGATCGAGTGATGGCTGACCTGAAGTACCGGCTGGCAAGAAAACTCGACGAGGACGCCTTAGAGATGGCTTCTGATCCATATGGCAGCGAGTTTGCCGCGTCACACGTCGAGGATATCGCCTCATCTGTCGTAGACCTTCACCTGCCGGAAGAGCGGCTGCGCATCGGCGACCTCCTCGAAACGTTCCCGCAATCACGCGAGACGAAGGTCCAAAAACTGCTGGATGGATTGGGAACGTTGTGGCGCCAGAATCCTGGTGAGAAGGTCGTCATCTTTGCGACCTACCTTGGTACCGTCGACTTGATTTCCCGTGAGATCGAGCAGGCCTATCCGGGCCAAGGTGTCGTTGTGCTTCGCGGTGGCGATCACGGCGCTAAGACAGCGGCTGAGCGACGCTTCCGTATGAAAGACGGACCCCGTGTTCTGGTGTGCACCGCCGCCGGGCGTGAAGGGATAAATCTCCAGTTTGCCCGTATCCTGTTCAATTTCGACCTGCCTTGGAACCCAATGGAAATGGAGCAGCGGATCGGGCGCATCCATCGCTACGGCCAAGCGCATACAGCGCAGGTCTACAATCTGGTCCTTTCCGACACCATCGAGGGGCGAATATTCCTGCTCCTGGACGATAAGCTCACAGAGATCGCAAGGACACTGGGCAAAGTCGATGATCAGGGCAATGTCGCCGAGGATCTCCGAGCTCAGATCTTGGGGCAGTTGTCCGAACGCTTGAACTACGATCGGGTCTATCAGGAGGCTCTCTCCGACCCTAGCTTACAGCGAACCACCGTCGAACTTGAGGCGGCACTATCCAATGCGCGAGAGGCTCGGGAGGTTGTGTTCGACCTTTTCCAAGATCTCGATGGTTTCAGCCTAGACGAATATCAGCCATTCTCTGACGTTTCGACCGGCATGGAGCGGATCGTCCAATTCATCGCTTCTTCACTACCCGATCGGAACCAGCGACTGGCAAACATTGATGATCAAACCTACGATTTGACGGCTGCTGATGGATCACGAAAGCTTCGCTTTACAATTGATCGCGATGTCGCGACGAGCCAGGAAGGCTACGAATTGCTCGGTCTGGACCACCCTTTGGTTCAAGAAGAGCTAGGCCGTTGGAGAGGTCTGCCGCCAGAGCAATTGGGCCTGGCCGTTTGCAGTTACGACATTAGCCAGACTCTCCTGTCGTTTTGGATGGTTGAATGCGCAGTTGCGAATGGAGAGCGGCGGACAACTGTTCAGGCGATTGCGGTACAACCAGACGGTGCACGGCTGCCGGCTGTCGAAAGGCAGTCGGCACTTTACCTACAACTACCCGTAACCACACCCGTTTTGACAGCTGAGGAGAGGCTTGATCTCTTTATAAATGTGGTCGAACCCACTTTGCAGCGCGAGCTAAAGCACAAGGGAATGGCGACGGGCGACGGCAGCTATTCTGCGGAGCTGATTGGATACATCGAAATCTGCCCGGCCTAGACAACAAACAGCACAATCTATTTGCGGCATGATTTCAAATAATACTCCACCTTCTCGATAGTCCTTCTACGCGGCCTTCGACCTGCGCGCAGGTCAAGTACGAAGCGCGGATCGCCAACCGCCCGACGACCGAACCGTGTCGCCGACATGTGCGATTCCTTCAAATGACGCTCAATGCGATCCAGCAATTTCATGGCCTTCCTCGACTCACTCATCACTTGTGTTCCTGTTTTGTTCTTAGTAGGAAGGTTCCATCGAGTCTAGGAGATTTCCTTCTCTCCTGAGACCGTCAGAAGGAACGACACGATGGAACATGTCAGAGAGGAGCTCGATCGCCTGATCCAGCAGCGACGGCTCGGATATTCCTCGATCTCGCGGATGATCGGACGAAACTCGTCCTACATTCAGCAGTTCATCAAGCGCGGCTCGCCGCGAAAGCTGGACGATGATGACCGGCGTACGCTTGCCAGCTTCTTCGGGGTCGACGAGCAAGTGCTTGGCGGACCGCCTGCACCCATGCGTGATGGGTTGATCGAAATACCCGTGCTCAATGTCGATGCGTCGGCAGGCTTCGGAGCGATTGCCGAAAGCGAGACTGCCCATACCCGCTTCGGTTTCGACGAACGCTGGCTTGCCAGGCTCACCAGAGCAAAGAGTGCCAGCCTTTCGATCATCCATGTCCTAGGCGACTCCATGGAGCCGACACTCAGCGATGGCGACGAAGTGCTCGTCGATGCGTCGGACCAGGGTTCGCGGCTACGTGACGGCATCTACGTCCTGCGCGCCGACGATGCGCTGGTCGTCAAGCGCGTGACGCTCAAGCCAGGTGGCCGCAAGATCACGATTAGCAGCGATAATTCGGCCTATCCCAGCTGGGATGATGTCGACCGGTCCGAGATTCAGGTGGTCGGCCGTGTCATCTGGTTCGGACGCGCTGTCTGATCCTACCGGATCAGAACCCCGCAAAACGCGCGCGATGCTTGGCAACGAAGTCCGGACGGGGGTGATCCCTCGGATCGACCGGAAGCCTGATCTTCTGTCCTGAAGGCGGGAAGAGCTTCAACAGGTCGGACGGCACCTTGTTGTGCGATACGAGCAGGCAAAGGTTATCGTCGAACGTGATGAGATGTCGGTCGAACAGCCAATGGGCCGTAGCCGAGAGTGCCACGCCGTTGGGTACGACGTCGGGTCCGCCATCGGCGACAGACCAGATATGGGCCGCCTGTGCCTCCGCTTTCCCGCCACCATTGATGATCCGCAATCCCGTTACGGCGCAGGTGCTGTCATAGGCATCGAGAACCTGATTGCGGAAACTGGCCGCCCGGATTTTCTTGTTCACCAGGATCTGCTCGATCCGGCGTTTGCCAAAATCATCGGCCAGCAGCGCGGCGGTCGCATCGTCGATGTACCGCTCGTCGAGCTCGAGCCTGATCCGATTGTCCGGATCGAGTGTCTCGCTCAGGCCCTGATTGACGATGGCGACGAAGTCATCGCCATCGAGCGTGCGCACCGATTTGCCGCGCAGCGTCCTTCCGGCATCGCCAGGACGGGCCATGTCGCGCAGGAAGCGTTCGGCAAAGCGTCCGTCCTTGTCGCGGTAGGAGACTGCATCATCGAAGGGTAGATAGTCTCTGACGCGCGCGTAGTAATGGGTTGGATCAGCCTCATCGGGATCGATCCGCTCAACGAAGGCGGTCGCGATGTAGGCCATCCGGCCGCCCGATACGCGGGTTTCGCGATAAAGGATCCAGTCGTTCTCGAGCTGGCGGGCCTGAGGAAGATATTGCGAGGGGAAATGATACCGCTCGGTGATGAGGTCGTCGTAGCGCGAATTGCCGCTGATCTCGAAAACACCTTTCACCGGCAACGCTCCACAATTCATTCGCACAGGCACCGTGCCTGGTAACGCTGAAATCGTCCAGACTGCCGGTGATCAAATGCCGATTTCGAAAGGCTTTACCCTTTCCTTCGTGAGTTCGGGCTTGTCACTTGCAGGCGAAACGCTGCCAACATCCTTGTCTTGTGAAAGGCCCTTGGCCGCTGCCGTCTTGAGCCTTTGCGTTACTTCGAGGGCCGACGCTTTCTCGCCGCTGTTGGACTTAATAGCCCGGCCGAGTTTCTCGGCATTGTCTGCAATCAGTGTAAGGCCGTCGCGAAGCCGGGTGACCGTGACCAGGAAGGTCTGGCGATTGGCGAGATTGCGTTCGCGGCTGTCCATCACCGCGATCCCGCGATCCGATGTAAGCCCCTGCGCCATATGTGCATTGAGGGCGTAGGCGAGGTCCAAGCGTTTGAGCATGGGGTCACCGCGGCTCAGGCGAAGCTCTTTGCCCGCTGACGTCTCCACCAAGACGCCCTTTGCGTCGATGGCCACGATCCTCGCCTGGTCGGCATTGAAGAGCCCGCGCTTGTGGTCGTTGTCGGTCCAACGGATCTTGTCACCCTCGATGATGGACAGCGATTTGCGGTCGAAGAGCGACAGCCGACTATCGTCTGCGCCTGGACGTAGACGCGCGGGATTGAACTTGCGAAGCCGTCCTTTCCTGTCCTCAAGCACGAGCTGCTTGCGCGCATGATCGATGGTTTTGACGGTGTAGTCGCCCTTGGAGAGTTTCTGGGTGCTGTCGCGCGAGCGAAAGTTGAGGACCATGCCTGGTTGGTAAGTGCGAAGATAGCGCAGCTCCTCGTGTGTCACATTCACCCGCGAATGAACGGTCAGCCGGCCCGATCGTGGGCCGAGCTCGCCATTGGCCTTGAGTCCGCGCTGGACAGCCTCGTTGACCGCAGACCGTAAGGCTCGTCCCGACGCGTAGATCGACGTCCGATCCCGATCCGCCGGGCTGAGCGAAAGCCACTTTTCGGCAGCAACAATCGCACTGTCCCCGCGAACCTCGATGGTTGAGGGAGCAAGAGTCTGGAGCGCATCGTCGATGCGTCCCTCCTGCGCGGCGGCCTGGGCTCGCCGCAGGATGGGATCGCGGCCGCGCAAATTCACATGCATGTTGGCGCGCGCGATCCCGGCCTGCTGTACGAGGTCGAAGGGCTTGCCGGCATCGACGGCGCCTAGCTGTCGCTTGTCGCCGACGAGAACCAGACGATGGACTTCTGCAAGGTTCGCCAGCCGTACCAACTTGGCCTTGTCGTCGTTCGACACCATCGACGCCTCATCGAGCACCAGGACATGGTCTGCGAGCGCGCTCCGAGCCTCGCCAAGCAGGGAGGCATTTCCCGGCTCGTGCAAAAGCCTGCCCCATTGGACGAGAAAGCGGGCGATGGTCATCGAACGTATGCCGGTATCGCGCTCGAGCATCTGGACGAGCGTGTTTTGCACGGCGAGCCCCAGCACCTGCTTGCCTTCCTCGCGGAGCAGCTGGGCGACCGGCTTCATCACGCTGCTTTTGCCCGCCCCGGCTATGCCCTGGATCGCTACGATCCTGTCATGCGACGAAAGGACAAGGCTCGCCGCATTCTCCTGCCCTTCGTTGAGCGAAATTCCGTGGTTGATCGCGGCAACTGCCTGAACCCGTTCTGCGGCGTCCGATCGATCGAGGATGGGCAACACCGCGCCACGTCCCTGGTCGACATTCGCGAGAATGGTGCTTTCAAGGTCTAGCGCCTCGCGGCTCGCCAGCCAGCCTCTATGTTCGCCTTTGCCGGGCTCGAGAGCACCGCTTCTGACGAGTGCGTTCACACGGGTTTCGACGTGGTCCACCGTCGTCGGTAGCCCAAAATCGAGCGCCGCCTTCAGCAATCCCTCACGGGGAAAGGCTGCCTCGCGCTGCGAGAGATGACGCACCGCGGAGGCCACCGCCTGTGCGGCTGCGATGGTCGGTGCATCCTGCGTGAGGACATGGGCAGGGATCAGCGGATCAGCCGGATCGCCCTTGATTCGCTGCGCGAACTCTCTCAGCTTCGCAATCCCGCGCTGAAGGAGGCTTTGCTCTTTCGAGCCTTCGGAGGCCTTCGCCGCTGCACGCATCTGGGATGCGTCAATCAGACCACCGAGATCGAGACCGACCTCTTCGGCTCGCTGTCGCCACGACGAAAGAAGGCCCTCGCGATCGCGCACAGGCTCTTTGCCTTTGCGTGTTTCCAGCGTTGCGACAATCCCTGCCTCAAGTCCGCTCCCGCGCCTGGCTGCGAGGACTTCTTCGCGCCGCGTTGAAAAGGCCATCACCTGCTCGCGGGCAATGCCCGCTGCTTCGAAGTTGCCATGCTTTCCAACCGGCCCGGCCTCGAAGCCCATTTTCTCGACCGCCAGACGAAAGCGCGCCATGGTCATCGAGTTGAGCAGGGTGTTAAACGACCAAAGTTTGTCGTTGCGAAGCGCGCGCCACTTCCCGTCGCTGCCTTGCGTGACGTTCGCTACGACCGCGTGAAAATGCAGGTTTGGTTCCTGGTTGCGGTTGGTGTCGTGCTGGAAGAGACCGATCGTCAGGTTATCTGTCGCGACCTTCCCGTAACCAGCCTGACTACCCATCCGGGTCTGCGCAGCGTTCTTTTCTGCCCAGCGCAAGGTCTCGATGACGGCCTCGCGATAGGCATCGATGATCCGCTGGTCTCCGCCCACCAGCGCGAGCAGCGACCAGCTTTTCGGGAGTGAAAATGTGAGATCGGTTCCCGGCCTGTGGGCCTGGCCCGCGTTGCCGACCTGGATACCGCCGGGAAGCTCTCCCCGCAGCAAGGCATCGAATTGCTCGGCGCTGACGCGGCCCTCAAGGCCAAGTCGTTCCGCTCCCTTCCCGACCCAGGTTCCGGAACGATCGGCATCGGCGCCGGTGTAGTAATTGTCTGCCGCGAAATAGCTCGCAGCAGCCGAAGGGGAGCGCACATTGGCGACGGAAAGCATCCAGTTTGGTCCTCGTCACGGCTCCCCTCGCGGCCGAGTAATCCCTCCCCATTTGCCTTTCACAAGTCGGGCTCGAACTCGCCGAAATCCTTCTCCGGAGGATCTGCGACCGCACCTTCACGCAGGTCTTTCTCGACCGGCGTGAGAGATTGGTGCCCACTGGTCACCGCGCGAGCTTGGGGCGTCGAACCGCCCTTTCCAGCTGCGTCATCGCCGGCGGTTCCTGGTTCGGACGGATGCTGTTCCCCGCCCATTGCTGGTGCATCCTCACCGGTTTGCACGGCGGCGAGAGGTAGCGTTGGACCTGCATCCAGATGCGTATCGGACCGGGTTTCGGCACCGAGATTAGCAGCAGCGCGCCCTGCGTTCAGCTTTTCAAACGGCACAGGCTCCTGACGATCCTGCAGTTCATCGGGGACACGGCGCTGCCCCTCCAGGTTGAGTTTGAGCTGCTTAGTATCGACAGGCTTACCGGCACCGTCGTCGTTCGAGGCGGGATGTTCGTCATTCGGTTTCGAACCCGGTTTTGCTTGGGGCGCCATTGCCGCCGGACCCTGGCCAGGCTTTATGAGCGGTTTCTCGAGGGAAATGAATCCCTCGGCAATACGGCCACGCGTGCGCGGAATGAGCGAGACCGGCGCAGCGGGAAATCCGTCAGGAAACTTGATGTAGGCAGACAACCGCGGAAGGTTCATGAACTGGTCGGGCAGGAGCAACGGCTCGATCTGCCGCCTGGGCGTCAGGCTGACTGCATCGCGCGCATTGTTGTACCCGTAGCTATAGCCTTCTTCCATGTCGCGCACCTGCCGGTGACCGATGAAATCGGAGCACCAGGTCGCTGTCTCTCGATCGGCCGTCGCCAGGATGAGCTTGGTGCGCGCAAGCGAGGACAATGTCATGGCCATGTTCTCACCGTAGACTTCCTTGAGCTTGGCAAACGCATGCACCCCGGTGACGATCGCACCGCCAAAATTGCGCGCGGTTTGCAGCCCCTTTTCAAGCGCCGGTAGGCGGTGAAGGGCGCCGAGCTCGTCGATCAGGAACCACATCCGCAGGTCCTGTGTGCGCTCGAGCGTCATCAGCGTATTCATCGCCGTGTCGAGCCATAGCGTGAGCAACTGAGAAGAGATGCTCATGTCGACATAGCGGGCAGAGAGGAACAGGATCGAGCCCGCCTGGCAGTCGCCTTTGACCCAGTCGCGGACCGAAAAGCGCGGTCCGGATGAGGGCAAGAGCTTGAGCACTTTCGCATTCGCATTGAACACCGCGCGGATCGATTCCGCCATGCGGGCCGCTTCCGGGGCGGTCAGCGGATCAGCCATCGTTCCTCGCATCAGCTTATGCACTTCGGACAGGTCAGCGGTCATCAGCCGCCGCGCCAAAGCCTCGTTGGTTGCAGTGCCGGTACGGGCAAGATGGAGACACATCTCGACGAACAGCATGCGTGCCGCGAGCACCCAGAACTGTTCTGAACCACCCCCGTCATGGGGCACGAGCGCTTCAGCGGCAGCATGAAACTCGGCTTCCGTCGTGCAGTCGTTGAACACGCTCCATAGTGGACACCGAACATCGACAGGATTGAGAATGATGTCGCGCGCGGGATCGTAGAAGGCCTCAATGAAAGCCCCTGTGAGGTCGAAAATTACCGCGCGCTGGCCGCGTTCACGCGCTTCGGCAACAAGTTCGGTGAGCGCCACGGTCTTGCCGGTTCCGGTTGTCCCGATAAGCATTGCGTGGCTCTGTTCGAGCCGCCACGGCCAGCTTACACCGGCTAGATGTGCGGGTTGGTAGTGGCCCGCTTCAGCGAGCGCCGACGAGCTCGCAAGCCGCCACTTCCAGCCGAACTTGCGTCCCAGTTCCTCGGCCCGGAATGCCTTGTTGTGACGCTCGATTTCTTCTTCGAGTTCGTCGAGCGAAACCAGCATCGCGCCGCGCTCGTGCTTGCGCTCCTTTGATCGACCGCCAAAGCGCTCGGCGAACCACCAGAAGAACACGAAGGCCGGGATCAGCAGTACCGCTGAGACCAGCAATCCCTGCTTCACTGCCGTACGAAACGCCTCGACCGCCTCGCGCATCGGCGGGAACTCGCGAACGATGCCAAACGGGAGGCCGACCCTTTCGCCGTCAAGCAATTCAAGGTTGACCAGTTTGGCCGGATCGAACTCCATGAAGGCATAGAGACTGGCGTAGATATGCATCCAGACCAGGTAGATCTGGTGATCACTCAGAGCCGACCGCACTTCCCAATAGCAGGTGCCGACCGCTACTAGGCCGGTGACAATCAAGGGGCCCTTCAGGCCAGCTGCAAACATGAAACCAAAGTGGCCGAGCAACTGGCTCCCGCGGGTGAAGTTCAAAAGATTATGCTTCATGGGATTGGCCTCCCATGTCTGCGTTGACGGGGAGGCCAAGACGCTCGAGGCGTCGCCGGTACGCCTCGTGAGTACGGTCGCGCAAACTCGCGTCAGAATGGCTGGCCAGAAGCGCATCGAGCGCCACCGATATGAAGATTGCCTGGCGCGCGGGATCGAGCCCCGCGGGCCGGTCCTTCGCCTCGTTATCGCGCTGCCACGCTGCGACAATGAGGTCACGGATAAAGACGCTGACACTGACGCCATGGTCCGCGGCACACTGGCGAACCCAGTTACCAACGGAGAGAGATACGAATGTCTGAAGCCGATCTTGTCGGGTCATGAAACAGGTTCCTTGTCGGGCCGACGGAACCTGGCTCACCTTGCGGAAGGTGCTGATGAGAATAAATCGTGAACAACTCGCAGTCAATCGAAATATTCAGACGATATTTCAGAGTGATAGATGGATGTGAGTTGTCAGCGGATCGGCGCAAAGCCGCTCTACTCGCAGACGGGTTGATTTCGCCCAAAACCACATTCTTCAGCAATAACAGAGAGGTAAATCCCGAAATCGCGGGGTACGGTGTGCTCCTTTGTTCCCAAATGCGCGAGGTGGTCCAGGCAATAAGGGGGATTGATCAAGGACGACTTTTCTCGATCTCCATGTTGGAGCGCGAGCAACCAAGCCTGGCAGCTCACAGCATGCAGATAGAAAGCAGTTGGACGCCTCCAGCCGAAGACAGCACCTGCGAAAGAGGCAGCGGCCAAGGGCGCGTGGGAAGCAAGGCAAGCGGGACCTGTCGCGTGCCCAAGCTTCCCGCCGCGCGACCCGTTGCCGGTTCGCAAGTGCGCGCGGGGCCCAAGAACAAATTACGCCGCACCCTCAGGAGCGCATCGCAAGATGCGCGGGACAGAGTGCGTCCACAGCCCCGCTCCACTTATCGGGTGCCGCCGCAGTGCGGTGAGCGGCCGTCAGAGCAACCGACCGAACCGGGTTTTTGTGCTTGATTGGACTACCCGGCGAACAAGAAAAAGGGCAGGAACCGTTCCCGGTTCCCGCCCTGTCGGTAGTCTCAAAACTCGTCGAGCATGCCGCCGTGGACCGTGTGGACCACCCGCGCTGCGAGATGTGCTGGCAAGATGTTGTAGTCACCCTCGTCGAGGGCAAAGTACCCGAGTTCGTCATCCTCGATAACGTGCTGATCGAAGAAGCTGTGAAGCGCTCTCTTCTCGGCTGTTTCCAGAGCCTCGAAGTAGCTCCGGGACGCAACGGCGCAATGCATTGAATAGGCCATGATAATCCTCCTGATTTCTGTCGTGAGACGACAGGAGGTGCGCGCGATGGTCTTGTGCATCCCGGGTCAGGGATCGCCCGAATGGGCGACCGCGATAGCGGCGGCGGGGGTAACGATTTTGTTCGCTGCCGGATCCAATCCGGTGGCGGGCAAAATGGTGGGGCCCCGCCGTCCTTGAGGCGGGAGGCGCAAGGCCATCATGCTGGGAGAACCGTGAGCCAGAACCCACCACCGCCGCCCAGATCAAACATCTGCTGGGTGCGAATTGCCTTTCCTACACCCCGGGAACGCGGGCATGGAAACAACCGGGGAGCAGATCCGAGGGGGACAAAAGGACAAGAAACATGCCCCGAAACAGGAGCGCGATTGCAGCCCTGCAAAAGCTCGAAGCGGACCGCGAGGCGCTCGACGCCAAACAACGCGAACTCGAAGTGCAAGCGGCCAGAGAACTCGGCGAAATCATCCTGGGAAGCGGCCTCGAAAACTTCTCGAAGAAGGGCCTGAGGAAGGTTGCCGAAGAACTCGGGAAACTCGGCGAGGATGCCGCGATCGAGAAACTGACGGGGCGCGGTGCAACCCGTGCTTCGAATGCAGCGCCGGGAACCCAGTAACCACAGAAGAAGAGGCCCTGCCGCTTGCGGCAGAGCCTCTTCGTAAGGGGGACGACCGGGATCGATGTCAATCGATCTCGGGAGCTTCGGTGTTGTCGTTCTCGTCACCCGAGCCGTTGCCGCGGGAGAGGAAGTCGACCTTGTCGGCGAGGATCTCGGTGCCGTAGCGCGTGACCCCGTCCTTGTCTTCCCACTGGGTGTAGTGGATGCGGCCCTGGACCGAAACCAGCTGGCCCTTGGAGCAGTATTGGCCGACGGTCTTGGCGAGGCCATTGAAGCAAGTCACCCGGTGGAACTCGCTTTCCTTGGCGGTGTAGCCGTTCTCGTCCTTGTAGGTCTTGCCGTCCTTGTCGCGTGCGGGTCGATCGGTGACGACGGTGATCCCGGTGACATTGGTGCCGCTCTTGGTCTCGCGGGTGTCGGGATCGCGGGCAATGCGGCCGGTGAGGATTGCGATATTGGTCATGATAGTAGTCCTTCAGTTCCTCAAACCGAAGACCATCTCCGGCTTGCGAACATCCAGAAGAAGCAGGGCATGGGAGGACTGCACCGCAGGAGCGAAGCTCCAAGGGAAACCTGTTCATGACGGGTGGTGCGGGCAGGCGCGCGAAGCGCGACAACACGGCCGGAAAGGAACGGGTTGCTGTCCTCAGCTGACCTGGTTCAGGACTGTTCGCGAAGAAAGCCGGATGGGTATCGGGTGCAGATCTGAAGGTGCCGTGACCGGCGCTTGCAATCAGGCTTCGCCTTCGCCTTCCGATGCCGCCAGCAGATCCATGAAGTTGCGCGCGGCCTCCCGGTCTTCCTCGCTTTCGAACGCCACATCGAGATCGGGGGCGGACCCGAACATATGCAGGAACGACCACAGTGCAAAGCGCTTGCCCCGGTCCTTCTCAAGGCCGAGATCGACCCGGCAATGCTCAATGCCGGCTGCAAAGGTGTCGGGAGGAACCCCGGAGAGGTCGGTGGTGGCAAAGTAGCGCTGCAGCATATCGTCAAGTTGCATGACCGGTTCATAGTCGGGTCGGCGCCGAATGCACATCCAGGGAATTCAGATGAAGATGATGAAGGGCCCCTCAGGACCCAGGAGAGGTGCCCAAGAGGCCGCGACGATCGACCACGGTGATCCGGCGCGTCTTAGCATCGATCACCAGTCGTTCGGTGACGCCATTGCCCGGAAAGGCGACGACGTAACGTGGATTGAGCGAAAGCATCTGCTCGTTGCGCTTGAACCCGCCGCGGGCACCAAGCCGACGATCGAGCGAATAGGTCAGCTGCTGGACTTCGCGGCGTTCGGCCCAGCTGGCGGCCAGGCGATCGGCACCCTTGCCGTCGCCGCCATGGACCAGGAAGAGATCGGGAACCGCATCGCGCACCTTGTCCAGCGTCGCCCAGATATTGTCGGCAAAACGCTTCGCATCCTCGGCGCTTTCGAAGCTCTGGCGACCACCGGCGAAGACGACAGGAGTGCCTTCCGGGATCAGGGCATTACGCCGGTTCTCAGCGCGTGCCCGGAGGAAATCGCGGGCATCGATCACGGCCGAGGTAAGGTTTCGCGAATGGCTGGTCCGCGAGCCGGAAACAGGCTTCCACGAGGAACCGGTCTCGTCGCGATAGAGTGCTGCCGCCGCCTCACGCATCTGCTCGAAGGCCAGCATGCTCGCTTCGGCAGCCTGCGCGCGCTCAACCTGCTCTTCAAGATTGCTCGAATGCACTTCGGAGCCATCGGCTGATGCGAGGAGGACCCGGATCTCGTCGCTTGCCCGGTCAAGCTGAGCCGACTTGCGGCTGGCAGCACGGTGAAAGAGATTGACCATGCCCCAGGCAATATCCTCGGCATCTGCTTCCAGGGCCGTGTCGGAAAACATCGTGAAGAGGTCGGACCATACGGCGCCAAGCGTCTGTTCGATCGCATCCTCGCAAGGAAAGTCGGTCTCGTTGAATGGGGCGGGCCTGATGCTGAGGCCTGAAAGGTCGAGGCCGCTCAATTGATCGATGAAGCTGTCGTACATGGGGTGTCTCCTGATCGCGGGGACAAGGAGAGGAGGCACCATTGCCTCGGGCCTGTCCGCCGGAGCCCGATCAGGGCCGGGTCAAGGGGCGTGACGCACCGTGTAGCGGGAAACCTGCGGCCCTAGGCTGGCGCGGGCAACACGGGCCGACGGGTCGCAGGTTGCGGCGCGCCCCGACCGGCCCAAGGGCCTCTCCCGGCGGACTGGGACGAGGCAGGATCAGGCCCCGGTTGTACAAGCGGATCGGGAGCGCTCGAAGATCGCTTCGCCATTCGAGAACCGCCCGACCAGGCGCAGCTCACCGAACAGGTCGATGAAGCGTCCCGACACCTGGGCAAGCCAGTGCCGTGCCCTCGGCACTCGCGGGTTGTAGAGATCGGCTTCCCAGTAGCGAGCGTCATCGCGCTCGGCGAGCCAGATCGCGGCGAGCCCGCAATAGGTCGATATGCCGCAATCGGCGAAGGCATTGCGCAGGAGGATGCGATCCTCGCGGCCGCGCCATCCATCGAAGCGCTGAAAGGAAGGAAAGGTCGCCTTCATAGTATCGATGACCTCTTCGACGAGGCACTCATAAGCCCAGTCGGTGTCGTCCTCTTCACCGTCATCAAGCAGGTGAAAGGCCACCACGGAGCCGGTCGGATAGCTGACAGAACGTCCCATCTTACTCCTCCTCAGGCTGCATCTGCAATATCGATGTCGTTCTCGCTTTCGTTGGATTGGTATCCGCCCAGTTCGAGCAGCAAGCTGGCCGCTTCCTCAGCCTTGGCCGCAGCGGTGAGGATCGCGCGCTCGTCCGATTTGAGGATCTTGAGCCAGGACGCGATGTAGCTGGCGTGATGGTCGAGATGGGTAACGGGAAGACCCAGTTCTGCCCCGAGAATGGCCGAGGAAAGCTCGGCGATCAGTTCCTCGGCAGCATAGGCGTCGCTGCCGAAGCGGTTCTTGAGATCGCGGTCGAGCCGCGAGGAATGCCCCGTCCAGTGCGACAGCTCGTGCGCGAGCGTCGCGTAATAGTGGTCATAAGCTTCGAATAGCTCGGCTGGCGGCATGGTGACGCGGTCGCGCAGCGGCTCGTAATAGGCCTGGGCGCCATGATGGCGCAGGTCTGCGCCAATCTCTGCGAAAAAGGCATCAAGCCGCTCTTCGCGACCTTCGGGCTCCAGCGCGGCAACGAGTGGCTTGGGATGATAGAACTCGGGGAGGCCATCGCACTGGTCAGCGTTGAACACGGCGTAGGCCTTGAGCACGCGCCGGTTCTCGGTGTCGGCCTCGCCTTCGACGTTCTCGACCTCCTTGGTGTAGCTCTTGTAGAAGATCGCGATGGTCGATTTCTCACCCTTGCAGACCTGTCCGCCGAGTGCCTGGCACTGGCGGTACGTCATCCAGTAAGGCGAGGCATAGCCACAGCCATCGGCTACCATCCACAACCAGAAGGTGTTCATGCCGCGATAGGGCGTCCCGCAAGAGCGCAAGGGCCGCGAAACCGGAACACCGCGCCACGGCTTGACCCAGGGCTTTGTCCCTTGCTCGAGCTTTTCGATAATGGCGGCGGTGATGCGCTGAGCGGGCGACATTGAATTAGTACGGCGGGACTTTGTCATGGGAGGTCTCCTGATCGCCGGGACGGACATGCCCCGGCTCAGGAAGAGCAAAGCTCCCTCTTCTCTCCTTCAATGATGACCGTGATGCGCCCCAATGTCGGACATTTGGCTAGCAGTTACGTCATCCCAAATGCTGCCGTTTCGGCTGCGTTGGAGATGCGTCAGCCATTAGCCATCCGCCTTCGGCGCCCGCCGGGTGAGATCGATGACCACCACTTCGATCGCTGATACGCCGGGATAATCATTGGCGATGCTGACCCAGTATCGTTTCAGAGCATCGGCAAGTACATCGAGCGATACCAGTTTCCCATCGATTCACCACTGCTTGGCCGCCGCCCGGCCTTGCCAGATTAGCAGCATGATGCCGCATTCCGCGCCGTCCTCGCGCAGACAATCGCCCACCAGCTGGTTGCGCAGCCCCTCGCATAGCTTCGGGCCGCTCTAGCCTCCATCGAGTACCTTAAGTTCGATCGGTACCGGGGCCGGCACGTCGTTGTTCAGGAGCCAGATGTCGGGCCGCTGAAGGTTGGGAAACTCGTTCTCTTGTGCACAGCGGAAGAGCTCTTTGCCACGCCGGTTGAGCTCTCCGGCGACCAGATTGCGAAGGCGACAATTATCCCGATCGTCTAAGTGCGGTTGTTCGCAAGCTTGCAGCGGGCTCGGGCAACGACGAATGCACCCGGTTCGTCACGGCGCTCGGCGAGCGGATGTATCATGCGCGCCGTCTGGAATTCGGGATAGTACCTGAGGCAGGCTCCACGCTTGCCTTGCTCGAGGAATGCATCTCGGCGGATCCGAAAAGCCAACGTGATGCAGTTCAACGGTCTCATGAACAATCATGCGGAGGCAACTAGGATTTTCGAATGTCGCAGCGGGGCGTAGGAACGGCCGCGAACGGCGAGATGCGTTTCCCGAACGCGCTGTGTTCATGTGTAACTCTTTATCGCTGCAACACAGGCGGCTTTCGCGCTGGTAAATTCGATTACGTGGCAAAATCGTCGACGATGACCGTTCGCCAGGATGATCTCGCCGCTCGCGGCACCCACCTTTCCGTGCGATACCGCATGATCGACGGTAACCGACTGGGGCACCGGTTGATCGGCGAGTGACTTCATCAGAGTTTCGCGACCCGAAACGGCTTCGCTGTCGGTTGGCTGCCAGACGACGTCGTCGTCGATCAGATCCGGCGCGATATCGCCGACGGCCAGGCCGATTGCGATGTCCTGAACCGCCTTGTTCTTGGGAGAGTTGCCGCAGTCCTTGCTGCCCTGAATTTCAGTCATCGCGGTTCCGCTCAATCATTCGGCGTGCGCTTCGATATTTCAGGCTCGAGCATCTGCTCAATCGCTCGGGGCAGGAAAGGTCGCCAGCTTGTCTAAATCGTTCGGGTCATGCCCGACAATGATTTCTGCACCCAGGTTCTCGGCTGTCTTCTGCATCCGGTCCATCGAGGCAAGGCTGTCGGCGCGGTCCGCATTCCAGACCGGAATATTGGAATGGTCCCACTGCTCCTGCAGGTGAACGATGTCGCCGCTCAGCAGAACCGGTCCCTTCTCGGCCAGTTTAACGAGAAGCGCGTAGGACCCGGGTGAATGCCCGGGCATGGACAGCATCCTAACGGTGCCGTCGCCGAACACGTCGAGGTCGCCGACGATTGTCTGGACTTCTCCGTCGCCCTTCAACCAGTGGTCGAACAGCGGCGGTTCGGCTCCGAGCGGCGGTTTCGGCTGTTGGAGAGCGGCCCAGTCCGCGGCCCCGATGATCAGTTTCGCTTTCGGGAAGGAAGCAAGCTGTCCGGCGTGATCGAAGTGATAGTGGCTGACTGCGACCGAAACTATGTCATCAGGTTCGAGACCGATGACAGCCAGCTGATCGACGAGGCTCGATGCAAGGGTGTAGCTTTGGGGCCTGTCGTTGAGCTTGCGGCCCAGAAGGCTCGTCTCGAGACCCGCGTCGAACAGCAGATAATCGGTGCCGTGTCGGATGAGATAGCAGCTTACCTCCATCCGGCGTGCCTCTCCGTCGAAGTGACCGGTATCCGACAGCGGAGACGCATCGTTCATCTGGATCACGCCGCAGTCGAGGCGCCAAAGCTGCAATTCTGCTGACGGTTGGTCCTGTGCCGAGGCGGCTACCGAGAATATTGAGGCAGCGCATGCTCCAGCAAAAGCCATGATGCGAAGCAATTTCATTGAAATGTCCCTTCTTGCTCAGCTTCGAGCTGTATCGAACTGAACAGTAGCAAAGCGCGATCGATAGCCTTTTGGACATATAACGACAAGGTGATAAGTTGCCGATCGGTCAGCCGGAAATTCGGTGCCGGTCCGACATCGTCTATTTCTGGGAACCTCGCCGGTCGAGAAACGAGAAGGGCGTTGGAACCGGTCAGGTGACCGCGTAGGGGAGCTTATCGATCTTCCTCTCCGCGACATTTCATTCTTGCAGTGCGCATACCGAGATAGGTGGGGTCAGGACCGAGGCGTTCGATTTCTTCATCCATACATTTCTGGTGCCTCGTCCGCGTGTCCCTGTTCCCTTCCTCAAGCCACCTGCGGTATTCTATGAGCTCGAGCCGTTCGAAATACGGCAGTTGGGCGAGCTGCTTGGTGCCGCGCAGCAGGTCTTGATAGTTCCGATCGGCCCGCTGCCAATCGAACCGCTCGTCCTGCGCGGCGGCCGGGGCGCTGATCGCCAGTATTGCTGCAAGCGCAGACAGTATGATCGACGGTCTCATGATCTCGCTCCCCGACATGCAACACGACAGTGTTTTGATGGCCCATGCGCATATATCACATAAGAGTGATGGAAAAGCTAATTGCCTCTTGCAAACAGATTTTGAGAGAGCTTTTCCAGGGCCTGTCCCCACGATGCCGCAGCCCCCTCGCCGTAGACCGCAGCGAACGGGGCCTGCCATAGACGCAAGCGGGTACCGCCGCGCTCGTCGGTGAGTTCCAGCTGCATGAGGGTCACCTCTTCCTGTCTGCACACACCCTCCGGCAAGCCGATATTGCAGTGACTGTGAAAGCGGATATCCAATGCGAACGGCCTTTCGAACCTCACGATCTCGCCGAGCATGAAGTCGATCTCGCCGTCCGCAGACCGCATTTCGATTTCAAATCGACCGCCTGTGCGGGGTTCGATCGCGATCACCTTTGCGGAATAGCCTTCAGGGCCCCACCATTTGGCCACCGATGCGGGAATGATCCACGCCTCGAATACGGCATCGGGCGGCTGCGGTAGCCACCGCGACAGCAGCTCCCTTGACCGTAATGAGGTGTCCTCGACCTTCACCCTTCGTCCTCCGCCAGATGGACCTCGAGCCGATCGAGACGCGCGCCCCAATGCTCGCGGTAACGGCGTATCCAGTCATCGGCCTCTTCAAGCGGATTTGCTGCCAAGCTGCATATGCGCTTCTGCCCTGCGCGCCTGCGAACGATCAGGTTGGCGCGTTCGAGGACAGTCAGGTGCCGGGAGATACCCGATTGTGCGAAGTCGAACTGGTCGACCAGCTCACCCACCGAACGATCGCCCGCGGCAAGTATGTCGATGATTGATCGGCGTGTCGGGTCGGCAAGGGCCCTGAATGTTTCGTCCAGCATAATGAGTTCTCCAGAAAGGCAAGGGCCCGGATCTCGGGGAGCACGCGTCGGGGCTCGCTCAGTCGCCCCAGCTCCGCCCATCTTATTACTACAGTGTGATATATCAACTCCGCCGGGTCAGGGCGGCGCTCGAGCTGGCGCGAGCGTATCGCACTGCTGCAGGCCTGATCACGGCTCTACAAGCCGTGTGACCGCGTCCGCAAGAACCGAACCCGCTTGCAGTCCTTCGAGCCGTCCGTCGCTCGAAAAGGCTCCGTCGAACAAGAGAGCGATCTGGTGGGCTGCAATTTCAGGCGTCGAGGCATTGCAGCGCCTGCAGATCTCGACCAGGCGTTCCAGCATTTCCTTTTTATGCCGGCGGGCGACGATACGCGCAGGGTGCTGCCGGTCGGCAAATTCGGCCGCCATGTTGATCTGGGGACACCCGCGATACCCTTCGGTGTCCACTTTATCGCCGATCCAACGGCATAGGGAGGCAAGTTCGCCCTCCGGGGTCCTTCCCTGCGCGACGGCCGCGTCCCACTGAGACCAGAAATCGCGATTCTCTTCTTCCAGAAACGCGGCGATCAGGTCGTCCTTGGTCGGGAAATGCCGGTAAATCGTCGTCTTGGCGATCCCGGATTCCGCAACGATCGCTTCCATCCCGACGGCGTGTGCGCCCTGATGATAGAACAGGCGAGAAGCCGTCTCCAGCGCGGTTCGACGAGCTTTTGCCGAGCGTGTCTGCGCAACGGGCATATTCATGGGGCTATCCTCGAAAACCCACGATTGACATCGCTACCGATCGGTGTCAATCAGCCTAACGATACCGATCGGTATCGTTAGGAGAGTGCGCATGAAGAAGATCGCCGTTCTCGGGGCCAATGGGCATACCGCACAATTTGTCATCGACGAGCTGATCAGCAGGGGCCTGGAAATCTTGCCCGCGACCCGAGACGGCAGGTTGCGACGCCGTGATGGGTCTCAGACCGACTGCGCCGCCGTCGATCTTACCGACGCGAGCTCGATCGAAGGAGTGCTGCGCAATGCCGACGCCGTGATCAACTGCGCCGGACCGTTCCTCGACACCGCTCTTCAGACAGCACGCGCGGCGATCCTCTCAGGCATACCCTATCTCGACGTCACGGCCGAGCAGGCGGCCGCTGCTTCCCTCTTCACCGAGCTGGACGAGCAGGCGAGGAAAAGCGGAACAACGGTCGTTCCGGCGATGGGCTTTTTCGGAGGCCTTGCCGACATGCTTGCCGCATATGCCGCTCGCGGTGCGGGGCCGGTCCGGTCGACCGACGTCGCGGTGGCGCTTGACAGCTGGCATCCCACAGACGGCACGCGGCTCACCGGCAAACGCAATACGCACACCAGGGCCGTCGTCAAAGACGGGGTCCTGATGCCGGTCGAGGACACAGCCAATCGTCGTTGGGATTTCGGACCGGGCTTCGGCGATCAGGAGGTCGCTCTCGTACCCCTGTCGGAGATCGTACTGATAAACCGGCACATATCGGCCCACAACGTACGCAGCTGGATGAACCTCAAGCCGCTCTCCGACCTTGCCGATACTTCGACATCACCGCCGGTTCCCACCGACAGCAGCGGGCGTTCGAGCCAGCGCTTCTGCGTCGAGATTGCTCTAGAAGAGGCCGAGGGAGATTACCGCCGCATCCGGGCGACCGGGCAGGACATTTACGCCGTGACAGCCCCCTTGGTCGTCTCGGCCTGCGCCATGATACTCGAGGGGCGTACCACGGGGCTTACAGGCGTCAGGGCGCCCGGCGAGGTCTTCGATCCTGCCGCGTTCTTCGAAACCGTGGGTCCTCGCCTGCAAATTCATACTGACGCCTGACGCAAGCGGGCTTCCGCAGTCACTGCTCTTCGAACAGAGTGTCGGTGGACACGATCTCGACGTCCGACATCATCCCAAGGTAGGCTTCCAGCCAGATCTTGTGCGATGCGCCAACGACGACCAAGATCCGCCCGCCGGGAACGCGTCCGCTCGCCTCACGGATATTGGCAGCCATCCGCATGTTGCGCACTTCCCATGACGCGACACGTTGCCGGCCGACCGAACGCGGGTATTCGCGCTCCATGACGCCGAGCCATTCGATCGCCGACCTGCGTTCGTTGATGATTTGGGAGTTGAGTTTCCGGTATTCTTCGATCGTCGTCTCCGGATCCGTCATTTTTTCGGGATCGCCCGTATCCTGAAGCATCGGGTCGGCGCGGTAGCGTTCGGACATCGACGGAAAAACTTCATCAAAGAACATTTCGGCATCCCGCGGGTTCATCGCCGCATCGTCTTGCGAATCGGCAGGGTGGAGGCGCTCAAGACCCAGCCGGACGGCGAGCGGCACTGACAGGGTGACCGTTTCATTGTGCCTTTCTCCGTAGGCCTCCAACTGCTCGACGAAAGCTTTCGCGGCGCCGTCCTCGGCGATGCGCTCGCTTTCGGGCAGGCGCAGCCATTGGACGAGCGCCGATCCGGGATCGCCCGCCGCGCCGAACAGGGCGGCGAGGCGCCTGCGATCGGCCGGCGTGGGTTCGGCGGGCCACTCAAGGAGAGTTTCACGGGCTGCAGCTTCGGCCTGGGGCATATCCATATCGAGCCCGATGCCTGCTGCCGCAGCAATCCGCATCGCCCAGCCGCCGTATGTCGCAGCAGTTTCCGGGAATATCGAGCGATAAGCCCAAAGCTTGTGGATGGTCGTCCCCGGCCGATCTTCGGTCGCGATTATTTCCGGCCTGAACTCCGCCAGTTTCTCGATGAGCGTATCGAGTACCGCAGGGTCCCAGCTTTCCGGCGTCCCGCCGAGATGGGCTGTTCCCAGAACCATCACCTCGGTCGGAGGTCCCGCGACCCTGTCCTGATAATCGCGCGGATCGAATGGCTGCGGCTGACCCGCGGCAAGCGGTGCGGCGACGGCCGCCGCCAAGACGCCGAGGACGGCAGTACGAAACACTGTGAATCTCCGGAATATGTTTTGCAACGCAGATGTATAACGAGAAGGTGATGGATCGCAACCGGCGGGCACTCGTCGTTTACTGCCGCTTGCAAGTGGTAGAGCGGACTCCTGCGCGCAGGGCCTGCGCAGGTACCGCTTGAACAGGAGCGTGCGGCAACCGATATGGTATGCAGAAACCGACACCGGTCACTGCGAAATTTTCAATGGCTTGGAAACCAAACCGTGCTAGAACCGCAGTACCGAACAGGAAACAGACCATGTTGGAATACGGCGAAACCTATCTCAGCGAGAATACGCAGATCCTTGAGGACATGTATGAAGGCATGTCCGAAGAGGCGGTAGCGCTGGCGAAGTACATGGCCGAGGAAGCCGACGCAGCCGAACTCGAAGCTGCCTAATCGTCTGCGCCGGGCCAGCGCCCTGCCGTGATGTCTATGTTTGACCCCGAAACTCTTACCGGCTGAATTCCGGAAAGTCGCCATGACTGGGCATCGCCCTTGTCGGGGCGGCCGTCGAGCGTGTGTTCGGTGAGTTCCGTGGGCTGGAGCGTCACACACACCCCCTGCGCGCCCGAGGGCAGCCTGATCTCGGTCGTTTTGCCGGTGTCGTCGCGAAAAAGACCGATCTGGTCGGCGGGCGGATAGGCGCCGACGTTGTTGGTGCGGTTCAGCAGCCCGTAGGACGTCACCGAAAGAACCGAGGAACCGGGATCCTCGGCAAGTACCGTCGCATATCGGGCAGGCCACCGGTCCCGGCGCTGGGGTCCGTCCATCAGCAGGGCGACAACGAAATTCGGGCCGATTCCCCTGACCAGCTCCTGGCACGGATCGTTGCGCGCGAGATCCTCGCAGATCAGCGTCGTGACAGTCGCGCCGCCCCGCATGACGAAGACGTCGAGACTGCGCCCGAGGATATCAATGTGCTCCCACCAGCCGCGGTTCACGTCGAGCGACGAACCGAGCGCGTAGGTTTCGATCTGGCCGGCATCGAGGCGCCAGCGATGATGCTTTTCCCGGACCGAAAGGTCGAAGGAGCATTCTCCCTCGGCCCTTGTGAAACGAGCCATGGCGGTAAAATTGCCGCGGCGGTGCCTGCCTTCAATCGCTCCGGGCATCGGCGCGTCGAACAGTCCCGAAATGAGAAGTTCAAAGCCCGGACGCTCCTTCAGCCGCTCGCACAGTTCGCGCAACACGCCGTAGCTCAGCGCGGCCTCGGGAAACACAAGGCAATGAATTTCGCCCGTATCCGATGCGGCCGCGTCGAGTACCCGGGTCACAAACTTGAAAAAGGTCTCGAACCCGGCGTTCTGTTCCGGTGTGGCCGTGTAGGGGCACCAGTGCGGATTTACGTCGAACCAGCCCCAAGTCCCGTCCTGCGATGGAACGCCCGAGAAGGCTTTGGCACGGATGTCGAACGGCATCGGAATGACGACCAGATTGAAGGGAGCCGGATCTCCATCCTTTTGAGGCGCCTGCCTGGTCGGCGTGAGACTCCAGTGCGCGCCGGCAAGCCCGCGCGGCGGAAGAAGCGCAAGGTTGTGTGAAAGGGACCTGATCGTGCAGCCGACCTTGGGCGTTCGACTCTTCGGCAGGACACAGACCTGGTCGGGATCGGCGCTCGACAGGGTGATCGGGCCGCGTGCCCCGGTGGAACCGCCCGCCTGGCGCAGTCGGATGGGCACCTCAATATACTCGGCCTGCGCGGATTTGTCGGATGCATGGAAGCCGATATCCTGGGCCGCTTCGTCGGCGATACAGAAGAGCTCGATTGCCGCGCGCCACCAGTCCCTGGCTTCTGCCGATCGGCCGGGTGCTGTGAACAAGGGAGCATCGAGATGGTCGACAAGCTCGCGCCACAGGTCGAGCAAGGCTGCCGGCGGCGGCGGAAGCGTCTTCTCGACGGCACCGCGCCAGATCGTGCCGATCCGTTGCACCTCGGTCCGCGCCGCCTTGCTCACGACGATCATGGCGCTCGGATCGGTGCCGTCCACCAGGGGACCAACATGATGATACGCGCCGCTCTTCAGAAGAAGATGCCCGGTCAGGGCAAACAGGTCGACAGCGGAAGCAGGGGGTGAAGAAAAGTCCGTAACCCGAGCGGTCCCGGGCTTGCGCTTTTCCCCCATCGCCTTGAGGCGGTCGAGGTAGATTGCGTGATCGATGTAGCCGTTCGGGAAAACGGCCTGCATCACGGCGCGAAGGGTGGTGCTGGAAACGGTCATGCGATGCGAGACCATGCGTTAAGTCGTCCTGCACCGCAATGTCGTTCGCCCGACCGGCTTATGCGGTCAGGCGGCGACCGGTTCGGCCCGACGGGCAAGGCTGGGCGAGATACAGGCCTTCGCACTCTGCGTTATGAAATCCATGGCCGCAAGAAAAGGAGCCGGTCCGAGACTGATCCTCGCCACGCCGCATTGTGCCAGCGACGCGAAGTCCGACGGATCTGCGCGCCACATCACGTTGACGGGCAGGCGTACCTCGCTGCAGAGGGTCTTGATTGCCGCCAGGTCGGTGAGGCCCGGCACGAAGAAACCGTCCGCACCCGCCTCCTCGTATGCTGCTGCGCGCTCAATTGCGACGGCCAGAAGTTGCTCGCGGTCATCGTCCGGCCGCGGTTTGAGGAACACGTCCGTGCGGGCATTGAGAAATACGCGCGCACCCGATGCCTCGACTGTTTCGCGCACTGCGCCGACCCTGCCGGCCTGACGCTCGATATCGTACAAACCTTCGCTTCCGACCCTCTGATCCTCGAAATTCAGACCCGAGACTCCGGTTTCTATAAGGCGGGCGACATGCCCGACGATGCCTGCCGGGTCTTCCGCATAGCCCCCTTCGAAGTCCGCAGTGACCGGAAGGTCGGTTGAGCGCACGATCCGCCCGATCGCTGACAGAGCCTCGTCTATCGGCAGGTGCTCGCCGTCCTCGTAGCCTGCTGCGGCAGCGACAGCCCAGCTGCTGGTAGCTACTGCGGGGACGCCGGCCTTGGCGGCTGCTGCGGCGCTGCCGGCATCCCAGATGTTGAACAGGACGAGGGGGTCACCCTTTACGTGCAGGTCGCAGAAGTCGCCGGCCTTGGCGGTGTGAGAGATCATGGGAAGCGCAGCCTCTTTATAAGGCAGCCTGCAGGCTGCCGAATGAAACGATACCGGGTGGATTTGCTGCCGATAAACTGTGTCAAAAAACCAGCCGCAGAACACTACCACTCGGTATCGTTTAGCAAATGACACCGAACGGTAGCGTAGTCAAGCGGGCTCGTAGTCGCTGCTGCGAATGATCGAGCGCTCCCCCGGCAAGCGATCAGGAACCGTATGCCGCCATGAAGATGCGTACGCATTCTTCTGCATGCGCGCGTCTCGCCGCGTTGCCCGGCAGTAAATCGTCGCCGAGCAACATGGCGTCGTTGGTCGGCTCTCCCATGACCAGCCAGTTGAAATAGACGGCCGCCCGCCGCGCATCGCCTGTTTTCAGCAGCCCGCGCTGCGCAAAAGTCTCGAAGACCTCGGCAAGTCTCGCGATCGAGCGGCCGGGTCCGCGACGATGAAGCATTTGGCCGAGAGCGGGAAACCGGGCGTGTTCGCCGATTACCATCCGGCGCAACTTCATCAGCCGCGGCGTAAGGACGATTTCCAGCTGTTGCTCAGCGAATTCGACCAGATAGGCTTCAGCGGAGGAGACGGTTGCGGGCGGGACCATCCGCGCTGCCAGGGAATCACCCGCCCCACCGGTCATCCGATCGACGACTTCAAGGAACAGGCTCTCCTTGTCTCCGACGTGGCTGTACACGGTCTGCTTGGTGATCCCCGCCAGTTCGGCGACGGCGTCCATGCTGGTTCCCGTATATCCGTGATCGAGAAACAGCTTTTCCGCAGCGCCGAATATTGCGCTTTTGGTGCGCGCAGTGCGGGTAGTCGTGCGGTCGGCCATCGATTCCTGCCTGTGCCAGTTCATCTCCGAGGTGTCAGCACCCCCTTGACCAAACATACTAGACGGTCCAGTATGATTATCAACCGAGAGGTGTTGTTATGACTGTTTCGAAAATCACATGTGAATGCGGGGCTGTGACCATGGAGGCGCGCAAGGTGCCTATCGTGCGCACATCGTGCCATTGCAACGGATGCCGGGAAGCGGGAGCGATACTGCAGTCGCTTCCCCAGGCACCGCCGATCCTCGACGAGGACGAAGGCACCAGGTTCGTCCTGTACCGCAAGGACAGGGTCGACTGTCTTTCGGGATGTGACAATCTTGCCGAACATCGGCTCACACCGTCGTCGCCGACGCGCCGGGTGGTTGCCGCCTGCTGCAACAGCTTCATGTTTCTCGACTTCACGAAAGGGCACTGGATCACCGTGTTCGCCGACCGCATCGATCTTGCGGGCGCAGCGCGGTCCGCACCGAAGCAGGGCCGCACGTCGGCGATGTTCTTCCTTCGCCTTATGGCCAACTGGGCCAAGATGGGATTCAAGACGCCGAACATCGATTACGTTCACAAGGAAATCGACGATGACGGACGACCAAAAGATTGAAATTCAAAACTCGTCGACCGGCAAAACGACGCGCGTCGACAGGACGAAATACGAGGCGGTCCGCAAGGCCTACCTCGATGCCCTCCCGGCAGCTTCGCCGGGCCTGACCTCGAGCGAAATCAAGCAGCAGATTCTGCCTAATCTTCCCGAGGAACTCTTTCCGGGAGGGGCCAAGGTCGGATGGTGGCAGAAGGCGGTGCAACTCGATCTCGAAGCCAAGCAGACGATTGTGCGGGAGGACACGAAGCCCCTCCGCTTCCGGAAGAAATCAACTGGTCGCGCAGCTAAGCTTTGCCTCGACAATCGCCACGTCCGCCGACCATCCTAAGCCAGTTTCGGGCCGCCCGCGAGGCATCAGACAAGGATATCCGCCCCCTGCCTTGTTTCGGCGACCCTCAAATACGGTTCGCCCAGCCCAAACGAAGAACCACCTTGCGCCAATCGTAACCTGTATTACTAGTTACCTATGGGCAAGCGTCGATTCGAATATGCGTCAGGGTCACCTGCGCTCGATTTGGTCGATACCGTAAGCTCGCGGGGAACCGCGAACATCGAATTGCTCGAAACGCCTGGCGACCTTTCGTTCTGGCTTCACGGTTTGAAGATCGTCGCGCAGGATGTCACCGATCACGATCTTAGGGATGTCCGCTCGCTGAGGAATGGGATCTTCCGAAGCGCAGCTGCGGTTCTGGCCGCCAAAGATCCTGCTCCCGAAGATGTCGAACTGATCAACCGAACAGCCGCGTTTCAATCCTTCAGGCCACAGCTGATTGAAGGATCGGTGATCCTCGCGGCGGACGATCCGGTGCGAGCGGCCATGGCGATGCTTGCCGCAGAAGCCGTGACAATCCTCTCGCTTCCCAACCGGCACCGCATCAGGTCCTGCCCCGAATGCAGTATGATCTTCTTCGACAAATCCAAGCCGGGTCGCCGCAAGTGGTGTTCCTCTTCAAGCGGTTGCGGCAACAGGGCAAAAGTGCGGAGATTCCGGCAAAAGCAGTTGCAGGAAGGAAGCAGGCGCGATGCATGACAAGAGGGTGTGCTTCGACTTCGAACTCGACTTTCTGAACGGCGGAGGCCTGCAGGGACAGGGTTTCCGGCTCGATATTCAAGGCGACGACATCTCCGACGACGATCTGGCCGCCTGCATCATCGGCGACTTGCGGCTTCTCATGGTCGGAGAAGTGCGTATCTTGAACAAACAGGTTATCCGCGAAGCGCACAAACGCGGATCGATTTCGGACCGACCCGGTTCTGCGCCGGTTCGCAGGTTCGTCGATCTCAGCCACACGATCGAAGAGGGCATGATCACCTACAGGGGTCTACCCGCTCCCATTATATGCGACCATCTTTCCCGCGTGGAGTCCCGGGCGCACTACGCTGCTGGCACGGAATTCCAGATCGGCAGACTGGAGATGGTAGGAAACACGGGCACCTACCTAGATACGCCCTATCACCGATTTGAGGACGGATACGATCTGTCGCGCCTCGATCTCGATCGGGTAAGCGGGGTGCCGGCAATTGTCGTGAATGTAACAGGCAGCGATAGCCGCGCCGTCGACTGGCCTGCTCTCGCGGCTGAGCCCGTAGAGGGTCGCGCAGTGCTGATCCGAACCGGGTGGGACCGGCATTGGCGAACAGACCGATACTTTGAAGGTCACCCTTTCCTGACCGCAGCGGCAGCCTGCTTTCTACGAGATGATGGTGCGGTGCTCGTTGGGATCGACTCGCTCAACATCGACGACGTCTCCACAAGGGAGCGACCGGTTCATACGATCCTGCTCGAAGCGGGAATTCCGATAATCGAGCACCTCACGAACCTCGACAAACTGCCGGCCAAAGGAGCGCGCTTCTCGGCCATCCCTCCCAAGATACGCAAGATGGGCACATTCCCGGTACGGGCGCACGCGGTGTTCTGAATGCGGCGAGGCGACAGTCCCGTATTCGAGCGAGGTGCACGGCGAGGCAATAACGCAGTGGGTGCAATCTCTCTACGCCAACCAAGACGCACGCGGGGCGGAGTACACAATACACGCCTCGGAGAGAAATGGATCTCGTGAATGGACATTGATTGTTGCTTGCGAGCCCTTCGCCTGCTCCTAAGGCCAAGCACCCTGCCTGTAGCGCCGGCGATCGCCTGTAGGCTGCGCGAAGGTAAGGCAAGGAAAAGGCTGCCCCGCCCTCGCTTGTTCTGTCTTGACGGATCAAGGTTCAAAGAGTGAATATATGCCCGCGGCGTGATGGATCGCGATGAAGATGGACGGGCAGACGTTTGAACCATTCGAATTCTGTTTCCGGTCCAGGATTGCACAACCCGGATGTTGCGGTGTCGGTGCCTAAACTCGGCCCATATCGCTACAGCATTACTGCTGACCAGTACACGGAAAGTATGCAACGCCTGCTCTGGGTGCAGCTCCGTCGGCGACCCTTTCCGGCGATCCAGCTATTCCTGATAGCCATCTGTCTCGCGATGCTGGTCGGCGACGCGATGGACGGTTTCATCAACATTGCCGCCGCTTCGGTAGCGGTTTTGACGCTACCGGTCTTAGTGGCCACGCTTCGTTGGATGACGACTTCCGCGGCGCGACGCAGTTTCGCGCGCACACCCGCGCTTAGCGACGAGAATTGCTTGACCGTGGAAGAGGGCCTGCTCGTGTTTCGCAGCCGCACCGTCACGTACCGGCAATCGCTGGCCGAACTGGCCGGCTTCATCGAGACTGAGACACTCATTCTCGTCGACCGGACCGACCAGAGTGCACACATCGTTCCCAAGATGGCGCTCGGCGACGAGCTCCAAGACTTCCGGCAGTACCTGGAGGAAGCCGGGGTGAGACGCCTTTGACGGTCAACACTCTTGCCCAGTGAAAGAGCCATTCCGTTCCCAATCATATCAACCCGACTGGTTCGCCATGCGATCGGCGACCAACCTATCTAGTGCTTTGCCAGAGCATAGGGGACATCCGTTATCCTTGAGAAAGAGGGCGCACCGCGCCTGGCACCCTGTCACGCGCGGTATTGCGTAGCCGGAGCCGCATCGACGTATAGCATACCGCGTGAATTCTAAGGTTCGACACTCAATTACTCGCCCCCTTCCACCCATAAAGAACGACACCGACATGGCTGGCGAACCGCAACTAGAGGCGGTTGCTGCGGTGGGTGTGTTAATCAGATTATCGAGTTTTCGTCGCAAACGGGTCACGGGCGAGCATTGCCTATTGCCAGCATATCGACACCCCGCAGAAACGGGCTGAAAGCGATTTACGCATTTGCTGGCGGACCAGCGTACTGCCTGACCACCTTACGGATCCCATTGGGCGAGCGGCGGAGCCTATCTGCCCTCCGGCGGTGCATATCGGGACGTGTCCACTGGGTCCATGGCGCACCTGGACAGGTTCCATGAGTAAATCGCACCTGCCCGCAAGCTTCGCCGGTGTGGACGGCATGGCCGGATCAGGCATGCAGCAATATACCTGCAAGCCCCTGATCCGACAAGCAGTTGCCGGGCGCTGGTGCGATGATCCTGCGGGTACGAGCGCCCGTACTGCTTTCAACAGGGCAGACTTTTGACATCGACCGGCAGGTCCGCTTTTACCTTCTTCATGCGGGATCTCAGACGGTATGGCATGATGGAGGCGACCAACATCATATTCGTTCCCGGCCTTGCCCTTTTCCTCGCTCCGCCTCGGGACTCTTTCGAACTGCTTGCAGTATCCGCTGCCGTCCTTTGCTGTGCCGGTTTTCTCTATGTCGGCGCAAGATACTGGCTTGCCTTGGACCGCCGCATCAAACGTTCAGATGATCAGGCGAAGGCGAAGGCGCTCGACCTTGCCGATAGTGCGGAAATCCCGCTCCTCTCAATGACAGTCGTCGCGATGCTTCTGGCAATTTCCGGCTTCGCTGTGAGGGGCCCCAGCCCGCCCATGTTTTCTGCTTTGATATTGGCCGGCTTGGCATTGCTGGAATATGTGAACTACTATCACCGCCAGCTGATGAACTTTGATCGGTTGAGCGATTTCCAGCGCCTGCTCAGGACGGGCAGGTTGCGTCGCGCCCATATGTCCCGAGATCTCGCTGTTCATCGAAAAAGACTGCAAGGTTGAGCACGCGCCGCTGATCGCGCCTCGATTACGAAAGATATATGCAAGCCCGCCCCCCAACCCGGACCGCACCTCGAATGCTCCGGGCCGCTATCCCCGTCCATGGGTTGCACAGCCGTACGGCATGCGCTGATGAAAATATCTGAGGGGTGTCTAAGGAGAAACGCAGGGCGCTGGAGTCGCGTGCAACTACCAGCGCTAGTTTAAATTGATAAACTTGGGCCGGTTTTGGGCAGTGTGCTGGTTGTTCGGAGTTGCGAAATACCGTCATTCGGCCTCCGACCCGAATGCAGAACTGCGACAAACTCCTGGAGTTTTTCCGAGAGTTGTCATTGTCCTAATCGCTTTCGACAATGGCACAGACCTGCTGACGATCTCACGAAATCCATGTTATGCGGGTCGCCATGAGCGTTCGGTTCGACCTGTTCAGATCAATCGGCATCCGCCAGATCGAGCCATATTTTTTCGTTCCAGGAGTTCCGACCCAAAACCGCGAATTGCCTTCACTCGAACCGACTCTGATATTCAATACGGGTGCTCCGATTTCTATCGTGGATGCGTCTGGCCATGTGCTCGACGTCGGGACCGGGGATGCTTTCTTTGCCGGACTGCATCGCCGATTCTGTTTTTCGCGCTGCGCGGGGTCACAGTCGGGCATACATGTGAGATTGTCGCCGCAGGCTGCCATCCGACTGCTGGGGGCAGGTGCTGCTGCCGTCGCAGACCACGCCGTGGCGGTGCGACACATGCCAGAGAGCGGCCTTGCCGCAGCGCTGGCCAGATATGGACCGCCGGATCTGGCGCGACCATACGAAACAGTCGGTTTGCTGATCGAGGAAGCGTTGGTCGAAGCTCCCGGTGTGAGCTCGGAAACATCATGGTGTATCAATCAACTACAACAGCCTGGAGCATCAGTGACCGCGATCGCACGGGAGTTGGGCTGGAGCCGCAGGAAAATTGTAGATCGATGCCGAGACGTTCTGGGTATCACTCCGAAAACCTTCGTCCGGATCGCCCGCTATCGAAGACTTTTGGCGACGCTCGATAGCGCTGAGATGTCTTGGGTCGATCGCGCAATCGACGCAGGATATTACGATCAATCTCACATGCTGAGAGATTTCGCCGAGTTCACCGGGGTCTCGCCGACTGCCTATTGCAAAGAGAGCGGAACATTCGTCCAATAATCTCATCATGGGAGCGGATATGCGGTGCGCACCCAAGGAGAGAAATATGAATGTTCCTGATGGTTTCGCAACAGTAACCCCCTACATATTCGTCGACCAAGCAGACGCTTATGTCAGATTTCTTTCGGACGCCTTCGGTGCGCTGGAAATCGGCAGAAGCACAACTCCTGACGGTAGCATTGCTAATTGTCAGATGAAATTTGATACAACCACGATTATGGTGAGCGAAGCTTCGAGTGAATTTCCTGCTAGCTCGGCTGCGTTTTACCTTTACGTGGCCAACGCCCATGAGGCTGTGGCGCGCGCGATCGAAGCCGGGGCGACCAAAATTATGGACGTGGCAGACATGCCTTACAACGATCGGCAAGGCGGCGTGCGCGATGCTTCGGGAAATATCTGGTGGCTTTCTCAGAGGCTAGTTGACGAGCCCTATTTCAAACGCTGATCTCAAGAGTCCCCGATCTTCAAACCGACGCTGCGCTTCTCACCTCGACTGCCGCATTCAGTCTCAATGCTAGCAATCTGAAACTGCCGGTCGCAATTCTTTCCATCGCAGTGGAAACTGTGCCGATATCAGACTGTTCGGCATTAGGAGAGTGAATGGAAAATGCGGCCATTCGGCCAGCAAACCTTGGGTAATCCGTTCATGCCAAGAACAGCTGCCCTTGTAAGCGCATGCTTACCCGCCAAATGCGGCAGATCTACTCATAATGCGTCGTTTTCGCCAAGATGAGCTTGAATCTGACGAATGATGAGGCCGATCTGACCTGATGCCAAGAGACCTGGTCCGAGTGGCCCCGAACGATTCTCTCCGACTGGGGGAAGCGACCGAAGTGCGGCCTGCACGTCCGCCGTCATGAGCGCGACTTGCCATCTGATCTCGTCCTCGGCCGCTTCCGGTCGATCTGGTGCAGCCAGGCTGGCAGCTTTGACGGCGTAAGCCGCTGCACCGAGCGCATGGGCACCCATGTGACATACCGCGGAGGCTTGACCGGCGGCACGAGCTGCTGCCGCTGCTGCTGGTGACTTCGCATCACGAGCTGCGCTCCCTCGGCCGAAACGTTGGCGTATTTCCGATGCGGTATCCAACTCACCGCGAGCGAAAGCACGCGCCCGAGAGATGGCAGCACGAGGGCGCATATCGGAGACTGTTTCTGACTCGAACAACCACAGGACCCGCTCGGCACACTCAGCAGCCCACCCGGCAACCAATCTCCGGTCGGACACACTCAGCGTTTGCGCCGACTTAGCCATGCTTCACCTTTTAGGACTGCGCATCGAGCGTGCGCTGAGCAGCTGATATGAATTAAGTAATCTAAGTGAGTAGGCTACGCCACTCCGGTGGTGCGATTGGAAGACGATCGAGCCACCCAAAGGTGTGCTTGCTATCTATAACCTAACTCGAGACTTCAGAGGCGAGACTTGGAGTGTACCTGATGCTGTGGTGTGCCGCATCCCGATTCATCTTCGGCATCGAGCCTAGTTGTCGACGACATTGATCAGATTACCCGCTGGGTCCCGGAAAAAGAAACGGCGCAGTCCCCAATCCTCATTCACCGGCCCGTATACAACCTCGGCTCCGAATGCACGGACCGCAGCTTCTGTGGCCTCGAGATCATCAACGCCGATTGAAATCACTGGAAGTTCGGTGCCTGCGCCTCCTTGAGATGCTGTATGAAGTTCAATCTTCTGCTGCGAGTCATTCACGAGGAAAGAAATCCACCCCATATCGAGCGGTATATCTAAAGCGAACACCTCTTCGTAGAACTTTGCCAGCGCAGGCGGGTCATTGGTGAAAAGGTTCGCGACTATCCGGGTGACTGCCATGCCGCGATAGGGTGTCCCGCAGGAGCGCAAGGGCCGCGAGACCGGCACACCTCGCCAAGGCTTGATCCAAGGTTTTGTGCCTTCTTCAAGCTTTTCAATGATGGCGGTGGTGATGCGCTCCGCTGTCGATGTCGAAGCAGTGCGGTGGGACTTAGTCATGGGAGATCTCCTGATCGCCGGGACGGACATGCCCCGGCTCAGGGAGAGCAAAGCTCCCTCCTCTCTCTGGAAAATCGGCCGACCAGCTCAGAAGTGAGTTTGGGCCGTGTGCTTTCTCGATATGCCTGTCGAATTGTCCGATCCGACAAAACCCGTAAAATTCGCGTTGAATTGTGCCTCGCCACCGGGCGCATCGGGAAATTTTCACATTCGGTATCGTTGAATTTCCACGATTTTATGAAAGGATGCCTTATGACCCGTGCTCTGTTTACGCTCTTCGCCTCAGGTCTAGCGCTCGCCGGATGCAGCGGAGCGATGCAGGACAGTGGAGATGGCAAGATAGATTCGGGCAAAACAGGCTCGACAAACGAAACTGTCTCCGGAACTATGCCCGCAACCGTAAATCCTCCGGCGGATGCACAGCCGGGGCCAGACAACGATCAGGGCCCGGATACGTCTGTTGCCGATAGTACGTGCGGTGCCGACCGGATCGGTGAATTTGTCTCGAAGACCGCCACTCCTGGCGTACGAGCGGATCTCACCTCGAAGGTCGGTCATGAGAAAATCCGCTGGCTTACCCCTGACAGCGTGATCACAATGGACATCCAGGAAGACCGGCTCAACGTCATGCTCGACGACAACGGCGTGATCATCGGCGCAAAATGCCAGTAGACCCCTATAATCTTTCAGCTGTTAGTCGGACAGCGGACGGTTCACCGCTTTGGATGTTGGGCAAATGTAATGGGACGAGTATGTCTGAACCCCTTTTGGGTCTTATTACCTCCCCGACGTGAGCGAACCTGCCATCCTTTTCCACGCGTCTGATTCTTCTATCGTCAGGCGCCGCTCTCTTACGCGCGGTGGGAATTAGCGTTGACCCATTTCTCGCTCAAATTCGTCGACGGCTTCGACGCCTTTCTCGGCTTGAATCTTGAGTTTCGTCAAAGAGTTTGCGGCCGCCAGCGAAGACTTGCCGACTTCGTCGGCTAGTTCTGCCTCGGTCAGGCCTGCAACATGCGTTATCGTATTTACAAAAGTAAGCCGACACGATTTCTCGCTCAGCTCCTCGATCGCATAGGCCTCATGCGACGATATGCGACGTCCGACCGGCGGCACGATCTGGCCCGCATACGCATATGACTTGCCGGGAATCGCCTCGGTTACCGTGAACAGAAAGTTGTGATCGGGCATCCGGTCGTACCAGAGTCGATACTCCACCGGATCATCGGAGATACGTCGAACCTCGTTGCCGCGCGCACGCAACTGGTTCCGCGCGTCGCCGAAGTCCAGCAACGCATAGATTTCTTCCGCCGAACGATCGATTTCAATCGACGTCTTGAGTTCAATCGGTTCGCTAGGTTCTAGAAGCCGAGGTTTACGTTTGAATAAGCCAAACATCCGAGTCGTCCTGGCCGGTTGAAATTTTCCTCATTGGTATCGCAAAAGCATGGCTGAAGAGTAAATCAGGACGGCAGGAACGCCATCGCCGCGCGCAAGCAAGTGCCCCATCCTGCTCGCTGTCGGGAACTGTCCGGTCACCCTGTCTCTTAAGCGCAGGCAGACCGTCCTGCACTCCTACCTGGTGGGCCGAAGGAAAATGAAGGTAGGAGGTTTTTCGAGCATGAGCCCTCGTCCGCTCCAGGACAGCGACATACCGGAATTCAAGATTACCGGTCCGAGTTCCTCGGCTGGTGTTTCGGCACAGGACGGTCCGTCGGTAACCACCTCGGCGGTTCTGAGGTAGTCGCCTTCGACAGTGTAACGCCCTGAGCTCGTTCGACATCCGAAGCGCGCCTCGAACTTCGAGTGCGTGAAGCTGATCGTGAAGTCCTCTCGCGCGGAAAGATCATATCCGTTCACGCTCTCGATAATCCAGCGCGTTCCGGCCAGTTGCGACGTGTCGCCAGGCACCGTGGCGCACCCCGACAGGAAGAGAAGCGAGAGTACGGCAACTCGAGAGCCGCTTGTTATCGACACAAGGTCTTTCCCTTTCGAAGAAATGCAGGGGTCACATAGCCATCACCGCTTTGCGCCAGAGCAAATCCGGTTTCGATCAAGCGATCAATCTGCCTCTTCGCCGTCGAACCAGGCCATCACATCGAAGACTGCGCGATCGGGCGGAAAGACCGGATAGAAAGCTTTTATGACGAGGCCGTCGCGGATGATAAGGGACAACCGCTTCAAAAGGATAGCCCCGTTCACTTCGAAGGTCGGCAGCTCCAGCGCTCTGGTCAACTCCAGCGCGGCATCCGACAGCAAGGGGAACGGCAGGTGGAGACGATCTGCGGTCTCACGCTGTTCCGCGGCAGGCTGGGTGGACAAGCCGAAAAGATGAGCCACGCCCCGCGACTGAAGCTCTGCAAAATGATCCCGAAAGGCGCACGATTGCGGAGTGCATCCGCGTGCTCCCGGTATCATGTCCCAACCGTCCGGAAGCGAACGACCTGGGCGGCCCGTCATAGGGTAGGCGTAGACGACGATCACACCCTCCAGAGAAGAAGGATCGACAAATCGGCCTGACGTCGATGCAAGAGAAACCTGAGGCATGCGCTTGCCCGGAAGATGCGCGGCACCGCCGTCATCGCTCGGTTGCGGCAGTTGGCTCCAGTCGACGGATTCCAGCGTATTCATGAGGTTACTTTTCCCGATACTCGTCAAGGGGGAGGATGTCGCGGTTGATAAAGATATGTTCGCTGCGTTTCGGCTACGAGTGCCGATTGGCGGCAAACGAGAGAAGCCAACCGGTTTGCCGCAAAGCCGATTCATTGCGGGAACATCCCGCTCTGGTAAAGACTTATCACTACTCGTGTATATTATAGGTGGATCAAACACCATGCTTTCAACCGGATTGAAATTGACGCGGCGCCTTTACGCAGCCCTTGTTGTCGGCTTGTGCGCCGCGTCGGCAGGCTGCGCGTCGGTCGCCGGACCGGCGAACTTTTCCGGTACGCAGAGCAGCATGCAAGCCGCAGCAGGCTGCGACAGCCTTCCGGATAAAATGAAAGCGACGATGGTGATTTATCAGCCCGGCGCCGAGCGAATGCTGGTGTGTAATTCAGCGCGCTCCGAGCAGCGCTTTGTCCCGGCCTCGACCTTCAAGATTCCCCATACGCTCATCGCGCTCGAGACCGGCGCTGTAGCCGACGAGAATGCAAAATTCAGGTGGGATGGGAAAGATCGCGGTGTTCCCGCCTGGAACGGGGACAAGAGCCTGGCCGAGGCAGTGCCCGCTTCGGCCGTATGGGTCTTCCAGGCGATCGCTCACAGTGTTGGGACGCAGCGTGAGCAGGCGTGGGTGGAGCGATTGGGTTACGGCAACGAGAATGTCGGACCGGAAGCCGACCTGCGCCACTTCTGGCTCAGCGGACCCCTCACGATCAGCGCGGTCGAACAGGTGACTTTCCTGGAGCGCCTGCGTAACGGCACGCTCGATGCGTCCGCATCCTCTATGGACCGGACCAGGCGGATCATACGAATGGATCCCGCAAGCGACGGCAGCGCGATTTACGGGAAGACGGGGGCCATGCTTCCGATCGACGACGACGGGTTTCTGCACAAGGAAACCGACGGACTGTTGCGATCGGACATGGAGCGGACCGGTTGGTTCGTCGGCTGGATAGAACGACCCGAGTCAGCGGGCGGCCCGGTCTACTTCGCGATGAATCTCGATCTCACCCTCGCCGGTGCGATGGACGCTCGCACGAAAGGCGCCTTCAGCGTCCTGGCGGCAAATGGATTTCCTGTTCCCGCAGCCAAATGATCGCCTGCGGTCGTGACGCTGAGAAACGCGGCGATGCGGTTTGCGTCTGTTTTCGAATGACAGGCCCCGGACTATGAAGGAGACAGGGACTCTGAGTCGAATTGGCGCCTGCCCAGATCAGCACTCCGAATCTCTTAATCTCCCCCGCTGGAGTTGAATGTGTTCAAAGGATCAATTCCAGCCCTCATTACGCCGTTCGATATTGACGGACGTTTCAATGCAACTGCTTATGCGGCGCATATCGACCGTTTGATCGACGCTGGCAGTTCCGCACTGGTGGCGTGTGGTACCACCGGAGAAGCGGCCACACTCTCGTTTGAAGAGCATTTCGAAGTCGTGGCAGCGTGCGTGAAGGCGGCACGAGCGCGGGTGCCGGTCATTGCGGGAACGGGGTCGAACGATACCCGCATTGCGGTGCGGAATCTCGAGGCTGCCGAAAAGGCAGGAGCGGACGCCGCCCTGATTGTTGCGCCATACTACAACAGGCCAAACTCGGACGGTCTGTTACAACATTTTTCTCTGCTCGCTGAAGCTTCGGAATTGCCGATCCTTCTTTACAATGTTCCGGGAAGGACGGTGGCGGATCTGACGCCTGATCTGGTGATCGAACTGGCCCGTCGGTATCCTGAAAAAATCGTCGGACTGAAGGATTCCAGCGGCGATCTCGGACGCGTCGAGCTTCACCGAAAGGAAATCGGCCAAGAATTTGCACTCATTACGGGCAACGACGACCAGGCTCTGAAATTCGCTCGCCTCGGCGGGTGTGGCTGCATCTCCGTAACCGCCAACGTTGCGCCGCACTTGTGCGCGGAGTTTCAGACCGCCGTCGCAAGCGGCGATTGGGACAAAGCAGAGGCTATCGACAAGCGCCTCCAGCCGCTGCACGCGGCAATGTTTTCCGATGCATCGCCCGGTCCTGCAAAGTTCGCTATCGCATCGCTGGTGCCGGATTTTCCGCACGGCTTGCGTCTCCCCATGACATGGCCCGGAGTACAATCTCGCGCATGCGTGACCGCCGCGCTGCAAACCGCCGGGCTACAATGAGGAGATGAGCGCACCCCAGTCTGTACCGCCGCCGAGGTCGCGGCGCATTTCTACAGACCTTTCCCGCCTGCCGCTGTCGGGTGGCATCCAGTCGTTGGGGGGAGGTATGCCGCGGCACCGGCACGCCCACGCCTACCTCGCTTTGGTTCTCGAAGGCGGTTATGTCGAACGCGGCGGCCGCGGTCGGTGGCAGGTCGAGCCCGGTGAGATCGTCTGCCATGGGCCCTTCGAGGCGCATGACGATATCGAGGTGAGCGCGGGCACACGCATCTTCAATCTGGCCCTTGCTACTTTACCGGACCTGCCGGCAGTGTTCACGATCGACAATCCCGACGACCTGCTTCGCCTGCATGAGGGCGACACGCTCGACGCAAATGACGTTCTGCGAAGCGCTCGCGCCAGTCCTCGAAGGTACTGCGACTGGATAGACGAGTTGGCCGACCACCTCGTGACGAACCCGATCGCAATCGGTGACTGGTGCAAGGTTAATAACCGGTCCCCAGCCTATGTCAGCCGCGCTTTCTCCAAAACATTCGGCACTTCGCCTGCTGCATTTCGGCTGGAAGCCCAAGTTCAGCAGGCGCTGCGGTTGATCGACGGACGCGAGTTGTCGCTGGCCGGAATTGCCGCAGAAGCTGGCTTCGCCGACCAAGCGCATATGACAAGGGCAGTGAAGGCCGTGACTGGTCAGACGCCCGGTAAAAGACAAAGGGTCAAATCCATTCAAGATCGGTGATCGTGATCACGTCAGATGCTGCCGCGATATCTAGCTTTCGGAGTATGCATGTTTTTTTCGATCCTACTGATGGTGGCAGCGCCGAATTCACCGGTACAGTCCGACATTCAAGATACGACCCCGGAGACGGCGGCGCAGCTTAAGAAGGGGGTAGGTGCCATCCTGCGCGCCGACACGGCAGAAGCGCGCGCATTGCTCATGCAAATCCCAGAACAGGAGCTCGACAAGGAAGATCGGCAGTTCCGCACCTGCGCGCTGTCGCGCCTTGGGCCGTTTCAAGCGCGCATCGAGCATAACCATCACTTCGAAGAGGCGCTGCTCGCCAGGTATCGGCAGTACTGGAACGAAGCTGCGGCAGCCGGTGCCGACCGCGACCGTCTGGAGGATGCACTACGGACCGACCTGGCAAACATGCTCCACTTGGAGCGCAGCGCGCAGTGGGACAGCGTCGAAGCCGCACTTGTCGCGGCGCTGGGGAAGCGCGGCTATCATGCTCAGCTGGGCAGGACAGGCCTGCTGCGCGAGCTGATGGTATGGCGCAAGCAAATCGAGAAGCGCGAGCAGGTAGACCTTCCGGGAGGCACGACGCAGACCCTTGTTACGTATCTCGACGATTTCGACAGCCGAGGGTGGAGCAGCTGGTTCACCTGCGACAGGACAGGCACCGGCGGGTGGACAACGGACGAAGGTCTGTTCGTCATCGTGCCTGCATACAAAAGCCTCGACGACGAGCATTTCCGTATCAACTTCCTCGCCCACGAGAGCCAGCATTTTGCGGACAAGGCCCGCTATTCGGGGCTGGCCAACTGGGAACTGGAATACCGCGCCAAGCTCGTTGAAGTGGCGTTGGCGGATACGACGCTGGTACGGGTGCTTGACGGCTTTGCGGCAAACCAGAGCGGAAATCCGGACGAGCCCCATAGTTTTGCCAACAGAATGGTCCTCGAAGCTCTTAGAGCCCGGCTCGGCTGCGCCGAAGGTGCGTCGCTTGCGACTGTTCCAGCCGAAAAGGTGAAAGCTGCCGCACTCGGCGAGCTGGCTGCAGACACGGACGCACGCGAATCCGCCGACGATGCTACGCCCTGAGGCCGCGAGAGCGCCGGGTTCGCGCAAACGCCTGCCAGCGATGAACATGACCGGAAGGACGGCCGCATTGTTCACGGTCCTGATCTGGGCCGGGTCCTTCCTGGCAATCCACGACGGCGTTGCAGCGGCGTCATCGCTCGAATTGGCGGCCGCACGGTTTGCGATCGTTGGTTTGCTTGCTGTCGGCTGGCTTGCATTCGCGCGAGGACCCAAACCCGGTCGCCAAGACATCGGGCGTCTCGCTGCATGTGGAGCAATAGGAATAGCGGGCTACAACGCGGTGCTTGGTTGGGGAGAGGAGCTGACCGGGCCGGCGGTTGCCGGCTTCATCGTCGCAGGGCAGGTGGTGTGGGCAAAGCTCATCGATCGGTCGGATCGGAATACGCGCCTGACCGTGACACTGTCGACGGGCGTCGCCTTGCTCGTGATCGGATCAGCCGCGATGACAGCGTGCGGAGCCGACGCGATAAGCGCCAAGGGGGTCGCATTGTGCAGTATAGCCTCATTCTTGTCCGGTATCTATCTCGTTATCCAGCGGCCCTTGGTCCGAACATATGGTCCGGTTACCAGCGCAGCAGCGACCATCGGCTGCGGCGCCGTCATGCTTGCCCCGTGGACGGCCGCGGGCTTGAGCAAGACAGTTTCGAGTGCCGAGGTATTCTGGCCCGTCGCCTATCTTTCGCTTGCAGCGGGCGCAGTGGCTTACTGTACCTGGATGAGGGCAATAGACGAGCTCGGTCCCGCAAAGGCTGCGCGCTATCTGATCCTGCTGGCTCCACTCGCGGCCGCGATGGAATGGGTAAGGAACCCTGCGGCCGTAAGTCCCGTCATTCTATTCGGAGGCTCATGCTGCGTTCTGGGAGGGCTCGTCGCCATGGTGCCGAGTGGGTCAACGCTTCAGGCGGCGGGAGGGCGTGCGACGATGTTGGCGCCCGATGTCAAGCGGGTCAGATGAAGTCGCACCGGGCTCTTGAAGAGCAGTAACCTAATCAAGCCCTGCGGCGCGGCGCTTGGCGGAGGCCAGCTCGGCCCTGACGTCCCGGTCCGATGCGGTCTGCGAACCGAGATGGTCGCGGCGCAGTTGGTCCATAAAAGCTGCGAGCATCGGTGCGCCTCCCTCTTCGAGAGCTTGATTTCGCGCAGCGAGTTCATCAGTCACCGGAAGATGCCGGCGTCCCCACGCGCCCATGGAAACAAGGACCGGCAAGAGCTGGATTCCCTTTTCGGTCAGATCATAGCGAACTTTCTGGCTGTGCGACGAGTCGTCTTTCTTGGTCACGATACCCGCCACTTCGAGGCGCCTGAGCCTGTCTGCGAGCATGTTCGAAGCGATGTTCTCGATAGACCCGCGCATCAGATCGCCAAAGTGATGGCGGTCAGCGAACATCATGTCTCTGATGAGGATGAGGCTCCATCGGTCGCCAAGGACTTCGAGGGTGAGATTGATCGGGCAGCCCGACCGGATCTGCTTTTCTTGCGAGCTGGACACGGTCGGACAGGAGTAAACGTTCCGATCCTCCTTAACAACTAGTTGCATTCTGCAAGTGGTTTAGATATGCAAGCGGTTGCAGTTTTTCTCCTGACGATACGGAGTTTTATATATGCCCGTCACCGCCCAGTTGAACGTTACACCCGATGGGTTTTGCGACCACGACGATGTCGTAATCGACGACGACTTCATGCGCTTCGCGATCGCCTGCCTTGACGAGGCGCAGCGTCTCGTTCTCGGACGAAAGTCATACGAACTTTTCGTGTCCCACTGGCCGAAGGCGGCGCACGATAAGACCTTGCCGGAAATGGAACAGAAACTGGGTCAGGCCATCGACGGAATTGATCGTACCCTCGTGTCTCGCTCGCTCGAAACCAGCGACTGGACGGGAACCACGATTTTGCCCGAACTCGACCGAGCCGCAGCCGAAAAGCTGCGCTCGCAAGGCGATATCCTCATTCTCGGCAGCCCTTCCGTAATCGACCAGTTCGCCCAATGGCGTCTGCTCGACCGGCTCCTGCTGTCGGTTCACCCGACAATGGGCGGAAATGGGAAAAGGCTGTTCGACGGCAGAATACCAAGCGAAATGAAATTCGTCCGCGGGTTCGAGACCGGCGCTGATGTGAGAACTTTCGAATTCTCGCTTTAGGCGGGCGAGTCTCCGCAGTGGCCGGCGTTGAAATTGTCGCGACATTCGGTTTGCGCCGTCAATGCGGTCTGCCGCCTTCAGCCTCTGAACCCTTCCCCCTGTCCGCGGTGAAGCGCGATTTCTTCTCGGGCCGCTTGTGTAAAGCCGGCGATGTCTTCCGTCATGAGCGTTCCCGCCTCGCGCCACGCCCAGGCGAGGACCTCGGCAGCTCTCTGCTGGAGCATCTCGTCTTCGTCGGCATTGCGTGCGGTCGTAAGAAGTGCCGCGCGACCTTCTTCAAGGATCCCGATCATGCGCGCCGCATAGTCCCTTTCCCAATCCTCCGATCTTTCATCCAGATAGACTGCCAAGGCGTCCTCAGGCGTTTCTGGTACAGGTTGCATCGTGCGTTCTCCTTACTTCCGCAGAAAAGCGAATTGTGCCGATCAGTGAGAATATCGCTCGCATCGGTTCGATCGAAAAATTGCCAACTTCGGCCGAAGTGGAGCGGCGCGCCAAGTCAGTAACCGAACCTGGAGAGATACTCTTCCTCGGTTTCAGCGCGCAGATCGATGCCGGCGGCCGCCTCCAACGCCCCTGCTCGCTGCCTGAATTCGGTCGCTACAGGCTTGCCGAGGTAACGATCTGCCAGCGCCGACAGATAGTGCAGCGAATGCGCTTCGCGCAGCAGTGCAGACACAACCGGGTCGCCCCAATCGGCGGTCGCAACCGGAAAGCGCAGGTCAGGGCTGAAGAAGCCGGCGGGTCGCTTCTGCGTCGTCCAGATAAACGGAACGTCCGGGATCAGGTCAACCTCTTGCGCCACGGCTGCCTGTTCCTCGCAAACCCGCTCACGCACTTCATCCGGCGTAAGCGGAAAGAGCTGTTTGTGCTTAACAACCTCATAGGCAAAACTTGCGACCGCCTCGATTTCCGGCACAAGCAGTTCGCACATGCTGGCTCTCATGACACCGAACATTCTCGCCATGTCACCGGCGTCAGCGCGCCAGTGCGGTTGGCCATCACCGGTCCACAAGTGGAGAACGTGGCGCGGCCTGAAAACTTCAGCAGGCTTCGGCGAATAGCGCCCTTGAGGGTCTCGCCGCACAGAACAGTCGGGGTGCTCCATCGCTGGATGAAAAACCGAAAGTTCGACACTCACTCCGTACGGTTCGCCAAGGTCGCGCCTGCGCGGTTCGGGAATAAGGTGAAGCCTGAGGAACCGGTCCGGACGCTCAGCCGATCCATCCCAGCGCTCGCTGATCGAGGATGTTACTCGCTGAAACCCCAGATCACGAAACAGCGGGAGGATCAGTCTGCGGATTTCGGCAGCAGCCGCCTTGTCCAACACATCGATGGCCATGCCCACCCCCAACCGCCGTCGCTTGATCCGGAGTATCCGATCAAATGCGCTGCGCAAACTGAAAATCAAATCAACACGAATGGAAAACGACTGTGCAATGCAATTCGCTAGGCGCACTTGTTGCACGCGTTGTATTCTCGGGTTTCTTTGCGATGGCCGCGGTAATGAAGATATCCGACCCTTTGGTGACGACCGATACGATCGAGGCGGCAGGATTTCCGATGCCTGCATTGCTGACATGGTTCGCCGTAATTTTCGATTTCGCGGTCGCGGCAGCTATCTTCAGCGGCATTGCCTATCAGGCAGCTAAACTTGGTCGGCTGCTTACGTGGCTTTTTTCGCCCTTGTGTTTCACGGTCCGGACCGTTGGCAGAGCAATCAGGTCGAGTTTGCGTTTTTCATCGACCATGTCACCTTGCTTGCCGGCCTGGTTTTGGCCGCTTGCCATGACCCCGGAAAATTCGCCCTCCATCGCACACGGGACGGAAGAAGTCGGCGTGTTCTCTCCGCAGAAGGGTGCGTTCGCAGATTTTGCGGAGGCGCTGGACGGCGGTCACGCAATTTCGCATCTGCGCAGTAGTGAAGCTGCGGCGGCGAGGAGTGAGTCATGACGGATTGGTATCGCAACACCACATGGGATGAGGACATCGGGCAAGCATTCGATAAGAAATTGGGTCGTGCCAAACACAAAGCGCAATACCTAAACATTCAGGCCTATACTCTTCTGGCTCATGATCCCCTAGCAGCAGCGGAACTCGCAAGACGCGCAGTTGCAACAGGCGACGTCGATCAGGAGGCACGGGCACGACTCTATCTTGGAACCGCATTGGCTATGGCCGGAGACGTGGACAGCGCTGTCGATGCGCTGGAAGAAGCTATCGCTGTTGAACAGCGCAACCCTGCCAGCCGTACCGGAGCCTTCCTCGACCAAGCCCTGTTGATCGCCATGTCTCGAAGAAACGACATGTACGAGATTGCCTTGGAGCGTCTGGATAGCGAGCCGGAAATTCTGTTCGAGCAAGAAATCTCGACCGCGCTGATTGCAGCGATCCTGATCCGCCACGAATTGGGACACGATATGTCTGAACCTGCCGCTCGAATTCTCGGGCTTCTAGAATCCTTTGATGCCGAAGCCCACGCGCCCATGCCGTCTTATCTTTCAATCGACACGTTGCGCAGCCGCCTTTCGGAAGTGAAGGCAGGTAGTATCCTCCCGGAGCCCGCGCCACGGGCCTTTGTCGGTCGCGATCGACCCGATTAAGAGTGGAAAGTGTCGATCTAGCCGCAACACCAGAGCCGAGAGACCGGTACGGCGGCCTGCTGATCCTTCGGCATCATGCGTGTTGTGCCAACGGGTATCGTCCTTTCAACCCAGACACGCATAATAGAAAAAAGCGGCCCGTCCCGAGAGGGACAGACCGCCCGCCGAACGACCTGGACCTGTCAGGAGGGGTCAGGCAGCCTGCTCGGCAATCTCGTCAGTTCCTTCGGCGTTGACCGCCTCATCTCCTACATGGTCGGCCAATTCGACTTCTTCAGAACCGGCGAAACGCATGATCGAAGGCACCCAGGCCTGAGCCCGTTCCTTTACTTCGGCCTCGCCGATGAGGTTGCCGGAGAAGATGCGCTCGGCAGCGCTCGCCAGTTCGGCTTTCTTCGATGCAGCATAGCGACTGACCAGCTCCGGACCACCGACAGCATCGAGCGCTTCGAGCGTGCGAGCCTTGGCCACCCGGTCGAAGTAACTCGCCGCTGTGGGACGCCACCAATGCGCGGTCTCGATTTCGAGGAGGGAGCCGAGCGTCTCATGCATCGGCACCGAGCGCTCGCCTTCGCAAGCAAGGCTTGCAATCAGAGTGCGCGAGACAACATGACCAAGCCAAGCCGAGCGCGCCTCGTCGGAAAGCGCCCGGAAGTTGGCGAACCGCTCGACATCGCTTGTCCCAGCGCGCCAGCTTTCATCGAGCGAACCGGCGAACTCGGCGAGCGCAGCGCTCGCCGGTGCATCCTTGGCCTCGAACCCGGTAACCGGGCCCGAAGCCACCGAGCCGACAAGCGTCGACGCTTTCTTGGCGCGCCAGTCATGGCCGTCGGCATCGGCGAGCGTGAAGACCATGAAGTCGAGCGCCAGTGCCGGATCGTTGGCGAGATGGATTGCCAGGATATCGCGGCGCTGCATGGCCAGTTCGTCGAGCAGGCGCTGCGACAACGAGCTTCCCTTGGGCTTCGCCGCACCGTTTTCCTCAATCGCCTCGACCACACCTTCGTCAGCGATGACTTCGGTCTCGGTATAGAACTGCGGAACCAAGGTCGGCTCGCCATTGCGCGAGAGGACGAGGAAGGCGCCAGCATCGGATTTCAGTTCGTCGGCGAGTACCGGCGGCCGGTCATTGAGCGCGCGCATGGCACGGTCGATGACGACGAGTTCCTGTTCGGCCTTGGCGACCTCGTCCTCGTCGCTATCCTCGTCTTCGAGTACGGCGGCGACACGGTCGTAGTCGGCCTCGAGCTCGCCGAGCTCCCGAGCTTCCTGCTCGGTCATTGGCGCATGCCCGCAGGGCAAGCGACCGAGACCTTCAACAAGGTCTTGGCTGACGTAGTTGCCAAGGGTCGGCCGAACCCAGGCAAGGCCATATTCAAGCGCGGTCTTTTCTGCGGCTTCGTCCATGGCCTTGTGCGCGAGGTCCTCGAGCAGCGCGACATCGATCCAGCTCTCGCTGGCATCATCGTCGAACAGTTCGCGCTCGATCCGGCCGCCTGCGGCGAGGTAGGCATCGCGTCCGACGAGCACGGCACGCGGATCGGAACCACGCACCGATGCATCGAGCACCATGCGGCGGATCGTGTCAGGCGTGATCTGGTACCAGACGTCCTGCAGCTCGGTATAGACATGCGCCTGACGCTCCACGTCGGAAATCGCGCCATAGGCCTTGGCCATGTCGAGCGTGATCGTGCCTTCGGCAAGCGCTTCGAAGACACATGGCGCGAGACTTGCCAGGCGCAAACGCCCTTCGACGAACCGGACAGTGAGGCCGAAGCGACGCGCCACGTCTTCGGTGGTAGCCCCTGCCTCGATGATGGAAGCGAAGGCCTGCGCCTCGTCGGCGGGGTTCATCGCGAGGCGCTGGAAGTTCTCGGCAAGACTGGCTTCGCGCACTTCGCTTTCTTCGCCTTCGATGACGAGGCAAGTGACCTCGTGGATGTCGGGCAATGTGCCCTCTTCGGCCAGCGCCTGCAGCGCGGCGAGACGGCGACCGCCTGCTTCGACCTCGAACTTGCCGCGCTTTCCTTTGCGCACGACGAGGTTCTGCAGTAGGCCGCGGGCAGCAATGTCTGCACGCAGCTGGAGGTCGGCCAGCACGTCGCTCGACTTGCGAACGTTGCGCGGGCTCGGGACGAGCTTCTTCAAGGGAATCGACTGGATCATGGGTGTTCTCCTGATGGAATGAGGGCGCAGGTGAGGATCACGAGGCCCACAAGCCCAAAGGGCTCCCTCCACTCTCATTCTGAGATTGGGGTCCGCCCTAAGGATCAGGCGGCAAGCGCAGGGAGGACCGACGAGACTCTCGACACCGGCACGAACAGCCGCGTGCGGTAGCGGATGATCTCAGTGAAACAGCCCTTGTTCTTGTACCAGTCGAGCCGATCGGGCGAGAACCCGGTCAGTTCAAGGCGCTGTTCGCCGCCGACCAGCGATCGCTTGACGGTCAAGGCATCGTGGCTTGCGAGGACCAGCGGCTTTCCGCTTGAGAGGACCAGGTCGCCGATCTGCTCTGCAGCTGGCCCGGTAACTCCGCAAAGGCCAAAGGTATCGGCGATTGCGGCGAGATCGATATCGAGCACTTCGCGGCCGAAGATCGACTGGCCATCTTCGGCAACGAGCCGGGTAACCCGAACATGATCGCCGGGCAGGCGCTTCCAGACCGGGAGCAGCAGTCCGGTAGCAAGATGGACGCGCTTGGTCACAGGTGCAGCGGAGGCCTCCTCTTCCTCGGCTCGCCAGGCGCTGGTGAATGCGGTAACGCCAACCTCCTCCCAGTGGCTTTCAGCAAGCGCCTCAAGCGTCCAGTTCGCGGATTTGAGCGGGCGCAGCAGTCGTCGGCGTTCGATCACGGCCCCGTCGTCAGCGATGAGGCGCCGGGCTGGAACCGACAGTGCGATCTTGCCCGAGCGCGCATTGCGCATCGGTATCGCGTGCGGGCTGCCGATCTCGTGCATCCGCACCAGGCGCTGCAATCGTAGGGGCCGAAGGTGCCGGCTCACTTCGAGCGAGACGAGCCGGGTCTCCGCTCCGGTCACAGGATCGGCGCGCAGGAGTTCATCTGCCAGGACCGTGAACCGATCGACCCTCACGGTTTCCAGTCCCTGGTCGAGCGTTCCGGCCTCGCGCGCGGCTTCGATCCGCGCCTCTACCAACCCGAGATATTCGTCAAAGATTCCGTTCTGGAGCGCGATCGGCAGCGCGAGAATGCGGTTTAGCCAGCGCTGGATCGTGGGGAGATTGTCGGTCAGCCCCCCATCTGGGTTTTCGAGACGGAGGCCCGTTCGCTCGACGAATTGGCCGAAGCTCGTGGCTTCGAGCTTGCCGTCATAGAGCAGCTGGAACCAGCGGCTGAGCGCATCGCGCGCATAGTCGCTTTCGAGATTGTCTGCCGGGTCGAACAGGTTCTGTCCGCCGGTCTGGCGCTGGCCGCGCGTAAGCGCGCCCAAGGCATCGAGCCTTCGCGCAATGGTCGAGATGAACCGGCGCTCACCCTTCACGTCGGTGGTTACCGGCCGGAACAGCGGGGCCGAGGCCTGGTTGGTGCGGTTGGTACGGCCGAGACCCTGGATCGCGTTGTCGGCGCGCCAGCCCGGCTCGAGCAGGAAATGAGCCCGGCGCTGCTGGTTACGGCAGCCGAGATCGGCATGGTAGGAACGCCCCGTGCCGCCCGCGTCCGAGAAGACCAGGATGCGCTTGGTCCCGTCCATGAAGCTTTGCGCTTCGGCGACATTGGCGCTGGGGCTACGCCGTTCGAGGCGTTGCTGACCATCGCGTCCCATCACCAGCCTGCGGGTTCGGCCCGTCACCTCGGCGACGGCGTCGGTTCCGAAGTGCTCGATGATCGCATCGAGCGCTGTGGCGATGGGCGGCAGCGCGCAGAGCTGTTCGATCAGCGCATCGCGCGCAGCAATGGCGCGCGGGCAGAAAACGGGATTGCCTTCCTCGTCGCTCATCGCCTCGGAGCGAAGATTGCCATCCTCGTCGGCGAAGACCTGCATCAGGCGCACAGGGAAGCTCTTCGCAAGATAGTCGATGACGTACTCTCGCGGGGACAGATCGATGTCGAGCGCTTCGCGTTCTTCCACGCTAAGGTCGGCAAGGCGCCGGTCGAGCATGGCCTCGGCGGTCGAGACCAGCTGCACGACTACCGAATGGTTCGCGCCAAGAGCTGCTTCCATCGCCGGGATCAGGCTCGGCAGCTTCATCGAGAGCAGAAGCTGGGCAAAGAAGCGTTGCTTGGTGCCTTCGAAGATCGAAAGCGCCGCCGATTTGGCGTTGCGGTTGAGCGTATCGCCGCTGTCCTCGTCGACCACGCGGGTTGCTTCGAGCGCAGCTTCAAGGTTGCGGTGGATGATCGCCCAGGCATCAGCATAGGCATCGTAGATCCGCACCTGTGCTTCGGTCAGACTGTGTTCGAGGATCTCGTACTCTACCCCGGCGAAGGATAGCGCACGGGCGAGATAGAGGCCCTGGGCCTTGAGATCACGAGCGACGAGTTCCATCGCTGCGACGCCGCCGGCGCGGATCTCGGTCATGAACGCCTCGTGGGTCGGGAATGCGGTCTCGGGTCCCCACAGGCCAAGCCTGGACGTGTAGCCTAGGTTGGCGATATCCGAAGCGCCGGTGGCAGACGCGTAGAGCACGCGGGCACGCGGGAGATGGTTCTGCAGCCTGAGGCCCGCCATCCCTTGCTCGGAGCCCTTGACCTTGCCGCGGATTGAAGAGCTCCCGAGCGCATTGGCCATCGCGTGAGCTTCGTCGAAGGCAATCACGCCGTCGAAATCCTCGCCCGCCCAGGCAAGGATCTGGTCGAGCCGCGTATCCTCGGCGCGCCCCGAGCGCAGCGTCGGGTAGGTCACGAAGAGGATGCCTTCGGACATTGTTACAGGATGGCCAAGTTTCCAGCGTGAGAGCGGCTGGAGATCGAGAGCCATGGCGCCGAGCGCTTCCCAGTCGCGGCGTGCATCTTCGAGCAGCGCCTCGTTCTTGGTGATCCAGACATGCCGGCGCTCGCCTGCGAGCCAGCGGTCCATGATCACCGCTGCGATCTGCCGTCCCTTGCCCGCTCCGGTTCCGTCGCCGAGGAAGAAGCCTTGGCGGAACGCGTCCCCGTCTTCGGATAGTTCCAGCGCAGTGCCTTCCTGGCTGACCTTGAACTGGCCCGGTAAGTTGCGCGCGAATGCCTGGGCAGCGTAGATCAGTGTCTCGCACTGAGCCTCGGATAAAAGGCCATCGGCCTGCCAGTTGGTGGGGAGACGTGGCCGCACTTCCGGCTGGGGCGCCGCGACCGAACCCATGGCGACCGATTCCACGAGCGGGGTGGGATGGACCGGCGCGTCTTCGAAGGCGATGCGGCTGGGCCGGTAAGGCAGGTAAATGCCTGCCTGTTCGGGTACAGGCGCAGGTTCGGCTAGGACCGAATAGGCAAGATTGGTCGCATTCGCTGTGGCTGCTGGTGTCGCTGCGAAAGGCGCCAACGGCCGGACCGGCGTGCGTTGGGTCGAAGTCTTGCCAACGAGGCGCGCTGGCTTGCCGAGCGGCAGGCGATGGATGTTGGCGGAGGTCTGTACGCGTGGCGGAAGCGCAGTGATAAGCTCGTGGAGCGAGATGAGGTCGTCAGTATCTCCGGTGATTGCGGGCAAGGACGCAATCGGCGTCTTGTCGAACACGACCAGGCGAACGGCGATCCCCGTGCCCGTCCGTCGAAACATCTGCTGCAAGCGGACATTGAGCAGGAGCGACGCGTCATCCTGTGCCTTGGCGAAGGTGGAAGCATCGAAGCCTTCGGGCATGATCGCGACAATCCTCGCGCCACCGGCAGCGGCCCGGATCGCGCTGCGCAGGTGGCGCTGCGCCGTCTCACTATCCCTGCCGCGTTCCTGGCTGCGCGCGAATGGCGGGTTTATCAACACGACCGACGGAACAGGGCCGCGATGCAGGTCGGCGATCAATTCCCCGTCATGCGCGGTGATCGTGGTCGAAGGGAAGATGTGGCCCAGGCCGTCTCGTCTTGCCGGATCGATCTCGTTGAGGACCAATGAGGCGTTCTGGACGCTGCCCCAGAGAGCAAGAGCGCCATTGCCCGCGGACGGTTCGAGGAGCGTGTCTTGCGCAGAGACGGCTGCGGCCTTCGCCATCAGCCAGGCCAGCATTGGCGGGGTCGAGAACTGTTGGAGCTCGACCTGTGCTTCGCTGCGCACGTGCCGCGGCGGCAAGGCAGCCTCGAGCCAGTCGAAACGCGCTTCGGCTTCATGCACGCTTGTCGCCAGATCGATGCGTGAAGATTCCCGTAGCCACAGCATTGCGCCGATCTCGGCCGCGTTGTTGTAGTCATCGATGGTCCAGGCGCTTCCCCAGTCCAGGGCGCCGGTGTCTTTGGCGAACAGGCCGGAAATGTCCGCACGGGTCAGATGGCGTCCCGAGGCAAGAAGCGCCGCAATCTTGGTGCTGATTGCGAAGGCCAGGGGCTCTGACGGCAACTGCTCGCTGGCGGGAAACAGGTCTGATTGAATCATGGCAATTCGTCCTCCTGATGGGGGCATCGGGACACGCCCTCTGCCGGATCAGGAAATCGAGAAGCCATCTCTCCTCTACCGCGCCGCCTTGCGGCGCAGCCATGCTGTCAGTTCATCGTTCCAGTCGGTATCGCGCAAGGAAGGTTTGCGAACCTGGATCGTCCGTCCTTCACGGGCATAAGCGGCCAGGCCACGCGACGCAGCCAGCTCGCCGCCAGCATCGTGATCGACGAAGAGATGAAGTTCGGTCACGCTCTCAGGCACGCTGACGAGACCGAAGCGCTCATTGCCCAGGGTCGCCCAGACGGGAATACCGGTAAGAGCATAAGCCGACATCGCGCTCTCGATGCCCTCGGCGAGGCCAAGCTTGCCGGAAACTGGAGCGAAGAGACGAACAGCAGCTTCACCGAGCGCGCCGAGCGCGCGTTTCGGCTTTTCGAAAGCGGCCTTGATTGAAGCCTCGGTAGACAGGAATGTGCGGTGGATGGCCATCGGCCCCTCGTCGAGGCTTACCGCCGCGATCATGGCGGGAAGAAAACGGGTTCGTCCTTTCGGGCCAAGCGGCGTTCGTGGATGGAAGCGGAGCGCCGGAGATGCGGCGAGGATGCCGCGGCTTTCAAGATATGCCTTTGCCGAACTGGCACGCAGTGGCTGCGCATCGCGCCAGATCCTCAGCGCTACCGCCGAGGGTTTGCGGGTGCTGGTCGATTCGGGTTCGTTGTTGGTCGCAGAACCTGCAAAAAGCGCCGGTGTCTCGAAACCTTCACGCGCCAGAGCAGCCAGCACGCTCTGCTGATCGCATCCCGCGAAACAGTGGAAGAGGATGGCCTGTCGGCCGAGCGACACACCGAGTGACGGTGTGCGGTCATCATGCGCGGGGCAACAGGCCATGCCCTTTGTGCCGGACCATTTGCCGCCTCGCGATTCGCAGATCTGGCGGGCGGTCTCGGCAAGCGACCGGTCGGGGTGAGATCGGACAGACGGGGACATGCGACCTCCTGAACGTGGCAGATGCAACAGCAAGAGCGTCCCTCTGCTCCTGGCTCATCGTCTCGCGTCGGCCTTCAAAATTGCGATGCCATCCAACAATAGAGCAGGCTTTACTGTTCTAGCGTGAGCGCTGGTGTGTGATACCCAACGACTGTGTGTGCTCATGAGAATTCGTGGTTTGAAGCATGACATATCATTTGAATTTGACAGAATGCACATGATATGTCATCTGAGACACTATGCCACGCGCCTCCAGAGCCGCCACCGGACTGCCGCCCCAGAGCCAACGCGCCATCGCGCAACTTGGCAGGGATATTGCGCTCGCGCGCCGACGGCGCAAGCTGCCACAGCGCCTGATGGCCGAGCGCATGCTCGTCTCGGTCCAGACGTTGCAGCGGCTTGAGGCCGGAGACCCCACGGTCGGCCTTGCGGTCCTCGCAAGCGCGCTTCATGTGTTCGGCATGACCGGCCGTCTCGCCGGTCTCGCCGCGCCAGATACCGATCGGGCAGGGATCAGCGAGGATCTCGCCCGCCTGCCCAGGACGACCCACGCGGCGGGCGACGATGATCTGGATTTCTGAGCCGTAATGGTGACCATGCGCACCTATGTCTTCGTGCATCTGCCCGAAGGCCCGGTCCCGGCTGGCCTGCTGACCATGACCGACGAGCCGCGCAACCGGTTCGCGACCTTCGCCTATGGCAGGCGCTATCTCGAGCGTCCCGATCGTCTGGCGGTGGATCCCGTCGCCCTGCCACTTCCCGAGGCAGGGACCAGCGTGACCTATCGCACGGAAGAGGGTTTCGCCGTCTTCAACGGCATTCGCGATGCCGCGCCGGACGGCTGGGGGCAGTACCTCATGTATAAGGCCATGGGTGACCGGACGCCGAGCGAGATCGACCTGATCCTTGCTTCAGGAGAACACCGGGTCGGGTGCCTCGCCTTTGGTCCCACGCCCGAACGCCCGCAGCGCATCACACCATGGGGCGAAGGCGCGGCGCCGGGTGAGCATTTCACGCTGGGCGAACTGGCCGAAGCGGCCGAGCGCGCGCAGCATGTCGAGGAGCTGGACGAGAACCTGCGCCGCCTGCTGACCGCGGGATCGTCGCTCGGCGGCGCGCGCCCCAAGGCGGCAACCGAAATCGCCGACCAGTCGTGGATTGCCAAGTTCGAGGCGCGCAATGACAGCTTTCCCGAATGCCGGGTCGAGTATGCGACGATGCGGCTCGCTGCCGAATGCGGTCTCAATGTTCCGGCGCTGGGTCTCAGGCGGGTGCTTGAACGCGACATCTATCTGATCGAGCGCTTTGACCGCGTCCATCATGGCAACTGGATGGAGCGGCGCCATTTCGCGTCCGGCCTGACCATGCTCGGCGCGCACGAGAGCGAGGTAAGCCGTTACAGCTATGCCGACCTGGCGGGCGCTCTGCGCCAGCTTGGGACCGAGGTGCGCGCCGATCTCCACGAATTGTTCCGGCGCATGGTGTTCAACATCCTCGTCACCAATGACGATGATCACCTGCGCAACCACGGCTTCCTGTTTGACGGCAAGGGCTGGCGCCTGTCGCCGCTCTACGATGTGGTCCCCAAGCCGCAGGTCGGTCTCGATCGGCGGCTCGTCCTGGGTGTTGGCCCGCAGGGGCGCAACGCGACGCTTGAGAACGCTTTGGCCGGTGCCGCCGTCTTCGATCTTGGCGAAGAGGCGGCGGCCAAGATGATCGCTCAGATGCGGAAGATCGTCGCCGCGCGCTGGGAGCAGCTGTTCGAAGGGGCGGGGCTTGGCCGGGCCGATCGGGGACGCTTCGCGACCTGTTTCCGTCTGGCGATCGATCAGGAGTGAGCCGAACGCTTCTTGCTGCGCCCATGCCGAGAGAATCGGGACATGTTCCACCGAAGTGTGACCGGTTCTGGGCCGTTTCCCTCCAGATTGTTTCTGGATACCCGACCGCGAACCTGTCATAAATTTAGGCAACGTTTGTCCCAGCCGCAGGCCTTTCAAGCCTCAATGTAAGGGTGATCCTCTCAAGGATGCTTCACGCCCGAAGACTAACGGCACCTGTTCGCGGTCCGTGTGGTGGGAAGAGACAGTTGCCCGTTAGCTCTTCAGCGACCACGCGGCATTGTACCCAGCCTTCTCGCAAGCCAGTTTCCGACGAGCTCGGTGACGACCGGCATTGTGCCATCCTTTGGTGCGGTTCCAGAGCTCGGCATCGGTGTTGCACGCTGCAATTCGTGGGTCATGCCAGGAATCGCGACAACGATCGCATCGGGGTTCCCCTGCAAGGCCACCGTCGCCGCTTCGATGCTGAGGTAGGGAGCGATGACTTCATCTTTCGACCCGTAGATGGCGAGCGTCGGCATACGCAGCCGTTCGAGAGCACGGTCGGATGCGACATCGTACATCGAAAGCACAACCTCGTCATCCAAGGCCGCAACGAAATTCTCCGCCTGATCTTGCGGGAAGCCGACCTCTGCGAATGCATCTACAACCGCTTTTCTCAGATTCGCTGTTTCACTTTCGTCGGCAACCTCGCTGCGAGCGTTCATCCAGGCTGCAACCGCCGCAGTCACTCGATTGATCTGCTCACTGGTCTTCCCGGCGTTCGTGAGATGGCCGCGCAGGATACCGAGAAACAACTCGCCGCGTGGCCCAACCGGGCCGGAGAGCATGACCACCGCAGCGATCGCCGGATCTTCCGACGCAACCAGCGGCGCGGCGACGGCACCCTGGCTAATGCCCATCAGAGCGATGCGTTCGTGATCAATGTCTGCTCGCGTGCGCAGGAACGCGACGGCAGCGGCCACATCGCGCTGCATGGCGGGAATGGTGTCGACGAAGGTGCCGGTCGATTGCCCCAGTCCGCGCTTGTCGTACATCAGCGTAGCGAAGCCCGCTGCGTGGAGGGTGGCGCGCATGTTTTCCCAACCTCCGCGAGTCCAAGGTCCGGTGCCCGAAATGATGACGACCACAGGAAGAAGGCGCTCGTCGGTCGAAGGCGGCCTTTCGAGGGTGGCAGCGATCACCGTGTCGGGATCGGACGGATAGCGAACCTCTTCGCTTAGCGGAACTTCGCTGACCTGTTGAGCGGTTGCGACCGAAGACATGGCCGAAGCAAGCAATATCAAGAACGCCGCCAAGGCCCGGCACAACTTCACATGCATGGCGTCCTTCTCCGTCGATGTAGGGTGTCGTTTGTCTTGCAGTAAGGCTGGCAGCTTAGCACTAAGAAAGGCGGCTCAAAAGCAGCCAGTCTGCTGCCCGCCCCGGATCGCACGTTTGTCGATTCTAAGTATGCCCGGAAACCTGTTTCCTGATCCGAAAGAACCGCGAGCTGCAGTATGTGGGCCGACAGCGGACTGTCGGCCTTCGAAGGGTCTGCCTATGCAAGCAGACACTTTACCGGGCTACTCGCGCGCCAATAGAGTTTGGTTTAGGGTCGTTTCATGCTCTCGCAGAAAGCCCGCTACGCCATCCGTGCAATCCAGCACCTTGCCGACCGTCATGGAGAAGGCGCAGTGCCGCTCTCGGAGATCGCAGCGCGGCAGAAAATCCCGGCGAAGTTCCTGACGACGATCCTCTCCGAGCTAGGACGCGCGGGAGTCGTGGGATCGCAACGCGGGCGCGACGGCGGGTACTGGCTCGCCGTCGCGCCCTCTAAACTTACCTATGGCGATCTGGTGCGGATGATGCGTGGATCGCTCGCGCTGGTGCCTTGCGCCAGTCGGAACGCGCACGAGCGCTGTACGAACTGCATTGCCGAAGATGAGTGCCGCCTGCGCGCGCTCATGCTGATGGTGCGCGACCAGACCGCCGAATTGCTTGACTCGATCCGCTTGTCTGACCCTGTAGAGCCGCTTCCTTCGTTCGATGAAATGGTTCCCGAGCAATCACACGGTGCCTAAAATTCGAACGCTTTGTCGCATGCTATATTGTCAACTGATTTAGTTGAGAATAGATCGTTGTGCGTGGAGCCGTGATTCGGCAACATGGAGACAAGTGAATGGCTAGCTTGAATGAAAAAGTTACCGAACTGGTGCCCAACCTCTCAGAACCTCTTCTCCAGGTAGCGGCGGCCATCGACACGCTGCGGTTCGGCGTAATCCAGCTGACGGTGCACGAAGGCAAGCTCGTGCAGCTCGAGATCACGGAGAAGCGCCGCTTCACCTGACTTACGCCAACCTCAAACCACCCCGAACAAGCAGACCGGACCACCGGATGCGGCTCGACCCTTCGAAAGCGAGACCATGCATCCGAGATTTCTTATCCGCGCGGCAGCGCTGTTGTCGTGCGCCGCTCCCGTTCTACCAGCTAATGCGCAGGAGGCCAGCTCCAACGAACCAGACCTCTCCGGGAGCGAGCAGGATGAGGCACAGTCGCCTTCTTCCATCGGCACCGGCGCGGTAGATGACGGCACGATCGTCGTCACCGCCCGGCGGCGGCAGGAAAGTTCGCAGGATGTGCCGATCGCGGTGTCGGTGGTGGGCGGCGAGCATATCGACGCGACCGGCAGCTTCAATGTCGGACGGCTGCAACAACTGACCCCGACGCTGCAATTCTATAGCTCCAACCCGCGCAACACCGCAGTCAACATACGCGGCATCGGCGTGCCCTTCGGCCTGACCAACGACGGGATCGAGCAGGGCGTCGGCATCTATGTCGACGATGTCTACTATTCGCGTGTCGCCTCTGCGACGTTCGACTTTCTAGACGTGGCTCAGATCGAAGTGCTCCGCGGGCCGCAGGGCACGCTTTACGGCAAGAACACGACGGCAGGTGCGATCAACATTACAACTCGGCAGCCGACCTTCACGCCTGAAGGCAGCGTCGAGATGTCGCTCGGCAATCTCGACTTCCGCCAGGTCAAGGCAGCGCTCTCCGGACCGTTGAGCGACACGGTCGCAGCGCGCTTGGCGCTTTCTTACACCGACCGCGCGGGCACGCTGTTCAACGCGGCGACGGGCGAGGATATTAACGAGCAGAACAATTTCGGGGCGCGCGGCCAGCTGCTGTGGGAGCCGAGTGACGCGTTCGATGTCACTCTTGCGCTCGACTGGAGCCGTCAGAACCCGCTGTGCTGCGGCACGGTCTACGTCGGTACCGGCGCCACCCAGCGCCCGCTGGAGCGCCAGTTCGCCGCGCTCGCCGCTGTGCAGGGCTATGCCGTCCCTAGCGCCGACCCGTTCGACCGCATTGCCGATCTCGACGCGCCGCTGAGCGCGGTGAACGAGCTTGGCGGAGCGGCGCTCAAGGTGAACTGGCAGCTCGGCCCCGGAACGCTCACGTCTATCACAGCGTGGCGCTTCTGGGACTGGCTACCCGCCAACGATCGCGACTTCCTCGGCCTACCGATCACCACGCTCTCACAGAACCCCTCGCGGCAGGACCAGTGGACGCAGGAATTTCGCTACAGCGCCGATCTCGGCCAGGTCGATTTCGTCTTGGGCGCGTTCGGCTACTATCAGGAAATCCGCACCCAAGGCTCGCAGGCGCAGGGACCGGCGGCGAGCCGGTGGCTGATCAATCCGGCCAACCCGCTTAGCGGCGATCCCTCCTTGCTGAACGGCCTGACCGCCACCAACGACATTCGCCTCGACAATGTCAGTGCCGCGCTGTTCGGTCAGCTGAGCTGGCGCGTCACCGACCGGCTGACGCTGCAGCCGGGCATCCGCGTCAATTACGACAGAAAGGATGGCCTTTACGCTTCTGTCGTCACCAATGGGAACGGGCAGCCCGTCACGTTTGCCAGCATCGATCCGCGCATCGTGGCGCAACGCGCCGTGCTGGCCCCGCAAAGCTTCGAGACGACCTTCAGCGACTGGAATCTGAGCTATGATTTCACCGCCAGCTACGCGCTGGCACCCGACATCCTGGCCTATGCGACCTATGCGAAGAGCTTCAAGTCGGGCGGCATCAACCTCAACGGCGTGCCGTCGGACGCGCAGGGCAATCCGATCCTGGCGGCGGCGAACGTGGCGCCGGAATCGGTCGATCATTTCGAGGCCGGCATCAAGGCGCAGTTCCTCGATCGGCGGCTGACGGCCAACCTCGCCGCATTCCGCACGGAAATCGAGGATTACCAGGCGCTGGTGACTAACGGGCAGCTGGGCGTGCTGCGTGGCTATCTCGCCAATGCCGAAAAGGTTCGCAGTCAGGGGATCGAACTCGACCTGTCGTGGCGACCCAGCGCGCGTTTCAACCTCTATTTCAACGGCGCCTACACCGATGCCGAGTACGCCAGCTTCACCGATGCGCCTTGTCCGCCCGAGCTTTCCGGCGGTGCCTCAGCGCAACCCGGCCAGACGCCCAGCGCACCGGGAGCGCCCGGAGGGATCAGCCCTGCCAACTGCGACATCTCGGGCCAGCGGCTCCCCGGCATTTCCGAATGGGCGTTCTCCTACGGTGCGGAGTACAATCATCCGGCGGTGATCTTCGGTGCGAGCGGCGAGGTCTACCTCGGCTATGACGGTTCGTATCGCTCGGGCTTCTCGTCCAACCCCTCACCATCGATCTACACCAATGTGGACGGTTATTCGCTCAGCAATTTTCGCCTCGGCTTTCGCAGCGACAGCGGGTTCAACCTCTTCGCCTGGGCGCGCAACGCGTTCGACGAAGAGTATTTCGAGCAATTGCAGGTCCCCAGCGGCAACACCGGGCTGATCGTCGGCAATCCCGGCGATCCGGCCACCTATGGCGTCACGGCAGCCTACAGATTCTGATGCCTATCTCAGACGGAGCTTGAACGCATGTTCGACGTATCGACCGTACCGTTGCTCGAGATCGGCGATCTCACGCTCGCCGACATCCTGCCGTTCCTGCTAATCGGCTTCGCGGCACAGTTGATCGACGGCGCGCTCGGCATGGCCTTCGGGGTCATCTCGCAGACCCTCCTGGTGAGCGTCGGTGTCCCACCCGCAGCGGCCTCCGCCAGCGTGCATCTGGTCGAGGTGTTCACGACCGGCGCTTCGGGGACCAGCCACATCGTCCAGCGCAATGTCGATTGGAGCCTCTTCAAGCGGCTCGTCCCGTTTGGCATCGCAGGCGGCGTTGCAGGGGCGTATCTGTTGTCAAACATTGACGCATCGGTCGCGCGGCCATTCGTCATGGCATATTTGGCCATCATCGGGTTGCTGCTGCTATATCGCGCAATCAAGCTGTCCAAGCCGCGCTTCGAAGACCCGAAAACCACCCGACCCCTGGCGCTGGTCGGTGGCTTTCTCGATGCAGCCGGTGGCGGAGGCTGGGGTCCAGTAGTGACCTCGAACCTGCTGATACAGGGCGGCGATCCGCGCCGGATCGTCGGCACGGTCAACACAGCGGAGTTCCTCCTGGCGCTGTCGGTATCGATCGCCTTCATCGCTTCGCTCGGCCTCGCCGCCTTTACGGTGGCGACGGTCGGCCTGATCATCGGCGGCGTGATCGCCGCGCCGCTCGGCGCGATGCTTGTGAAGCGGGTAAGGCCGCGCCTCCTGCTCGGCGCTGTGGCAGTAATACTGATCGCCACAAGCACCTATTCGATCGTGCAAGCCTTTGGTTGAGGTGCACACGCGAAGTGGCTTGCCGGTTTCCAGAAAATGCGCGAATACCGCGCTGCGGGCCCATTCGGCGGACGCCCGCTGAGACGGTTTTCGTCCAAGTCCGCTCCTGCGCCGCTCCGTGCGGCATGGAGTGATATGCGATGGACGAACTGCCACCCGCGCCGCCTGCAATTGGGCTCGGCGCCCTCTTTCTGAAATTCCTTCGGTTTGGCTGCCTCGCGTTCGGCGGGCCGGTCGCGCAGATCGCGATGGTACGCGAGGCCCTGGTCGAAGACGAGCGCTGGATTTCGCGAGAACGGTTCAATCGCTTGCTCGCTGTGATGCAGGTCCTGCCCGGTCCCGAGGCGCACGAGCTGTGCGTTCATATGGGGATGATCGCGCGCGGCCGGATCGGTGGGCTGCTGGCAGGGATGGGCTTCATGCTGCCCGGCTTCGGGCTGATGATGGTTTGCGGCTGGGCCTACGCCTCCTTCATCGCCGGCCAGTCCGACTGGGTCGGTGTGTTGCTGGGCGTCCAGGCGGCGGTGTTGGCCATCATCCTGCGCGCGGTTTATCGTATCGGCGAGCATGTGTTGACCAGCTCGCCCCTCATCGCAGCTTCCCTGGTGGCTCTGGCGGGCACAATCTTCGGCGTGCCGTTCTGGATCATCCTGCTCGGTGCGGCTATTGCATTCGCACTCTTCGAGCGATCCGGCATCGTGATCGGCGTCTTGATTGTCGCCATTGGCATCGGTTGGCTGGTCTGTGGAAGCCTGCCTTTCGCTTTTTCCGTCATCGCCGAACCCAAAGCGGCAACAGAAGCCGTAACGGTGGCCGCACTGTTCGTCGCAGGCCTCAAGGGCGGGCTGCTTACGTTCGGCGGGGCCTATACCGCGATACCCTACGTGCGCGACGATACCGTCGGTCGCGGATGGATATCCGACGGCGCGTTTCTCGACGGAGTTGCCCTCGCGGGACTGCTGCCTGCACCTCTCGTCATTTTCGCAACCTTTGTGGGATACATCGCAGGGGGATGGACTGGCGCGATCGCGATCACCGCCGGAATGTTCCTCCCGGCCTTTGCTTTTTCCATGATCTTCTTCGAACGCCTCGAGGCCATTGTCGGCAACGTGCAGCTGGAGCGCTTGCTCGACGGTGTGGCTGCCGCGGCAATCGGCATCATTGCGGGGACCTTCTTCGATTTGGCTGGAAACCTCTCGGAGCGAGCAACGAACCTGCCCGTGATCGCTACGATGTTCGTCGTCGCACTCGCCGCCTATTGGAAGCTAAAAGGCATATGGGGGCTTCCGGTGATTGTCGCCGCCGGGGCTATGAGTGGTTTCATTTTGCTCGGCTGAGATTGGGCCGTATCCCGACAGTCTGCTATGGACCCGCACACCGCGCGAAGCAGCCGCTCGCGCAGCAACTTAAGCGCAGCAATTTCACAAACGCGTAGGGTTTTGATCTCTTAGGTACACCGGGACTAGCTCTGCGGGCGCGGGGAGATCCGACATTAGCGTTTCCAGTCCGAGCACCAGTAAGATGGCGGCAACAGAAGCTAAAAATCCCGCGCACTGCCCTCAATCTTCCGGCGCGCCAGCCAATGGGAGATTGGTCTCAACGGCCAGCTCTCGTAATGGTCGAGTATGAGGGTAACGCCGTCGTCGAGCTGCCCCCTGGTATAGAGACGCCCGCCAATCACGACGGCCACAAGACTGTCGAGCGCATCAAGGTCGGCGGTCGGATCCTCGCTGAAGATGAGGAAATCGGCCGGACCACCGTCAAACAACCGTCCCGCACCATGGCCAATGACCTCACCCGGCACGGTTGTCGCATAGGCGAGGACCTGCTCGGGCGGGACACCCGACTCCTCGAACAACCGCAACTCACGCCAGTAGGCGCTGCCGGGCGCAGAGTAGGGCTGCCCTGCATCGGTGCCGATATGCAACTTCGCGCCGCTTTCGGCGAGACGCAGGACCAGTCGCATCTTAAGCCGGAGTGCGGCTCTGGCCCGCGCAAACTCGGCAGGTCCAACCCGGCGATAGACCGGCAGGCCAAACTTGCGGTCCCAGATCACCTGCGAATACAGGGAGGGAAGGCCGCCGGAGGCGCCAAGACCGCTGTCGTTCCGTTCTTCAAGCCGGGCAAAGCCCGCAAGCGTGCCGAGCGTCGGCGTGTTGCGCGTACCGGTGCGCCCGACATGTTCGACAATCCCGTCGAGGCGTGCATCGCTCACACCGGACCAGTCGCCGTTCCGCGCCACCACGCTTCTCGCCTGGCTCTTCAGAGCGGCAGGCGGAACGCCGAAGAAGTGCTGTACATCGGGCAATCCGGCCTCTTCGTAGGCGAGGTCGTCCGGGACGTGCCCCAGCACCGGCATCGAGCGCTTGCCGGCCGCCTCGACGAGAGCGGCGATCTGCTCAGGCGACAGCCCGTCATAGGCCTTGATGCAGCTGTGCCCCTCCGTCGCGATCTGGGCGACGATGCTCCCCGCTTCGGCGGGCGAGTGCATCAGGATGGTATTGGGCCAGACCGGTTTTCCGGCCGAGACAAACGGCCCACAGGAATACAGGCGCGGAAAGGGATGGCCCGCTTCAAGCGCGCGTCGTGCGGCCGGGACGGCCGTGCCATCAATATCTCCGGCATCGCGGATGGTGGTGACGCCATGCGCGAGATGGAGGAGCCCGTAGTGCCGAGTCAGCCCGAGCAGGCTTTCGGGCGGAAGATGGGTGTGCATGTCGATGAAGCCGGGCAGCACATAGTGGCCTGCATATTCGGAAAGCAGCGCTCCGCCGGCAGCACCGGGTCCGATGCGCAGCCTGCCATCAGACACCGAAACCGTGGCGTCAGGAGTGCGGCTCTCACCGGGCACAACCAACGTGATGTCCGACAGGGTAAAGCGGGTATGGATGGGTTCCGGTGACGGCGGAAGGCGCAGCATCCACCACGCGCCCGCCGCGGACATCGCGAACAGGGCCAGCGTCAGGAACGCTGCTTTGCGCATTATTCTGCCCCGTTGCCACATCACGCCTCGCGCGAGACGATGAGTTTGGTGAATGGCTCGGCGAGCGCCGCATGCGCCTCTTCCCACGGAACGACCCGCGTGATGACCGGGCGCGGATCGAAGCGTCCCGAGGCAATCAGGTCAAGCGGATCGTCGATCAGGCTGTGCGTATGCACCCAGCCGGTCGAGAAGGTCATCGACTTGCGGTACATCTCGTAGACGGGCAGTTGCGGATCGCGCCCGCGATAGACGATACCCGCGGTCGAGACACAGACGCCCGCCCGCGCGGTCAGGCGGATCAGCGACTGGAGGATTTCGGGGCTACCCGAAGCATCCACGGTGACATCGAACCCTCCGTCAAGACCCCCGCCAAGTCTGAGGCTTTCAAGCGAGTTTGGGCCCAGCTGCAAGGGCTCTGCCCCCATCTTCCCGGCAATCTCGAGCCGGCGCTGATCATGGTCGGCATAGACAACCCGCTCCGATCCGAGCGCCACCGCGATCCCGGCAGCATAGAGCCCGATCGAGCCCGGCGGCACCATCCCGGCCACCAGCACGGTTCCGCCGGGGCGTTCGCGCAGCGCCGGGCCGACCGCCCGCCAGCCATCGGAGATATTGTCCGCAACGCCGCAGGCCAGCACGGGGTCGATCCCGTCAGGTAACCGCGTCAGCATGGTGTCGGCGAAAGGCACCAGCACGACATCTGACAGGAACCCGCCCCAATGTGGAGCGGTCGGGCCCCACCCATAGGCGTCCTCTGGGGGAACGGTGAGGCACTGCGCGCTGTGCCCTCGCCCGCAGGACTTGCAGTGACCGCAGGCGATCTTCCATGGGATGATCACGCGGTCGCCCACCCGCCAGCGCGTGACCTCGCCTCCTGCCTCGATGATCACTCCCTCGCCTTCGTGTCCGAGCGGAACGGGGCCCTTGAGCGGCAGAAGTCCCTGAATCACCACCCCGTCCATGTCGCAGGTCGAAACGGTCAGCGGCCGGACGAGGACCGACTTAGGGTCATCAAGGACCGGCGGCGGGACGTCACGCCATTGGAGCGCGCGTGGGCCAATGAAGTTAAGCTGCTGCATGATCGCCACTGGCAAGTTCGGCCTGCGCGACATCGCGCATGTGGGCAAGGATCGCCTGGGCCGAGGCGATCGTTTCAGAGTCCGAGCTTTCCGGGCGCCCGCTCGAAAACGGCGGCTGCGGTGCATATTCATAGGCCAGCTGGATAGCTTTGGCCTCAGCCTCGCCGCGGATCCGGGCGATCACGGTCAGGGCAAAATCGATCCCCGCCGTTACTCCACCCCCGGTGATCCGGTTGCGATCACTGACCACGCGTTCCGGTACCGGTGTCGCGCCGAAGGCTGCAAGCATGTCGCGGTAGGCCCAATGGCATCCGGCCTCGTAACCTCTGAGCAGGCCGGATGCTCCGAGCAGCAGTGAGCCCGAGCACACGCTTGTGACGTATTGGGCCTGTCCACCCTGCCGGGCGATCCAGTCAAGAATCGCGGAATCGCCCATGAGCGGGACCTGGCCAGCGCCGCCGGGCATGCAGATCATGTCTAGCTGCGGGCAAGTGGCAAGATCGTCGGTCGGCAGGATGCTGAATCCGGCGTCAGTCGGGACCGGCGCCCTGTCCTTCCAGACAAGATGGATGGTCGCATCGCTCATGCGCGAGAGGAACTGGGCAGGCCCCGTCAGGTCGAGCTGGGTCACGTGCGGATAGAGAAGAAAGCCAATCCGGAAAGGCATGCATCACTCCTGCAGTAAGTTATCAGCCCTTGCATAGACGCAATCTGTCATGGCAGAAATGTCAATGATGCTACGATATCTGCCATTGTCATGACGCGCCGGGTTGTCATCCTTGCCTATAAGGGCGCGCAGATCCTCGATATCACGGGACCGGCAGCGGTCCTTGCGGAGGCCAACCACCTCTTGCCGGCGCCGGGCTATGGGGTGATCCTCGCTTCGGCTGCGGGCGGCATGATCAGGACAGGCGGCGGTATCGCAGTCGAAACCGTGAAGGCGGAGCATATCGTCGCCGGCGACATCGATACCGCCATCATTCCGGGTGCGGACGCGAACTCCCTTGCAGACGCCTTGCGGGATCGCCAGCTGGCTGCGGCGATCAGGTCCCTGGCGGGCGCACGGCGGGTGGCGTCGGTGTGCACCGGGGCTTTCCTGCTGGCGCAGAACGGTTTGCTTTCTGGCCGCAACGCGACCACCCATTGGGAGGCCGGCGAAGAACTGCTGCGCCGCTTCCCGGATGTCATGGTCGACAGCGATGCACTGTTCATTGTCGACGGGCCGGTGTGGACCTCGGCAGGGGTTTCCACGGGCATCGACATGACGCTCGCCATGGTCGAAAACGATCATGACCGCGCCCTTGCCGCTCGCGTTGCCCGGCGTCTCGTCCTGCAGATGCGGCGCGACGGCAACCAGTCGCAGTTCTCCGAGACGCTGGCGGCCCAGGGCGGCGAGTTCGCCGATCTCATCACCTGGATGCAGGACAACCTTGGAGAGGATCTTTCGGTCGGACAGTTAGCCCGGCGCACGGCCCTGAGCGAGCGAACCTTCTACCGCCGTTTCAGCCAGGCCACGGGTCACAGGCCCGCAACCTTCGTTCGGCGGCTGCGGGTGGAACGGGCCCGGGCCCTGCTTGAGGCCGGCGTGCCGTCCAAGAAGGTGGCAAGCCAGAGCGGCTTCGGCTCGGTCGACCTTCTGCGGCGCGCCTACCGGGCGATCTTTGCTCGCGACCTTCCGCGCCCGGGCGCTGATTGAGTTCCTCACAGGGGACGGGCCGGGCAGACCCCGGCTATCCTTCAGACGGCAACAGCCTCATCTACAGCCCGGGCCACGGCGCCTTCGGCCAACCATGGCTCGCCATGCGCTGGCAAAAGGGCCGCCTCGCCATACGGAGCAAATGCTGCGAGAGCAGCCATCGCCGCATCGGTCTGCGATTCGCGCTCGGCAAAGACCAGCGCCCGCTCCGGACCGCCGAACATCGGGTCAGCAGTCATCAGCGCATCGCCGGTGAAGAGGGCGTTGCTCTGCGGGACGTGAAAAACTGTATGTCCCGCTGTGTGCCCGGGGGTAGCGATCACGTCGATCGCTGGGCGACCCGGCAGATCAAGCGGACCGGCGCCGATCGGGATGGGGCGCGTCAGCGGGGGCTGGGCAAAGACGCCGTCGAACAGGGCCTCGCCGAACAGCCCGATGGCGCGCGGATGCCATGCGCGCCTGCGAAACCTTTCGGGAGGTCTGCGCATGTGCCGGCTGCAGGCAAAGTGGACGTCGGCGTGATGCAGATAGACCGGAACGCCGGCACGGGCGAGACGCTCGGCAAAGCCGACGTGATCCGCGTGCCCATGCGTCAGCAGCACCGCTTCGATATCGCTCAGCCTGCGACCTCTCGCATCGAGCCAGTGCTGCAGGCGATGGCGATGACCATCGAAACCGCAATCGATGAGCGTGAGTGAACGTCCTTCCTCAAGGACAAAGAAATTGACGCGCCGGGTACCCAGCATGTGCACCCCCGGCAGTATCTCGGTGCCTTTGCGCGACGAGGCGAAGGGGTTGAAATGCATGACGGCTCCCTTGACGAACACGGCTTTCTACTAAAGAGTAGGAAAATGGCGTCAATGATTATCTACGACCTGGTATGAAAAAGGCGACACGGCCACGCGGGCGTCCGCCTTCGCTGGGCCGCGAGGCCATGCTCGATGGCATGAAGGCACAGTTCTGGTCGGGCGGATTTTCGCGCCGGTCGATGGACGAGCTCGCGCGGGCCGCCGGCGCAAGCAAGCCGAGCCTCTATTCGGCCTTTGGTGACAAGCGGGCGATCTATCTCGAAGTACTGCGCAGCTTCGAGGCTGATCTTGAGCGGATGCTGCGGATCACGCTGTCCGGCCGACGCCCGCTCGCAAGCGAGCTTGAGACGTTCTTTGCTGCCAGCGTGGAGTTCTATACCTCGGGCGAGAATGCCCAGCTCGGTTGCCCGATCCTGGGCACCGCGGTTGCCGAAGGGGTCGAGGAACCCGAGGTGCGAGAGCAACTCGCCGGAACAATCCGTACCATCGACGAGGCCTTCCTGAAGCGACTCCGGCATGCTGTTGACGGCGGTGAGCTTGCGCCTGCTGTGCCCGTCGAAAACCTCACGCTCTCGCTCTCCTCGCTCCTTCACAGCATCGCGCTGCGCGCGCGCGCCGGTACAGAGCCAGGAGCGCTGCGAGCCATGACCTCGGGAAGTCTCGACCTCATCTTTCGGCAAGCGGGGGCCTGATGCGTTACCAGGACATCTATCCTTCCGATCCTTTACTGCGCGGACGCGACATACTCCGGCCACGGGCGGCCGATCTTCTCAATCTGGAATATTTCGAGGCCGAGCCCGCTGCGATGCCGAAAGGACGGTTCGAGCAGCATCACCTGCTGCTCAATTACCGCGAGACACCGCACCGGGTCGAGAACTGGCGAGACGGGCGGCACCGCGATTTCACCTATCATCCCGACGAGATCGTCCTGACCCCCGCCGGGATCGAAAGCGGCTGGCACTGGCATGCCAGATCAAAGGTGATCGTGATCACCCTCGATCCGCATCGGCTGGGGACCTTTGCGGAGAAGGAGCTTGGGATCCTTCTGGCAGAGAAGCAGCTTGCGGATGTGCCGCAACGCAGAGATGCGGCCCTGTGCGCTTCGGCATGGCAGATGAAGATCGCGCTCGAGGAACGGCCACTCGGCTTCGAGATCGTCTACGAATCGTTGTGCCGGGTCTTTCTCGTTCAGCTGCTCGATCGCTATGGTGAGAAACGCGCTGTAGGCGCTGATTTCTCGAACGGGTTCACGGCGACCCAGTACGGCAGGGTGCTCAACTACGTGGCGGACAACTTCGGCTCCACCATCACGGTCGAGCAGCTTGCAAGGGCAGCAGGACTGAGCCCTGCGCATTTCTCGCGGCTGTTCAAGGCGACCGTCGGGGAGACGCCCCACCGCTTCGTGATGGACTATCGTCTCGAGCAGGCGCGCAAGATGCTCGATGATCCCTCGCGGGCGCTCATCGATGTGGCCCTTGCCTGCGGCTTTGCCGATCAGGCTCACCTCACACGCTCTTTCAAGCAGGCAAGCGGCATGACGCCTCGCGAATATCGCAAGCGCTGATAGCAGTTTCGTTCAAAACCTTCCGAGGCTGGGACAATATTGCCGAGGTCGCGTCTCCTAGAAGCATGTTCATCGACATGAACACACATGAGGAGAAGAATCATGAAACTGCTTGCAGCAGCCGCTCTTGCGACAAGCGCACTCACCGGGACCGCACAGGCAGCCACCAAAATCCCCGTCACCTTCGAGAGCGACGGCGAGACTATCGTCGGCGACCTCTATCTTCCCGATGACTACGAGGAGGGTGACCGCCTGAGCGCCGTGGTGGTAACCGGCGCCTGGATGACAGTACGGCAGCAAATGGCCGGTCGCTATGCTGCCGAACTCGCTGACCGCGGCTATGCTGCGCTGGCTTTCGACTTCCGCAACTGGGGCGAGAGCGGCGGCACCAGGCGTCAGTTCGAGGACCCGCAGTCCAAGATCGCCGATATCGAGGCGGCAGCGAAATTTCTGGCCTCGCGACCCGAAACCGATGAAGAGCGGATTGGTGGCCTCGGCATCTGCGCCAGCGCGGGATACATGGTGACCGCAAGCCTGACGTCTTCGGTGATCAGGTCGGTATCGCTGGTTGCACCGTGGCTGCATGACACCTCGATCCTTGCAGACATATATGGCGGGGACGATGGCATGGACGCTCTTGTCCGTCTCGGCGACGAAGCCGGGCAGGCCTATGCAATGACCGGGCAGCAGACTTTCGTGCCGGCAGCCAGCATGACCGACGCAAACGCAATCATGTACCAGGCGCCCTATTATACCGAAGCGGATCGGGGTATGATCGCTGATTGGCGCAACGAGGCTGACCCCGGCTTCTGGCGCGGATGGCTGACGTTCAATGCCATCGAGGCAGCGCCACTGCTCAAGCAGCCCTTCCTGATGGTCCATAGCGAAAGCGCAGCAATCCCCGAGGGAGCGCACAGGTTCTTCGATCTCGTGCCCGCTCAGAAGACCGAACTCTGGCTGGAAGCTGTCACGCAGTTCGATTTCTACGATCAGCAGGGACCGGTCACGACAGCTGCCGATGCGGTTGCCCGCCACTTCGGCGAGACGCTGTGATGTCCGCGCTTCGCACCATCATTCTCGCAGGAGTTCTTGCCATGACGACCACCCCTCTTTTTGCTGGGTCACCGGACAATGTCTCATCCCTGCCTACCAGTAGCGAGGCACAGGATCAGGCCGCAATCACCACAATCATCGAAAGCGTCGGAACATTCGCGGACAGGGGAGAATTTGGCGCACTCGAGCAGCTCTATGCTCCGGAAGTCATGCTTGACTATACCTCGCTTGCCGGCGGGGAACCGGAAACGGTGAGCAACGTCGAACTCATGACGCGCTGGGCCGGCATTCTGCCGGGGTTTGACCGGACCCGCCATGCGATTGATGAAATCGTGGTCGTCATTTCCGGAGACAGCGCCACAGCCACTGCTGCGGTTGTCGCCGATCACTGGGTCGGCAGCCTTCACTGGCAGGTCCGGGGCAACTACACCTATGCGTTCGAGCGGACTGTCGATGGCTGGGCCATTACCGCCCATCGATTCGAGATCAACGGAGAGAGTGGAACCCGCGAAGTCTTCGACGCCGCTGGCAAGGCCGCCGACGACGAACCGGCGCCCTATCTGCGCCGCCAGCGCTCACAGGCGATCGTGCGGCAATTCCTCGTAGGTCTAGAGGCAAAGGACATGGATCAGGTAAACGCGGTCTGGGCCGAAGACGCCGTCCAGGAAATGCCCTTTGCGCCGCGCGGCGTCGGCTTCCCGAACAGGGTCGAAGGCCGGGAGGCTTTGCTTCGCCGATATTCAGGCTGGCCACAGAACGCTCTGGATCCCGATTACACGAGCGAATTGCGCTTCCTGCCGAGCGCTGATCCCGATCTTGTCATCGCTGAGTTCCGCGGAACTACGCATATCGTGCCGACCGGTCGCACCTATGATCAACGCTACATCGGTGTTTTCCAGATCGACGATGACGGCAAGATCGCGCTCTTCAGGGAGTATTTCGATCCGACCGTATTTGTCGAAGCGTTTGCGCTGCCAAGCGTTCCTGCGTTGGACAGCGCACACGAGCGCTAAGCCAGACGCTGTCTGAACCTCAGCGGCATAGCATCACGTTAGGGCGAGCTGCGAGGGAGACCTCAATTCGCCCTTTCGAGCATTCTTGGCCGCTTTGAGAGCTGTACTAACGTTTGGCCAGTGTCCGGAAATAGGGCGCTTAGTAGCCAGCCGCGCCAGTCTGAACAAACGTCTGCTCCCGGGAAATTTACGCGATCACTCGAATGGCCGACATTACGGCGCTTTGCTGACGTATCACGCGGCACGATTTGCGCGCTGTCGCTGCTTGTGACCGTCACAATTAGGATCGTGAGAACGCTTCATCTGTTTTAGGCGCCACCCATGCGCCTAGAGCGGCAACAGAGCGAGTGCAGGCAAAATTTGGTGCGCCCGGCAGGATTCGAACCTGTAATCCTCGCGTTAGGGCTGCTTGCGGGGCCCAGTCCTCCAACACCGCGGCCATTGGAGCGCGCCGGGACGGCGCGCGGGACCGAGCGCGTCACCACCCCCGCGGCGCTTCCCCGGGCGTTGCTGTGCGCCCCCGCATGAGGGAGGTAGGCAGAGACTGGCTGCGGTTTTGGTGCAGGGGAAGGCATTTCCCTGTTCAAGCGATTGGGGGAATTCGGGGCAGTTCGGAATTGTAATACGGTCTCCGGATATTTCGTCGCTCACATTTCTCCGAGTTGGTGGCAGGGTGCCGGGCGGTTGTTTACGACTGGCCTATTTGGACACTTGTTGTTACAAAACCTCTGACTACAAGCGATCTCCTCATAGGATTTGTAACATGTCGGCACCGATGCAAACCCAGCGCGAACAGCTCAGGGCCATCGTGGCGGGCAAATCGATCGTTCGCGCGCAGGAACTGCGCAAGGCCGGGATTGCTGGCTCAACCATACAGCGCGCGCTCGACGATGGCGATCTCGTGCGGATCGGCCGCGGCCTCTATCAGAATCCGCAAAGCGATTTCGAAACAGAGCAGACGCTTGCCGAGGTAGCGAAACGCATTCCCAAGGGTGTGATCGCGATGCTGTCGGCGCTGGCCTATCATGGACTGACCGACCAGATGCCGCGCAAGACCTGGGTGGCAATCGGAACCAGCGACTGGTCGACGGTGTCGGACTATCCGCCCGTCCGGATCGTGCGTTTCACGGACAAATACCTCCATCAAGGCGTCGAACAACAGCGCATCTCGGGCGTCGATGTCCCGATATTCTCGATTCCCAAGACGCTCGCAGACCTGTTTCGCAATGGTCGACTGGTGGATCGCTCGGTCGCAGTCGAAGGGCTGCGCGCCGCGCTCGACCAGCGCAAGGCGACCCCGGCGCAGATTGCGGATGCAGCACGCGCGGGTGGCGCTTGGCGGGTCATGCGCCCCTATCTCGAGGCGCTGACCTTCAATGGCTGACCCGCCCGGAAACATTGCCGTCTCGGTCAAACAGCGCTTGCTCAATATGGCGCGTGCGCAGCGACGCGGGTTCGACATCCTGCTCGTGCGCTTCGCACTTGAACGGTTGCTGTTTCGCCTTTCGCAGTCGCCGCACCGCGACAGCTTCATCCTCAAAGGCGGAATGCTGGTCACGCAATGGCTCGACCACGACCATCGCGAAACCCGCGATGCTGATTTCCTCGGCTTCGGTAAAGCCGAGGTCGAAACGATCAAGGCGACGTTTGCCGAAATCATGTCGATCGCCGCAGACGACGGGCTCGATTTCGACACGGATGCGATCGTGGCAACATCGATCCGCGAAGAGATGGAGTATGGCGGCATCCGGCTCAAGACAAGCTCCTATCTCGAACGAACCCGTATCCCGGTCACGCTCGACATCGCCTTCGGCGATGCGGTGGCCGATGCCGGCCAGACCATCGACTATCCTTCGCTACTCGGCATGGATCGGCCCACCATCCGCGCCTATCCACCAGTCCAGGTCATTGCCGAGAAATTTCAGGCGGTGGTCGCGCTGGGTCTCGTCAATGGCCGCATGAAGGACTTCTACGATCTTTGGGCCATTCCACAGGCCATATCGCTCGATGACCAGGCACTCGACGATGCCCTGGCCGCGACATTCGGGCGAAGAACCACGCCGATTCCAAGCGAACGCCCGCCCGGATTATCGACGGCGATGACCGAAGATGCAGCCGCGCAACAACGATGGCGCGCCTATGCCGAGTCCCTCGATCTTCCGGTACCGGAGTTTGCTGAGGTTCTCGATGATATCTGGACGTTGCTTGCGCCCGCTTGTGCCCGGCTCGTGCGGGAGTAACCAATCGTCTTCGGGAACCGCTTATGCAAATCACACCTCGAACGAGAGGAATGCAGAGATGAGGAGGCGTTGTCTCGATGTGATCGATCATCTCATGACGAGCGACATTCGCGGCACCAACAATCCTCAGGACGCGACGCAATAGAGGCCAGACTGGGTAGCGATTATCTCGGAAAAGCTGACGCCCTGAGCCGCTGAGACAGCGCGCCATTGGCCTTGGCTACAAGGCTTCGAATTCTGAAAATCGGAGGCAGCTGGCGCACCCGACAGGATTCGAACCTGTGACCTTCGCCTTCGGAGGGCGACACTCTATCCAGCTGAGCTACGGGTGCTTTGTGCTTACGTGGTGCTTACGCGGAATGATTTCTGATGTGAACCCATTCCTTGCAAACATCCAAATAACTGTAATTCCTTCATTTTATCGCGCCAAAGCTGACTTGACCTCTGCCTTCGGAGGGCAGCGCTCTATCCAGCTGAGCTACGGGTGCTTTGCTCACCTTTCGGCGAGCGGGGCGCTTAGCAAAGCGCGGGGGCCCTCGCCAGCCTTAAAACGAAAAGCTCGTTAACGGCTGCTGCATTAGCGATTTGGCAAGACTGGGTTCGTAATGGTCTTGGCCATGAGTGCGATGTCCCACGAATTCGACCTGGCTCATGCCACCGTGCTCCCTCCCATCGGGGTCGGAAGGCGTACGCTTTCCGAAGTCGACATACTCACCGAACAGTGGGAAGCGGTACACGAAGCGGCAGCGGCCGTCGGCAATCTCGCTCAGCTTGGACGCGAAGCGTTGTCGCCCGAAATTGCGGAACTGCCATTGCGCGCGGCCCGAATGGGCGGCTGGCGCTACGAAACGGCTGCCCGAGGGATCGACGATCTTGCCGCCGTGATGCAGCCGGGTCTGCGCGCGCTGCTGTCGCTAACGGCACAGGGTCGCGATACGACGGCCGCCGCCCTTACCCTCTGGCGTGAATTCCATGCCGCACGCAGAGCGATACTCGACACCGTCGGGGCAGGCTGATTCCTAGAAATCGACGGTAACGACGACCGCGTCGGCATAAGTCCCGGCAGGCAGCCGTTCGCCGCCGCCCAGTGTCGCTCCGTAGGCCGTCAGCACGGCCTTGCCATCGGCATCGGCCATTCCTGCGACCGTATCAGAACCGCGGGTATTGCCCCAGCGAAGGCTGCGCGCCGCATCGGAATAGATTTCGTAGGCAAGCGTGGCTCCACTGGCCGGATCGACCATCCGGCGCACACCGTTCTGCCCCGCATCGAGGGCGATCTCATATGCCGCGGGTCCATCGCACGACAACACCACGGCTGCCTGGCCCAGTGCCTTTGCGCCATCTGCCGCGTCGAGGGCGAATTCCAAGTGACCCGCGCTGGCGCTACAGCTTTCGACAACCTCCGCCCGCACCTGCATGACAGCATTGGCCTGGCCAGCCAAGGCCGGGGTGCCGAGCGCGGCGGCCACGATGGTGGCAGGTAGAACGATAGTGAGCTTCATCGGACTGTGGAGTTTGCCTAACCGTTTCCCTTCTTTCCATTGGGTAGAATGCGCAAAGCGTATTTGACAGGCCGTTAACCATCGCCTGCCGCTTCCGGGCCGGGACACCGGCCTTGCCATCTTTCCCTGAAGTTGGTTCTTGACCGTGTTCGTGGTATGTTCCATTCATCGGGAATGGCAGATTCGATAGCTAAGGAACAAACGGCAACGCGCGTGGCGCGGGGTATCGCCCGACTTTTTGCGCGCAACGATATCTGGTGCCTGTCCGAAATGCCCCTGCGCAACGGCAGGCGTGCGGATCTCATGGGTGTCGATCCCAAGGGCAGGGTCATCATCGTCGAGATCAAAGTGCAGCGTGGAGACCTGCTCGGTGACGGCAAGTGGCCCGACTATCTCGATTTCTGCGACCGCTTTTACTGGGGCGTTCCGCCGGAACTGGACCGAAGTCCGTTGGCCGGCGAAGGCTATCGCCCGGATTGCTGCGGGATCATCGTGGCAGATGGCTATGACGGCGAAATCGTACGCCCTGCCCCGCTGCATCCGCTCGCCGCCGCGCGCCGCAGGCTCGAGGTCGAACGCCTTGCGCGCGCCGCCTTGCGGCGGGCGACCGTTGCGCTCGACCCACACTGCGCGCCCTGGGGAACACCCGAGTAGAACTTGGCTGTTTTCCGGATTGCCCCGGCCGACTAGGGTGCGCGGACGATGTGGACCGCCATCATCCTCTCGGCTCTTGCCATGACCGCGATTGTCGCGCTGCGATATCTGGCGGCGAGCGGGGTGTTTGCGCTCGTTACGAACCGGGTGCGTCCGGGCTATCACGCTCGGCTGGGCCAGCAAATCCGCAGAGAGATTGGCTGGTCGCTGGCATCGGCGGCGATCTACGGCATACCGGCGGGCGTGATCGCCTGGGGCTGGCAGGAACACGGATGGACCCGGATCTATATCGACTGGAACGCCTATCCTCTCTGGTATTTGCCGATCGCGCCGCTGCTTTATCTTTTCGCACATGATAGCTGGTTCTACTGGACCCACCGGCTGATGCACCGCCCCAGATGGTTCCGTGTCGTGCATGCGGTCCACCATGCGAGCCGCCCTCCGACGGCGTGGGCGGCGATGAGCTTTCACCCATGGGAAGCGCTTACCGGTGCGGTGGTGATCCCCGTGCTGGTTTTCGCGATTCCCATCCATGTCACCATGCTCGGCCTTGTTCTGCTGATCATGACGGTCATGGGCGTCACCAATCATATGGGCTGGGAAATGTTTCCCAGGCGACTGGTTCATTCGAGGTTGGGCGAGTGGTTGATAACCGCCAGCCATCATCAGCGTCATCACGAAGAGTACAAATGCAACTATGGCCTCTATTTTCGCTTTTGGGATCGGGTATGCGGCACGGATCGCGGACTGAGCCCCAACGCATGAACCGTGCGGTCGCGCTGGCCTTGCCGCCGCTGTGTTTCGCTCTGGCCGCAGCGGTCCCGGCACCCGGCAAGGGCGCCACGATTACCGTCACGGTGACCGACTTGCGCAATGCCAAGGGTATCGTGCGTGCATGCATGACCGCCGACGAGGCAAGATTCCCGCGCTGTCGCGGAGTGGCCGGTGCGCATGGCGCGACCGCGGAGGCGCGCGAAGGCAACGTATCTTTCACCTTCAAGGACGTGACGCCGGGTCGCTACGCCATTGCCTTGCTTCATGACGAGAACTCCAACGGCAAGGCCGATCGCGCTCTCGGCATGATGCCCAAGGAAGGTTTTGGCTTCTCGCGCGATGCCAAGGTCCGGATGGGCCCCCCCAGCTTCTCCGATGCCGTGATCGACATCGGCAAGGATGATCGCCAGCTGACCATCCGGATGCGCTACATGCTCTGATCACCCGCCCGCACGGAGTGGTCATGGTTAATTTCTTTAACCATATCTTTACTGCGCACCCTCCATACCGCCGACGAATGAGCAGAACTCTTCGGGGGCAAATGCAGTGATGGACAGGCTAGGCGGCTTTTTCGGCTCGCGCGATCAGGAGGAGGACTTCGACGACGATTTCGTCGACGAGGCCGACGCCGATCTCGATCCGCCGCCTTCGCCCGTCGGTCAGGACGAACGGCGCATGCAGGTGCGGGCCTATAACCATTGGGCCAGCCTCCTCGGCGACCTTAGTTTCCCGCATGTGTCGGACCTGGAACCGGAAAAGCTTGACGATTTCGGGCCTTATTCGGTGCTGCTCGACCTGTCGGACGACATCGAAGACCCGCAGGTCGCCTTCGTCGGTGCGGAACTGGCCGAAGAGTGCGGCTACGACAGCATGCTGGGCCGGCTGTCCGAAGTCCCGAGCCGCTCGGTACTGAGCCGGATCACCGATCATTACATGCAGATCCTCGCCAACCAGGCGCCGATCGGCTTCGAAGCGGAATTCATCAACGAACGCGGCGCAACGATGCTCTATCGCGGGATCCTGCTTCCCTATTCCAGCGACAACGAGACGATCGATTTCATCTATGGCGTGATCAACTGGAAGGAAATGGCCGATCGGCAGACGGCCGACGAGCTTCTTCTGGCGATAGACCAAGCCCTCGGCACGGCAGATGACAACGAGAACGATTTCGAAGACACCGTCGAAACCGCCGAAACACTCACCTTCGGAGCGGGCCTCGAACATGACCAAGACGTGCTGGACCTCGGAGACGAGACCATGATGGACAACCACTCGAACGGCTCGCTGCCGAAGCCCTCGTTCGGGGCGGTGGCAGACGATGAGGATGCGGCGATCGAAGCGGTCGAAACGGCCCACCCTGGTCACCGCGTCGATGCGCTCGGCAATCCGGTCGGCGGCCATGGAGCCAGCGAGCAAGTCGGAATGGACGACGAGGGAGAGGACGATTTCGACAGCACCATCAAGACCGCCGCCGACTATGGCCTTCCCAACTGGGACGATGAGGAAGAATATGATGACGATGTCGAAGGTGTCGTCGACCCGCTGGCCGATGAGGACACGGCAAGCAGCCTGATCTCGCTGGTAAGTCGCGGCGGCCGCACGAAGAAGAGCGTCGACCTCTCCAACAGCGAGCCCGCGCCCGCCATCCCCCAAGCCTTTGACGACGAGGGCTTCTCCTTGCCGCCGCGCATGCCTCAAGCCTACGAAGCGCCGGCCGAAGACCCGGCGACCGCATTCGGCGAGACTGACGACGAGCCGGAAGGCCACTTCGGGCTTTCGATCGGATATGAAAAGCGTGAAGACGACGATCCGGCGGACAAGGACGCCGTCGATTCGGTCGCCGGGGATGAACCCATCGATGACGACGGCTCACCCGCAGGTCTCCACGATTGTCTCGCGGCAGCCCGCGAGATGGCACAAGCCGCGCAGAACACCGAAGATCGCAGCCGCAAGGCGCTGTATTCGGCGGTCGGGCGCGCATACGACTTCAGCCTCGAGGCGCAGAAAGCGCCGGACGATTTCGACGAACTTCTGGTCGATAACGGCCTGACATTCCAGGATCGCGCGCCGATGACGCCGATCGTCAAGCTCGTCTTCGGCGCCGATTACGACAAGACCCGCCTTACCGAATATGCTGCCGTGCTGATGCATGCCCACCGCGTGGGCGTCGAGCGCGGAAAGCTCGCTACCTTTCTGCGCGAGGCCGAAGGCGGCCTCAAGGGTGTGGTCAATGCCGAGCGCAATGCGCGCAAGGAGGAGCAAGGTAAGCCGGTCGGCGATAAAAAGGCCGTGCGCGCGACCCTCGCCAGGAAGCTGCGAGCGCTGGAGCCGCTCTCGCTGGCCGATCTCGACGAGGATGGTGCGGAATTTGCGCTGGTTATGGTCCGCCGCACGCCCGAAGGTAAGCTGGAAGTCATCGGCGAAGTGCCCGAGGACGTGCCGCTGGTCGAACGCGCCGCGCGCAAGCTGCTCGGCTAGGACGACAACCGAGACAATTCGCTTGTCGGCCCTGCGCCGGATTGGCTAGCTCGGACCGCGATGCCGTTCTTGCCCTCCGCGCCTGTCCGTATTCAACCCTATTTCGGCTATCGGAACCGCGATCGGCTGCGCATCACCGCACGCGCGTTGCGATCGCGCGTCGGCAAGTTCGAGAAGCGCGGCAAATGGCGCGCAGCAAAAACCATGCTGACCCAATTCGCCAGCCATGAAGTGCCCGAACTGTCGGTCGAGCTCGAAATCGCACGCCCCGGGCAAAAAAGTCACCGTCATCAAGGCCTGACCGACGAGGAAGGCTTTGTGCATTTCGATATCCGCCTCGATCCTCGTTGGGACTATGGCGATCAGTCTGCCTGGGAGACGGTCGTATTCCACTGGAAGGCGGGCGAAGAGGAGCGATGCGTCGATGCCCATGTGCTCGCTCCGGGCCGCGATACGAGCCTTGCAGTGATCTCGGACATCGACGACACCATCGTCGAAACCGGGATCACCGGCGATTTCCGCGCGGTGTTGCGCAACTGGCGGCGCGTGCTGGTAGAAATGCCCGAGGAACGTATCCTCGTTCCCGGTGCCGACGTGTTCTACAATGCCCTTGGCGGCAGCGAAGTGCTGGCGGATAGCAGGGGGCAGGTGGGAAACACGCAGTCGGCAACGCACCGCCCTTTTTTCTATGTCTCGTCGAGCCCATGGAACCTGTTCAGCTATCTGGTGACCTATATTCGCGGACGCGGACTTCCATTGGGGCCGATTTTCCTGCGCGATTGGGGTCTGAACCGCAGAACGTTCGGCTCGTCGAGCCATGGTGCACACAAAAGCGCGGCGATCGGCGGCATTATCGAGACCTACCCCGAGATGAAATTCGCGCTCATCGGCGATGACAGCCAGGGCGACCTGACCGCCTTTGCCGATATCGCACTCACGCATCCCGGCCGCATCCGCGCCGTCTTCATCCGCAAGGTGGGCGATGCGATGAGTGCAGAAGAGCTAACCGCAAAGGCGAAACTTGAAGGCGCGAAAGTGCCATTGTGGCTCGGAGACAGCTACCGGACCTGTCGCCAGTTCCTCGCCTCGACCGGAATGCTGGCCGATGACGAAGTCCGGGCAATCGTCGATACGGTCGAAGCGACCGCCCCTGAAACTGTGTGAGGCAAGCAATGCGAATCGCGCTCGGTTTGACCGTCGCTCTGCTGCTGGCGGGTGGCGCGTTGGCGTTGGCAATTCGCATGAACGGCGCCGCAGTTCTCGACGGCATCGACCGGTTGACCGGCGGCACGCGCGGCGTGTCGCTGGTTTCGGAGACCCGATACGGCAGCCATGCATCGCAGAAGCTGCGGATCTACGCTGCTGCGAAGGCAACGCAGCAGCTGCCGGTCCTCCTCTTCGTTCATGGCGGGAGCTGGAGCTGGGGCGATCCGGACGATTACGCGTTCATCGCCCGCGCCTTCGCACCGGAGGGCTTCATCGTAGCTCTGGCAGGGTACCGGCTGGGCGAAGACGGGCGCTATCCCGCGATGCTGGAAGACACCGCAGCGGCTTTTGCCGAAACAGCGCGTCTCGCCCCACAGTTCGGAGGCGACCCGACGCGCATCGTGCTCGCCGGACATTCGGCGGGGGCGTATAACGTCGTCCAGATAGCGCTGGACAGGAAGTGGCTGACCGCCGCCGGTGGGGCACCGCGCGGCGTGATCGGCTTGGCCGGCCCTTACGACTTCTATCCCTTCGACAAGGAATCCAGCAGGGACGCCTTCGGGTCTGTCGGAGCCGGACCGGACAGCCAGCCGGTCAATCACGCACGCAGCGATGCGCCGTCCATGCTGCTGATCCACGGCGAGCGCGACACGCTGGTCAAGCCGCGCAATTCCCGCGCCCTTGCCAAGGCGCTGGAGGATGTGGGCGCGCCGGTCGAGCTTCGTATCTACGACGAATTCGATCACAACGCCCCGCTGATCTCGCTGGCGAGCCCTTGGCGCGGATCGCGCGATATCGACGAGGTCGCAATCGATTTTGCTCGCCGCGTGACCGAGGTTTCAGTTTCGGTTCAGGCCGAGATCCCATAGGGTCGCCGCCGATGCGCCTGATCGCCCGCCTGCTCGCCATCCTCGCGGCCGCCATGCTTGCGGCGCAGCCGGTCGCTGCGCAATCGATCCTGCGTGACGCCGAGACGGAAGCTTTCCTGAACGAGATTTCCGCCCCGCTGATCGAGGCCGCAGGGTTACAGCCCGACAATGTGGACATCGTCCTGATAAACGACCCTTCGATCAACGCTTTCGTGGCGGGCGGACAGGCGGTCTACATCCATTCCGGCCTGATCGATGCAGCGGACACGGCAGAGGAGGTCCAGGGCGTCATCGCTCACGAACTTGGCCATATCACCGGCGGGCATGTTATTCGCTACAGCGAGGGCATGGCGTCGGCCACGAAAGTCACCGTGCTGTCGCTGCTGGCCGGGCTTGGCGCTGCGCTGGCGGGCGCGGGCGATGCAGCGATGGGGATCATGATGGCCGGGCAGCAGGCCGCGCTCAGCAACTTCCTTGCCTTCAGCCGGACGCAGGAATCGTCCGCAGACGCTGCCGGGGCAGAGTATCTTTCCAAGGCGGGCATATCCGGGCGGGGGTCACTCGCCTTTTTCGGCAAGCTGCTCAACCAGGAATATCGCTATGGCTACAGCCAGAGCGACGAGGCGGGGTTTTACCGCACGCACCCGCTGTCGGGCGATCGCATCTCGACCCTGCGTGAAGTCTATCAGACGGATCCCGCCTGGGATGCACCGCCCAATGCCCGAAACCAGGCCAATTTCGAACGGGTCAAGGCCAAGCTGGTCGGCTATATCTCGAAACCGTCCGCCACACTGCGTGACTATCCCGAAACCGACCGGACCGTACCTGCGCTCTACGCCCGCGCCTATGCCTATCACCAGAACGCCCGGGTCGATCTGGCGCTCGAGACGGCGGATCAGCTGTTGGCGACCAATCCCGACGATCCATACTTTCTAGAACTCAAGGGGCAGGTGTTGCTGGAATCGGGGCGTCCCGGCGAATCTCTACCGCTGCTCCGCCGGGCGACCGAACTTACCAATGCCGAGCCACTGATCGCCGGTCTTTTCGGGCATGCGCTGATCGCGACCGAGGACAAGAGCAATTACGACGAAGCCGAACGCGTGCTGCGCGCAGCCGTGGGGCGCGACCGGCGCAACCCCTTCGCCTGGTATCAACTCGGCGTGGTGTACGCAGCCAATGGCGATGACGCCCGTGCCCGCCTCGCTACCGCCGAACAGCAGGTGATGAACGGAGAATACGGCCTGGCAATGCGCAGCGCGCGTGCGGCCGAGGACGGGCTGGAGCACGGCACACCCGACTGGATCCGCGCGCAGGATATCGGCATGCAGGCGCGTGCGCTGCTGGAACGGCAGTGCGAAATGGAACGTAAGCGCAATTGTGCGCCCGGTTGACGTATCCCAAGGGGCACGATGAAGAACCACCTGATATCTGGATTTATCGCTCTTGTGTTCGGCTTTGCCGGTGCCGGCCTGTGGTCGCTATCGGGCCTCGGCAACGGGCATACGCGCGATTATCTGCTCGCCAACCCGCAGATCCTGCCGGAAATGGCCGAGGCCTATCAGCGCAACGAAGCGCAGGGCCGGCTCGCGCAGGTGTCCGACGAGGTAAAGGCAGCCTTCCCCGGCGCGGTGCTGGGCAATCCGCAAGGCTCGAAAGTGCTCGTCAAGTTCACCGATTATGGCTGCACTTACTGCCGCCAATCGATCGCAGGGATCGACCAGCTCATAGCCGCCGATCCCGAGCTCAAGGTCGTGATCCGGGAATGGCCCATCTTCGATGGCAGCGAACACGCGGCGCGCATGGCGCTGGCGGCTGCGAAACAGGGCAAATTCACCGCCTTCTATCACGCCATGTTCGAACAGGGCCCGCCCACGGAAGCCGCCATTGCCCGCGCCGGACAGATTGCGGGGCTCGACATGACCGCCGCCGAAAATTTCGCCGAATCGGAAGAGGCTTCGGCCGAGATCGCCAAGAACATGGCCTTCGCCCGTTCGTTGCAGTTCACTGGCACGCCCAGCTGGGTCGCTGGCGGCGAGGTCATCGAAGGGCTGGTGCCGACCGAACGGCTGGCAGAGGCGCTGAAAGGGGCGGGCTAGACGCTTACCCCTCCTCCATCGCCTTGGCATACATCGAGGCGAGCGGGCGTTCCATCACGCGGCGCACCATCGGTTCGAAGAATTCGAGCGGCTCGCTCTCGTAATCGGGATCGAAGGCGGCCTGGTCGTATTTCTCGCAGAAGATGCGGCAGGCCTCGAAATGCGGGTGGCCGGCAAACTTGTCGCGCGCGTTCTGATCCATGCCGAGAAAGTGGAAGTAATAATATCCCTGGAAGGCCCCGTGATTCTGGCAGATCCAGTGGATTTCCTCCGTGACGAAGGGCTTGATGATGGAGGCGGCGACCTCCGGATGGTTGTAGCTGCCCAACGTGTCGCCGATATCGTGCAGCAGGGCCATGACGACATATTGCTCGTCGCGCCCATCGCGATGCGCACGGGTTGCCGTCTGCAGCGAATGTTCGAGCCGGTCGACAGGGAAGCCGCCGAAATCGCCATCGAGCAGCTTCAGGTGATCGAGCACGCGATCAGGCAGGCCCTTGGCGAATTCGCGATACTCCCCGCCGATGATCGCCCAATCCTGGGCGGTGCCCTCCTTCATTTCGCGAAATTTGGCGCGTTCCGCCGCCGAATCTCCGATATTTTCCTGGATGCCCATCGCGTCTCTCTCTCGTCTTACCTGTTCCGCGCAGTGTAGCGGCTGGTGCAATTCGTCGCAATTGCGCTAGAGGGACGTCGAAATGGCAGTCTTGCCCATTCGTCCCACGCCGTTCTTCGCCAACAAGAACCAGGCGTTCTGGAACCTGCAGCTGGCCGGCTGGGGCGGGGCGACGATGCTGCGCGCAATGTCCGCGCTGGCCAACGGCTTTCCGCTCGACCGGCTGGTCATCAACCTGATCTCGACGATTACCGGCTTTTCGATCAGCCTGATCCTGGCAGTGATCTACAGCCAGCTCATCAAGCAGCGCCCGATCATTACGTGGGGCGCGACTGCGCTGGTGCTCGGCGTTGCCACAGGGGTCTATGCCTTCATCGACAGCTGGGTCCTCGAAGTGGCGGGCGCGGCCTCGTCGGGCAGCAATTTCGCCAATCTCTTCGTCGGCATCTACTTCATCGATCTCGTTCTGCTCGGAGCATGGTCGGCGCTGTATTACGCGATCAATTTCTTCCTGCAGGTGGAAGAACAGGCCGATCGGCTCGAACGGCTGGAGGCACAGGCAACCAGCGCTCAGCTGGCCATGCTACGCTACCAGCTCAATCCGCATTTCCTGTTCAACACGCTCAATTCGATCAGTACGCTGGTGCTGCTGAAACAGAGCGAAACCGCCAACGCCATGCTCACCCGCCTGTCCAGCTTCCTGCGGCACACGCTGGTCACGCAGCCCGGCGGCAAAGTCACCGTGGCGCAGGAAGTCGAAACGCTGAAACTCTATCTCGGTATCGAGCAGATGCGCTTCGAAGAACGGCTGCGGACCACGTTCCGCATCGAGCCCGACGCTGCCGGGGCACAACTGCCCGCCATGCTGCTCCAGCCGCTGGTCGAAAATGCGATCAAATACGGTGTCAGCCCGCAGGAAGAAGGCGCCGAGATCGCCATCGTGGCGCAGATCGTGGGTCCACGGCTGCGCGTTACTGTATCGGACACTGGACCGGGTATGACGATGAACAGTATCGAAGACGGCCTGCCCGCCGTCCGCCCCACCCATGCCCGGCGCGACTCGACGGGCGTGGGCCTCGCCAATATTCGTGATCGCCTCGCACAGGCCTATAGCGAAGAACATCGTTTCGAAATCCGCTCGCCCGAAAGTGGCGGCTTTTCGGTTCTCATCGAGCTTCCCTATGAGGGCGAAGAAACCGAAGCGTTAAGCGAAGGGCAAGTCGCCCCCGCGCAGCAGGCCGTCATTCCGCAGAAACCGTCGGCTCCCCCAGCCGTTATACACTCGCAACTACCCCCGAAAGCACCCCAGACGACATGACCATCCGCACTATCCTCGTCGACGACGAGAAGCTCGCCATCCAGGGCCTCCAGCTCCGCCTGGAACCGTTCGAGGATGTCGAAATCATCGACACATGCCAGAACGGCCGCGAAGCGATTCGCGCAATCAAGACCCAGAAGCCCGATCTCGTCTTTCTCGATATCCAAATGCCCGGCTTCGACGGCTTCTCTGTCGTTCAGGGCGTGATGGAAATCGACCCGCCGCTGTTCGTCTTCGTTACCGCGTTCCAGGAACACGCGATCCGCGCCTTCGAAGCCAATGCGGTCAACTATTTGATGAAGCCGGTCGATGAAGACAAGCTGGCCGACACGGTCGAGCGCGTTCGCCAGCGTCTGGCGGAAAAAAAGTCGACCGAGGAAGCCGAAAAGCTCAAGAACGTCCTGTCCGAAGTCGCACCGGAGGCGGCCGAGAACCTGGCCGGCGAGGATACCGAAGCGGCCAGCCGGTTCGAAAAGCTCATCAACGTCAAGGATCGCGGCCAGATCTTCCGCGTCGAAGTGGAAACGATCGAGCATATCGAAGCCGCCGGCGACTATATGTGCATCTACACCGGCGACAATTCGCTGATCCTGCGCGAGACGATGAAGGACCTCGAACGCCGCCTCGATCCGCGCAAGTTCCAGCGCGTGCACCGCTCGACCATCGTCAATCTCGATCAGGTCCGCCAGGTGAAACCGCATACCAATGGCGAGTGCTTCCTGGTGCTCGACAGCGGGGCGGAGGTGAAGGTCTCGCGGTCCTACAGGGATGTCGTCGCGCGCTTCGTGCATTGACGCTTCTCACAGTCATTGCGAGGAGCGAGGCGACGAAGTGATCCATGGCGCCATGGATTGCCCACACGACCTATTGTCGCTCGCAATGACTGAGAGATGGCCTTGAGCAAATTCCAGCTTCCCGGCTTCGACCTTGCCGCATTTGTCCGTGACACCTTGGCCGAGGATCTTGGCGAAGGATTCTCCGACGGCGGACGCGATGTCACCAGCGAGAGCGTGATCCCGGCAGGGGCGCGCTTCTCGGGCGTCATGGATACGCGCGATGCGATCCATGTGGCAGGCCTGCCGATCGCCGAGGCATTCTTCCGCACGCTCGATCCCGACATGCGGATCGACATCCTCGTTCAGGAGGGCGCGTCCGTTCCGGCGGGCACCAACCTGATGCGGCTGGAAGGCTATGCCCGCGCCATGCTGACCGCCGAACGCAGCGCGCTCAATGCCGTCCAGCACCTTTCGGGCATCGCGACGATGGTCGCCGAATACATCCGAGCGATGGACAATCCCGACTGCACCCTGCTCGATACGCGCAAGACCATTCCCGGCCTTCGCCACCTCGAAAAATATGCGGTGCGCATGGGCGGCGGGTCGAACCATCGTATGGGGCTGTGGGACGCGGCGATGATCAAGGACAACCATGTGCTCGTGGCCGGATCGGTCGGCGAGGCGGTGCGCCGCGCGATCGCGGCGGGTGTCGGGGACATCATCTGCGAAGTCGACAGGGTCGACCAGATCGAACCCGCGCTGGCGGCCGGCGCCACTCGCCTGCTGCTCGACAATATGGAGCCGCCGATGCTGCGCGAGGCCGTAGCTCTGGTCGCGGGCCGGGTGCCGACCGAAGCCAGCGGCGGGATAAATCTGGACACGATCAGGGCCAAAGCAGCAACCGGCGTGGACTACGTCTCGGTCGGCCGCCTGACCCAGAGCGCGCCCGCCGCCGATATCGGTCTCGACTTTACACCGCTGTGATCTGCAATATGCGATGCCGCGAACGGCTATTGGCCTTCGGCCTTGCAATGACCGCACTTCCCGCCGCGCCACTGGCCGCCCAGCACTACCAGTGCAGCCTGCCGCGCAGCGTGCAGATGCCGCGGATAACGCCCGAAGCCTCGCCGCGGCCGCTGCCGGTCACCGGCTACACAATGGCGTTGAGCTGGAGCCCCGAGTTCTGCAAGCCCCGCAAGGGACAGGCCCGCCATGCACGCCAATGCAGCGGTCGTGAAGGGATGTTCGGCCTCGTCGTCCACGGGCTCTGGCCGGAAAGCGGGCGCAGCTGGCCGCAATGGTGCGCAAGTCAGCGCCAGCCGCAGCCGCGCGAGATCGCCGCGAATATGTGCATCTCGCCCTCCGCATCGCTGATCGCGCGCCAATGGGCCAAGCACGGCACCTGCATGGCGAAGCGCCCCGCGACATATTTCAAAGTCACCCGCATATTGTGGGAGGGCCTGCGCATTCCCGATTTCGACCGTATCAGCCGCGAGGACGGGGTGACCGCGAGCACCATCCGCACCCGCTTCGTCGACGCAAACCCCGGCTGGCCCCGCGAGGCGATCGGCGTGAAACTCAACGCGCGCGGTTGGCTGGAAGAGCTGCGGCTCTGCTACGATAAACGTTTCATGCCCAAAGCGTGCGACAGAGCGCGGTTCGGTGCGCGAAATGGGGCGCAGGCGAAGATCTGGCGAGGGCTATAGGGCTTAGCTCTAAGGCTGCCATTGGGTAGGGAACAGGCTGGCGGCTTACGAGAAAAGAAACGGATCAGCGGACACTCGCTAGATAGTCGGGCATTGTCTGCATTCCTTGCATTCGCCGCTCCGTGATTGAGGCTGGTATAACCCTCAACGCCGCTCTGAAGATTGTCTGAATGGTTCTCGGACCATGCGCGCCAAACCTTGCTTGCGTCGATTCCCGGACAAACATCCTCGCTCGCTTTAGCCGCATCCGTTCATACTCAGCGGTCACCTTTTCTAAGGGAACAGTTGAAACGATTGCTTGTAAAGCTGCCGCATCTTCAAGTCCTTGGCATGCGCCTTGACCAAGGTTGGGCTCCATCGCGTGCGCAGCGTCGCCTACCTGCAAGATGCCACTCTCATTAAGTGCCTTCGGCGGCGGTTTCGCATAAATTGCGAATGGGATGAGGGCATCTTCTGTCGTAGCAGCAATTGCCTGTTCGACTGGTTCAGGCCAACCTTCGGCTGCTGCTTGGCACATTGCAAGGCTAGGCATTGAAGCTTCGGCACTCTGGCTGCGCATGTAAAACCAATAACGCCGATTCTCCTGCAATTCGAAGACGCCAAATCGTTCATCCCTACCCCAATATTCAGCAGCCAGACCGTGAAGTCTGGCTTTGCCAACTTTGTCTGAAAGCGCCAACACCCCGCCATAACCGGCATAGCTTGGTGGTGATCCTGCACTGCTTAAGGCGCGGATGCCTCCCGCATCGACGACCAGATCACAGGTCAGCGTTGCCCCGTCAGCCAGTGTGATCCGATCATTGGAAATGTGCTCGACCTTGCAACCGAGAAGAACGCGTTCGATGCTAAGGGCTGCCAAAAGTGCATCCTGCAAGGAAGCGCGGGTGCTCATCATTGCTTGATCTGGAATTTCTCTGCGAAGGATTGTCTGTCCGCCTCGCGTGGCCAACTGCATTGCCGTAATCGGAGCGGCGACTGCGCTGACTGCGCTCAAGACCCCGATGCTCGACATCGCCGCACAAGCGTTTGGCCAAAGGCTGAGCGCAGCGCCTAAGGGTTCGAAGCGGGCCGCGCGCTCCAAGACCTCCACATCCCAGCCAGCATTCGCGAATGCGATACCGGATGCTAGACCAGCAATTCCGCCACCGACTATGATTGCTTTGGGCATTCGCGACCTCCAATTATCTCAGTAAGACAGATGGGAAACTGTGTCAGCCACTTGGGCGGAAATCGGGTAGAATTTGGTTGTAATTGAGCGACCGCAACTAGGGTCGTCTCCAGACCGGCTACTCACCGCCGCTCCCTGAAGAACTCGCGCAACAGCGCTCCCGCACGCGCCTCGCCGATCCCTGCATAGACCTCGGGCCGGTGCAGGCATTGCTCCTGTTCGAAGACCCGCGCGCCATGTTCCACCGCACCGCCCTTGGGGTCGCTCGCAGCGTAGTAGAGCTTCGCGATCCGCGCGTGGACGATGGCCCCGGCGCACATGGCGCAGGGCTCCAGCGTCACCCACAGCTCGCAATCCGTGAGGCGTTCGTCGCCAAGCGCCTCCGCCGCGCGGCGAATCGCGAGGATCTCCGCATGGGCGGTGGGATCGTGTGTCCGGCGGGGGGCATTATGCGCCTCGGCCACCACCTCGCCGTGGCGTGTCACAACGGCGCCTACCGGCACCTCGCCCGCGGCGGCGGCCTCTTCGGCCAGCGCGAGGGCACGGCCCATGGGTTGCGGTAACGTCCAGCCGGTCATATTGCGCACGCGCTAGCCCCGGGCGTCGCATGGCGCAACGTGCTTGACGATTCGCCCCCTCGCCGCTATGCGCGCCGCTTTCCGGGATTAATGAGCCCCGCAGCCGCGCCCATGCGGCCAAGGGAACTCGCCCGCCCATTCGAACGAAGAGACGTATCATGTCGCGCATTTGCGAACTCACCGGCAAGGGCCGCCAGGTCGGTCACAATGTGAGCCACGCCAACAACAAGACCAAGCGGGTCTTCCTGCCGAACCTGCAGAACGTCACGCTGATGAGCGAGAAGCTCGATCGTAGCTTCAAGTTCCGCGTGTCGACCCACGGCCTGCGTTCGGTCGAGCACAATGGCGGCCTCGACAACTGGCTGCTCAAGACCAGCGACGAAAAGCTGTCGACCAATGCGCTGAAGGTGAAGCGCGAGCTGAAGAAGGCAAACGCCGCTTCCGCCTGAAGGCATGCCGGCGCCTGGGCGCCGCAGCAACAGCGGAAACTCGAAGGGCGCGCGAGGTCTACTCGCGCGCCTTTTCGCGTGTCTGCCAGAGCAGCTTGAGGAGCAGTGTGCGCTGATATTGCATGAAGTTGTCGTCCGACATCAGCCACAGGTAGGTTTTCCCGGCATCGCGCGTGACCGCCATGCCCTCGTAATTGTCGGCGGGGAAATCTTCGCCAAGCTCTGCGACAAGATGCAGATCGACCGTCGCGCCCGGCGCTATGTCCGCAATGTCCATCACCGCGATCGCGGTGGAGAAGCGGGGCGGCAGGTCGAATTCGAACCCGCGCAGCAGAACCGCAATCCGGTGATCATCCAGTTGCGTCATGTCGACCGGGCGATAGTCTTCCGGCACATTCACGAAGAGCAATTCGGGCGGTCGGCTTTCGAATGGATCGCCGGCAAACAGCAACGCCTGATGGTGCACCGTGTCGTCGTTGAAGGAGCCCTCCTCTATAACGAGAAAGTTGCCGTCGGGCAGGCGTATCAGCGCTTCGGCGCCGCTGTTACTGCCCCAGTCGGCCATGGCGCGGGGGCGCACCTTTCCTCTTGGAACGTAGTCCGGATCGAAACGGCGGATGGCCTGATCCCATTCGTATCCACCCCAAATCCACCCGGTTTCGGGATCGCGCGTCAGTGATTCGAGGTCGACCGCATTTTTGTCGGGATCGTCGTCTCCGCCGAACCGCGTGAGCCGCGGGAGCGTGCCCCGCCTGTCGGGTCGCGTGAAGACGAGCTTGGCGCCCGCATCGCTCCCCGCCACAAACTGGTCATCGGGCAAGGACAGAAGCGCCGAGAAGCCGCCGAAGAGCGGGCCGCTCCCGGTAATCTCCCACGCATGTTCGAGAACGAGCGGCCCGGCCTGCGCCTTGCCGACCTCCACCGTCGCTATCGCCTCGACAAAGCTCGGTTCCTCCAGCGGGATTTCGGTCCGCAACCAGGTTCCCGGCGCGATCGCCAGGGCCAGCAGGCAGGCCAGAAGGAGGTGGTTGTAGCGCATGGATCCTGAGTTCTCTTGAGTATCGAGGCGATGCCGGCCCCTCAGCGCATCGGTCCGGTAAACAGCAGCGGATCGAGCCGCGCATTGCGCCATTTGAGGCTCCAGTGCAGATGCGGGCCGGTCGCGCGGCCGGATGCGCCGACATCGCCGATGTGCTGGCCTTGGCGCACGCGTTCGCCTTCGCGCACATAGAGGCGCGACGAATGCAGGAAAGCGCTGTTGAGGCCCTGACCGTGGTCGATGATCAGCAATTTGCCTTCCAGACTGAAATCGTCCGCTACCAGCACCACCACTCCGTCGGCCGGCGCCACGTAGGGCGCGCCATTCCCCGGCGCGATGTCGAGGCCCGAATGATAGCTGCCCGGTTCGCCGCGATATACGCGCTGCGATCCGAAGCGGCCCGAAATCCGTCCCTTCACCGGCCAGGCGAAGTCCTGTTTCCAGCCCTCGCTACCGGTTTCCTTCAGCCGGGCGGTCCAGATTGCGTCGAGTTCGGGCTGACGGCGGCGCATGAAGGCTTCCGAAGCCCCGCCCGGACTACGGGCGACATCGACATGCTCGATATCCCAGCCACGCGGCGCGATGGCGAGCGGGCTTTCGATCGTCCGCCCGTCGGCCAGCCGCGCGGCAAGCGTCATTGTTCCGGGCGAATCGCGGTCGAACGCGGCGAAGAACCGCCCCTCATCGTCGAACGCGAGCCGTTCCTCGCCAAGTCTGGCCTCGACCGTGCCGGGAGGTACGGTGCCCCGCATCCAGCCACCCTGTTCGAGTTCCCCGTCGAACGTAAAAACCGCCGATCGCGACGGGCTCGGCCGTGCCGCCGGCGCGGTACGCACCGGTTGCACCACCTCTGCCGGCGGCGGGGAAGTCGGCGCTTCGGCGGCGGGGACGCAGGCAGTCATGAGAAGGGGAAGCAGCGCGACCCTTGCCAGCCTCACGGCGCCAGCCGTTCCGTTGCGATCTGGGCGCTGGCATAGGCCTCCTGATGCTCGACCGACCAGTAGCGCAATTCGTCGAGCGGGATCGGCACCCCGCTCACGGCGCAGAACACATGGCTGCCGGCGCGCAGAACCCGAAAGCCGGAGGGGCCGTATTGCAGCTTGGCCTCGCCACTCGACGGGCCGGAATTCTTATTCATCAGCATGGAAACATTTCTAGCAGGTCAGTCTCAACCGAACAAATCATCCTGCTTCGATGGAGTTCCGGATTTGGGCGGTTTTCGGCGCGGAGCGGGTGACGAAGCACCGGTCGCAACGCCAAGATCGCCATCGCGGAACTTGAGCGTGAGTGCGGCCTCCTTCGCCGCCTGGGCCTTGTCGGTAATGGTCCGCCCGTCCGGGCCGGTTACACGCACATAGCCGCGTGACAATGGGCGGTCGGGATGCAGCTGTTCGGCCAGCCGGGCGAGCGCGGCCAACCGCTCGCGCCGGTCGGCAAGCGGGCGCTCGACCAGCGCGGGCACCAGCTTCTGTCCCGTCAGTGCACGCCGCGCCTCGCGCAGGTTTCGCTCCAGTACGGCAGGCGACAGGCGCAGATTCGACAGTTTCTCGCGCCCTTGCGACGCGCGATCCTGCAGGCCGCGCCGCAGCCGTTCGGCCAGATCGTCGAGCGCCTGCGCGTGCGGTTCGAGCAGCGCCTCGCGCCTGGGCAGCCGGTCGGTGCGGGCCTGCAAGCGTTCCCGGCCCAGTTGGACCGGGCGCAGTATTGCGCGCTTCTTGCGCGCCTCGAAATCGGCCAGTGTCGCCGCCAGCTCCGCGCGTACCGGTACCGCCATTTCGGCCGAGGCGGTCGGTGTTGGCGCGCGGCGATCGGCGGCGTAATCGGCCAGCGTGGTGTCGGTTTCGTGCCCGACCGCGCTGATCGTGGGAATCGGGCAGTCTGCGATGGCGCGAACGACAACCTCTTCGTTGAAACTCCACAGGTCCTCGATCGACCCGCCGCCGCGCGCGACGATGACGAGGTCGGGGCGGTCGGGATGATCCTCGGGCAGTGCCGAAAACCCGCGCACCGCGCCCGCCACCTGCTCCGCCGCGCCCTGCCCCTGCACCAGTACCGGCCACACGATCACCCGGCTCGGGAAGCGGTCCGCCAGCCGGTGCAGGATGTCGCGGATCACCGCACCGGTGGGCGAGGTGACCACGCCGATGGTGCGCGGCAGGAACGGCAGCGGCTTCTTGCGTGCCGGATCGAACAGCCCTTCCGCCTCGAGCCTCGCCTTGGTTTTCTCCAGTAGCGCGAGCAGCGCGCCTTCGCCCGCCAGTTCCATCCGCTCGATCACGATCTGGTATTTCGAGCGCCCCGGATAGGTGGTGATCTTGCCGCTGGCGACCACCTCCAGCCCGTCTTCGGGGCGGAATGGCAGGCGCTCGGCATTGCCGCGCCACATCACCCCGTCGAGCACCGCTTTCTCGTCCTTGAGCGCGCAATACATGTGCCCGGAGGCCGCGCGTTTCACGCCCGACAATTCGCCGCGCAGCCGCACGAAGCCGAAGCGATCCTCCACGGTCCGCTTCAGCGCCTGCGATATTTCGCTCACCGTCAGCGGCTCGGCGTTGTCGCCCGCGCGACCCTTCGCTACCAAGCCTGCATCTTCGGAATCTGACGGGAAATCGCTGGCCATGAATATCCTTTTGCTTGGTGCGGGCGGGCGCGAACATGCTCTGGCATGGAAACTGGCGCAATCGCCGCTATGCGACAAGCTGTGGGCGGCGCCGGGCAATCCCGGTATAGCGCAGGGTGCAACCTGCGTAGCGCTGGATGTAACCGATCACCGGGCCGTGGTCGATTTCGTGTCGGAAAATGCGATCGACCTCGTAGTGATCGGGCCCGAAGCGCCGCTGGTCGACGGCCTGGCCGATTCGCTGCGCGACGCCGGCATCGATACCTTCGGTCCATCCCAAAAGGCCGCCCAGCTCGAAGGGAGCAAGAGCTTCACCAAGGAACTGTGCCGGCGCGCCGATATCCCCACCGCGCGTTACGAACGCTGCACGTCGCTGGAAGCGGCCTGGGGCGCGCTCAAGAAGTTCGATGCGCCCTTCGTGCTCAAGGCCGACGGGCTGGCCGCGGGCAAGGGCGTGGTCATCGCCGAAACGCGCGAGGACGCGCAGCACGCGCTGAACGAGATGTTCGACGGCAGGTTCGGGAGCGCGGGGAGCGAAGTGGTGATCGAACAGTTCCTGACCGGCGAGGAAGCCAGCTTCTTCGCGCTGACCGACGGCACCGCCATCGTCCCCATCGGCACCGCGCAGGATCACAAGCGCGTGGGCGAAGGCGATACCGGCCCCAATACCGGCGGCATGGGCGCCTATTCCCCCGCCCCGGTGCTGAGCGCGGCGCTGCAGGCCCAGGTCATGCGCGAGATCGTGGAGCCGACCGTGCGCACCATGGCGGCCGAGGGCATGCCCTATTCGGGCGTGCTCTATGCCGGGCTGATGCTGACGAAGGACGGCCCGCAACTGATCGAATACAATGCGCGCTTCGGCGATCCCGAATGCCAGGTGCTGATGATGCGGCTGGAAAGCGACCTCGTCGAACTGATGCAGGCCTGTGCGCAAGGGCGGCTGGGCGAGATCGCCGCGCCGGTGCTGTCCGACGATTTCGCCCTGACCGTGGTGATGGCGGCGGAAGGCTATCCCGACACGCCGAAGAAGGGCGGCAAGATCGATCTGGGCGATGCGGAGGCGAACGGCGCGAAAGTCTTCCACGCGGGCACGAAACTGGAGGGCGAGACGCTGACCAGCAGCGGCGGCCGCGTGCTCAACGTCACCGCCCGCGGCGGCAGCGCGACCGAGGCGCAAGCCAAAGCCTACGCTGCGGTGGACGCGATCGACTTTGCGGACGGGTTTTGCCGCCGCGATATCGGGCAAAGGGAAGTGCGGCGCGAGCGGGGGTGAATTTTCCGCAATTGGCCGGATCTGCGGGCGCTGCTCCCGGTCTGCTCCGCCGCCCCCGGTACCCAGCTCCGCTCAGCCTGAGCTTGTCGAAGGCCATCCACCGAGGTTAGCGGCAGGAAATGGCCTTCTTCACCTATCTCCTGCGCTGCAATGACGGCAGCTATTACGCGGGGCACACCGAAGACCTGGACGACCGGATGGCGCAGCACCACTCCGGTGCGCTGGGCGGTTACACGGCAAAGCGGCGCCCCGTATCGCTCGAATGGTCTCAGGACTTTCCCACTCGCGACGAGGCTTTCGACGCCGAGCGGCAGATCAAGGGATGGAGCCGGGCGAAGAAACAGGCGCTCATCGCCGGAGATTGGGAGAGAATCTCGGCGCTGTCGCGTAACCGGCAGGGGTGATGGCGCTCGGAGCAGGCGGTAGTGCGTGGCCTTCGACAAGCTCAGGCTGAGCGGGGGTGGCAAAGGTGATAGCGGCGTCGGCCCATCAGACCGTTCGCGCCATGCTACACCCCGAGTGAATACTTCAGCCACAAAGCGCGTGCGCCGATCACCGCAATCATGGCACTGCCAGCCGCCCAGAAGTAATCTTCTATGGCTGTGAACTGCGCGCTCCAGAGCAGGTACCCACAAACGGTAGTCGAGATAAAGAATATCGATCCAAGCAGCGCCCAGCTGGTGCTGGCAAAGTGTTTGGCACGAACCTCGCGATTTGTCAGGGGCGGTCCTATTGAAAGACGCGTTCCAAGAGTTCTCGCTGGCGCGGTAGTATTGCGCACGCTGAGCACAGCGATTGCGAGGATTGTTGCCATTGAAATGACGAATATACCCGGTCCCTCGTCCAGAAACTCGGGCGTGATCCAGAATGCCAGAGCGATCGCAACAATGGTCAGCGCAATGGTAAGCCAGAACATCGATCGCGTCGCGCGGCGATACTGAAGTCGGAAATCTTCCTTCTCCTGGGGCGTCACCGGTATCGGCGCCCCTCGCCCATGTTTTCGATAAAGGCAGCGGTCGCCATCTTCTTCAAATTGCGCGAGAAAGAAGCCTTCGAGGCGGTCGATCTGCGAGGTGAGGAACATCACCAAAGAACTAGCAGAATTTTCTGGTGCCGCACCTCAAATAACACATACTCTTGAAGGCGACATCTTAACTGAGACACAGCGCGACTTCGCAAGAAAAAGCCGGGCCCCGGCTCGGGGCGGGGGTGGCGACTGAGCCGGGGGCCGTTATCGGTCCCCATCGCGATGGTTCACCCCAACTTCTCGGCCATCAGCGCTTTCAGATCGGCCTCGCTCCGTGCGCCGTAGTGGGAGATGATTTCGGCGGCGCAGATCGCGCCCATGCGCAGGCAGGTTTCGAGGCTTTCGCCCCGCGCGTGGCCCGTCAGGAAGCCGGCGGCGAAGAGGTCGCCTGCGCCGGTCGTGTCGACCACCTTCTCGACCGGCTCGGCGGCGACTTCGGCGCGCTGGCCGCCGGCGATGCCGACCGCACCCCTGGCGCTGCGGGTGGCGACGAGGACCGGGACCTTGCCGTCCAGCGCAGCGAGGCTCGCTTCGAAATCGCTCTCGCCCGTCAGCGTCGCCAGTTCGGTTTCGTTGACGAAGAGGATGTCGATCTGCCCTTCCTCGATCAGCGCGCGGAAATCGTCGCCGTGGCGTTCGATCACGAAGCTTTCCGAGGCGGTGAAGGCGACCTTGCGCCCGGCCTTGCGCGCCACCCCGATCGCCCGGCGCATCGCGCTGCGCGGCTCTTCCGGGTCCCACAGATAGCCTTCGAGATAGAGGATGCCCGCGCTGGCGATCAGCTCGTCGTCGAGCGCGGCGGGCGGCAGGAACTGGCTGGCGCCGAGGAAGGTGTTCATCGTCCGCTCGCCATCGGGCGTCACGAAGATCAGGCAGCGCGCGGTCGCAGGCTGGCCTTCGCGCGAGGGCGTATCGAAATCGATGCCGACCGCGCGGATATCGTGCGTGAACACATCGCCCAACTGATCCTGCGCCACCTGGCCGACGAACGCGCATTGCGCGCCCAGCGCGCTCATGCCCGCCAGCGTATTGGCCGCCGAACCGCCCGAGATTTCGCGTGCCGGACCCATCGCTTCGTAGAGCCGCCGCGCACCGTCTTCGTCGACCAGCGTCATGCCGCCCTTGTTCAGGTCGAGCTCGTCGATCAGCTCGTCCGTGCAGGGGGCCATCACGTCGACGATGGCATTGCCGATGGCGACGACGTCGTAGCGGGGTTCGGTCATGGATACTCCGGGTAGGGTTTTCGGTATGTCGGGCGCCGTTAGCCGTTCGTCGCCGCAAGGCCAAGGGCGGCGTTGACTTGGGCGCAGTGCGCGCGCATCCCCCGGCTGCATGATTTCGCTGCCTGCCGCATTTGCCCTGTCGCTGCGCCAGCTCGGCGATCCGGCCATCATCGCGGTGCTGCTCAAGACCGCGCTGACGACGCTGGCGATTTTCGTGGTGCTCGGCGGCGTGCTGCTGGCCGGGCTGTACAACTACCTCATATCCGCAGGCGTCGCATTCAGCGCGGAAATCAGCGGCTTCGTCGCCGCCCTCGTCACGGTGTTCGCCGGCTGGTTCCTGTTCCGCGTGGTCGCGCTGTTCGTGCTGCAGTTCTTTGCCGAGGACGTGGTGCGTGCGGTGGAGACGAAGCATTATCCGCACGCCGCGCATACCGTCCGCGATATTCCCTTGGCCGAGGAGGTCGGCAATGCGCTGCGTTCGCTCCTGCGCACCGTGCTGGCCAATGCCGCGGCGCTGCCGATCGCAGGGCTGCTGCTGGTCACCGGGATTGGCGCGGCGGCGGTGTTCTGGGCGGTCAACGCCTTCCTTGTCGGCCGCGAATTGCGCGACATGGTCTGGCTGAGACACCGCAGCGACAGGGCCGAGATCGCCCCCATGGGCGGCCTGAACCGCGTCCTGCTCGGCGGGGCGGTGGTGGCCCTGCTCGCAATCCCTTTCGTCAATCTGATCGCCCCGATAATAGGCGCTGCCGCCGCGACCCACATGGTCCACCGCGCCCGAGAGAAAGTACCCCATGCGTAAACTTGCCCTGTTCCTGCTGCCGCTGCTCGGCGCCTGCGCGGCCGTGCCTTCCCCGTCCGGCCCCGCGCCGTCGCGGCCTTCCGCCGCGCCTCCGCCGCAGCAGGTGCGCCCCGCTCCGACCACGCAGGCCTTCCGCGCGCCGCGCATCATGAACATGCCGGGCCTGGAGAGCGTGATCGGCCGGAACGAGACGGCGCTCGCCAATCTGTTCGGTGCGCCCCGGCTCAATGTGAAGGAGGGCGATGCCAGGAAGCTGCAATTCGTGGGCGAGGCCTGCGTGCTCGACATCTATCTCTACCCGCTCGAACCGCGCGGCGAGCCCAGCGCCACCTATGTCGATGCGCGGCGGGCGAGCGACGGTGTCGATGTCGACCGTGCCGCCTGCGTCCGGGCGCTGCGGCGCTAACCCCGTCTTAAGCAAACCGCGATAGGTTCTCCGGACCTGAATTTTACGAGGGTTCGGACCTGATGAGCGTACATTTCGGCGAGTTGGCCAAGAAAGTCGGCGCGGACGGCGCGATATCGGGCGAGGACGTGCTCGCCCTCCGGCGCGAGGCATGGCCCGACGGGCGTATTTCGCAGACCGAGGCGGAGGCGATCTTCGCCCTCAATCGCGCGCTCACATCGCAGAGCGCCGAATGGGTCGACTTCTTCGTCGAGGCGCTGGGCGAATATGTCGTCAACCAGCGTGCGCCGACCGGCTATGTCGACAGCGAGAATGCCGCCTGGCTGATGGCGCAGATCGATGCCGATGGGGTGCTGGGTTCGATGGCCGAACTCGAACTGCTGATCCGCGTGTTCGAGCGTGCGCAGAACGTGCCCGGGGCGCTCAAGGATTGCGCGATCTCGCAGATCGAACTGGCCGTGCTCGAAGGCACCGGCCCGACGCGCGACGGCGGCGCGCTGGAAGCGGGCAACGTCAATGCGACCGAGGCCAGGCTGCTGCGCCGCGCGATCTTCGCGCCCGCCAGCGAGCGCCCGGCCGCGGTGGGCCGCAAGGAAGCCGACATGCTCTTCCGCCTCAAGGATGCGACGCTGGACGCCGACAATGCGCCGGAGTGGAAGCAGCTCTTCGTGCAGGGCGTCGCCAATTATCTGCAGGGCTATAGCAGCGAGAACGCCCAGATCAGCCGCGAACGGGCGAGCGAATTGCAGGCCTTCATGAACGACACTGCGTCGGGCGTGGGCGGGTTCCTCGGCAAGATGGCGGTTTCCGCCCCGAACGCGTTCGGGATCGTCTTCGGCCGCAAGGATGCAGGCCCGGCCCGCGAAGAGCACGTCGCAGCCGCGCATGAATTGACCGCCAGCGAGAACGAATGGCTCAACGCCAAATTCGCGGTGAACGGCCGGATCGACGCCTACGAGAAAGCGCTGCTCGATTTCCTCGCGGGGAAGTGAGTTAGTCGAATTCGAGCGGGGCTTCGGCTCCGCCGAGCTTGGGCAATGGACCCTGCGGCGGAATGGCAGGTACCGCAATTCCTGCTTCGGGAGGTTTCCTGCGGGGCTTCCTGGGCTCGCGTCCGAGCCGTCGCATCATCGCCTCCCGGTCTTGGCGGCGGTTGGCCGCGGCGCGGCGCGCCTTCCTCAGCAGCCGTTCGTAGAAGCTCATCCGTGCATCATACCATGAAGCTCTCGCCGCAGCCGCAGGCGCCCTTGGCGTTGGGGTTTTCGAACACGAAGCCGGCGGTGAAATCGTCCTCGACCCAGTCCATCGTGCTGCCGATCAGGTAGAGCACGCTGGCACCGTCGATGTAGAACACGCCGCCGGGCGTTTTGATCTTCTCGTCGAACTTCGCTTCCTCGGCAACATAGTCGACCGAATAGGCGAGGCCCGAACAGCCGCGGCGCGGGGTGGACAGCTTCACGCCGATCGCGTCCTCGGGCGCCTTCGCCATGAGGTCGGCGACGCGCTGTTCGGCGGCCTTCGTCAGGATGACGGCGGCCTTGGGGGCGGGACGGGTCGTGGTCTCGGTCATCAGAGCATTCCCAGTTCGAGGCGCGCCTCGTCGGTCATCTTGTCCGGGCCCCAGGGCGGGTCCCAGACGAGATTGACTTCGGCATCGCGCACGCCGGGCACGCTGGCGGCGCGCAGTTCGACTTCGCCCGGCATGGTTTCGGCGACCGGGCAATGCGGCGTCGTCAGCGTCATGGTGACGGTCACGTCGCTCTCGTCGTCGACCTCGACGCCGTAGATCAGGCCGAGATCGTAGATGTTCACCGGGATTTCCGGATCGTAGATTTCCTTGAGCGCGGCGATCACCGCCTCGTACAGATCGCCGCCGGGCGCGCCTGCGGGCACGTTGTCCGGCTTCTTCTGCAGGAAGCCTTCGAGATAGTCGCGCTTGCGCTCCATCGTCTCGCGCGGGGTCTCGTCCGCATCCACGGCATCTTCCACTCGCGCGCGCCGCGGCTTGGCAGCCGCAGCGTCGGCCGGCGAAGGCGCGGCGATGAAATCGGTGTCGGTATTCGTTTCTTCGCTCATCCGAAGATCCTCTGGGTACGTTCGATGCCGCGCAACAAGGCGGCGATGTCGCTCTCGTCCGAATACAGCCCGAAGCTGGCCCGGGCGGTGGCAGGGACGCCGAGATGGTCCATCAGCGGCTGCGCACAATGATGCCCGGCCCGGATCGCGACATTCTCTTCGTCCAATATGGTGCCGAGATCGTGCGGGTGAACCCCCTCCATCGCGAAACTGACGATCCCGACACTGTCTTCCGGCCCGAACAGGCGGACCGAATTGAGGCCGGACAGGGCTTCGCGCAGCGTTCGGGCGAGATTTCGTTCGTGATCATACGCTCGATCGACACCATAATCGGCCAGATAATCGATCGCCGCATGCAACGCGATCGCCTCCGTGATCATCGGCGTGCCCGCCTCGAACCGCTGCGGCGGCGGGGCATAGGTGGTCTTTGCGAAGGTGACCCTGTCGATCATCGATCCGCCGCCCTGATAGGGCGGCATGGCATCGAGGATTTCCTCGCGCGCCCACAGCACGCCGATGCCGGTCGGTCCGTAGATCTTGTGGCCCGAGAACGCGTAGAAATCGCAATCGATTGCCGCCATGTCGAGCGCCATGCGCGGCGCCGCCTGGCACCCGTCGAGCATCAGCTTCGCACCGACCGAATGGGCGAGTTCCGCCGCCGCACGCGCATCGAGCACGCTTCCGAGAACGTTCGAGACATGCGCCAGCGAAACCAGCTTCGTGCGCGGGGTCAGCAGCGCTTCGAGCGCGCCGAGGTCGATCCGCCCATCCCCGGTCAGCGGACAGACATCGATCTGCGCCCCGGTATGCTCGGCCAGCATCTGCCATGGGACGATGTTGGAGTGATGCTCGAGCGTCGACAACACGATCCGGTCGCCCGCGCCGATATTGGCCATGCCCCAGCTTGCGGCGACGAGATTGATCGCCTCGGTCGCGCCGCGCACGAAGACCACCTCGTTCTCGCTCTTCGCCCCGATGAAGTCCGCGACGCGGCGGCGGGCGGCCTCGTAGCCGAGCGTCATCTGCGCGCTGCGGCCATAGACGCCGCGATGGACGGTGGCGTAATCCCGGCCCAGCGCACGAGTCATCGCATCGATCACCGCCTGCGGCTTCTGCGCCGAGGCGGCCGTGTCGAGATAGTGCCACGGCCCGCCATCGGCCGTGACGAGGCCAGGAAAATCGGCCTTGCGCGAGAGGGTGGCGGTGTCGCTCACAGGTACCTGTCCACCTTGTCGAGCGCGACCTGCATCAATTCTTCGCGCTGCGCGTCGTCTTCCAGGCCGACCAGCGCATCGCCCAGGAAGGCCTGCACCAGCAGGCGGCGGGCGAGTTCGGGCGACAGGCCGCGCGCCGCCATGTAGAAGCGCGCCGTCTCGTCGAGCTGGCCGACGCTGGCGCCGTGGGCGCATTTCACGTCGTCGGCGAAGATTTCGAGCTGCGGCACGGCATTCACGCTCGCGCCCTTTTCGAGCAGCAGGCCCTTGAAATCCTGCGCCGCATCGGTCTTCTGCGCATCGCGCACGACATCGATATTGCCGAGGAAATTGCCCGTACCATGGCCCCAGTGGACGCTGCGGACGGTCTGGTTGCTGGTCGCTTCCGGTTCGGCGTGGATCGTGCGGGTGACGAATTCGCGGACGGTGTCGCGCCCGCCCACGGTTATGCCGCCGAACTCGAAATGTGCGCCTCGCTTCAGCGTGACTTCGATTTCGAGCCGCGCATATTCGGCCGAGGCGAGCACGGCGAACAGCTCGCAGGTCGCGCCTTCGCCTATGGTGACCCGCCAGCGATGCAATTCGGTCGGCCTGCTGCCATCGCCATCCGCGATCACGAGCGTTTCACGAACACTCTCGCCCGCCGCGATGTCGATCGTGCGCCAGCGGTCCAGCGCCTCGCCCTGCAGCCGCTCGACTGCGGAATAGCGCCAGGCCTCTTCGCGCCTTGTGGGAAGTTCCGCTGCCTCAGGCATTGGCCGTCTCTGGGGCCATCACCGCGTCGTAGCCTTCGTTTTCGAGCTCGACCGCCAGCTCCGGCCCGCCGGTCTTGACGATGCGGCCCCGGCTGAGGATCGAGACGCGATCGGGCTTCACCACTTCGAGCAGGCGCTGGTAGTGGGTGATCAGCAACACGCCTTTGTCGGGCGCGCGCATGATGGCGTTGATCCCCTCGCCGACCACGCGCAAGGCATCGATGTCCAGCCCGCTATCGGTCTCGTCCAGCACGGCGAAGCGCGGGTTCAGTATGCCCATCTGGACCATCTCGGCGCGCTTCTTTTCGCCGCCGGAGAAGCCGACATTGACGTGGCGCTTGAGCATGTCCGGGTCGAGCTTGAGCAGCGCCGCCTTGTCCTTGGCCAGCTTGAGAAATTCGCCGCCGGTCAATGGCTCCTCGCCCCGCGCCTTGCGCTGCGAATTGAGCGCCTCGCGCAGGAACTGGAGGTTGGAGACGCCGGGAATTTCGACCGGATACTGGAAGCCGAGGAAGAGGCCCGCAGCGGCGCGTTCGTGCGGTTCCATGTCGAGCAGGTCGATACCGTTGAATTCGACCGAACCCTGCGTCACCTCGTAACCCGGCCGACCGCCGAGCACATAGGCGAGCGTCGACTTGCCCGCGCCATTGGGGCCCATGATGGCATGGACCTCGCCCGCGGGAACGGTGAGCGAAAGGCCGTTGAGGATGGTCTTGCCATCGATTTCGGCGTGGAGATTGTCGATTTTCAGCATCAGGCGATTTCCATATTGTCGTCGCCCCGGACCTGATCCGGGGCCGGCGCTGCTTTGGGCGCAGCATCGGCAAAAAAAGCACTATCCCGGATCAAGTCCGGGATGACGGGAGAGGGGCAGGCGCGCGTCATCGGCGGTCTCGTGGACCTCCACGGGTGTCGTCGCGACGGGGGGCGCGGCCGGGACGGCGCGGCGTCGATCCGTATTTCGACTGGTGCGCGCGGCGCGCGGTTTCCTTTTCGCGGTAGCGCGCATTCATCGCGGCGAAGATCGGCTGCATGGCGGCCTCGACATCTGCGAGGATCGTCGCGGCGGGAATGCGGAACACCTCGATGCCGACGCTGGCGAGGCTCTTGTCGCGGCGCCTGGCGAGAGTGTCGTTCTGATCTTCTTCGTCGATCGCGATGGCGAGGCCGAGCGGGTGCGACACGAAATCGAGGATCGCGGAGCCGACCACCGTGTGCCGGGTGAACTTGTACTTCCCGAAATCTTCCCTGGCGAAGCGCGCCGCGAGCGCCTTGTGCGCCGCGGTCGAGTGCCGCCGCAGATAGCGCGCCCGCTCATGGATCGCATCGAGCCGCTTCTCCGAGATTTCCCACCCGCGCCCGCGCTTCTTGATGGCGGGCGCTTCGTCGACCTCGGACGGATCGGGCAGCTGGAGGGTTTTGCGGTCAGTCATTCTTCTCGTCCGGAAACCCAATAGAGTAATCCACCGCCTAGGATCGGAACTAGTAGAGCGGCCCATTGCGAAGCGATGAGCCAGGCGCGATCTTGTGGGGCCCACTCCATCGATGGGTCGAAGTACGCTTCACCAACTGTGAAATGGATGAAGCAAATTCCGCACAGCAGAATATAGGCTAGGACCGAAACTCGAAAAAATACGGCGCGCATCACCCCACACTCCCTTCTAAGCTGATCGCCAGCAGCTTCTGCGCCTCGACGGCAAACTCCATCGGCAGCTCTTTCAGCACATCCTTGGCGAAGCCATTTACGATCAGCGCCATGGCTTCCTCGTCGTCGAGGCCGCGTTGCATGGCGTAGAAGAGCTGGTCGTCGCTGATCTTGCTGGTGGTCGCCTCGTGCTCGATCTGGGCACTCGGATTCTTCACCTCGATATAGGGCACGGTGTGCGCGCCGCACCGGTCGCCGATCAGCAGCGAATCGCATTCGGTGCGATTGCGGACGCCGTCGGCATTGGCGGCCACGCGCACCAGCCCGCGATAGGTGTTGTTCGACTTGCCCGCCGATATGCCCTTGGAGATGATGGTCGAGCGGCTGCCCTTGCCATTGTGGATCATCTTGGTGCCGGTATCGGCCTGCTGATAGTTGTTAGTGACCGCGACCGAGTAGAACTCGCCCACGCTGTCCTCTCCATTGAGCACGCAGGACGGGTATTTCCACGTCACCGCGCTGCCGGTTTCGACCTGCGTCCAGGAAATCTTGCTGCGGGCGCCCTGACACAGGCCGCGCTTGGTGACGAAATTGTAGATCCCGCCCTTGCCCTCGGCATTGCCGGGATACCAGTTCTGCACGGTCGAATATTTGATTTCGGCATCTTCCAGCGCGACCAGTTCCACGACGGCGGCGTGGAGCTGGTTCTCGTCGCGCATCGGCGCGGTGCAGCCTTCGAGGTAGCTGACATAGGAGCCCTTTTCGGCGACGATCAGCGTGCGTTCGAACTGGCCGGTATTCTCGGCATTGATGCGGAAATAGGTGCTGAGTTCCATCGGGCAGCGCACGCCTTCGGGCACATAGACGAAGGTGCCGTCCGAAAAGACGGCGCTGTTGAGCGTGGCGAAGAAATTGTCGTGCTGCGGGACGACCTTGCCGAGCCACTTCTTCACCAGCTCGGGATATTCCTTCACCGCCTCGCTGATCGAGAGGAAGATGACGCCCGCCTTCTTCAGCTCTTCGCGGAAAGTGGTGGCGACACTGACCGAATCGAACACGGCATCGACCGCGACCTTGCGCGCGCCCTCCACCCCGGCGAGCACTTCCTGCTCCGCCACGGGAATGCCGAGCTTGTCGTAGACCGCCTTGATCTCGGGATCGAGCTCGTCGAGCGAGGCGAGCTTTTCCTTCTTCTTGGGCGCGGCATAATAATATGCGTCCTGATAATCGATCGCGGGATAGCCGAGCTTGGCCCAGTCGGGCTCCTCCATCTCCTGCCACAGGCGAAACGCCTTCAAGCGCCAGTCGAGCATCCATTCGGGCTCGCCCTTCTTGGCGCTGATAAACCGGACCGTGTCTTCGCTCAGGCCCTTTTCGGCGAATTCGGTTTCGATTTCCGCCGACCAGCCATGTTCGTATTCGGCGGCCTTTTCGGCGGCTTCCTTCGCTTCGCGGTCTTGGATGTCGATATTCTCGCTCATGCAATCTCTCTTGTGCGGGCCAGCTGGGTCAGCGGGATCGCCGCCAGCGCGCCGCGCAACGCTTCGTTGACGACCGGCCAGTGCGGTTTGACCGTGCAGTCATGTTCCACCGAACACTCCGCGCCTTCGATACAGGCGGTCAGCGCAATCGGCCCTTCGACCGCTTCGACGATATCGGCCACGGTAATCGCCGCCGCCGGGCGCGCCAGCTGCAAGCCGCCGCCGGAGCCGCGTGTCGAACGCAGCAGTCCGGCCGCCGATAGTTTGCTGACCAGCTTCTGCACGGTGGGAACCGGTAGGCCGGTTTCGGCCGCCAGTTCGGCCGCGCTGGTGCGCGCACCGCCGCAATGGCGGGCGGCGGCGCTCATCGTGACCACGGCATAGTCGGCAAGATTGGAAAGGCGCATATCAAATCGGACCAAATCGCTCCGATTGGACAGCTAAGCGCCCGGACCTACCTTTTCAACGGATTTTCCTTTGTTGCGAGTCGTTAGCACTTACCATTCGTCGATCGGATCCTTGCCCAGTTGCTCGGCCTCGCCCGAACCGAACAGACTGACCGAACCGTAGCCGTCCGGGCCGAGCATGTCGCTGATCGGCAATCCGGATGCCGGTTGCAGGCGCTTGGGCGTGCGGCCGGTGAAAAAGCGGATCTCCTTGATGAGATGCGCCTGATCGTAGAATGCCTCGCGAATCTCCGCCTCGATTTCCTCGGGCAGATGCGGGAGCGACAGGAGCGTTGCCGCCCGTACCGCGCGATAGCGGCGCACAAGGCGCACCGGCGACTGGCCGAAGAACTGCGCCACCAACCGTTGGGACTGTCGCTTGGAGTAGGGCAGTTTTTCGTACAGATCCTCGAGCTCCGGCTTGAACGAACTCGACAGCCATTCGAGCGTCCGGTCGATCACCGTGAGGTGCTGTTTCGGCAGGACCGAAATTCCGCGCCTGACGATATCGGACATGGCGTCGAGCAAACCTCTCTCGTCCAGCTCGCCGTCGCGAAATCTTGCGGCAAGACCGGTGAACACCCCGGCGAGCTCGTCACCAAGAACCATTGCCGGCTGGAGAAAGCAGTCGTGATAGTCGTGCACCGACAGGCCCGAAAGGGCAGCCCATCCCCGGAAGTTCAACGATACGCCGAGCAAGGTCGCAGGGCCGTTCACGCTGAAGCGCCGCGCCTGGCAGAGCGGCGCGAGAATGAACGTGTCGCCCGCCTCGACCGGTGCCGAATCGAACTGCATTTGCCCGGCCCCTTGTCCGAAGATGGCCATCTGCCCCGAATAGGCAGGCAGCACATCGTCCAGATGCGCGTCCGGGCTGCGCCAGATGTAGAGCGAGTTCAGGTATGGTGCGAGATCCGGCGGCGCCGCGACAAACTCGAACGAATGTGAAATGCGGTCTCCCATCCGACCCGACAAACCCCTGTTCCGTTTCTTTTTTGGTTAGCAAATTGTAAAAATACGCCAAATACGCTCCATGCGCAAATGGCATGGCAAGAAACTGTGGGCAGCCAAGGCGCGAGTAGTCAAAAAAAGGGGGCAACCCACCAAGGTCGCCCCCCTCTCAAGTCGAGAACTCGTTGCAGAACTGCTCCGAGCCCTTCGGGTCGCAAAGACGTGTTAGGCCGACTATGTTTCAATTGATTGTATGCAAGCGACAGTCGTGAAAATGCGGTGACTTTTCTTGCCTCGTTCTACCTTTTTGCGACCGGCGGAACGGGCAGGTAGCGGCTCGACAGAATGCGCGCGGCGAGGCATGCGCACAGCATGTTGTTCGACCTGGCGCGCCCGTTTCTCTTCACGCTCGATCCCGAGACCGCCCATGGGCTTACCATCAGGGCGCTCGCGCTCGCGCCCCGTATCGGCCCGCGAACTTCCGGGCGGCTGGCCGTGGATGTCGCGGGCGTGCATTTCCCGAACCCGCTCGGCATGGCGGCCGGCTTCGACAAGGATGCGGAAGTACCCGATCAGATTCTCGGCCTCGGCTTCGGGTTTGCCGAAGTCGGCTCGATCACTCCGCAGCCACAGGCGGGAAATCCGAAGCCGCGCCTCTTCCGCCTGGTCGAAGATCGGGGCGTCATAAACCGGATGGGGTTCAACAATGGCGGGGCGAATGCGGCAAGGGTCCGCCTCGAACGACGTGCGGGGCGCGACGGCGTCGTCGGCATCAATATCGGCGCCAACAAGGACAGTGCGGATCGCATCGCCGACTACGCGATCATGGCGCAAACGATGGCGCCTTTCGCCTCGTATCTGGCGGTCAACATCTCCAGCCCCAATACGCCGGGCCTGCGCGCGCTGCAGGACGAGAGCGCGCTGTCCGGCCTGCTCGATGCGGTCATCGAAGCGCGCGGAAGCGGCGGACCGCCCATATTCCTCAAGGTCGCGCCTGATCTCGAGCCGTCCGACATCGATGCGATTGCGCGGATCGCCATCGAAAAGCAGTTGGGGGCGCTGATCGTGTCGAACACCACCGTGTCGCGCCCATCGCTGAAATCCGGCCATGCAGCCGAAACCGGCGGTCTGTCGGGCGCTCCGTTGCGCGATCTGGCTCAAGCGCGGCTCCGCGATTTTCGCAAGGCGACGGGCGGACGCGTTCCCTTGATCGGCGTTGGCGGCATTGCCGGCGCAGAGGATGCCTGGGCACGCATCCGCGCCGGCGCCAGCCTGATACAGATATATAGTGCGATGGTTTACGGCGGACCGGGTCTGCCACGCCGTATTCTGCGAGGGGTCGAACAGCTCATGCAACGCGATGGCTTCACTTCGATTGCCGAAGCGATCGGAAGCGAATAGCGTCCTGCCGATGATCAGAAAACTTTCCGCTTCGCTATTGGCCGTCGCTCTGGCCTCGTGCACCGCCAATGCACCGCTTTCGTCGACGGCTTCGCAGGCGCAGTCGGCACCGGCAGGAGCCGTCTCGGCGGCAGACCCGCGGGCCCAGGCCGCAGGCGAAGAGATGCTCGCCCGCGGGGGGAGCGCGACCGATGCCGCCATCGCAGTGATGCTAGCACTCACCGTCGTCGAACCGCAAAGCTCGGGCATAGGCGGCGGCGGCTTCATGGTCCGCGGAGAGGCCGATGGCACGGTCAGCACTTTCGACGGCCGGGAAACCGCCCCGGCCGGCGCGACGCCCGAATGGTTTCTCGACGAAAACGGCGAGGTTCCACCGTATATCGAATCGGTTCGAAGCGGGCTTTCGGTCGGCGTACCGGGCAATATCGCGCTCGCGGCCAAGGCCCATGCGGCCCACGGCAAGCTGCCATGGGCGACGCTGTTCGGACCGGCCATCGATCTGGCACGGCAGGGGTTCGAGATAAATCCGCGCCTGCGCGGTTCGCTGGACTCGGCCAAGGACCGTTCCGCGCACTCGGCGGAAGCCCGCAGCATATTCTTCGACGCGGAGGGCAATCCTCTGCCCCTGGGCACAACGATCAAGAACGAGCGGCTGGCCAAGACATTCGAAGCGATTGCCAGTGCCGGCCCCGAGGCCTTCTATGCGGGGGACACCGCACAGGAGATAGCCGCCGCCGTGGCCGCCGATACGCCGCATTCCGGCGCCATGACCTATAACGACATTACCTCTTACGAAGCGAAACAGCGCGACGCCATATGCGGGAGCTATCGCGACTATCGCATCTGCACCATGGGCCCCCCGACATCGGGCGGCGTCGCGGTGTTGCAGATCCTCGGCCAGCTGGAACGCTTCGATCTGGCGGCGCTTGGGCCGCGCAACCCGGTTGTCTGGCACCTCTTCGTCGAATCGCAGCGCCTCGCCTATGCCGACCGCGAACTTTACCTTGCCGATGCGGATTTCGTGTCGGTTCCGGTGGCAGGGCTGCTCGCGCCCGATTACATCGCGACCCGCAGTCGGCTCATAGACGAGGGCAACACGCTGACCGAGGCGGTGGCCGGCATTCCTGCCGGAGCATCCATGGCACTGTCCGATGGCGATGAACCCGAAGAGCACGGCACCTCCCATTTCGCAGTCGTCGATGCCGACAACACGATGATCAGCTACACCTCGACCATCGAAGGCGCGTTCGGATCGGGCCTGATGGTCAATGGCTTTTTCCTGAACAACGAGCTCACCGATTTCAGCCGCTCGCCCATGGTGGACGGCAAGCTCGTTGCCAACCGGGTCGAGGGCGGGAAGCGCCCGCGAAGCTCCATGTCGCCGACGATTATCTGGGATCCGCAAGGCAAACCATTCCTCGCCGTCGGAGCCGCTGGCGGCGGCACCATCCCGGTGCAGACTGCACGCAGCATCATCGGCGCAATCGACTTCGGCATGTCGGCGGAAGAAATACTCGGCCTGCCCTTCATCATGGCATTCGGCGATCGCGTCATGGTGGAACAAGGCACCTGGATGGAAGAGCAGATGGCCGCGTTTCAGTCGCTCGGGCACAAAAACGTGTTCGCGCGCGAAGCCCCGGTCAAGGCAGGCGCCGTCTTGCACGACACAACGGGCTGGCACAGCGCGCGCGATCCGCGCCTGGTGGGCCAGATCGATACCCCCTGACCCGTTGGCAGACCGGCTTGCCGTCATGCCGGAGGGCGCCTAAGTCCCCGCGCAGGGTAAAATAAAAGCGACTGTTGAGGAGCCTGCCGTGCTGTCGGATATCGATTCCGCCAACAATCTCGTCGAACTTTTCCTGAAGCGCGCGGACGAGAAGGGTGGCCTGCCTTTCCTCGGTGCGAAACGGGATGGGAGTTGGCAGACCATAAGCTGGCAAGTTGCGGCAGACCGTGTCTGCCTGCTGGCCGAAAGCCTCCGCCAGCTCGGTCTGAAGGATGGCGATCGGGTTTGCCTCGTGGCGGAAAACCGGCCCGAGTGGTGCATTGCCGACCTTGCGATCATGGCAGCGGGCTGCATCACGGTGCCCACCTACATCACCAATACGGAACGGGATCACGTCCATATCCTGGACAATTCGGGCGCCAAGGCGGTAATCGTTTCGACCGAAAAACTGCTGAAACCGCTACACGGTGCTTTGCAGGCCACGGGCGTGGCCGAACATGTGATCGGCATCGACGACCTGCATCGACAGCAATCGGGCAGCTTCTCCTTCCACAAATGGGACCGCATGCTCGAAGGCGACGCCGACGCTGCGCGCAAGGCGGTGCAAGAGCGGATTGCGGGAATCGGCCGCGGCGACACTGCTTGCATCATCTACACCAGCGGTACGGGCGGGGCTCCACGCGGGGTGTTGCAGCACCATGGCGCAATCCTGTGCAATGTCGCCGGGGCCGCCGAAATCCTGATGGAGGATTTCGGCATCGCGCAGGACGAGCGCTTCCTCTCCTTCCTCCCGCTGAGCCACGCCTACGAACATACCGGCGGCCAGTTCCTCCCCATCGGCGTGGGAGCGCAGATCTATTATTCGGAAGGCCTCGAAAAGCTCGCCAGCAATATCGAGGAAACCCGCCCGACCATCATGGTCGTCGTTCCGCGCCTGTTCGAGGTGCTGCGCGCGCGCATCATGAAACAGGTGCAGAAGCAGGGCGGGCTTGCCGAGAAGCTCATGAATACCGCTCTGGAAGTGGGCGAGCGGCGCGCCGCGGGCGAGCAGAAGTTCGGCGACGGGGTAAAGGATTTCGCTGTCGGCCGGTTGCTCAAGCCCAAGATCCGCAAGCGTTTCGGCGGACGGATCAAGGCGATGGTGTCGGGCGGGGCGCCGCTCAACCCCGAAGTCGGAATCTTTTTCGAAGCGATGGGGCTGACCATGCTGCAAGGTTATGGACAGACCGAAGCCGGCCCGGTCATCAGTTGTAACCGCCCGGCAGCGGGCATCGCCATGCATTCGGTCGGCCCGGCCATGCGCGGGGTAGAGATCAGGATTGCCGAGGACGGCGAGATTCTCTGCCGCGGCGAGCTCGTGATGCATGGCTACTGGCAGAACGAGGGCGAAACGGCGCGCGCGATCCAGGATGGCTGGCTGCACACCGGCGATATCGGCCATCTCGACGAAAAAGGCCGCATCGTGATCACGGACCGCAAGAAGGACATGATCGTCAACGACAAAGGCGACAATATCGCGCCGCAAAAGGTCGAAGGCATGCTGACATTGCAGCCCGAGATCGGCCAGGCAATGGTTGCCGGCGACAGGAAGCCCTATGTCGTTGGCCTGATCGTCCCGGATGCCGAATGGACGCTCGAATGGTGCCGCGAGCAGGGCAAGCAGTTCGACTGCAAGCAAGTGCAGGAACTGCCGGAGTACCGCAGCGCCGTGCGCGCGGCGGTCGATCGGGTGAACAAGGATCTGTCGGTAGTCGAGAAAGTCCGTCAGTTCGCCTTCGCGGACGAGCCCTTCACCATCGAGAACGAGGAAATGACGCCCTCGATGAAAATCCGCCGCCACAAAATCAAGGAACGCTATGGCGAACGGATGGAAAAGCTTTACCGATCCTAGGGCACTATGGTGGTGAACAGATAGGTCGCGAAGATCACCAGATGGATTACGCCCTGCACGACGGTTGTGCGGCCGCGCGACAGGGTCAATGTCGCAACCAGCAGGGTCAGCGCCAGTAGCACGGCAGAGCGCATCGACAGCCCCAGTTCCAGATCGAGCCCCAGCATCAGCGCAACCACCGCGACCGATGGGATCGTAAGTCCGATGGTCGCCAACGCAGAGCCAATCGCCAGGTTCAAGCTCGTCTGCACACGATTGGCCCGCGCAGCGCGCAATGCCGCAAAACCTTCGGGCGCAAGGACCAGTCCCGCGATAATGATCCCGACCAGCGCCCGGGGCAGGCCTGCCGAAGCCACGGCGCCCTCGATCGTCGGCGACAGGTTCTTCGCCAGGAAGACCACGCCGACCAGTGCGACCAACAGAGCGCCGCCGGCAGCGATCGCCTTGCGCCGGGTGACCATTTCCTCATGCGCGTGATCGTTGGCTTCTTCGAGGTTGTGGAGGAAGTGATCTCTGTGCCGGATCGTCTGCGCCACAACGAAAGTGGCATAGATCAGTAGCGAGACCACGGCGACGAACACGAGTTGCTTGGGCGAATAGAAAGCCCCCGGAGCACTTGTGGTGAAATTGGGCAGCACCAGCGTGAGCACGGACAGCGTCGCAAGCATGGCCAGCCCGGCGCTCACCCCGGACTGGGTGTAGCTTTGCTCGTGATGGATTCTCCCCCCGGCCAAGAGACAGATCCCGACGATACCGTTGATGGTAATCATGATCGCAGCGATCAGCGTATCGCGAGCCAAGGCCTGAGCCTGCGCGCCTTCGCCAAGCATGATCGAGACGATGAGCGACACTTCGATCACCGTGACTGCGACGGCCAGAACCAGCGTCCCGAAAGGTTCGCCCAGATAGTGAGCGAGGATTTCGGCGTGATAGACCGCCGCCATGATCGCGGCGCCGAGCAGCAGGCCGAGAATCAGCGCCATGCCTATCCCGCCGGGCTTTCCGGCACCGATGGCAACGACCGAGAGGACGGGCGCAATCACCGCCCACAGCGTCAGGCCGAACGGTCGAAAGCCGGGCTTCGCGGAAGCAGGTGCAGGAGTCATTGCTGCGCAAGCTAGCGGCTTAAGCACCTGGGCGAAAGCGCGATGGTCAGGCGGCCACTTCTTCGATGAATTCCGGGTAGAAGCTCGGCGCGCGGTCGCTCCAGCCCGGGGCTGTTGCGGCCGCCTCGCTAAGGCTCTGAAGCAGCATCTTGCGACGCTCGGGCCGGATTTGGGGCAGGGCCGCGGCGGCGCAGAAGGCGCTGGGCAGCCAGGGCCGCGCTTCGGCGGAAATGAGGCGCTCGTAGAGGAAACGGAACGCGGAGAAACTGTCGATCCGCTCTTGTGCGAGGTCGAAAGCCGCGACGCGGGTCAGCTTGCCGACGAAACCCTCGATGCCGTCGAACCCCGACTCTTCGGGGATCGACTGCCGCAGTGCCTTCAATTCCTGGTAGGCGACGTACTGGCTGCGAATCGCGGCATTCTCGCCGGCATTGCGGCCCCAGATGCGGAAGGCGTCGCACCGGCCGAGTCCGATGTCGAGGCTGCGGCGGATATAGCGCTGTTCGGCGGCGGTAAAATTGGCAAATTCGCGCATTTCGGCGATGGTCAAAGATGCGGTACCCGTGACGGCCATGACGGCACTCCCCTGTTGCAAGCCCCTGTTGCAAGGCGGAGTTTCGCCCAAGATGGTTAACAAGCTGTGTGCCGCGCTAGATTTCTACCACATCGCGCCAATCCTCGTGGCGCAGGGCCTGTGCCTTGAAGAACGGGCAGAGCGGAATGATCTTCACGCCGGTGGCGCGGGCATCCTCGACCACGCGCAAGGCGAGCGCCTGGCCGACCCCCTGACCGCGCAGCGAATCGGGCACGCCGGTGTGATCCACGATGATGCGCGTCGGGCTGACCTTGGAGAAAGTCAGTTCCGCCTCCTCGCCACCGTCGGCAGACCGGTAGACGTAGCGCCCCTTGGTTTCCCCGTCTTCACGGGTGATTTCCATATCGGCCACGACGCGCTCTCCTCTTCGTGCTAGATCAATCCGGCCAGCGGGCTGCTCGGATCGGCGTATTTGCGCGTCGCCATGCGTCCGGCAAGATAGGCGTCGCGCCCCGCCTCCACCGCCAGCTTCATCGCGCGGGCCATGCGGATCGGGTCCTTCGCTTCGGCGATGGCGGTATTCATCAGCACACCGTCGCAGCCCAGTTCCATGGCGACAGCCGCATCCGAGGCGGTCCCGACACCGGCATCGACCAGCACCGGCACGCCTGCGCCTTCCTTGATCAGACGAATCGTCACGCGGTTCTGGATGCCCAGCCCCGAGCCGATCGGCGCGCCAAGCGGCATGATCGCGACGGCGCCCGCATCTTCCAACTGCTTCGCCGCGATCGGATCGTCGACGCAATAGACCATCGGCAGGAAGCCTTCCCTGGCCAGCGTCTCGGTCGCCACCAGCGTTTCGCGCATGTCGGGATAGAGCGTGCGCGCTTCGCCCAGCACTTCCAGTTTCACCAGAGCCCAGCCGCCGGCTTCGCGCGCCAGGCGCAGGGTGCGAATCGCTTCGTCGGCGGTGAAGCAACCGGCGGTATTGGGCAGATAGGTGATCTTCTTCGGATCGATATAGTCGGTCAGCATCGGCGCCTTGGGATCGCTGACATTCACGCGGCGCACGGCCACGGTGACGATTTCTGCGCCCGAAGCCTCGAGCGCGGCGGCGTTCTGTTCGAAATCCTTGTACTTTCCGGTGCCGACGATCAGGCGGCTCCCGAACGTGCGCCCGGCAACCGTCCAGATGTCGTCTTCCTGCCCGCCGCCTACGAAATGCACGATCTCCAGCGTATCGCCGTCCGCGATGGAATGTGCGGCCAGTTCGCTGCGGGGCGCAATCGTGCCATTGTGTTCGACCGCAACCTTGGCTGGATCGAGGTCGAGCTCGCGCACGAGGTCGGCGATGGTGGCGGCGGCAGTGCGGCGGGTCTCGCCATTGACGGTCAGGGCAATCATGCGGCCCGACTTAGTCCCCGCAGCGCTCCTTGCAAGCGGCGGAATGCACATGGCGCAGGTTAAGGATGTGACCGAGCGACACCAGGGCGACGCCGATGATGGTCAGAATGGCTTCCTCGAACCCATGCGGGACAGCCAGTGCACCGCCCATGAAGGTCAGACCGGTCATGGCGACGACGAAAGGGGCCGCGACGCGGTGGCGCATCGCCCCCCAGCCGATCGCGACGCCCGCAATGAGCGTCGCCACGACAAGGCCGACCCGGTGGATATCGGGATGGAGGAACAACTCGCCACCGAGGCCGAGGCCCGACACCAGGACGATCGACAACAGACAATGCACCGCGCAGGCACCGGACAGGAATATTCCCGCACGGTCCAGCTTCCGACGAATCGGCGAGATAGCGCGTTGCAACATGACTCGGCAGTTATGTTATGGTGTAACGTGTTTCAAGCGAAACCGTGTCTATGCCGCTTCGTTCCGGCGATTGCAGGAACCGGCATACCGCTTTCCGGATTTGCTCTTGCGCTGCGCGCAAGTGGGAACCAGAGACGCGAGCCATGTCCAAGAATAGCATGCAGGTCCGCCCGGTTGCGCTCGCCAACTGGCTTTTAGTGGTCGCCGCCATGGTTGTCCTGATGGTCGCGGTAGGCGGTATCACCCGCCTGACCGAGAGCGGGCTTTCGATCACCCAGTGGAAGCCCATAACCGGAGCGATCCCACCGCTTACCGAGAGCGCGTGGCAGGCCGAGTTCGATCTCTACAAGGCCACCGGAGAATACCAGAACGTCACCGGCCCCGCGGGCATGGACCTCACCGCCTTCAAGTTCATCTTCTTCTGGGAATGGCTCCATCGGCTGCTGGGGCGTCTGATCGGGCTGGCGTTCGCGCTTCCGCTGGTGTGGTTCTGGGTCAGGGGTGCCATCCCCGCCGGATACAAGCCGCGACTTGTTGCCTTGCTGGCGCTCGGCGGGCTGCAGGGCGTGTTCGGCTGGTTCATGGTGAAGAGCGGCCTCGCCGGGACGATGACCGATGTGAGCCATTTCTGGCTTTCGATCCATTTGCTGACCGCGTTCCTTACCCTTGGCGGTCTGGTCTGGACGGCGTTGGACCTCAGGCGCCGGGCGGCGGGCCAGAAACGGGCTGCGCGCTGGACGCTTGCCGCAAGCTGGGTGGGTGCGATCCTCTTCGTGCAGCTATTGCTGGGCGCTTGGGTGGCCGGGCTCAATGCCGGGCTGGCATCGGACACATGGCCACTGATGCAGGGCCGCTTCATGCCCGAATTCGATGGCGCGCACGGCGTCTTCTGGGCCATGACCCACGATCCCTTCCTGATCCATTTCCTCCATCGCTGGTGGGCCTGGATCGCGGTCATTGCACTCATAGTGCTGGCCCGCCGGGTCAAGCCGCTCGAACGCAAGGCATCGGTGGCGATCCAGATGACCTTGGGAACGCAGATCCTGCTGGGCATTGCGACGGTTTGGACCGGCGTCGCCCTGTGGGTGGCGGTGGCGCATCAGGTGGTGGGGGCACTGCTGGTGGCGAGCTTTGCATGGGGCGCGCATATATTGGGCCGCCGGACGTGACCGCCCTGATCTACTGCCCGTTTCCCGATGCGGCTTGCGCCGAACGGATCGGTCGGGTCCTGGTCGAGGAAGGTCTCATCGCCTGCATCAATATCGGCGGGCCAATCCGCGCGATATTTTCATGGGACGGCGCAATCGGCGAGGGCGAGGAGATTCCAGGACTTCTCAAGACATCGGCCGCAAAGCTCGATCACGCTGTTGCACGCCTCGAACAACTGCACCCTTACGATTCCCCGGCCATTCTGGGTTGGCGCTGCGAGGCGGCAGGCGCGGCCACCCGGGAATGGCTCGGCGCCCTGTAGCGCGAAGACGGGGCATTTCCGCCATTCACGTTTCGCAGATTGTGTTGGGGTTTTATTTTACCCCATGGGAAGGCCGCGGAATTGCTTGACTAATCGCCGGTCTGCAGCCATTTGGCGCGCGCTTCGCGGGTCCGTGCACATGGATTCGCCGATTGGCGCCGCCGCCTCGCAAGGGCGCGGCACGAACACTAGGAACGGAAACCAGCCATGAAGGCTCTTACGAAGGCCACCCGGTCGATCAAGCCGGCCGAGGTCGAAAAGAAGTGGCACATCATCGACGCCGAAGGTCTCATCGTCGGTCGTGTCGCCGCGATCATCGCCAACCACCTGCGCGGCAAGCACAAGCCGAGCTACACCCCGCATGTCGATTGCGGCGACCATGTCGTCGTCGTCAATGCCGACAAGGTGAAGTTCACCGGCAAGAAGATGAACGACAAGGTGTACTACAAGCACACCGGCCATCCGGGCGGCATCAAGGAAACCACCCCGGCCAAGGTGCTGGAAGGCAAGTTCCCGGAGCGCGTCCTCGAAAAGGCTGTCGAGCGTATGATTCCGCGCGGCCCGCTGGGCCGTGCCCAGATGCGCGCGCTCCACGTATTCGCCGGCACCGAGCATCCCTATGACGGCCAGAAGCCCGAGAAGCTCGATGTTGCCTCGATGAACCGCAAGAACAAGGTTGTCGCGTAATGGCTCCCGAATCGTCGAACGAAACCAAGAACGAAACCGTCTCGGATCTCGCCGATCTGAAGGACATCGCCGGTGACGCGCCCGAGGGCGATGCCGCCGATATCGCAGCAACCGCCGACGTCCCCCTGCGCGAGCAGGAGCTCGACAAGCAGGGCCGCGCTTACGCCACCGGTCGCCGCAAGGACGCGACCGCTCGCGTCTGGCTCAAGCCCGGCAGCGGCAAGGTCATCGTTAACGGCAAGGACCAGGAAGTTTACTTCGCCCGTCCGACGTTGCGCCTGATCATCGACCAGCCTTTCACGATCACCGATCGCCAGGGCCAGTACGATGTCGTCGCCACGGTCAAGGGTGGCGGTCTTTCGGGCCAGGCCGGTGCGGTCAAGCACGGCATTTCGCAGGCGCTCGCCAAGTACGAGCCTGCCCTGCGCAGCACGATCAAGGCCGCCGGCTTCCTGACCCGCGACAGCCGCGTAGTCGAGCGTAAGAAGTACGGCCGCGCCAAGGCACGCCGCAGCTTCCAGTTCTCGAAGCGTTAAGGCTTCACCCGATCTTTCAGATCACCGAGGGGGCGGTTCCGCAGGGAGCCGCCCTTCTTCTTTGCGCACTCTTGCTTTGCGCAGCGCTCAACGCTGGAGCATCATGATGCCCCAGGCGAGTGCGGTGCCCCCGAAGAAAAGCGGCCACGACCACCAGAAATCGTAGCTGTATATTTCGACATGGAAGATCGCCAGCTCGCCGCCCTTCGAGCCTTGCGATCCGATCAGCAGTGCGACCACGAACGTCAGTATCGCACCAAGGGGGACTGCTTTGACGAGTTCCACCTGGCCATCTCCTTACCCGGGAAACCTACAAAACCACGGTTGCCGAAGCAATGCGGATCGCGCCTAGCGCCGTTGGTTAATGGACCGGCGGGTCGACGCGCGGGATCTGGCGAACCGGAGCCACGGGCTCGCCCTCGCGGCGCGGCGGCAAGGCGTTCTCGGGAACGTCGTCGATCTGCATGTCGCGGGTCTCCACATCCTCGAGATTGCGGACGCATACTTTCAGCGTCCTGCCGTCCCACTCGATCTCGTTGAAGCTCGGCGGCGTCGAGCGGGTCCGCTTGGACAAGGTGCCCGCCCCGATCATGCGGACGGGGCCTTCGCTCGTATTTTCCATGATATCGAAGGCATCATGGACATGGCCGGACAGCACTGCTTCGACCTTGCGTTTCGCCAGTTCGCGCAGAGCCCGATCGCCATGCTTGGTGAGGGCCGTCCCCTCGGTCCCGACTTCGCGCAGAGGGTGGTGAACCGCGACCAGCGCGCGGGTGCCCTCCGGCAGTGCGTCCAGCGCCTTCAGACAGCGGTGGAGCGCCCGTCGGCTCACCCAGCCTTTCGACCAGTTGAGACGGGGCTGCATGCGAACCGCCGTCTTCAAGGGCACGATTGCAAGAGAGCCCAGATCGAGTTCCTTTTCGACCTTCTCCTGCATCCCGCGAAACCGCTTATAGGGCGTGGCGAAACGCTCCAGCAGGTTGAAATAGGGCAGATCGTGATTGCCCACTCCGACCGTGACGGGAGCGTCCAGCGAATTGATCCAGTGCGTGGCGGCCGCGAATTCCCGATGGCGCGCGCGCATCGTCAGATCGCCGGTGATCGCCACCGCGTCGGGAGCCTTTTCGGATATCTCTTGCTTGGCCCAGTCCAGCGCCCGATTGTTCTCGAGCCCGAAATGGATGTCCGAAAGGTGGAATATGCGGCGGATGTCAGAAGCCATGCGCGGTCGCTAGCAGATTGACGGGACATTCAGCCACCGTGAATTCGGCACGGGGGCCGAGCGTGGCCGGTTCGCCGTCGATCAGCAGCTGCAGCGGTTGATTCCCGCAATTCTCGATGACCAGCCGGTCGAGCAAGCCCAGCCGCTCGTGCGGACCATCGCGAAATCTGCGCCGCAGCACGGCCCAGCTTTGCTGGAGAAACTCGCCGGCGCTTTCGAGCCGGTAGCCATCCGCCTGCATTCCGCGATGACACGGCGTAAGTTCGATCAACGGATAGCCGTCATCATGGCCGATTGCCGGGTCGATCATGCGGACCCGCGGCCCCCCGGTCGTCTCGGCCAGCGCCTCGCTCGCGCCTTGGGCGAGACCGGTGATATCGAAATCGCGCATCGCTTCGCGCACTTCCGCCCAGGCTGTCCCGGGGCCAACCAGCAAACCGGCATGCGCCCGGCCCGCATCGCAGCAGGCCATGATCGGCCGGACCGGACGATAGGCGCCGCGTGCGATACAATCGAGAATCGCGTCGCACGTCGTACCCTCGCCGTGAAGCCGGGCGCTGAGCAGGTTCATCGTGCCGCCCGGCAGAACCAGGACTTCGCCGTCCCAGCCGGCAACCGCGTCGATCGCGGCGTTGAGCGTGCCATCTCCGGTAAAGACGACCAGGCGCGCAACGCCCTCGCTTTCGAGCTGGTGGCGGGTGGGCAATGGGTCTGCCGGAAATCCGAACGTGGTCGCAGGCAACAGGCCGCGCGCAGCCATCGACTGTTCCAGCGCAGCGAGAGTGGCATCGCTGTTGCTGCCGCTACGCGAATTGACGACGAGACATGTTTTCAGGGACGGCATGCGGAGAAAGCGCCGAATGCTCGCCACAGTTCCCGTGCTCAGACCCGGTCGTCGAGCAACAGCCACCCCGTTATTGCATTGAGCGCGCTGTACAAGGCATATCCCCAGGCCGCCGCCGGCCAACCATGAGCCGACAGCATCATGGACGCGAGCAGCACGAGAAACTCGACGGCAAGCGAAAGCCGGCCGCCATTCGCCGTGAACGGTCGCGGCAAGGTATCGAGCAGGGGATGGTCCGACTCGAGCACCGCCTTGTGGACCGCGAAATTCACGATCCCGAGCACGAAAAGGACGCCGAGCAACATGGACGAAGACCTTAGGCTCGTCGTCCGCCGATTGCCAAACGCCATTGGTCGACCGTTTCGCGTCGCTTGTCCGAATGCATCGTCGCTGATCGAAACCGGCGTGCGATTACAGATGTAGCCGCGTAATACAGTTCCAGCGGCGAGCCTCTCCCCTCACTGATCGGGCTCGCCGCAAACCAGGAGGAACATGCCATGAAGACGACCCTCGCTACGATCGCCGCAATCGGAATCGCACTGACTGCCGGCACCGCCCACGCCAAGTCGATTACCGTCACCTACGATGACCTCAATCTCGGTACCGCGGCCGGGCAGAAGGTCTTGTCCCAAAGGATCGATAAGGCCGCGCGGGATGCTTGCGGCTATTCCGAATCGCGGACCGGTACGCGCCTGCAGAGCCGCGAAGCGAAAGCCTGTTTCGAGAAGGCCAAGGCCGACGTGAGCGAGCAATTCGCCGCGCTCGTGGAAGATCAGTCCTTGGGCGGCTGATACCCCCAGTTCGCCCAATATCGGACCCCGGCCGGATGCAGTCCCCCGGTCGGGGTCTTTCTTTGTGCGGGTAGAACCGCAGACGATCTCGATAAATGGTTGCGCCGGCTTCTACCGCCCGGCCATTGCCTTGACCTTGGGCAGATAGGTACGCCCGATACGCAATGCCTCGCCATCGTCAAGTTCCACCGACCACACGCCCAGGCCATCATGGCGCAACCCGGTGATCCGATCCTTGCGCAATATGGTGGAGCGGTGAATGCGAATGAACTTCGCCGGATCGAGCCGCTTTTCCAGGCCGGCAATGGTTTGCAGCAGGAGGTAGGTCCGCGCCTCGTCGTCGGAGCCGACATGCAGGCGGACATAATCGCGTTCGGCATCGATCCGGCCGACTTCGGACGTGGCGATGCGGATCAGCTCGGAGCGATGCGGGATCCACAATTCCTCGAGCCACACTCGGTCGCCTTGCTCGCCAGTCCCTTGCCGTGCGAAGGCCCGCGACACTGCCCGTTCGAGGCGTTCTGCCTTGACCGGCTTCAGCACATAGTCGACCGCATCGAGATCGAAGGCTTCGACGGCGTAGTTGTCATGCGCGGTCACGAACACGACGGCGGGACGTGGCGCTTTCTTCGACAGCGTCTTCGCGACAGAAATCCCGTCGATCTCCGGCATGGTCATATCCAGCAGCATGAGGTCGGGCTGGAGTGCCTCGACCAATCGCAAGGCCTGGGCCCCGTCGCTCGCCGTTCCGACGACCTGCAGCTGGCCGATCTTCGAACAGATGACCTGCATGCGTTCGACCGCCAGCGGTTCATCGTCGACAATCAGGGTCCTGAGCTTCTCGCCCTCTTCCTCAGCCATGCTTCACCATCGGTAACCTCAACTCTGTTTCATAGCCCGTCAGGGACGGTCCGGAAACGATCGTCGCGGCGTTGCCGAAGCGTGCCTCCAGCCGATCGCGCACATTGGCGAGGCCGATACCGAAACCATGTTGCCCCGAGGTACCAGGGCCGTCATCGCTGACGGTCAGGACCAACCGGCCGTATTCTTCCCGCGCGGATATCGCGATCGTCACAGGCTTGCTCGATGCCGAGACGCCGTACTTCACCGAATTCTCGACCAGCGGCTGAAGGATCATTCCGGGCACTTTATACCCTGCCAGTTCGGATGGCAGGTCCACCTTGACCCTGAGCCTTTCGGGAAACCGCACCGACTCGATTTCGAGATAGTGTTCCTGCAGATCGATTTCGTCTTCCAGGCTCACATCGCCCGTCGAATCCTCTGCCAGACTGTGCCGGTAGAAACGCGATATCGTCTGGATCATCTGTTCGGCCCGCTCCGCCTTGCCGGTCATCACCAGGGCCGACAGCGAATTGAGCGTGTTGAACAGGAAATGCGGGTTCACCTGATAGCGCAGGGAGCGCAGTTCGGCGGCCTTGGCCGCCGATCGAAAGCGTTCGCCCCGCCGCTCGGCAGCCCGCGCCTGCGCCCCGGCAAGCAGCGCCAGGAACAGCGCAGCCCAGGCCATCAGGACGAAGTACCGCCCGATGGCCAGTTCGAATGTCATCTTCCACTGATCGAGCGAAGTCGGCGCGGGGGCGATCACCACGCTTTGCGGGGCTGCCTCCTCGACATCCTCATCCATCTGCGTCCGGGGAAGGTCGATCAGCAGATTGCCGGCCTCGTCACGGCGCAGGAAGATACCGCGTTCCTTGCCCATCTGCTGCTCGACCTTGGCCTCGATCGGATCGAATACCCAGCGATTGGCCTGGGCTATCATGATCGCGCCGGGCAGCGCCGCGATCAGGGCGACCGCGATCTTGATGCCCAAGGACCGGTTTTCGACCACGCGGAGCAAGAGCCACAGGATTGCCGTGACGCCCACGCCGATCACGCAGACGAGGGCGCGGCGCCAGGCCAGTTCGTCCTGGAACTCCAGCCCCACCACCACGCCACGCAATGTGATCAGCAGAAAATAGCACAGCCAGACCCCCGCCATGGAGGCAAAAACGACCTTGGCGGGCAGACGCTCGTCTTCCGGATTCATTTGGCGTTCATGTATCGACACGATTCGAGATGTGGCCAATCGCGCGTTCAAATACCAGCGCCGCTGTCGAACCCGCTGTGCGGTTGGTCGAGCCGCCTGCTATTCGGCGGGTTCCAGATCACCCTCGGCGATCCGACGGCGCCACTCTGCCGGGGCGAGCGTGTGAACATTGTTGCCCGCGGCATCCACCGCCACGGTTACCGGCATGTCCTGTACCTCGAACTCGTAGATGGCCTCCATGCCCAGATCCTCGAAAGCGACCACCTTCGCGCCCTTGATGGCACGGCTGACCAGATAGGCCGCGCCGCCGGTCGCCATCAGATAGGCCACCTTGAACTTGCTGATCACCTCGACCGCATTGTGCCCGCGTTCCGCCTTGCCGATCATGGCGAGAAGGCCGAGATCGAGCATCATCTCGGTAAATTTGTCCATGCGGGTTGCCGTGGTCGGTCCGGCCGGACCGACCACCTCGCCCATCACCGGATCGACCGGGCCGACATAGTAGATGGCACGGCCCCTGAATTCGACCGGCAGCTCCTCACCCACATCGAGCATGTCTTTGATGCGCTTGTGTGCGGCGTCGCGCCCGGTGAGCATCTTGCCCGAAAGCAGCAGGCGGTCGCCATGTTGCCAGCTCGCGACCTCCTCCGGCGTGAGCGCGTCTAGATCGACACGCTTCGCGGCACTATCGGGCTGCCAGGTGACCTGCGGATAATCGTCCAGCCTGGGCGGTTCGAGATAGGCCGGGCCCGAACCGTCGAGAGTGAAGTGCGCGTGGCGCGTCGCCGCACAATTGGGAATCATGCCCACCGGCTTTCCGGCCGCATGGCACGGCGCATCGAGGATCTTCACGTCGAGCACGGTCGACAGGCCACCGAGACCCTGCGCGCCGACGCCCATCGCGTTGACCGCGTCGAAGATGTCGATGCGCAGATGCTCGATGTCGGTCTGCGCGCCACGCTGTTTGAGCTGACCCATATCGATCGGGTCCATCAGACTGAGTTTGGCGAGCTTCATGCAGTGTTCGGCGGTACCGCCGATACCGATGCCGAGCATGCCGGGAGGGCACCAGCCCGCGCCCATGGACGGGATCTGTTCGATCACCCATTCGACGATATTGTCGCTCGGGTTCATCATCTTGAATTTCGACTTGTTCTCGCTGCCGCCGCCCTTTGCCGCGACGTCCACGCTTACCGTATTGCCCGGCACCATTTCCACCGAGAGGACAGATGGCGTGTTGTCGCGCGTATTGCGGCGGGTGAAAGCCGGATCGGCGAGGATCGATGCGCGGAGCTTGTTATCCGGGTGGTTGTAGGCGCGACGCACCCCTTCATCCACGACTTCCTGCAGCGAATGATCGCTGTCGAGGCGACAATTCATGCCCCATTGGACGAAGACGTTGACGATGCCCGTATCCTGACAGATTGGCCGATGCCCTTCGGCGCACATGCGGCTGTTGGTCAGGATCTGGGCGATGGCATCCTTCGCTGCTGGGCCTTTCTCCGCCTCGTAAGCTTCGCCCAGCGCGCGGATATAGTCCATCGGATGGTAGTAGGAGATGTATTGGAGCGCGTCGGCCACGCTCTCGATAAGGTCGTCTTCGCTGATGACGGTCATGTCGCTCATCGCCGCAAATTCCCATGTTGCAGATTTGCGCTCCCCGATAGGCGCGTTTGCCGCCATCGGTCAAAGCACTTGGCCGAAACAGGCCTTGCGCCTAAGGCAACCGGAGCTTGCATAAGCGTGTTATTGATGTAATACAGCTCGCGGAACGACCATGATATTGACCACCACCAGCCCCGATTATGCCGTCGCCCGCAAGGCGATGATCGACAGCCAGCTACGCACCAGCGGCGTGAGCGACGCCTTCGTGCTCGAGCGCATGGGGAGCGTCCCGCGGGAGGACTTCGTGCCCGAAAGCGCGAGGGCGATCGCCTATATGGATCGGGCCATCCGGCTCGACGACGGCGGCTTTCTGCCCGCCCCGCTCTTCCATGGTGCAATGCTGGCAGAAGCCCGCCCCGGCGCGGACGACAAGGTGCTCGTGGTCGATGCCGGAAGCGGGTATCTGCCTGCCCTGGTCGCACCGCTCGCGGGCAGGCTGGACACGACCACCCCCGACAAGGCGGCCAATGGCAGCCGGCCGGGCAGTTACACGCTGGTCCTGGTGGACGGAGCCATTGAACACGTGCCGGCGGCGCTGGTGAAACTGGTCGCGGAAGGCGGACGGATCGTCACCGGCACGGTCGAGCGCGGCGTGACCCGCCTTGCTACCGGTCGCAAGTCCGGCAAGGCTCTCGCCATGCTCCCGCTGGCGGAGATGGGAATCCCGCGGCTTGGCGCATTCGACCGGCCGCAAAACTGGAGTTTCTGAATGCGTCGGGGAGGGATCGTTAGAATACTGGTAATGGGGACTGGCGCCAGCATGCTGGCGTTTGCTGCACCGGCTCAAGCCGATACGCTACAGGAAGCGCTTACCAAGGCATATCGCAACAACCCCACGCTACTCGCCGCGCGCGCCAACCAGCGCGCAATCGACGAGGACGTACCGATCAACAAGGCGCAGGGCATCCCAAGCATCGATGCTACGGGAAGCTACACCGAAGTTCTCAAGAAATCGCCCAACAGCTTCACCGCTCCCGACCGGATCCTGCAAATAGGCCCTACGCTGATTGTGCCGGTATATGCCGGCGGGGCGATCAAGAATTCCGTCAAGGCGGCGCGGGAGCGCGTCGACGCCGGGCAGGCAGACCTGCGCGCCATCGAAAGCGCTATCTTCAGCCAGCTCGTGGCGGCCTATATGGACGTGCTGCGCAGCGAGGCACTGGTATCGCTGGCCGCCAACCAGGTGGATGTTCTGACCGTCAACCTTCAGGCGACAAGCGACCGTTTCGAAATCGGGGATCTGACCCGGACCGACGTCGCGCAGTCGCAATCGCGTCTGGCGCTGGCTCAGGGTGACTTGCGCAACGCGCAGGCGGCGCTGATCAATGCGCGAGAAACCTATATCCAGCTGGTGGGCGAAGCGCCGAACGAACTCCAACCTCCACCCGCGCTGCCGGGCCTTCCGGCAGATGTCGACACAGCCGTCGATATCGCGCTGGCCGGCAATCCCGATCTGATCGCGGACAAGCAGCGCGCGCAGGCTGCCGGCTTCGACACCGAAGTGGCCGGTTCCGGTCGGCTGCCCACGGTTTCTCTTTTCGCCGGTGCCGATTACACCGATTACTTCGGTACACTGGCTGGCGGCGCGGGCGGTATCGCACAGGACGAGACCACCGCCAACGCTGGCGTCCAGATCAGCATCCCGATCTTCCAGGGCGGGCTGCCGGCAGCCCGCCAGCGCCAGGCGCAAGCGCGCGAAACTGCAGCATTGGAACAGATCATCGCAACCGAACGCGATGTCATAGCGCAGGTGAGAGCCGCATGGTCGAGCTGGCAGGCTTCGCTCGGCGTGATCGAAAGCAGCCAGGTTGCCGTCGAAGCGGCGTCTCTCAGCCTTGAGGGTGTGCGCGCCGAGAATTCGATCGGCAGCCGTTCGATCCTCGACGTTCTCAATGCCGAGCAGGAACTGGTGGGCGCACAAGTCGAGCTCGTGACCGCTCGCCGCAACGCCTATGTCGCCGGGTTCAGCCTCCTGGCCGCCATGGGGCGCGCCGAAGCACGCGATCTCGGCTTCTTCGGCGAAGGCATGCTCTACGACCCGGTCGACAATTACGAACGCGTGCGCGGCAAGATCTGGGATTGGGGACGGGACCCGGACCCGGTCGCCGATGCCACGCGTACCGTCGACGTTCCGGCGCCTACGGCCGATGTGCCCGAACAAGGTGAAATCGGGCTCGAACCAAGCTATTGAGGTGTCTTACCGAATCGGAGCTTGCCGATTCGCCAGCAGGGGGGCCTGAACACGATGCAACAACCGGGTGAACCTTCGGTCGAGGAAATTCTCGACTCCATCAAGAAGGTGATCGCGCGCGACAATCGCGAGGGCGCAATCCTCGATCGCCGCCGTCGCCTCGGCGTCCAGCCGTCGGGGGACGCGATCGGATCGGCCGACGGCGACGATGCCGAAGAAGTGCTCGAGCTGGCGGAAGAGACGGCTCTCGAAGACCTGCCGGGCGACGAGGAAGCCGAACCCGACATGGATGCACTCACCCGCGGCGATACGCGGGAGGCGATGCGCCAGAATTTCGCTGCGCTGGCCATGCTGGCCAAGCCGGGCAAGCAACCGCAGATCGTGCGTTCCGGCGAAACCTCGCTCGAGGGACTGGTTCGCGAGATGCTCCGTCCGATGCTGGCTCAATGGCTGGACGACAATCTGCCCGGAATGGTGGAAGACCTGGTCAAGGCCGAGATCGCGCGGATCGCGGGCAAGCGTAGCTAGGACACCCGCCCGCACCTTGACTGTAAGTTCGAAATCGATGCGCAAGGCCGAGGAAGCACTGGCCAAGACCGGGGGCGCTTCCGTCGAACGGCAGATTTTCCTGTGCGCCGTGTCGGAAAAGCAGAAATGCTGCCGCCGGGACGAGGGCAAGGAAGCCTGGAATTACCTGAAAAAACGCCTGAAAGAGCTTGGCCTTGTGGGCCGCGGCGGCTCGGTTCAGCGCACCAAGGCCGACTGCCTGCAGATTTGCGAAGCAGGCCCGATCGCCGTGGTGTGGCCGGACAATGTCTGGTACCATTCCTGCCGCCCGGAAATTCTCGAAGCCATCATCCAGCGCCATCTGATCGGCGGCGTGCCGGTCGAGGAATACCGACTGCGTCCAGCAGGCTAATCGTCGTCGCTGAGCGGATCTTCGATGGATTCGTCGTGCCCCGTGCCCGACGACAGGAATACCAGCCCCATAAGCGCGCTCGTCAGCAGCATGGTGAAACCGATGCCGAGGGCGGATGCGATATAGTAGTGGATCGAGATTTCCTCGTCGCCATGCTTGTACAGCAAGGCCAGCGCAACGATCACCACACCGACCGTCAGCAGGAACATGAACCGCATGATCCGCCGATAGCGCGCCCAGGCAAAGGCGGCCTTTTCCGGATCGTCGAGGGGTGATTTGCGTACCATCGCCGGCGGACATGGCGGCCCATGGACGACTATTCAACGTCGCCCCGCACGCGATTCGCTTTTTCCCCGCAGAAATGGCATTCTTGCTGCACGGCAAATAGGAGAGGAGAGGTCGTATGGAAATCAGTCGTCTGATCGAAGGGCGTGCGAGTTCGGACATCATATCTTCTTCCGTCGAGACGCCCGTTCGCGACGCCGTCAAGCTCCTCGCGTCGAGGCGCATCGGTGCGATTCCGGTTGTCGAAGGTGGGCAGATCGTCGGCATCTTCTCCGAGCGCGATGTGGTCTATCGGCTGGCCGACGAGGGCGAGGCATGTCTGTCGCGTCCGCTCGGCGAAGTGATGACATCGCCGGCCATAACCGTCGAGCGTTCGACCACGCTTCTCGACGCGCTCGCCCTGATGACGCGCCGCCGTATCCGGCATTTGCCGGTGGTCGAGGGGGACGTGATGTGCGGGTTCATTTCGATCGGCGACCTGGTCAAGGCGCGTCTGGAAGAAATCCAGCATGAAGCCGAAGCCATGCGCGAGTATATCCGGACCGCTTGAGAGTGCCGGCTCCACTCCCTACATCGCCAGCATGACGACACCCTCCCTGACCGATGCGGCGGCTGCACGCATTGCCGCGATTGCCAAGAAGCAGGCGAAGCCTGCGATCCTGCGGCTGTCCGTCGAAGGCGGTGGGTGTTCCGGGTTCCAGTACCGGTTCGGTCTGGCCGACGCAGCCGAAGACGACGATTCGGTGAGCGAGAACGCTGGGGTCAAACTGGTGGTCGATTCGGTCAGTCTCGACCTCGTAGCCGGTAGCACGGTCGATTTCGTCGAATCGCTTGGCGGTGCCGCATTTCGCGTAGAGAACCCGCAAGCGGCAGCCGGCTGCGGCTGCGGATCGAGCTTCGGCATTTAGATTAGACCCGCGCGAACCTTTCGGGCATCAGGCGCGCATGCGTATCGCCAGCTTCAATATCAACGGCATCAAGGCCCGCCTGCCGCGTCTGAAGGAATGGCTTGAGGAGACTCGTCCCACCGTCGCCTGCCTGCAGGAAATCAAGACGATGGATGACGGTTTCCCGGCCGACGAGTTCGAGGCGATCGGCTACAAGGCCATCTGGCACGGACAGAAAAGCTTCAACGGCGTCGCCATCCTGGCCGATGGTGTAGAGCCCAGGGAAATCAAGCGCGGGCTGGGGATCGACGGCCCGAAGGACGGCGAGGGTGAGCAGGCCCGGTATCTCGAAGCAGAGGTCAACGGCGTGCGGATCTGCAATCTCTATCTGCCAAACGGCAATCCGCATCCAGGGCCCAAGTTTGACTATAAACTTGCCTGGATGAAGAAGCTGCGCGAGCGCATGCAAGAGATCTGGAAAGACGAGATTCCCGCCATCGTGCTGGGCGATTTCAACGTGATTCCCGAAGACAAGGACGTCTGGTCGGTGCGGGCCATGGCAGACGATGCGCTGATGCAGCTCGAATCGCGCGACGCCTATTCAGGCTTCCTCGCCGATGGATGGACCGACGCGATCGATACGCTCAATCCGCGAGGCGGAGTGTGGACCTATTGGGACTACCAGGCTGGCGCATGGCAGCGGGACCATGGTTTCCGCATCGACCACCTTCTCCTCTCTCCCGAACTGGCCGACCGAATGACTGCATCCGGGGTCGACAAGGAATATCGGGGAAGGGAGAAGGCCAGCGACCATACGCCCGTCTGGGTCGAGCTGCGCGATTAGCGTGAATGGCGTACGAAGGGCCGCCACATCAATGGCGGCCCTCCGATGGAATTCCGGTTTGTCTCAGCGGTAGAAGACGTGCGTGTCGATCGTGGCGAGCGCGACCTTGCGGTGACTCCAGACGGGACGGACATAGTTGGCGTGGAAGAACAGGGCATCGCTCGCCAGACTGTCCCACAGACCGCGATGCGCAATGCGGGCAATGGCCTCGGCGCGCTTCCATGCGGTCGAACCGGTCCGGATATGCGGCATGCGCCCACGTTTCACGAAGGAGAACTGCGAACGCTGATAGACGACACCGCAATAGCTGGAAGGAAACCGGTTGTCTTCGGCGCGATTGATGATGACTTGCGCCACCGCAAGCTGGCCGTCGAGCGGCTCGCCGCGCGATTCGAAATAGACCGCGCCTGCAAGGCAGCGCAGTTCTTCCGAAAGCTGGCCCGTGGTAGGCATCTGCGAGACGAGCTCGCGCAGGCTGTCAGCCTGCGGCACATCGTCGCTGGAATCTCTGGATGGAACTTCCGCGTCTTCGGGAAGTTCTTGCACCACCGGCTTTTCTACGAAGACAGGCACCACCTCTTCGGTAAGCTGTGCCTCGGCGGCGGTAACTTCGGTTGCTTGCGCCGCAACCTGGGCATTGGCTCCGGAACCCTCGGCTCCGGCAAGAATGGTCAAGGCAGTCGCCGCGACAATCGCGGAGAAACCGGTAGTCTTGCGAATCATTTTTACTGACAACTAAGCGGTGAGCGGTCTGTCGCAGGTCGGGACCCATGGCGCGTTGGTTGCGTCCTGGATGGCGGATCTTTCGCGGGCCTGCCGGCCACCCCCCGTCTGCGTGCTAGCGTACCGACCCCATTGCCGTTTCACACCGCCTGCGCATCGAAGTTCCGCGGCCAAATAGTCGCAAATGAAATCAAGTCAAGTTAATGGCCGCCCCTTGCGATGAACCGTTCCGCATTTTCGACATCCAGTTCCACCATCCAGCAATCCGGGTCGGAAAGCCGCCGTCGCGCCAGATATTCCTCAAATTCTCTTGTATTTTCATCGTCTTGGTCGCGCGTGCACACGAATATACGCGAGCCGTCGAGTTGTGGCATGCGTTCCCACAGGCGGGTATTTCTGCCACTATGCGTGGTTAACAGCAGAATGGTTCCCGCATCTCTTTCGCCCTTCTGCAGGACCATACCAAAGCCGCCAGCCGCTTCTGCTGCGCGGATGAGGCCGGAAACCTCGACGTGGGCGGGCAGGCGCGCATCCATGTCCTTCAGCCGCCGACGAGATAGCCGGGCAGGCTGGACAGCGCGATGTGCGACCGCATGAAGGTACCGGTTCCCCGACCGATCTCGTCGCCTTCGGCATCGACCAGTCGCGATTCGGCGACAAACACGCGTTTGCGCCCACTGACCCAACGCCCTTCTGCAACAACCCGACCGACCCGCACCGGCTTGGTGAAGTGCAGGTTGAACGACGTCGTCAGGAGGAAGCGATCCGTCACGAAGGTATTGGCTGCGTAGAACGCCGCATCGTCGAGCATTTTGAAATAGATCGTGCCGTGTGCCGCGCCTGCCGCATGATAGACTTTCTCGGTCACATCGAAAGTGATCCGAGCCGCGCCTTCGCCGGTAATGTCCAGATGCGAATCGAACACGGCATTGACCGGCGCCGAAGCGTAGAGGCTTTCCAGCGCCCGATGGTGACGCTGCGCCCCGCTGGATGCGGCCCCGGTCATAGCTGCCTGTTCTCCCTTAACGGGGCTCGACCCAGCCGATCGAACCATCATGGCGGCGATAGACCATGTTGTGCTCCCCGCTACCCGCATTCTTGAACAGCAGTCCGTTGGCGTTCTGCAGGTCGAGCAGCATCACCGCATCGGCAACGGTGCATTCGGGAATCATCGCTTTCGTCTCGGCAACCACAAGCGGGCTGTCGGCCGCGATTTCCTCGTCGCTGTCGATCTCGGGTGCCGCGAGAATCGTATAGGCCGCCTCCGCCTCGCGCACGGCGTGCGCAGCCTGTTCGTGCCGATCCTGAATCCGTCGCTTGTACCGGCGCAGCTGCTTTTCGATCTTGTTCGCGGCAGCATCGAACGCCTGGTGGACGTCGTGCGCTTCGGCATGACCTTTCAGGATCAGGCCCTGCATCACATGCGTCACGATATCGGAAGTGAATGCTCCGCCGGGGCCCTTGCCGAACGTGACGTGAGACGAGATCGCGCGGTTGAAATACTTGTCGACGATGGAGTTCAACCGATCGCCGACATGCTCTTGCAGGGCTGCGCCGGTGTCGATCTGGTGGCCGGAAACGCGAATGTCCATCTTGTCGTTTTCTCCTTTATCGTCCCCCGTGCGATCCCAACTCACCCGTCATCCGTCGGTTTCCCCATGGCTGCAACTCAGCCCCAAAGCGGGTTCTCGATCCCGGCCATGAATTCCCTGTGTCGGACAAGCTCTGCATCGCTGGCCGCATGCGGTCGCGGCGGACGCCGTGGGCCATCGGGCGAACTGCGCGTCGCGGAAACGCCGGCCGTTCGAGCCGCTTCGGCCGCCAGTTCGAGGCCGATCTGACGCCCACCCTTGAGCTCGACATAGACCTGCGCAAGCAATTCCGCGTCGAGCAGCGCACCGTGCTTCACGCGGTGGCTGCGGTCGATGCCGTAGCGGGTGCACAAGGCGTCGAGCGAAAGCTTTGCCCCCGGATGCCGTTTGCGAGCAAGTGCCACGGTATCGACCATCCGATCGGTCGACACCGGCTTCATCTCGATGAGCGCCAGCTCCGCATTCAGAAAGCCGAAATCGAACCCCGCATTATGGGCAACCAATGGCGAATCGCCGAGAAACTCCAGCAGCTCTTCGGCAAGATCGCGAAACAGTGGCTTGTCCGACAAAAAAGTTGCCGAAAGGCCATGCACGGCTTCGGCACCGGCAGGCATGTCCCGTTCGGGATTGAAATAGGCATGGTAGCTGTTGCCGGTGGTGACGAGATTGACCATCTCAATGCAGCCAATCTCGACCATTCGGTCCCCGGCCTTGGGGTCGAGGCCGGTCGTTTCGGTGTCGAACACGATTTCGCGCATCGAATCTTGTATCGGCCTCACGTCTCTAGATTACAAGAGGGTTACAACCCGCGGGAGTATGCTCCTGCGGCGCGCAATTCCTCAACCAGTGCAATTACAGCGTGTTCGGTGACCTCGAGGGCAGTGCCGGTATCGATCACATGGTCCGCACGGGCACGCTTTTCCGCGTCGGGCGTCTGGAGACCGCGAATATGGGCGAACTTGTCTTCGGTCATCCCGGGACGAGCCAACACGCGGCGACGCTGCGCTTCCGCTGGCGCCGAAACGACGACCACGCGGTCAACCGCGTCGACGCCGCCCTTCTCGAACAGCAGGGGAATGTCGAACACGACCATCGGTTCGCCGGCGTGTTCGATCAGGAAGGCTTCGCGTTTCCGCGCCACTGCCGGGTGAACGATCGCCTCGAGCCGGGCAAGCTGTTCGGGATCGCCGAACACCTGTGCGCCCAGCTTGTCTCGCGACACCCCACCCGCATCCGTGCTGCCGGGGAACGCCGCTTCGATCGCAGCTATCAACTCGCCGTCCGGCCCCTGCATGGCGCGCACTTCGGCGTCGGCGTCGAAAACGGGCACGCCCGCCGCCTCGAACATCGCCGCAACGGTCGATTTGCCCATGCCGATCGAGCCGGTCAGGCCGACTATCAGCGGGCGGGTCATGCCGTAAGCCTTTCGCGCAGCTCGGCATCGTGTTCGCGGGGAGGTTCGACGCCGAAAAAGTAAGTGAAGGCCGCGGCGGCCTGGCCGATCAGCATGCCGAGGCCGTCGATCGTTTCGAACCCGGCGACGCGGGCATCCTTGAGAAAAGGCGTGTCCACGGGATCGGTGACGATGTCGTAGGCCACCGACCCAGGCGGCGCGTGACTCCAGTCGAAAGCAAGCGGCGGCTGACCGCGCATCCCTAGCGGAGTCGCATTGACGATCAGATCGCAGCAACCCTGGCGGTCGTCGAAAGCGAAGTCGGTGGCCTGCGCGAAATGATCGAGCAGGGCGACGTGGTGTTCCTTTCCCGGATCGAGCTCTTCGAGCAAAGCGCGTGCCTTGTCGGGATCGCGGCCCGCGAGAACTAGTGTGAATCCCGCTCCCGCTAGCCCGGCGACGATTGCCCGGGCGGCACCTCCCGTTCCCAGAACCCGCGCCATACGAAAGTAATGCTGGTTGCGCAGCCGATCCGTGAGGGGCCCGAGAAAACCTGCGACATCGGTATTGCGACCGATCAAACGACCATCGGGCCCCTTTACTACCGTGTTCACAGCGCCGACGCGTTTGGCGAGCGGCTCCAGCCGATCGAGTATCGGCATGATGGCCTGTTTGTGCGGCATGGTAACGTTGCAACCGCGCCAGTCGGGGTCTTCGCGCCCACGAGTGATGTATTCGCGCAGCCTGTCTGCCGTAACATGCGTAGCCCGATATTCGGCATCCAGCCCCAGCTTCTCGATCCAGAACCCATGGATCACCGGCGATTTCGACTGGATGATCGGGTCGCCGATCACTTCGGCGTAGCGAGTCACGACGAGAGAGCGCCTTCCTCGCGCAAGGCGTCGAGGACCTGGAGCAAAGGCATGCCGAGAACCGTGAACTGGTCGCCCGCGATACTCTCGAACAGCTGGACGCCCGGCCCCTCGATGCGAAACACGCCCACGCAATAACTTACTGCCGGCCATTCGGCATCGAGATAGGCCGCGATGAAGTCCTCGCTCAGATCGCGCAAGCGCAGCCGCGCAAAGTCCGAGCCGACCCAGACGATCTGGCCGTCGCGGGCCAGTGCTGCGGCACTGTGAAGAGTCATCGTCTTGCCGGAGAACAAACGCAGGTGCTCGGCTGCATTCGCGCGGCTGGTCGGCTTGTCGAAACGGTTTCCGCCTACCTCGACCAGCGAGTCCGACCCGAGCACCAGGGCATCGCGCTTCTCTGCCGAAACCGCCGCCGCCTTCGCCGCCGCCAGCGCCTGCGCAATTTCGGCGGGCTCGGCGCCGTCCATCTCGGCCTCGAGGGCGCGCTCATCGACGCCCGCGGCTTCGGCCGTGTAAGCGACACCCGCCGCCGCCAGCATCGCCTTGCGGGACGCGCTGCTGGATGCGAGCAGGATTCCGCTGCCGCTGATCGTGTTCATATCGGTTTCGCTCCCTGCGACGTTCCGCGCGTCTCGCGCTCATTGTAAAGCCGGATCACCGCGGCGGCGGTTTCCTCGATCGACCGCCTGGTCACGTCGATCACCGCCCAGCCATTGTCGGCAAACATGCGTCGAGCGAATTTCACCTCGTCCTTCACGCGCTCATTGTCGACATAGTCGGTTTCCCGCTCCTCGTTCAGCGTCAGGAGCCGGTTGCGGCGGATCTGGACGAGACGTTCGGGTGCCGTGGTCAAGCCGACGACCATCGGCCGGTTCAGCTCGAACAGCTTTGACGGCGGCGGACTTTCGACCACGAGCGGGATATTGGCGACCTTGTAGCCGCGATTGGCAAGATAGATGCTGGTCGGCGTCTTCGAACTGCGCGACACGCCTGCCAGCACGATATCGGCATCTTCCCAATCCTCCCAGCCGATCCCGTCGTCATGCGCGATGGTGAACTGGATCGCCTCGACCCGCGCGAAATAGGCCTGGTCCATGGCATGCTGGCGACCGGGGCGGCCGTGCGCCTCCTGACCGAGCGCCTTTTCCAGCGCCTCGGTCACGCGATCCAGAATGGGTACTGCGGGCAGGCCCAGCTGACTGCAGGCCTCTTCCAGCCTAGAACGGGTTTCGAGGTTGACCAGCGTGAACAGCACCAGCCCCGGGTTCGCCTTGAGCTCCGGCAATATCCGTTCAAGATGTTGCCGGCTGCGGACCATGGGCCAGAAATGGCGCACCACATCGGCATCCTCGAACTGCGCCAATGCCGCCTTGGCGAGCATTTCGAGCGTTTCGCCGGTGGAATCGGACAGAAGGTGGAGATGGACCCGGTTGGTGATTTCGACGTCCTGCGGCCTGTGGAGAACGGGAGGCATAAACCACGGGAGAAAGCTGGCGACAAGTTCGGGAGCAGAAACCCTCCCCGATACGAGTCCTTCACGGGCCGATTCCCGCACACCAAATGCGAGTTTTGCGCAGGGGTGGGGACAGCGAGGATAAGTTTGACTCGACTCCCGCCGGCTGGCGAGTCGCAATCCGGCGTCTGCCCTTTGCAGCGCGGGAGAAATCGGGCAGGAGCCACTTATCCCTGAAATCCACAGGGCCAACAGACTCCTTCAACCCTATTATAAATATAATTATTTATTGGATTGGACCCATCGATGCCCGGTCTCCTTCTCGACACGCTGAACGGTAAGCGCGGGACAAGCGTACCTCTCTGGCTCATGCGCCAGGCAGGGCGTTACCTGCCCGAATACCGGGCATTGAGGGAGGAAAGGGGCGGCTTCCTCGCCATGGCCTACGACAGCGAGGCGGCCTGCGAGATCACCTTGCAGCCGATCGACCGGTTCGGCTTCGACGGGGCGATCCTGTTTTCCGATATCCTCATCGTGCCCCACGCGATCGGCCAGCATCTCGAATTTCTCGCCGGCGAGGGCCCGAAGCTGTCGCCGCGACTGGTCGATGTCGCGCTCGATGCGTTGACGCGCGATCCTTCGCGTTACGAACCGATCTACGAGACGGTGCGCCTGTGCCGCCAGCGCCTTCCCGAAACGGTGACCATGCTGGGTTTTGCGGGCAGCCCGTGGACCGTTGCGACCTACATGGTCGCGGGCGAGGGCAGTCGCGATCAGCACGAGGCGCGTGCACTGTCCTATCGCGACCCGGCGAAGCTCGACGCGATCCTGCAGCGGATCGTCACGGAGACGATCGAATATCTCTCCGGACAGATCGAGGCGGGTGCCGAAGCGGTCCAGCTCTTCGATAGCTGGGCGGGCAGTCTTGCCCCGGACGAGTTCGAACGGTTGGTGATCGCACCCAATGCGGCGATCGTCGCAGCTCTGCGCGAACGTCATCCCGCAACGCCGGTGATCGGTTTTCCCAAGGGGGCGGGCGAGAAGCTGCCCGCTTATGCACGCGAAACCGGCGTCCAGGCGGTCGGCGTCGACGAAACTCTCGATCCGAACTGGGTCGCACGGGAACTGCCCGCCGGTATGCCGGTTCAGGGAAATTTCGATCCCTTGCTGCTGCTCGCCGGTAGCGATCGGCTGGAGAGTCGGGCGCGGGACGTCCTCGAGGCCTTTGCCGATCGACCGCACGTCTTCAACCTCGGTCACGGGATCGACCGCCGCACGCCGATCGGGCATGTCGAGCGCCTGATTGCCACCGTGCGCGGTTTCAAGGGGTGACGGAGGCGTGAGCGATCCCTACATGATCGTGCAATGCAGGATGTGCTCGCAATGACCTATTACTGGCTCAAGGCCGGCCACATTATCTTCATGGTGTTCTGGATGGCCGGGCTGTTCATGCTGCCGCGCCAGATGATCTATTTGCACCCGGCAGCGCCCGATTCCGAGGAAGCGGCGCTGTGGGCGACCAGAATGGGCCTGTTGCGCAAGGTGATCCTTACGCCGAGCCTGATCGTCGTATGGGTCCTGGGCCTGATGCTGGCCATGTCGATCGGTGCGTGGGACCAGGGGTGGTTTCACGCCAAATTGTTGTTTGTCGTGCTTCTGACCGCGTTCCACGGCATCATGGTTGCCCGCGCCAGGAAGATGATCGCGGGCGAACGACCGATGACCGAGAAACAGTTGCGCATCTGGGGCGAGTTTCCCGGCATTGCCCTGGCGATCATCGTGGTACTGGTCGTCGTCAAACCGTTCTGACGTTCCGGGCCAGGGACGAGACGCCGCCGGCGCCTGAAACCGGACAGAAAACGACACGTCGCATTGTCAATTGACGCCTTCGCAGCGCAGTCGTAATTGCACGCCACCTACCGGCTACAGGCCTCCATTCCTGTGAGGCTGGGTCCGCTTTCTCCAAGCCCATACCGATCCGCCGGCCATCCGAACCCGAATACCGAGTAAAAACATATGCATCTCAAGGATTTGAAAGAAAAAACCCCAGCAGACCTGGTCGCGATGGCCGAAGAGCTGGGCGTCGAAGGCGCATCGACGATGCGCCGGCAGGACCTGATGTTCTGCATTCTTCGCGAGCTCGCCGAGGACGAGGAATACGAAGAAAAGATCATGGGCATCGGCACGATCGAAGTGCTGCAGGATGGCTTCGGCTTCCTGCGTTCGCCCGAAGCCAACTATCTTGCCGGGCCCGACGACATTTACGTCTCGCCGAACCAGGTCCGTAAATGGGGCCTGCGCACCGGCGATACCGTGGAAGGCGAAATACGCGCGCCGAAGGAAGGCGAGCGCTATTTTGCGCTGACCACGCTCTACAAGGTCAATTTCGACGAGCCCGAAGCGGTCCGTCACCGCACCAATTTCGACAACCTCACGCCGCTCTATCCCGAGCAGAAGCTCAATCTCGACACGCTCGATCCGACCGTGAAAGACAAGTCGGCCCGGGTGATCGATATCATCTCGCCGCAGGGCAAGGGCCAGCGTGCGCTGATCGTCGCACCGCCGCGTACGGGTAAAACCGTGCTGCTGCAGAACATCGCCAAGGCGATCACGGACAATCACCCCGAAGTCTTCCTGCTGGTACTGCTGGTCGACGAGCGGCCCGAGGAAGTTACCGACATGCAGCGCAGCGTGAAGGGCGAGGTTATCTCCTCGACCTTCGACGAGCCCGCAAACCGCCACGTGCAGGTCGCGGAAATGGTGATCGAGAAGGCCAAGCGGCTGGTCGAGCATAAGCACGACGTCGTGATCCTGCTCGATTCGATCACCCGCCTCGGCCGCGCCTACAACACCGTCGTGCCCAGCTCGGGCAAGGTGCTGACCGGCGGCGTCGATGCCAACGCGCTTCAGCGCCCGAAGCGCTTCTTCGGCGCGGCACGTAATATCGAGGAGGGCGGCTCATTGTCGATCATCGCCACCGCGCTGATCGATACCGGCAGCCGCATGGACGAAGTCATCTTCGAAGAATTTAAGGGCACCGGTAACAGCGAAATCGTGCTCGACCGCAAGGTCGCCGACAAGCGCATCTTCCCCGCGCTCGACGTCGGCAAGTCCGGCACCCGCAAGGAAGAGCTTCTGGTCGAAAAGGACAAGCTGTCCAAGATGTGGGTGCTCCGCCGCATCCTCATGCAGATGGGCACGGTCGATGCGATGGAATTCCTGCTCGACAAGATGAAGGATTCCAAGACCAACGAGGACTTCTTCGCGACGATGAACCAGTAGTAGTTCGGTCGTCATGCCCGCCGTCCGGAGATCTGCCATCACTGGCGCACCGGGCGCGGGAAAGTCGACTTTGCTGGCAGAACTTGCGGCACAGGCGGTGCCAGTGGTTCCGGAAGTGGCTCGCAGCATACTGCAATCGAGTGGCGGCATGGCGTTGCGCGTAAGCGATCCGCTGGGTTTCGCGGACCGCATGCTGGACGCCCAGCTGGCAGCCTGGGACTGTGACGGCAGAGGCGGCTCGACCGTGTTCGATCGCGGGTTTGCGGATATTGTCGGATTTCTGTGGGTCGAAGGCCTGGCGGTTTCCGACCGACTCGACCGGGTCTGTCGGAAGCTGGTTTTCGACGGCCCGGTCTTCAGGGCTCGCCCGTGGCGTGCGATCTATTCACCCGACGATGAGCGGATACAGGATTGGAACGAAGCCGTGGCCAGCGACGAGGCTGTGACCCGGGCGTGGAAGCACTTCGGATACGATCTGATCGACCTGCCCTTGATTTCGGCACGGGAGCGCGCAGCGTTCGTCTTGGAACGTTTATGACGCCTTCTGACGTTCGAGCTGCGCCGCCATCTGCTCCCACACCTTGTTTACGGCTTTGAGGGGACGCACCATCACCTTGAAGTCGACGATATTGCCGTTCTCGTCGAAACGGATGAGGTCGATGCCGTTGACATGAATGCCGTCCATTGTGGTCTGGAACTCGATCATGGCGTTCTCGCCGTCGACGAGCTCGCGGACATATTCGAAGCTGGCATTGCCAAGCGTTTGGCCCGCAGCGGAGAGATAGGCGACGACGATGGGTCGACCGACCTGCGGCGTGTGGACCACAGGCGAATGGAACACCGCATCTTCATGGATCATCGCGGCCAGCGCGTCGGGCGAATTGCCGCCCTCGATCACCTCATGCCATTTCTTCAGGCCCAGTTCCGCGCTCATCCCGCCTCCGCAAATGTATCCGCCCAAGCGGCGGCCCAGGCTTTGGCATAGGGCGTGCTATCGGGCGAGTCGAGCAGTTGGCCGGGCTCGAGGAAGTCGTAGAGCCGGCCGAGACTGTCCGATTGCGCGCCGTTGATCCGTTCGGACATGAGATGCGGGTTAATCTGCCAGGGATTATCGAGCCCCATCGCGACGACCAGCTCGCGGAAGGAATGCAGCGTATGGCGCTGGAACCGGGCGACGCGTTCGGCCTTCTGCATCGGGACGAGGCCGCGTTGGCGCGTCGAATCCTGCGTGGCTACGCCGGTGGGGCACGCATCGGTGTGGCATTTCATCGACTGGACGCAGCCCAGCGCGAACATGAAGGCGCGCGCGGCATTGGACCAGTCGGCGCCAAGGCCGAAGTTCATCGCCATCCCGGCACCCGAATGGACCATTCCCGCCGCGGCAAGCTTGACCTGGGGCTTCAAACCGCTGCCGACGAGCGCGTTGCGTACCAGGATCAACCCTTCGCGCAGGGGCATGCCGACGCGGTTCGAAAACTCGATCGGTGCCGCTCCCGTCCCGCCCTCGGCCCCGTCGACCACGATGTAATCCAGCCTGATGCCGGTTTCGCGCATGGCTTTCATCACCGCGAAGACCTCGTGCGGCTTGCCGACGCATAGTTTGATCCCGACGGGCTTGCCCCCAGAAAGATCGCGCAGCTTCGCGGCCCATTCGAGCATTCCGGTGGGGGTCGAGAAAGTCGCATGTGCGGGCGGGGAGATGCAGTCCGTCCCGATGGTTACGCCACGCGCTTCGGCAATTTCCGCGGTGACTTTGGTTCCGGGCAGGACGCCGCCGTGACCCGGTTTCGCGCCTTGGCTGAGTTTTATCTCGATCATCTTGATCTGGTCGTCCTGCGCGCTGTCGGCGAATCGCGCCGGGTCGAACGAGCCGTTGCCGTCGCGACAGCCGAAATATCCGCTGCCGATTTCCCACACGAGGTCGCCGCCATGCGAGCGGTGGTAGCGCGAGATGCCGCCTTCGCCCGTATCATGATAGAAGCCGCCCGCCGCAGCCCCTTTGTTGAGCGCCATGATCGCATTGGCTGATAGCGAACCGAAGCTCATGGCAGATATATTGAGTAGCGATGCGGAATAGGGCTTCGAGCATTGTTCGCTACCGACATCCACGCGCCATTCCGGGGGCGCCCGGTCGTTCGGGACCATCGAATGGGCCAGCCACTCATATTCGTCCGAATAGACATCCAGCTCGGTACCGAAAGGATGGCTGTCGAGTTGGCCCTTGGCGCGGGCATAGACGAGCGCCCGCTGTTGCTGGTTGAACGGTCGCCCCTCGAGGTCGCCCTCGACGAAATAGGCGCGCGCATAGGGCCGCAGATCTTCCATCAGCCAGCGCACATGGGCGAGCAGGGGATAGTTTCTCAGCAAGGTGTGCCGTCGCTGGAAGAAATCGTAGATCGCCAGCAGCAGCAGCGGGATGGTGAAGACCAGGCCCCATCGCAACCATTCGACCATGGCAAATAGTGCGGTCAGCAACGCCACGACCAGGGTGGGGCCGAACCGCATGAACAGCTCTGACGATTCGCGCATCTGCGCGCGGTTGCGCATCAGCCCAGGTGCTCGGCGAAGAATTCCGCCGTGCGCTTGTCGGCCAGTTGTGCAGCCTCCTCGCTGCGGCGCTTGCCGAATTCGGTCGCGAAGCCGTGATCGAGACCCTCGTAGTCGTAGAGAGTAACTTTGGGATGGTCGTCGAGGCCATCGTGCATCGCCTTTTGCGTATCCTTGTCGACGAAACCGTCTTCGGTCGGGATATGCAGCATCACGGGGTGGGCGATGGCGTGCTTCTCTCGCAGGAGGCCGTCGATCCCGACACCGTAATAGCCTACCGCGGCATCCGCATCGGTCCGCGCTGCGGTCATGAATGCCAGGCGGCCGCCGAGGCAGTATCCCACGGCCCCGACCTTCCCTACGCCTTCATTCTGCCGGATATAATGAATGGCCGCCTCGATATCGCGGATGCCCTGATCCTGATTGAATTTGCCCATCAGGTCGAGCGCGCGCTGGAACTCCGGTTCCACGTCCGGATCGAGCTCGACCCCCGGCTCGATCCGCCAGAAGAGGTCGGGCGCGACTGCGAGGTAGCCGTCTTCGGCCAGCTTGTCGCACTTGCGGCGGATGCCGGCATTCACGCCGAAAATTTCCTGGATCACGAGGATCGCAGCTTTCGGTTCGCTGGCGGGGCGGGCGACATAGGCCCCGAATTTGTCATTGCCGGACAGGGTCGAGATGGTGACAGTTTCGCTCATGGGCTTATGGCTTCCTCGTTTCGCTGGTGTCTTATGCTTGCATGACGCGTGATGTGAACCCAGATAGGTCTCGCACATCATAACGGAGGAAGCACGATGAAGGTCCATATCGAAATCGATTGCACGCCCGAAGAGGCGCGCAGCTTCATGGGCCTGCCCGATGTCGGCAAGGCCAACGCGGTCTATGTCGATATGATGTCGAAGGCGATGAAGGGCGTGAACAACACCGACCAGTTGCAGGAATATGCCAAGCAGCTCGCCCCGATGGGGCAGGCCGGGTTCAAGCTGTTCCAGAGCTTCATGGAAGGCGCCAGTGCTGCGCGCACCTCCTCGCAGAGCAAGACTTCCGACGACGACTGAGGCGCCGCGGCGCAATGGACGATACGATCTTCGCTTTGTCGAGCGGCGCGCCGCCGGCTGCCATCGGGGTTGTCCGGATAAGCGGACCGGGGGCAGCAGAGGCGCTGACGCAGTTGGCGGGCGATCTTCCGCCTTCGCGCTCGCCGCGATTGCGGACCTTGCGGGATCGGTGCGGCGAACAGCTGGACAGCGCGCTGGTGCTCTGGTTTCCGGGACCGGCCACTGCGACCGGCGAAGATCTGGCCGAGCTGCATTGCCACGGGGGCAGGGCGGTCATTGCAGGCGTGCTTGCAGCGCTCGGAGAGATTGCGGGTTTGCGCGAGGCGGAGCCGGGCGAATTCACCCGTCGTGCCTTCGCGAACGGGCGGATCGATCTGGCGGAAGCGGAAGGTCTTGCGGATTTGCTTTCAGCTGAAACCGAATTGCAGCGCAGAGGGGCGATGCGCTCTGCCGGCGGAGAGTTGTCGCGGCGGATCGAAACTTGGCGAGACCGCGTCCTGGGGCTGGCGGCATCGGTGGAAGCCGTGATCGATTTTGCCGACGAGGACGATGTGACGAGCCTCCCTTGTTCGTTCGCACAGGATGCGGATGCGCTGGCCAGCGAAATTCGCTCGATCGCCGAACGACCTGCCACCGAGAGACTCAGGGATGGCATACGGGTGGTGCTCGCAGGGCCGCCAAACGCAGGAAAATCATCTCTTTTCAATGCATTATTGCTAGACGAGGCAGCCATCGTCACCCCTCAGGCAGGGACCACCAGGGATGTGCTGGAGCGGCCCTTGGCAATCGGGGGAGTACCATTTGTCCTGGTCGATACCGCGGGAATGCGCGACACCGGTGCAGGAGAAATCGAGGAAATCGGCATAGCGCGCGCGCGCCGCGAAGTGGCAGCGGGTCAAATCGTGCTCTGGCTCGGCATGCCCGAAGATCGTCCGGATGGCGCTATACGGATTCATTCCAAGTCCGATCTCGGCGCTGCCTCCGACGATGCGTTGGAAGTTTCGGCTGTAACCGGTGCCGGGCTGGATAGACTGACAGATCTTTTGGTCGAAAGAGGTCGCGCCGCACTGCCTCCCGTAGACGGTCTCGCGTTCAATCGGCGTCAGCGTGACTGGGCGTTGGCTGCAGCCGACAGCCTTGATGCCGTTGGTGGCAAGGGCGACATGCTGGTCGTGGCGGAGGATCTCAGGAATGCGCGCCGGGCTCTGGACCGCCTGGTAGGGCGCGATTCGACCGAAGAAATGCTGGATGCCCTGTTTGGACGGTTCTGTATTGGCAAGTAGTGTTTCACGTGAAACATGCGCTTTGACGCCCGGCTGGGCCTCGGGTAAAGCGCCGCCAAATGCTCGAATTCGATATCCTTGTCGTCGGCGGCGGTCATGCCGGCGTCGAAGCTGCCTGCGCTGCCGCCCGCATGGGCGCGCGGACGGGCCTGGTCACGCTCGAGATCGACAAGATCGGAGCGATGAGCTGCAACCCGGCAATCGGCGGGTTGGGGAAGGGCCATCTCGTTCGCGAGGTCGACGCATTGGACGGAGTGATCGCCCGGGCTGCCGATGCCGCCGCGATTCACTACCGTATGCTCAACCGGTCGAAGGGCAGTGCCGTCTGGGGGCCGCGCGTGCAGGCGGACAGGAAACTGTTTCATCGCGCGGTCCAGAGCGTGGTGCGTGCACAACCATCGCTGGAACTCGTTGCAGGCGAAGCAGCAGCGCTCCGTTTCGAAGGTGGGCGAGTCGCCGGGCTGGAGCTGGCCTCCGGCGATCGGCTCGCCGCGCGCGCGGTCGTGCTGTGTACGGGGACCTTTCTCGGCGGCGTCCTGTTTCGCGGTGAGGAGCGGTTCGAGGGCGGTCGGATAGGCGAAGGCGCTGCGCATCGTTTGGCGGCTCAGTTGCGCGGGGCGGAGCTGCCCATGGGGCGGCTCAAGACAGGGACGCCTCCGCGGCTCGACGGGCGGACGATCGATTGGGCGGTTCTCGACGAGCAGTCGTCCGATGATGAAGCGTGGACGATGAGCGCGCTTTCGCAGGGGCGGGCCAACCCGCAGATATTCTGCGCGATCACCCGCACCAACGAACGCGCGCATGATATCATTCGCGCCAATCTGCATCGCTCTCCGCTGTTTTCCGGCGCAATCGGCGCCGCGGGGCCGCGCTACTGCCCCTCTATCGAAGACAAGATCCACCGGTTTGGGGATCGCGACGGACATCAGGTTTTTCTCGAACCGGAGGGCCTGGACACCGAACTGATCTATCCGAACGGGATTTCGACATCGCTTCCGGCTGACGTACAGTTGGCAATGCTAAGGGAAATGGACGGCCTGTCTCGCGTAGAGATGGCCGTTCCCGGCTATGCCGTCGAATACGATCATATCGATCCGCGCGCTCTCAGCTCCGCCCTAGGGCTTCATGCCATTCCCGGTCTCTATTGCGCCGGGCAGATCAATGGCACGACCGGATATGAGGAGGCCGCTGCACAGGGGCTTGTTGCGGGCATGCACGCAGCAGCCGACATTCTGGGTGTCGAAGCGGCCACGCTCGATCGGGCCAATTCCTATATTGCCGTGATGCTCGACGATCTGACCTTGCAGGGGATTACCGAGCCCTATCGGATGTTAACGTCCCGCGCCGAGTACCGTCTGCGGCTGCGGGCGAGCAATGCCGATACAAGATTGACCCCTCTTGGCATGGCTTGCGGAATCGTCGGGCATGAGCGCGCGACCTGGTTTGAGGCGCGGGAGAATCGGCGCGCGAGATACGCTGAATCCTTTGCGGCGCCCATCCATTCGAAGACACTGGCGGACGCGGGGTTTCACGTGAAACGGGATGCCGGACCGCGCGCAGCGGCGGAATGGATCGCGGCGGGGCATGCCGATCTTGCAGCGCTGGATCGGTGGATGGAGGGGGTCGATCCCTCGGATCCTTTGGCCGTGGAAATGGCCGAGGATGCTTTCTACGCCCCATATCTGGCTCGCCAGAATGCGGAACTGATCGATCTGCGCGCCAGCGAAGCCCAGATTCTGGCTGCAGACTTCCCCTTTGACGAAGTGCCCGGTCTGTCGACCGAGATGGTCGAGAGGCTGTCGCTTGCGAAACCGGAATCGCTGGCCGCGGCGGGGCGGATACGCGGCATCACTCCGGCGGCGCTGGCGGCTGTGCTTGTCCATTCGCGCAAGCTAAGCAAGGCGGCGGCATGATTTCTACGGAGAGCGACGCGCGCTCTTATGTGGCCGATCTCGCTGGAGACGCGGCGATTGCGCGACTGGACATTCTTATCGAAGAGCTTGCGCGGGAGAATGAGCTTCAGAATCTGGTGGCAAAGGCGACTCTCGGCACGGTGTGGCAACGGCACGTGGCCGATTCGGCTCAACTGCTCCAGTTCTGCGAACCGTCGAGCCCGTGGCTGGACTTGGGCAGCGGCGCTGGCTTTCCCGGTCTGGTGATCGCCGCGATGCGGCCGGAAATATCTGTAATACTTATAGAATCCAGGAAGCGTCGGGTTGACTGGCTGGAACGGGCAGTGGCCTCGATGGAGCTGACCAATTGTCAGGTCGAGGGGAGGCGGCTGGAAAGCGTCGAATCCGTGTCCGCCGGTGTCATTTCGGCGCGTGCCTTTGCGCCGCTGGATCGTTTGCTCGCATTATCCGCACGCTTCTCCACAAAGGATACGTGTTGGGTGTTGCCCAAGGGGCGGTCGGCAGCGCAAGAAGTGCGGGCATTACCGAAGAATCGCCGGAATATGTTTCACGTGGAACAATCCCGGACAGATCCGGAAGCTGGGATCGTCGTCGGCCGCGGACAATGGAGCGCTAAAGCATGATTACCATCGCGATCGCCAACCAGAAGGGTGGGGTGGGCAAGACCACCACCGCGATCAATATCGCTACCGCTATGGCCGCGACCGGCTGGAAAACCCTGCTTATCGATCTCGATCCGCAGGGAAATGCCTCCACCGGGCTCGGCATTCCGGGCGCCGCGCGCGAGAACACAAGCTACGATCTGCTGCTGGATCAGGCTACGCTGGCCGAATGCGCCCAGCCGACCGAAATTCCCGGCCTCGACATCATTCCCGCCACGCAGGATTTGTCAGGCGCCGAAGTCGAACTGGTTTCGGTCGACGATCGAACGGCGCGCCTCACGCATGCACTTGATCAACAAACTCGCGGTGGTTTCGCCGGATACGATGTCTGCTTCATCGATTGCCCGCCATCGCTGGGCCTGCTGACACTCAACGCGCTGTGCGCGTCTGATACGCTTCTGGTCCCTCTTCAGTGCGAATTTTTTGCGCTCGAGGGATTGAGCCAGCTTCTCCAGACGGTCGAACGGGTGCAACAGGGCTTCAATTCATCGCTCGGCATTGTCGGCGTCGTGCTGACGATGTTCGATCGTCGCAATCGTCTGACCGATCAGGTCGCCGATGACGTTCGCGATTGTCTCGGCAATCTCGTGTTCGAAAGCGTCATTCCGCGCAATGTGCGGCTGTCCGAAGCGCCCAGCCACGGTATGCCGGCACTCGTTTACGACCATAACTGTCCGGGTAGCCGCGCCTATATCGGCCTTGCCCGGGAACTCATCGGGCGCTTGCCCGAAAACAGGAAAGCAGCATGAGCCAGGCAGACGCGGGAGCCAGACCGATCGATCGCAAGAAGAAGCTGGGCAAAGGTTTGGGTGCGCTTCTCGGCGAAACCCGACGCGAGGAACCGCTGGTCCGCGAAGGCGATACGCCTCGCGACCAGACCTCTTCTCCGGGCTCTGCGAACGCCGCGCCGGTATCCGGGGGGCTCGCTTCCATTCCGGTTGCAGATATCGAACCACTTCCCGGGCAGCCGCGCACCCGCTTCGATGAAGACGCCCTCGACGCGCTCGCCTCGTCGATCGCCGCGCGGGGCGTAATCCAGCCGATTATTGTCTCACCACTCGGGGCGGGGCGCTATCGCCTGGTCGCGGGCGAACGCCGGTGGCGTGCCGCACAGAAGGCGCGTTTGCACGATATTCCTGCGCTAGTTCGGGAACTTGAGCCGCGCGAGGTCATGGCGCTCGCGCTCATCGAAAACCTGCAACGCGAAGATTTGAACCCTGTCGAGGAGGCGCGGGCCTATCACAAGCTCGCCGAAGACGAGGGTATGACGCAGGCGGAGATCGCCAAGCTGGTCGACAAATCGAGAAGCCATGTAGCTAATTTCCAAAGGCTTTTGGCTCTTCCGGACACAGTGCTTGCGTTTCTCGCCGATGGTTCGCTGTCGATGGGGCATGCCCGCGCGCTTATCGGGCGCGAGGAGGCAACGGAGCTTGCAAAGAAAGCGGTATCCGAAGGATTGTCGGTACGCGAAATGGAAGCCCTGACGCGCAAGCCGCGCGAGGACCGATCCCGCAAGACCGAGAACCCCGAGAAGTTCGATGTAGACGACAATGCGGATATTGCGGCAGTGCAGGGGCACCTCGAAGAGTTCCTCGGCATGCCGGTGAAGATTACCACGGACGTGACGCCAAACACCGGTAGCGTCACCATACGGTACCGGACCCTCGACCAATTAGACCTTATCTGTCAGAGACTTACAGGCGGGGATGTCTAGCTTTCTCGGAGCCTGCTAGGCAGCGAAAGCGTTTATTTACCCTAACGCAGTACTACGGGTCCTTACGGATCCGAGATGTCTCAACTTTCCCGCCTTAGTTCGATACCGGTCGGTTTTGCACTGGTCTGCGCGGCATCGCCCGCCGAGGCGCAATCGCATCAGAATAGCGGTGATCTCGAGCTGTCGGTAGCCATCGTCGATGGGTGCACGCTTTCGACCACGGATGTTGCATTCGGCCTGATCGTCGGTGTGGCCGGGGAGATACGGGCGTCGGGAACTGTCGATGTGCAATGCACGGCCAATCTCGATTTCGCCATATCGATGGACCGGGGACTGCACAGTCAGGGGATCAATCGCCGGATGCGCAACTCCGTGAATGGCGGCTACATGCGCTACAGTCTCTATTCGGACCCAGGCTACTCGCGCCGCTGGACCGATCAGCGGTCCGGACGGGTTCAAGGAAACTCGGGTTCGACCGGGTCGGTCACCTATACGGTGTATGGCGAGCTCACCTTCAACGGTGCCGCGGTCCCCGGTCGATATGATGACAACGTCACTGTAACTATCGATTTCTGAGCTGCTGCACGAGATCGCCATTAACTGCAGGAGAAAGCAGTTCTGGCTGAAAATTCCGGCCTTTTCAGCTCCCTGCACCCGCTTCGAAACACTGGCGCTTAACCGAATCTATACGCGAGCTACGTATTTACCGAATCACCCGCTTGGAACTGGGTTTAGGAGATCAATCACATGCGTAAGATTATTCTGGTCGCCGCTGGTGCCGGTATGGTCGTTGCGACGCCCGCCGTTGCAGCCACCAACTCGTCCACTCTGACCGTCACCGCCGAGGTCATCGAATCGTGCGAAGTCAGCGATGCCACCTTGGCCTGGACTGGCCTGGGCGTGCTCAACGGTGCCGATCACGACACCAGCACCTCGATGTCGCTCACCTGCACCGACGGTTCGGACTACAATGTCACCATGGGAGCAGGTGGCAACGCTGTTGCCGGACAGCGCTACATGGCCGGTTCGGGCACCGACACCATTCCGTATAACCTCTATCTCGGCGTTCCGGCCTCGGGTACGATCCTCGCGGTCAACAACGCGGTTGCCGCCGGCACCGGCAACGGTTCCGCGCAGACGCTCACCATTGGCGGCCGTATTCCGGCATCCGCAGCCAATGTCGCTGCCGACACCTATTCGGACTCGGTTGCTGTCACGATCACCTTCTGATCCTCGTCCGGCGGGCTTCGGCCCGCCGGCCACAAATCGGGTTGCCACAATGTACGCACGCTTCGCATCCGTATTTGCCGCGCTGTCGCTCGCCCTTCTGGCTTCTTCGACGCATGCGCAGGACGAATCTACCATAGGTTCGAAAGCTCCTTCCGCGCGGGTCACCGTGGCCCCGCTGAGACTCGAGCTGGATGGCGAGCAACTGCACGAGACACTTCGGGTCATCAATCCCTCGGATCGCCCGATCGGTATTCAGGTGAGGGCCTTCGGCTGGACGCAGACGGATGGGGAAGACGTCTATGCGCCCACAACCGATGTACTGGTTTCTCCCGCGATCGTGGTGATCGAACCGGGTAAGACACAGTTCTTCCGCGTCCAGCGCCGCGCGCTGCCACCTGCAGGAGAGCGCCGCTACCGCGTCGCGATCGACCAGCTACCCGATCCCGAACTCGCACAGAGCGGCACGGCCATGACGCGCATCCGTTTCACCATTCCCTTGTTCGTAGACCGCGCCACAGCTGCTCCCGCTCAGCTCGACTGGTCGGTGAAGGGAGATACTCTGCGCGTCGCAAACCTCGGTCAACAATCCGCGCGTATGGTTAGTTTGGCTCTAAGCAACGGGGTTAACGCTCCGGTCGAAATCCAGGGCGCCTCGCTCCACTATGTCCATGGCGGCTCCTGGCACGAGTGGAAGCTTCCCGGTGGGTGCCCGACGGGCCAGCTGACACTTCAGGCTCGCATCGAGGGCGACACGCATCGTGTCCAGGTTCCGGCTACCTGCAGCTAACCTATTTGTCGCGGCGTCGATCGTTGCTGTGGGGGCCATAACGGTACCCGCGCAATCCCTCGCACAATCGGACGATCCGTTCGCGATCGAGCGCGACCTGACATTCAAGAAAGCTGTCGAGGCCGAAAAGGAAGGTCCGGGGCTCAGCGTCATACTCGTGGACGGCATCGAGCAAAAGCGCATGGTAGACCTGAAATGGGTCGACGGCGAGCTCGCCATCCTGGGCGAGTCGGCGGAAACCGCCGGCCTGCCCGTAGAGCGGGGGGCGAAAGGTTACATCAAGCTAAGTCAGCTCGATATCGCCCGCTTCGACTTCGACCGGGTTACCCAGCAGCTGACCGTCAAGAACTACCGGAAGGGCGATGGCCCTAACGATGTGAATGTTGCGCGGCGCAACTATGAGCCCGGTTTGCAGGCGCCGCTGCTTGCAGGGATAGTCGATTACAGCCTGAATGCGTCCCATTCAGGCGGCAATACCCAGCTTGGCGCTTATGTCGCGCCGCGCGTCACTTACGGCAACTTCAACCTCGGCAGTGCCTTCACGTTTCGGACCAATGCGGGACCCGAACGGTCCGAGTTCGTCCGTCTGGATACCACCGCAACGCTGGCCATCCCCAACAAGACGCTGGTGGTGCGCGCCGGCGACGTGATCACTTTGGGAAGCGAAGTTCAGCGTCCGCTGCGCCTCGGCGGTATCCAGATCGGTTCGGATTTCGCTCTTCGTCCGGATATCATCACCAACCCACTGCCCCAATTCGAAGGGCAGGTGTCGGTGCCGACCTCGATCGACCTTATCGTCAACGACAGGCGCTTTCAGTCGTCCGATATCGAAGCCGGTGAGTTCCGTGTGCACAACATACCCATGGCCGCCGGTCGCGGGGAGGTTTCGGTAGTTCTGCGTGACGAACTGGGCCGCGAAACGGTCCGGACGGCGCAAATCTACATCGCGCCCGAAATGCTGGACCGGGGAATCACCGAATGGGGAGCGACTATGGGCTGGGTCCGACGAAGATACGGGACCATAAGCAACGACTACCGCGATCTGGTAGGAATGTTTTTCATACGGAGAGGACTGACCAGGTCACTCTCCGTAGGCGTTTCTGGCGAAGGTGGAAACGGGCTGTGGAATGTGGGCGGCCAGGCTCAGACCACACTTGCCAACATCGCGATGGTCTATGGCGAAATGCGGTATAGTCATACCGCTGACAAAAACGGAACCCTGTTCAAGCTGGGGGCGGAGTCCGTCGGTCGTGGAATATCCGGAAGAATCGAGGCCATAGTTCCCTCGACCGGATACCGCGACATTGCGTCCCAGTCGGGCGATGGTCGGGTTCCACGACAACTCGTCGGTTCGATCGACTTCGACCTCGCGCAGACCACGCGCTTCCAGCTTTCGGCCACCCGCCTTTCGCGACCGGCGGAACCCCTGCTCGAGCGTCAGGCCGATACGACCACCGTACTGCGTGCTGCAGCTCGGCACGAACTGAACGATCGCATGACGCTTACCGGCGATCTCAGTTATCGCGAGAGTGCCGGGCAAAGCGAATTCGTGGCCGGGCTCAATCTCAATATCCGGTTCGGGCCGCGTACCAGCGCCAGCGCATCGATGCGCCATACCAGCACCGAAAAGGCCACCGGTCAGCTCAGCTTCTTCCGGCCGGATACCGAGATCGGCGAATTCGGCTATGCGGCCCATGCCAAGCTCGGCGGCAGGACGCGCTTCGCGGGAACGGCAGCATATCGCGCGCCTTTCGCCCGCTTTGCCGCCGATGCCGAATACGCGGCAGGAACTGCCGCCGCGCGGCTGCGTGCCGAAGGCTCGCTGGTAATCGCAGACGGCCGGGTCTTCGCGCGCGACCGCGCATCGGAAGCCTATGCGCTGGTCCGTACGGGCAATGTCGGCGGCGTGACGGTGACGCACGAGCACCGCGAGGTGGGCCAATCCGATGAGGGCGGACGACTGCTCGTCACGCGGATCACGCCGCTGGTGCCGATGCAATTCGACGTTGCCCCCGACAAACTGCCCGCCACGGCGGTCGCCCGGTCGACCTTCCGCCGGATGCAGGCCTCGCGCGGCGGGGTGGTACTGGTCGATATGGACATCGAGGCCTACCGCTCGGTCCTGCTGCGCGTGGTCGACGAACAGGGCGAACCGCTGCCGGTGGGCAGCACCATCGTCTCCATGCCGTCGGGCCGGGAGTACATGGTCGCATTCGACGGGCTAGTCGACTTCAACGGTCTGTCGGAAGACGAATGGATTGCACTCGATCCGGGGATGGGGGGCGACTGCCGTACCGTCCTGCCGGAATTCGACCTCGATAGCTTCGCAATGCCCGATCTGGTGGCGCGCTGCACATCCCGGACAATGGCGCTCAAAGACTAATCGACCGGCGTGCCGTCTCGATAGACAGCGCGTTGCGGTACCTCGACGGTTACCGGAACCAGCATATACGCTCCCGGCTGCGAATACTGGACCGCACCCGCGCTTGCGGTCGCATTCTGCATATAGCTGTCGAGATAGGCCTGGCACTGCGCATAGCTATCACTCCGAGGCTGGCTGCGATCGTCGATGGCATCGCCTGCCGCCATACCTGCGGCGGCCCCTGCGCCTGCTCCGATGAGCGTGCCTGCAGTGCGGTTGCCCCGACCGGCGATCCGGTTCCCGAGCACCCCGCCAGCAACCCCGCCGATCAGTGCTCCGATAATTTTCCCACGATCGCTTTCGCTCTCATAGGTTTCGAGGCGCGAGCGACATTCGTTCAGCCACACATCGCGATCGAAAGCGACCACCTGCGCTCCCGCCGGGAGATAGGCAGGCGAACCCACATAGCCCGACTGGTAGACATACTGCGTGGGAGCGGCCTGCTGCTGCACATCGCGATAGATGATCCGCGACGCGCCTGCCGCAGGTTCGGCCGTTGGTGTGCCAGACGCGGATGCACGGGCCGGGATGGTTCGAACTGCCGGCCCCGGCCCCGCAGGCGACGCCCCGTCGGCATAATATGCGGGGTCCGAAGGATCGATCGGCTGGATCGTCGGATTGGCAACGAAAACCGGCGCTGCGGGATCTTGCGGAGCCTGCACCGTTGCAGTGGCATCGGGTTGCGCCGCAACGGTCTCGGTCACTACATCGTCGTCCAGCTCGGGCTCCGGCTGCGCGTATTCGTATTGTCCCGCATCGTAGGGTATCGTCTCTTGCGCGTGGGCAGCGCCGGGCGCCACTGCCAGGCTCGAGACGGTCACGGCAAGGGCTATACGATCGATCATGGCGCGTGCTCCTTCGGGCGACTCGGCGTAGGCCGACAATCGCTCGCCTCTCGGTAGCACCGGCGGATTTGCACGCAAAAGTTGGGCGCGCGGTGTGCCGGAATGGGGCAGCGCCGATCAGATGCGTTCCGACAGCATCGCCGCAATTGTCTCTATGCCCGCCGCGTCGTCGCCGTCGAACCGCGCCTTGCGCGGGCTGTCGAGATCGATCACGGCGACAACCTCCCCGTCGCGCTTCACCGGGACGACCAGTTCCGAATTGGTCACGGCATCGCAGGCGATATGCCCCGGAAAGGCGTGAACGTCCTCGACGAGCTGCGTTGCGCCACTGGCAGCCGCCATGCCGCAGACGCCCTGGCTCATGGGAATGCGGATACAGGCCGGGCGACCCATAAACGGCCCGAGCACCAATTCGCCATCGATCACCCGGTAGAAACCGGACCAGTTCAGATCGGGCAGGAAATCCCACAGCAAGGCCGCGATATTGGCCATATTGGCAACTGCATCGGGCTCGCCCGCCGTCAGCGCATCGGCAGACTCGCGCAATTGGCGATAGGCTTCGGGCTTCGGTGTGCCGGGCGTTGGGCGGAAATCGAACATGCAGCGGCGATGTAGCGTGGAACTTGCGTCTCGCAAGCCCCATTGCCCCCCGCACCGCGCTCGCTTATCCCGACGCCCATGGGTATTCTCAAAAAGCTGGGCATCGCGCTCATCGTCATCGTACTGATCGCGTTGATCGCGGGGTATTTTTTCACGCGGGGCGATACGGCGGATGTTCCGTTCGACGAAGTCGTGGGCACCGATCCCACTCTGCAGGAACCCGACGCGGAAAGTATCCCTACCGTGGCAATTGCCGAACCTGTCGGCTGGGGCGACAACGAGGTCCCGGTCGCGGCAGAGGGCCTTGCCGTCAGCCGCTTCGCCGACGGGCTCGACCATCCGCGAACTCTGCAGGCGCTGCCCAATGGCGATATTCTCGTATCTCTGACCCGCGCACCGAAGCGCGAGGGTGGAGGCGGCATCACCGCCTGGATCGCCGATCTCTTGATGTCGCGCGCGGGGGCGACCGGGGACTCGCCCAACCAGGTCGTCCTGCTGCGCGATGCGGATGGCGACGGACAGGCCGAAACGCGCGAGGTTTTGCTGGACGGCCTCAACTCCCCGTCAGGCCTGGCCTGGGGCGACGATACGCTCTACGTCGCCAATAACGATGCAGTGCTCGCCTATCCGTATGAGCTGGGTGCCGCCAAGGTATCGGGCGCGCCGCGGAAGATTGCCGATCTGGCTGCGGGCGGCGGTCACTGGATGCGCAATCTCGCGCTGCATCCCGATGGCGACAGGCTCTACGCGGCGGTCGGCTCCGACACGAACATCGCCGACAAGGGGCTGGAGGCCGAAGAAGGTCGGGCGCTGATCTGGGAAATCGACCTCGAGACCGGACGCCAGAGGATGTTTGCCGGCGGGCTGCGCAATGCCAATGGTCTCGATTTCAGCCCGTGGTCGGGTGAGTTGTGGACCACGGTCAACGAACGCGACATGCTCGGTTCGGACCTCGTTCCGGATTATCTGACGAACGTTCCGATAGGCGCGCAGTATGGCTGGCCGTGGGTTTATTTCGGCGACAATTTCGATCGCCGGGTCAAGTATCCAATTCCGCAATTCATCAACTACGTCCGCACACCCGAATACGCGCTTGGCCCCCATGTCGCCGCCCTCGGTCTCGTTTTCAGCAGGGAAGGAGCGAGAATGGGCGAAAGGTTCGGTAGTGGTGCCTTCGTCGCGCAGCACGGATCGTGGAATCGGAAACCGCCGTCGGGTTACGACGTGGTCTACGTAGCTTTCGACGATCGCGGCAATCCGACCGGTAAGCCGGTGCCCGTACTGGCCGGCTTCCTCAAAGAGGACGGCACTACGCGCGGCCGCCCGACATGGGTCGAATGGGCAGGCGACGGTTCGCTGCTCGTGTCGGACGACACCGCCGGCATCATCTGGCGGGTTTTTGCGCCCGGCGCTGGGGCGCAAGCCGGGATCGACCGGATCACTGGCGAACGCTTGCCCGCCCAGCGCGAGTTGCGCGGGCAGGAAGCGAGTTTCGGTGAAGACGATTATGCGCGGCACGTGACCGCCGAGTAGCTAGCCGACGAGTTGCTCGGTGGAGATCGCATAAAGTGGCTCCGCGCCTGCGGTTGCCGCGGCTTTTTGCCCCGACGCTTCCGGCACGATACGGTCGATGAAGAAACGGACGCTGGCGGGCTTTGCCGCGGCCAAACCGGGCGATTCGCCGCTTTCGACGGCGCGCAACTGGCGAAGTAGCTGCCAGCCCGCGACCGCCACGGCAAGCATGGTGCAGAAGGGCACCGATCCCGCCAGGCGGTCGTCGAGGCTGGCTTCCTCGCGCATCCAGTTGGCCACCGCTTCGCAATCGGCGGCGAGGGCGGCAAGTCGGGGCTCGTCCTTTGCGTCGCGCGCGATGTCGGAGATCAGGCCAGTCAATGCTTCCCCGCCATCCAGTCCGAGCTTACGGGTGACGAGATCCGCGGCCTGAATTCCGTTGGTGCCTTCGTAGATCGGCGCAATGCGCGAATCGCGCCAGTGCTGCGCGGCGCCCGTCTCCTCGATGAAGCCCATGCCGCCATGCACCTGTACTCCAAGGCTGGCGACCTCGATCCCGATATCCGTACCCCAGGCCTTGATCAGCGGGGTGAGCACTTCGCCGCGCGCGCCGGCTGCCGTATCGCCGAGCGTACCGCGATCGACTTGACCGGCCGTGTAATAGAGCAGGGCTCGCGCACCTTCGGTCAGTGCCTTCATCCGCAGCAGCATGCGGCGCACATCGGGGTGCTCGACGATGGCAATGGGCGACTTGTCGGGCGAGCCGGCGCGGGCGGATTGGACGCGCTCCTGCGCATAACCCAGCGCCTGCTGTGTCGCTCTCTCGCCGATCTGAACGCCCTGATTGCCCACATTGATGCGCGCATTGTTCATCATGGTGAACATGGCCATCAAACCGCGATTCTCCGCGCCGACGAGTTCGCCGATGCATTCGCCGTTGTCGCCATAGCTCATCACGCAGGTCGGCGAGGCGTTGATGCCGAGCTTGTGCTCGATACTGACGCAACGCAGATCGTTGTGCGATCCAAGCGTACCGTCGTCCTTCACATGATACTTCGGCACGATGAAAAGCGATATCCCGCGGCTGCCCTCGGGCGCATCCGGCAGCCGGGCAAGGACGAGGTGGACGATGTTCTTCGCCAGCTCGTGTTCGCCCCATGTGATATAGATCTTCTGGCCCTTGATGCGATACTTCCCGGCATGCTCGCCATCCTCGATCGGCTGAGCGGTGGTGCGCAGCGCACCGACATCCGACCCGGCCTGCGGCTCGGTCAGGTTCATCGTCCCGGACCACTCACCGCTGACCAGGCGGGGCAGGTACTTCTCCTGCAATGCTTTCGATCCGTGATGCTCGAGCGATTCGATCGCACCGACGCTGAGCATGGGTAGCAGGTTGAAAGCCATGTTCGCCGTGCCGAGATTCTCGAGCACATTGCACGAAAGGGTGAAGGGCAGACCCTGCCCGCCGAACTCGACCGGGCCCGCAATCGCATTCCAGCCCTGCTCGACATAATGGGCGTAAGCTTCTGCGAATCCTTCGGGCAAGCGGACAACGCCGTTTTCCAGCTTGGCGCCTTCGAGATCGCCCGCGCGATTGAGCGGCGCCCATTCACCGGCCGCGAATTCGCCGATTCCGCTCACGATGGCTTCGACCATATCCGGTTCGGCGGCGGCGAATTTTTCGCTTTGCGCCAATTCCTCGATGCCGGCGTTGACGCGGATGGCGAGCAGCTGATCCTGGGTGGCGGGGGTGTAGGTCACATGTAATCCTCTTGGCTTTGTCCCGCACGCAGATATAGCGCACGGGCATGAGCGGCAAATACGCTACGGAAACTATACCGGCCGATCCGCAGGGAATCACCCGAGCAGCGCAGATTCTGCGCGATGGCGGGCTTGTCGCCGTACCGACGGAGACGGTCTATGGGCTCGCGGTGCGTGCCGACAGCGCCGAAGCGGTGGCGCGCATCTACCGGGCAAAGGGCAGGCCCAGCTTCAATCCGCTGATTGTCCATGTCGTGTCGCTCGAGCAGGCGCAAAGCTTGGCCGACTTCTGTCCGCAAGCGGAACGGCTGGCCGCCGAGCACTGGCCCGGCCCGCTTACCCTCGTCCTTCCGCGCAGCGACCGCGCCGGACTGGCCGAAGCCGTGACGGCAGGGCTCGATACACTTGCGCTGCGCATGCCTTCGCATCCCGTGATGCGTGCCGTGCTGGAGGAATGCGGCCTGCCTGTTGCTGCGCCTTCGGCCAATCGCAGCGGGTTCATCAGCCCCACTTCGCCCGCCCATGTGCTCGCATCTCTCGACGGGAAAGTCGATGCCGTGCTCGATGGCGGTTCGTCCCGGCAAGGATTGGAATCGACCATCGCCGCGGTGCGGGCGGACGGTACGGTCGAAGTGTTGCGCCCCGGACCTGTCGTTCTGGAGGCCTTGGCGGCGAGCGGAAAAGGCGTCGAAGCGCCCGGTCAACTTGCCAGCCATTACGCTCCGGGAAAGCCGGTCCGCCTCATGGCGTCGGAAGTTGCGCCAGACGAGTATCTGATCGGCTTCGGAGAGGTCGTTGGCGAATGCACTTTGTCAACTAAAGGCGATCTAACCGAGGCGGCGTCGCGCCTTTATGCATGCCTCCACGAAGGCGCGCGATCGAACAAACCTCGGATCGCGGTGGCGCCCATACCGGAGAAGGGCGTCGGCATTGCCATCAACGACAGGCTGCGCCGTGCCGCGACTCCGGCCGCCTAGTCGTTTCTCGGTTCGACCGGGATCGAGGGGATTATCTGCTGCATTTCGGCATAGGTGTCGCGCGCATCGTCGCAGGCGCGGCGGCTGCCGTCCCTGCAGTCGTCGAGCTGTTTTTGATAGTCGCGCTCGAGTTTTCCCAAACGCTCCTCCCGGCGCCGGATTTCCCGCCCGCGATTCTCGTCTGCTTCCGACTGGCTGGTAGTGGCGACGTCCACGCCTTTGCCGACAGCCTTCACGGGCAGCGTCGCGACATCGACAACGGTCTTGGCGAGGCATCCGGGCAAGGCAATGGCTGCCGGCAGGAGTACGAACAGGGCTAGGCGGCGCATGGCGAAATCCTTTCGCTGCGCTGCCTAGCTTAGAATCGGTGAGCCGTCGATGAACTCAGGCTTCTGGCGCGGCGGGGGCCTCAGGCGCCTCGGGTGCAGCGGGTGCGTTCGGAGCGTCGGGCTTCGCTGGAGCTTCCGGCGCTGTATTTGCCGATCTGACGTTACGACAGTTGAGCTCTCCCGATCCCATCGCATTGATGGTACAGTCCGCACGGCCGTTGACGGTAATCGTTCCCGAACCCATTATGCTGGCGTCGACCTTGCCGTCGGAAGAAAACTCGGCATCGCCCGATCCGGCAACGGAGATGTCCGCCTCGCCAACCGCGAGGCCCGACATGCTCGCCTTGCCAGACCCGGCAATCGTCATGTCGAGCTTGTCGACTGTACCGGCCGCTTCGAAATCGCCGGACCCGGCGATCGTCAGATCGAGCGATTCGGCGTCGAGGAGAGCTACTTTCGCCGTGCCCGATCCCGCGATCGTCACATCGGCTTTGCCGGCCATCGAAGCGGCTTCGATATCGCCCGACCCGGCCAGAACCATGGCAGTGAGGCTGGGCATGGTAACTCGCACGATCGCCGTGCCGCGGTCCTTCCAGTTGTCATTTTCGCGGCTGATACCGAGCGATCCCTCGTCCAGAGAAAAGCGCAGCGCATCAACCGCCGCATCATCGCCCGATACGGCAATATCGAGTGCGTCGCCCTTGGTAACGATTACTTTGTCGGGACCCGCCAGCACCAGCTCCGTCGGTGCTGCTCCGCTCAGATCGAGTTCGGCCAATGGAACGCCTTCGCTATCTCCGATCTGGATGTTCATGCCATCGCATCCGGCAACGAGCGCTGCCCCGGCGAGTGCGGCGATCGGGGCGAGCCCTTTGAGAATTCGGTGAATCATCGCGGTCATGTTCCTCTGCTGCGGCAGTCCGTATTGCTGATATAATACAGCAACCGAGATTCATCAAGGCAGAGAAACCGACGCGCGCTCAGGAAACGCTAAGGGCATCGGGCCCGATCGCTGCCTGTCGAGCCTTAGCGCGAGCAGGTCAGGCGACCCGACCCCATTCGGGATTGGGTGCAGTTGGTCGTGCCGCTGACTATAGCATCGCCGCTGCCGACAATGCTGGCGGAAACCGAATCTTCGGCGTTGAAACGAGCATCGCCCGATCCCGCGATAGTTACGGTAGCGCGGCCGGCACGCAGGCGTGTGCCGTCGAGATCGCCGCTGCCGGCAATGCTGATCCTGGTGTCGTCGGCCCGGCCGGCGACTCGCAAACTTCCCGAACCTGCAATTGTCGCCGACAGGCGGGGGGTCTCGACCCGGGCGACATCGAACATGCCGGATCCTGCAACCGTGGCGTCTATTTCCGATCCGCTCATTGCATCGACCGACAAGTTTCCCGATCCCGCCAATGTGCCGCCGTCGATGGAAGGCGCAACCACTTCGATCCGTGCATTGCCCCTCACCGGCTCGCGGCGCCAGCGACGCCCAATTATCAACTCGCCATCTTCCACAAGGTAGCGGAGATCGGCCAGCACGGCCGCGCTGCCGGACGCCCGGATCTGCCAGCGATCTCCGCGGGTAACGGTTACGCTGTCGCTCCCGGCTAAAGTCACTTGCTCGAAATCTCCGGTCGCCGACCAATTCTCCCCGATGGGCTGGCCATCATCCAGTTTGGAGCGCCACGCCTTTTCGGCGAGTACGGGCGTTGGCGGGATGGCGGTCACGACCGCCAGGCCGAGCGAGGCGGCGGCCAGGATGCGAAACATGGGCATTCTCCAAATTGCGGGTCGCATTGCTCCCATCATCCATCCTCAATGTCGAGTGCGCTCGTCGACAGATGTAGTGGGTCGGCGGAATTGCCGTTCGAATCGTACTCCAACGAAAAAGGGGGCGCCCTTCGGCACCCCCTTCTTTGCGCGTTGAACTGGCGAAGCGCTTATGCGTCTTCGGTGTTCTCGTAGTACTGTGGCGCGTGTTCGCGCAGCACGTCGAGGATTTTCTCCAGCGCCGTCGGCTCGTCGGTCTTCTCCATTGCGGCAAGCTCGCGAGCAAGGCGGCTCGAAGCGGCCTCGAAGATCTGGCGTTCGGAATAGCTCTGCTCAGGCTGATCGTCCGGGCGGAACAGGTCGCGAGTCACTTCGGCAATCAGCACGATTTCACCCGAATTGATCTTGGCTTCGTATTCTTGCGCGCGCCGACTCCACATTGTGCGCTTGACCTTGGGCTTGCCCTTGAGCGTTTCCATCGCTTCCTTGAGCGTCTTGTCGCTCGACAGCTTGCGCATCCCGATCGATTCGACCTTGTTGACCGGAACGCGCAGGGTCATACGTTCCTTCTCGAACCGGAGAACATAGAGGTCGAGCTGCATACCGGCGATCTCTTCGCTCTGGAGCTCGATGACACGGCCTACGCCGTGCTTTGGGTAAACAACGTAGTCGCCAACGTCGAAGGCATCAGCCTTGCTTGCCATGCAATACTTCCTTTCGTCGGGACACCCCACCGGGGGCAAGCAGCGTCATGAAAGGCTTGGCCGCAACTCTACAGTGAGTGCAGTCGATACCCGATTGTGACGTTGCTGGAAGCGGCGTGCCCTTTCAATTGTCTCACCTGCCCGGGAGCAAGCCGGCGCAGTTGTTGCATTATATAGCACAGCCGCAACAAAATTGCGAATCGCAATTCATTTGTCCGGATTTTTCGTGTCTGGCCGCGCGCGCCCCGCCGGATCAGTCGCCTTCGCCCGGTTCGTCCGAGAAGTATTTGTCGTACTTGTCTTCTTCGTCCTTATGCTCGTCGGCGTCGGCGGGCGGTTCCTTGGACTGAGTGATGTTCGGCCATTCGGCGCTGAATTTGGTGTTCAATTCCAGCCATTTCTCCAACCCGTCTTCGGTATCGGGCAGGATCGCTTCGGCGGGGCATTCGGGCTCGCACACGCCGCAGTCGATACATTCGCTGGGATTGATGACGAGCATATTCTCGCCTTCGTAGAAACAATCGACCGGACACACCTCTACACAGTCGGTGTACTTGCACTTGATGCAGGCGTCGGTGACGACATAAGTCATTGGTGGCGTAATCCCTGGAACTGTTTCCCTGACCGTGCTGCTAGGGCGGATTATCCGTTGGGGTCAAGCTCCCGATAGCAGGCTTCGGCTTCGCGAGGCGGGCCGCGCCGTTCGGGGAGCGCCAGGATTTCCACCAATTTTACCGATCTGCCGAGCGGCAGGGTAAGAATGTCCCCCTCGACAACGTTGCGCGAACAACGGGTGACCCGCTCTCCGTTGCGCCGAATATGCCCCTCCTCGACCAGCCTGTGTGCTGCGCCGCGGGTTCTCGCGAAGCGCAGGTAACACAGCAGCCGATCGATTCTCACTCGGGCCTCGTCGTCAGCGGACCAAACCGGCAAGAGCGGCGAACGCGTTGCCTTCTCTTGGCTGCGAAGGCCTTTGCCGTTCCTGCTTGCGGCGGGAGGGTCGCCATTCCCAGCGGTCGGGCCGAGGCGGACCGAACTGACCTTCGGAAAGTGGCTTGCCTTTCTGCACGCGGAACCCCGCATTGCCGAGCAATCGGGAAATGTTGCCTTCCTCGAGACCGATGGACACCGGCAGCGCATAATCGAGCACGAATTTCCGTCGCCGATCCTTGGCCTGCGCTTTTGCCCGCGTTTCATGTGCAGCGCGCAGTATCTTCTCGGCAAGGTCGATGCGGATCGCCTGGCTGCCCGCATGACGATAGCCCGATGGCAGCTTCTTGGTATCGGCAATGACTGGCAGCATCGCATCGAGCAGCGGACGCCGATCGAGGCTGAGCGCATTCAGCAGCTGGCGTGGCGCCGGCTTGAGGAGGGCCGGGGCAAAAATGTCGAGCGCACCGAAGGTGACGCCGATCTTGCGCAGGAAGGGCCGCATCTCCTTGGGCAAATACTCGATCCCCGCTTTCTCTCGGGTGACGTAACCATGGCCCGCGATGAGGTTGAGCAACAGCGCGCGCGCCTGCGAACCGGCATCGGGATTGCTCGCCGCATGATGCATCTTTTCCAGCGGATCGAGCGGCTCGAGCTTCTTCGCAAGCCATGTGTCGAGCGAGGCCAGCAATTTGCGGCGCGCCGCTTCGGGCAGTGCGGCAACTTCGCGCGTCGGCAATATCACTGGCGTCACGGTGCCGTCGCGGCGTTCAAGCTGGCCCAGTTCCCGCCCCTTCCAGCGGATTGCACCTCGCGAAAGCTCTACATCGGCCATGTCCGACGTTGCCAGGGCCTCCGCCTTCTCGCCGAGCAATCTGGGCAATGCCTTCTCCGCCGCGGCGAGCAGCATGCGCCGGTCTTCGTGACGGGCCGAAGGGTCGACCACGAAGCGCAGGCCTTCGACGTGGCCCAACACCTCGCCCTCTACGCTCACCTCACCCATCTCGCTCAATTCAATCGGCAACATGCCTGCATCCTGTCCTAGTGACTTCATCAGGATCGCCGTCCTTCGGTTTACGAATCGCTCGGTCAGCCGCGCATGGAGCGCGTCCGACAGTTTTGCCTCTACCGCTCGGGCGCGCGACGCCATTTCGTCACGCGCCAGCACCCAGTCGGGCCGCTGGCAGATATAGGCCCAGCTGCGAATCGCTGCGATCCGCCCCTGCAGCGTATCGATGTCCCCGCTCATATTGTCGAGTTCGCTGATTCGCGCAGCAACGTAGTCTGCACCCAGATAGCCTTGGGCCAGATCCTGCCACAGTCGGGCGACGAAGCGGGCGTGAACATCCGGACCGCGTTGACGAAAGTCGGGGAGTGAGCATGCCTCCCAGAACCGCCGTACCGCCCCAGCCCCGCGAACATTCGCGGCAATCGGTTCCTCCGCGAGACGTTTGAGCGTGGCAAGATCGATCGCTTGCGGAGCAAGCCTTAATGCGGCATCTCCCGGCGGCGCTTCCAGATCGGCGATCAGCGTGCCGAGCGAATCGAAACGTGGCTCGGGCTCGCGCCAGAACAGCTGTGTGAGGGGCGCGAAGCGATGTTCCTCGATTGCGTAGACTTCTTCCTCGGAGAACTCGGGCGCAGTGCCGTGCTTGTTCGTGCCTGCCAATGTTCCGAAAGTCCCATCGCGCTGATGGCGGCCGGCACGTCCGGCGATCTGGGCCATTTCGGCGGGCAGCAGGCGGCGCATGCGTACGCCGTCGAATTTCGTCAGACCTGCGAAAGCGACGTGATTGACGTCAAGGTTGAGGCCCATGCCGATCGCGTCGGTGGCGACGATGTAATCGACCTCGCCGGTCTGGAAGAGCGCGACCTGCTTGTTGCGGGTTTCGGGGCTGAGCGCGCCCATCACCACCGCGGCTCCGCCGCGAAAGCGTCGCAGCATCTCCGCAACCGCGTAGACCTGCTCCGCGCTGAAGGCGACGATCGCGCTTCTTGGCGGCAGGCGCGAGAGCTTGCGTGGACCAATATGGGCGAGCGTCGAGAAGCGCGGCCGGTCGGATATTTCCGCCTCGGGCACGAGCTGGCGCACCAGCGGCTCGAGCGTCGCTGCGCCGAGCAGCATCGTCTCCTCGCGCCCGCGTGTGTTGAGCAGATGATCGGTAAAGATATGCCCGCGCTCGCGATCCGCACCAAGCTGCGCCTCGTCCAGCGCGACGAACGCAGCATTCGCACCGTCGCGCGGCATCGCCTCTGCCGTGCAACACATATAACGTGCGCCCTTGGGCTCGATCCGCTCTTCGCCGGTGATGAGAGCGACCGCATCGTCGCCCTTGATGGCGCGAACCCGGTCGTAGACTTCGCGCGCAAGCAGCCGCAGTGGGAAGCCCATGCACCCGCTCGAATGCGCCGCCATGCGCTCGATCGCCAGATGCGTCTTGCCGGTATTGGTGGGTCCGAGGACCGCCTTGATCGCGCTACGCTGCACGCCCCCTAGGTGGCAGCGCGCGGGCGCAAGGGCAACCGGGTGGCGCGCCTATTGCTCGATTCACCGCAATCCCGACTCGTATGACCGCAAGTTAAGGCCCCCTTTACTTTGTTTTGGCAGGCGAAGCGGGCAGAAGACCTTTGCAAGCGTCAGGTCGCGCCGGTTCACGCATCGGGCGACCTTGTTGGAGGGACAGGCGTGTACACGTCTCACGCGGACAACGCAGAAGCAGGATTGCAAGCGGCGAACGGTGGCCCCGGTCGACCCACAGCTGCGCTTGCGTATGACCAGATCCTGCCAAAAATGCCCGTGCCCTCATTCTCCTGGAAAGCCGTGCGGGAACAGCTTTCCGGTCGTATCTGTGCCCTCGACCTCGCACCGGATCTTGGCAGCGAGATCGGCAGCAAGCGTTGGTTCCGCGGGCTTGGAACCTTCGTCGGTCTGACCACTGTTGCGCTGGCTTTCTGGCCCAATTTCGCGCCGCTCGAAGCGGCCCCGCCCGCACATATCGACGATGCCGTGCGCGACGAGTTCCGCAGCCAGATGATCCTGCCGCTCGCCTTGGGGGCGGATAGCGGTCGGCATATGGGCGCAACGGCGCTGGTCCAGCCGCTCGCCGCCGCTCCCGAGCGTCCGACACTCGAAATGGTCGCCACGCTGGCGAAGGGCGACAGCTTCGAACGCATGTTGCGCCGCGCAGGGGTTGGTGCCGGCGATGCGGATCGCGTCGCGGCCCTTGTTGCCGGGGCGATCCCGCTTTCCGAGATCGAGTCCGGTACGCAGTTCGATATCACGCTTGGCCGCCGGGTAGCGCCCGGAGAACCGCGCCCGCTCGGATCGCTGGCGTTTCGCGCGCGGTTCGATCTCGAACTCGATGTTGGCCGACTGGACCAAGGTGCGGCCCTTGCGCTCGTCCGCAAGGTCATTCGCGTGGACGAAACCCCGCTGCGGATCCGTGGCACGGTGGGCGATAGCCTGTACCGTTCGGCGCGCGCGGCTGGCGCTCCGGCAAGCGCTGTGCAATCCTATCTCAAGACGCTAGGCCAGCATGTGAATCTCGACCGCGAAGTGCGTTCGGGCGACACTTTCGACTTCATCCTGGCCCATCGTCGGGCGGCAACCGGAGAGCGTCAGGCAGGCCAGTTGCTTTATGCGGGCCTCGAACGCGCGGAAAAGCCTCGCGTGCAACTCATGCGCTGGGGCAAGGACGGCGAATTCTACGAGGCATCGGGCGTAGGCGAACAGCGCGGCGGACTCATGGCACCGGTGCCCGGGCGGATGAGCTCACGCTTCGGCATGCGCCGTCACCCCATCCTCGGCTATCGCCGCATGCATGCAGGGCTCGACTTCAAGGCTGCTTACGGCCAGCCGATCGTTGCAGTGACCGATGGCCGCGTGCTTTCCTCGGGCCGCGCGGGCGGCTGTGGCAATGCGGTCAAGCTGCGCCACGGCGGCGGCATAGATACACGTTATTGCCATATGAGCCGGATCGCGGTGAACCGCGGTCAGAGCGTGCGTCGTGGGCAGGTCATCGGCTATGTCGGCTCGACCGGTCTTTCGACCGGACCGCACCTCCACTACGAAATGTATCGCAATGGCCGCGCCATCGACCCGGCTTCGGTGCAGTATGTCACGCGCGCACAGCTTTCCGGTGCCGAATTGCAGCGGTTCAAGGATACGTTGGCGAAGATGAAAACGGTCGAGCCTGGCGCGGCGCTGGCCGAGCTCGAACAGACCGCTTCCGAAGTCGCAGCCGAAGAGCCCCAGCGCGAAATCGACAAGCTCGCTCCACCCAAGAAGTAGCGCCGCGATTGCGCCGCGTGGCCGCTTGCGGCAGAGCGCGCGTATGACTCACGCAAGCTATCCCAACACTCGCCTGCGTCGCACCCGCGCGACTGCGTGGAGCCGCGCCATGCATCGCGAGACCGTGTTGACGCCGGCCGATCTCATCTGGCCCCTCTTCGTGACCGAGGGTTCGGGCGTGGAAGAGCCGGTGGCGAGCTTGCCCGGAGTATCGCGCTGGTCGGTCGACCTTGTCGCAAAACGTGCGCATCAGGCGCTTGATCTGGGCATTCCGTGCATTGCTTTGTTCCCGAACACACAGCCTGACAGGCGCAGTGACGACGGCGCCGAAGCGCTCAACCCCGACAATCTCATGTGCCGCGCGATCAAGGCGATCCGTGATGCCTGCGGCAGCGAAATCGGCATCCTGACCGACGTCGCGCTCGATCCCTATACCAGCCACGGCCAGGACGGTCTGCTCGACGAGACGGGTTATGTAGTCAACGACGACACTGTCGCGGTGCTGGTGGATCAGGCCGTAAACCAGGCCAATGCGGGCGCGGACATTATCGCGCCGTCGGACATGATGGACGGACGGGTGAAGGCGATTCGCATGGCGCTGGAGATGAACCAGCATCCCAATGTCCAGATCATGGCGTATTCGGCGAAATATGCTTCGGCCTTTTACGGTCCGTTCCGCGACGCGGTGGGATCGGGCGGTCTGCTCAAGGGCGACAAGAAGAGCTACCAGATGGACCCGGCCAATGGCGACGAGGCGTTGCGCGAGATCGCTCTCGACATCGCCGAGGGCGCGGACAGTGTGATGGTCAAGCCGGGGCTGGCCTATCTCGATATCATCTGGCGCGCGAAGGAGCGTTTCGGCGTGCCGGTGTTCGCCTATCAGGTGAGCGGCGAATATGCGCTGATCGAGGCGGGTGCGGCGGCGGGGGTGGCCGATCGGGACGCCTTGCTGATGGAAAAGCTCATCGCCTTCAAGCGCGCCGGGTGCAGCGGGGTGCTGACCTATCATGCCCCGCGCGCCGCACAGCTGCTGAATGGCTGACTTCCGTCACGAGACCGAGCGGCTGGTCCTGCGTAGCTGGCGCGAGGACGACTGGCCGCGCTTCTGGGAGGGCACCAATACGCCCGCCGTCATGCGCTGGCTGGGCGGCGTGTGCGATGAAGGGAAGCGCATGGCCGCGCAGGACCGCATATTGTCCTACGAACGCGATCACGGCCACACATTTTGGTGTGTCGAGCGGAAGGAGGACAGCGAAATCCTCGGCTTCTGCGGCCTCAAGCGATCGAACCAGGCGGGCGGGCCGATCGGCATGATGGAGGCCGGGTGGCGGTTGCGCGAGAGTGCCTGGGGCAAGGGCTATGCGCGCGAGGCGGCACAGGCCTCGCTCGACCTTGGCTTCGACCGGTTCGAGGTGGACGAGGTCGTCGCGCTCACCGTCCAGCGCAACGCGGGCAGCTGGGGGCTGATGAAGCGCCTCGGCATGCGTCGGCGCGAGGATCTGGACTTCGACAATGCCGAGTTCGACGACGAGGATCCGGTGATCATCGTCTATTCCATCGGCCGTGCCACGTGGGAGGGTGCAGATGGCTGACATTATCGCGGAAACCGGCCGCCTGATCCTGCGTACGATCGAGGAAAGCGACGCGGCCGAGCAGATGCGCGTGTTGAACAGTCCGGAGGTTATGGCACGCCTAGGCGGACCGAAAGAGCTGCACGAGACTCAGGCAAAGCATGCCAAGTCGATGGCACTCTACGCCAAAGAAGGCTTCAGCTTTCTTTTCATGATCGAGAAGGCGACCGGCGAGATGGTCGGCCATTGCGGGATGAAGCGCGTCGACAATCCGTTGGCGAAGAACCTCGGCGATCACGAAGTCGGCTGGCTCGTGCGCGAGGATCGCTGGCGGCGCGGCTATGCCGAAGAGGCCATGCGCGCGGTACTCGACTGGGCCTTCACCCGTATCGGTGCCCCTTATGTCGTTGCGCTGACCAGCCATGCCAATATCGGCAGCTGGAAGCTGATGGAAAAGCTCGGCATGGTCCGGCGCGAGGATCTCGACTTCGACGATCCCGCCTATCCGCCCGAGGATCGCACGACGATCCTCTACTCGCTCACGAAAGACCAATGGGAGAACGCACGATGAACGCGAGCCGACCCGGCGTCACCATTATCCCGATCCATGGCCACACGCCGAAAATCCACGACAGCGCCTTCATCGCGCCCGGTTGCACGATCATCGGCAATGTCGAGATCGGGCCCGACAGTTCGGTGTGGTACAATTGCGTGCTGCGCGCCGATGTCAGCCGCATCGTGATCGGCGAGCGCTCGAACATCCAGGACGGCAGCGTGTGCCACTGCGATCCCGAGCGCCCGGGCGATCCCGATGGCTCGCCGCTGATCGTCGGCGACGATGTGCTGATCGGCCACATGGCCATGGTCCATGGCTGCACGATCGAGGATCGTGGCTTCGTCGGCCTCGGCGCGATCGCCATGAACAAGGCGGTGATCGGCTCGGATGCGATGCTGGCGGCCGGCGCCATGCTGACCGAAGGCAAGGTTATGGCCCCGCGCGAGCTGTGGGGCGGGCGGCCTGCGCGCAAGATGCGCGATCTCGACGATGCGGACATTGCGGGCATGCGCATGGGCGTGGCGCATTATGCGGAGAACGCGAGGCTACATGCGGAGGCGGTCGCCAAGGCGTCGTGAGGCTGACGCCACTGCGCCGCAAGATGCGCGGCGCGACTTCTACCCTGTGGGCTGGCGCAGATACTTGAACATGTAGGGCACGTAGTCGGCCTTGCCGATAGCCAGCCCCGCCTGCCGCAGGATGGCGTAGGCGGCGTTGATGTGGAAGTAGAATTGCGCGATGGCCCAATCGCGAACGTAGTCCTGCGTAGTGAGGTCGAAGGTCATGCCGTTGGGCAATGCCATTGCCAACGGTGCATCGTCGGCGGGAAAGTGGAGAGCTTCCGCGCTTTCCACCAGCTTTCGAGCCTCGGCAATAATTGCACGCGCTTCGGCGAAGTCTTTCGGGTCTTCGTCGCGGCTGGTGAACTCCATAAGCCCAAGCCTTTCGAGCGCTTCGCCCGGCATATTCGCAAGAAAGCGGATCTGCGTCGAAAGCGGGTGCATGTCGTCGGCCAGGCGTGCACCGAGCAGCTCGCCGGCCTTCTCATGACTCTCGGCCTTCGTGACCAACCCGTCGAGTGTGCCGAGCATGTTGGCGTGCGTGGTCAGTAGCAGCGTCTTCATATCCATTGTCCGAGTCTCCCTAATCGCGGATCAATGCTCGCAGCGCGTCGATCCTGTCCGCCTCGTGCACCGGCTTTTCCCAGCGGATGCGATGGATACGCGGGAAGCGCATGGCGAGGCCGGATTTGTGGCGCCTGGATTCGTGGACGCTGTCGAAGGCGACTTCGAAGACCAGGCTCTTGTCCGTTTCGCGCACCGGCCCGAAACGGTTGACCGTGTTCTGGCGCACGTGCCGATCGAGCTTCTTCAGTTCTTCGTCGGTGAAGCCCGAATAGGCCTTGCCCACGGGGAGAAGTTCCGCCCCGGCGTCGGGATCGCCGTCCCAGCAGCCGAAAGTGTAGTCCGAATAGAAGCTCGAGCGCTTGCCGCTGCCGCGCTGGGCATACATCAGTACGCAGTCGATCAGCAGCGGATCGCGCTTCCATTTGTACCAGTAGCCGACGCGGCGCCCGGCGATATAGGGGCTGTCCTTGCGCTTGAGCATCAAGCCCTCGATCGCATCGTCGCGGCTGCCCTCGCGGATTTTCGCGAGATGATCGAAATCGCGCGCCTCGACCACCTTGCTGATGTCGAAATGGCTTTCTGGGAGGCGGACTATCAGGCTTTCGAGCTGCGCACGGCGTCCGGTCCAGGGCTGTTCGCGCAGATCCTGCCCTTCGAGCAGGAGCACGTCGTAGAGGCGCACGAAGGCGGGAAACTCTTTGAGCATCTTCTTGCTCACGGTCTTCCGGCCGAGCCGTTGCTGCAGGGCATTGAAACTGGCCGCCCCGCCTTGAGTCCGGGCGTTTTCCGGGCCGCCCTGCGTCGAACCGCGCACCAGCAGTTCGCCATCGAGCACAGCGGAAAAGGGCAGGACGTCCAGCAGTTCGGGGAAAGTCGCGGAGATATCGTCGCCGGAACGACTGTAGACGCGCGTTTCGTCGCCTGCGCGGACCAGTTGCACGCGGATGCCGTCCCATTTCCATTCGGCGGCATAATCGGCGAGGTCGACGACGGTGTCCTCTAACGGATGTGCGAGCATGAAGGGGCGGAAGGTCGGCAGGTTTTCGATATCGGGCGGCGCTTCGCCGCGTGCAGCCCAGGCAAAAAGCGGATCGAAGGGGGCATCGAGGCCGTGCCAGTATTCTTCCACCTCGTCGACGGAGACATTGAAGGCGTGGGCGAATGCGGTCTTGGCGAGGCGGCTGGATACGCCGATCCGCATTCCGCCCGTCGCCAGTTTGAGCAGGGCATAGCGGCCGGAGGCGTCCAGGCGATCGAGCAGTTCGGGGAGTTCGCCGAGAACGCTTTTGCGGTTCATCGCGAGAAGCAGTTCGACGGCTTCGCCGACCGTCGGCGGCGAGGGCGGCCGTTCGGGGGCGGGCCACAGCAGGCTGGCCGTTTCCGCCGTATCGCCGACGAAGTCGCGGCTGAGGGTCCATAGCACCGGATCGATCCGATCCTTGAGCAGGTTGCGGATCGTCGAACTCTTGACGGCGGGAAAGTCGAGCCCGTCGGATAGCGCGGCCAGCGCCCAGCCGCGGTCGGGGTCGGGTGTGGTGCGCAGGTACTCGGCGATCAGCCGCAGCTTCTCGTTGCGGCTGCGCGTATAGACCAGCGCATCCAGCAGAGCTGCGAGTTGCTCCACTAGCGAAACGCCGCAAGCCAATCGGCTGGATGCCGATTGGCCTGGGTTGCCCCGATTTCTGCAGATACCGTAAAGCCGCAGCCGGGAGAGGAAGCTTCATCCATCCCCGGTATTCGGAGCATAAGTGCCGAAACTCCATTCATAACCTTCGCTGTCCTGCGCGCGCCAGCGGCGGGAGCCGAACTCGGTGTCCTCAGGCGGATAGACCACGCGAACCCCTGCTGCCTCGGCCTTGGCGAAATGTGCATCGACATCCTCGACCACAACATAGGTGCCGTGACTCGGCTTCGGATCGCCCGGGCCGCCCTGCGCCGAACCCAGCATGATGGCGCCGCCCCGGAAGGTCAGCTCGGCATGCATTACTGCGCCGTCCTCGCCGTCATAGCGCGCACCGGTTGCGAAACCGAAGCATCGTTCGAGATAGTCGATCGCCTCTGCGGCATTTTCGTAGGCGAAATAGGGCACGAAAGTCAGGGGCATCGCAGTCTCCAATCATTTTTTCAGGATAACTTCCACGCGGCGGTTTTGCTGGCGGCCATCTTCGTTGTCGCTACCGTCCTCATTGGTGTTGGGAGTGATCGGGCGCTTCTCGCCAAAGCCTTCTACCTCCATGCTGTCCCCAGCCACGCTGTGCACGTCCTTGAGGAAATCGTACACCGCCTGGGCCCGGGCGCGCGAGAGGCGATCGTTGTACGCGTCTTCGCCCTTGGAATCGGTGTGGCCCTCGATCGCGATCGATGACGGTTTGTCCGCCGCGATCAGCTGCGCCAGCTTGGCCAGCGTGGGCTTGGCGCTGTCGCGGATCTCCGCCTTGTCGTAATCGAACAGCACGTCGCCCGGCAGAGCCACGACGGTGCCGCGCTCGGTCTGCGTTGCGCCTAGGTCGGAGCGGACCTGTTCGATGGTGCTCACGCTGCTGCCGCCGGTATTCGCTCCGCCGAGCGTTGAAGCGCTACCCTGGAACGGCCGGATCGCTGTTCGCGGCGACTGGCCCAGTACCGTCAGACGGCTCAGTTTTTTTTTGAGCCGTCGTCCGAAAAGGCCGCTTCGGTCAGGGGCAGGGGAATGCGGAAACCCGGGCGGTCGGAAAAGCGGTTATCGGTCGCCTCGCCGTCGTTGAAGATCAGCGTTGCGCTTTCGCCTTCGGGCAAGTTGCCGAGAAAAACGAGTTCCACCTGTACCCGTTGGCCCGCAGTCACACCGAGCTTCTCGTTCCCCGCTGGTGGCGAGAGATAGAGCTTCTGACCGCTACCGGTGACGATGTAGGTGTCGTCATTGCCATAGCGGTTGAAGTACATTTCCTTTTCCGCGCCATTGGTAATTACGGCAGTGACGACAGTTTCGGAAGGTTTGGCCTGCATCGAAGTGAGCTGGACTACCGAGCGGTTGGGGTGGGTAAGCTGAATGTCCAGTCCCATCGGCTCGCCCCCGCCGAACAGGCGCGACGTGATCGAGGGACCTTCGGGGGTCATATCCTGTTGTTCCGCCGAGCCCTCGCTGCCCTCGGGCTCTGTCTCTTTCACTCCGCAAGCGGAAAGCATGACGAGGGATGCAAGCGCGGTCGTGAGGGCAAGACGCATTGGGCAGCTCCGGATTGCTTCAGGCCGAGAACGACTTAACCGGCGGCGGGGTTCCACGATAAATCAGTCGTCTTCATCCTCGTAGCCGACCAGCGCGAGGGCCTTCGCGCGGCGCTGGTGGAGTTGGCACCAGCGCAGGAGTGCGTCCTCACGGCCATGAGTGATCCAGTTATCCTGCGCGCCGACTTCCTCGATCGTGCGGGTAAGTTCGTCCCAGTCGGCATGGTCCGAGATGACCAGCGGCAATTCGACGTTGCGCTGGCGCGCCCGCTGGCGAATACGCATCCAGCCGCTGGCCATGGCCGTGATAGGCCCGGGCAGACGGCGAGACCAGCGATCGTTTAGCGCAGACGGCGGGCAAATCACGATAGACCCGCGCATGTCGTCCTTAGAATGGTCGGAGACCAGCCGCAATTCGCCGAGCCTCACACCATGCTCCTCGTAGAGCCGGCACATCTTCTCCATCGCGCCGTGGAGATAGATCGGCGCACCATGTCCCGCGCGCCGCAATTCGGCGATTACACGCTGCGCCTTGCCCAGAGCATAGGCACCGACGAGTACGCAACGGTCGGGATGCGCGGCCAGCCGATCGAGCAGTTTCTGCATCTCTTCCTCGATCGGCGGATGACGGAACACTGGCAGGCCGAAAGTCGCCTCGGTGATGAAGATGTCGCAGGGGGCGACCTCGAAAGGTGGGCAAGTGGGGTCGTGACGCCGTTTGTAGTCGCCCGTCACGATCACGCGCTCGCCCGCATGTTCGAGCAGTATCTGTGCGCTGCCGAGGACGTGCCCCGCCGGCAGATAGCTCGCATCGACGCCGCCAGGCAAACGGATCGTTTCGCCGTATGCGACTGGCGTCGCGCCGTCGCGAGTTGCGTAGCGCAACTCCATGATCGCCAGCGTTTCGGGCGTGGCAACGGTCCGTCCGTGCCCGCCGCGCGCATGGTCGGCATGGCCATGCGTGACCAATGCCTTGTCGACCGCACGCGAAGGGTCGACCCAGCAATCGGCGGGAGCGATATAGATGCCGTGCGGTTTGGGCCTGATCCAGGAGGGGGCGGGTGCGGCCATTTCGTATTCAAACGAAAAGGGCGCCGACCGTTCCCGTACCTGTCTTGCCTGCGATCAGCCCGGCGTGCCGCGCAGGCGTTCGATCATGCGTTTGAAACTCGGCTTTTGCCCGGAAGCGAGAAGACTGGCTCTGAACAGCCGCCCAATCAGTACCAGTTCGAGCGCGATCGCAGTGGCGAGCAATGCGCCCGAACCGACCATCTCCCACCATTCGATACCCATGCCCAGCCGCGCCAGTACAGTGAAGGGCGTCCATAGCGGCACCCAGGTCAGCACTTGCACGATCCAGCCCGAATTGCCGGCAAGGATCGTCTGAATCAGGAAAGTGACAGGCAGCAGTATCAGCAACATGACCGGCATGAGATAGCCTTGCGCCTCGCTCATCGAATCGACCATCGCGCCGATCGCCACGAAAAGAGCCGAGATGGCGATGTAGCCGGCAATGAAGAAGAACAGGATCGCGGCGATGATGCCGGGGCTGGAGACAGGATCGAGCGCCGGGCGGATCATGTCCGCGATAACCCCGTGCGTGGCGTAGGCTGCCACGCCTGCACAAGCGCCCCAGACAAGGATCATCAACAGGCCGACGCTAAGCGAGCCGAGCAGTTTGCCGTACATCAGATCCTCGGGCCTGATGCAGGCAAGGAGCGATTCCAGAAGTTTTTTCGAGCGTTCCTCGACCGAGCCCTGCAGCATCCAACTGCCCGAGAGGATGAGGCTCATTACCAGAATGTAGGCAAGGGCCAATGGCACGATCGAGCGGACCAGCAAAGCCTCGCGCGCGCCGCCGCCCGGCGGGGGGGTGTCCACCGCAACAATCGGCGCCGCACTCTGTACCGCCGCAGCGTTTGCGGGTGGAATACCCTGAGCGGCGAGTAGCCGCGCGCGCAGATCGGCGGTCAGCGCTTCCTGTATGGTGGTTACGAAACTGCCCTGGGGCGGATTGGCTGAGAACAGCTGGATACGCGGATTGGCCGGATAGTTCTCGCCGATCAGAACCACGATTTCCGGCGCGGTATCGTCATCCGCATCGAACAGCGCGCGCGCTTGGGTGCCGAACGCCTCGCCTTCCGCAGCGATCAGGGCTTCGGGGATGGGGGAGAAAATGTACTGGGTCTCTTCCGGCTCGAAAGCGGGCACGCCTTCGGGACGCACGGCGTCGATCTTTTCCAGTGCCGCCTCGATCCCGCCCGCACGCTCGAAGGCGATGATATCGGCGGCGGTATACCAGCGGTCGTGCTTTGCCCACGGAGCTTGCGGATCAGCGTGCTGGAGATCGTAACGCCTGACATAACGCGACAATTCGCGCAGCAGCCCCTGGGCCTCTTCGGCCGCAAAAAGTGCCTCCAGCGCCTGCTCGGCGTCCCCGCCAGACCGATCTACCACGGTAACCCGCGTGGGTTCGTTGTCTTCCAGCGTGTCGGCGAAGATCGGTCCGAGTGCGAAAGCGACGGGCAGGATGAGAAGAGTAAGCCAGAAGCTCTTCATCTTGAGGATCTGGTGAATTTCCCGCCGGGCGACAAGCAGCACATTGGTAATGTCGATCGACGGTTTCATCGCGCCGCCTCCGCTGCAACAGGGTCGTGTTCGGGGTCCGCCCCAACCAGCTGGACGAAGACGTCATGCAGGCTGGCCCGGTGTTCATCCCAGCGCCGCAACGCAATAGCGTTGGAACTGCAGTGTTCGAGCACCGCGGCGGGATCGACCCCATCGGACAGATGAAGTGTCCAGTCCTGCCAGCCGTCGCTGCGTGTCTCGCCCCGCTCGGCCCGAGCCACGCCGAGGACTTGCGAAAGATCTGTCTTCGCGGTGGCAATCAGCCGCGCGGGCAAGGCCGCGCGCGCCTCGTCCAGCGTGCCTTCGAACCGTTTGCGGCCGTTGCGCAGCAGCAGCAGGCGATCGCACAGCCGTTCGGCGTGCTGCATCACATGGGTGGAAAAGATCACTGCCGCACCGCGCCTGGACGCGCGCAGGATTTCATCTTCCAGTAGCCCCTGATTGACCGGATCGAGGCCGGAAAAAGGTTCGTCGAGCATCAGCAGCGCGGGATCGTTGACCAGCGAAGTCGCCAGCTGAACCTTCTGCGCCATTCCCTTGGACATATCGCCGATATCGCTTCTGGCACGCCCCGCAAGATCGAAACGAGCGAGCAGATCCATACCGCGGCTGTGCGCTTCGGCGGCCTTCATTCCCTTCAGCCGCCCGAAATACACGATGGTATCGATCGCGCTCATCCCGGCGTAGAGGCCGCGTTCTTCCGGCAGGAAGCCGATTGCCTGTGCGTTTCGGCGGTCGGGCGCGCTGCCAAGCACGCTGATTGTCCCCGATGTCGGGCGGATGATGTCGAGCACCATGCGCAGCGTCGTGGTCTTGCCCGCACCGTTGCCGCCAAGAAAGCCGAAAATCTGCCCGGGCGCGACCGTGAACGACAGATCGTCCACGGCGACCACGTTATCGAAGCGTTTGACGAGATGAGAAACTTGCAGAACCGACATTGGCGCTCCCTAGTGTCCGATAGCGACTAGGTGACGTCGATCCCCGGTGCAACCACGCCTAGCCTGACGGGCACGAAAGGCCGATCACGGCCCATCCTGCAAACAGTGGTGATCGCTTGCTGTTGCGGCCGACGCGAGCGAAAGAAAACAGAGGCGCCGACCACACTCTGGTGCCCACTGTTCATGGCCGGCACAGCTCAGCTCTTGGTTTCGTCGGTCCCTTCGCTGGCGTTCGCGCCAGGCTTTTTCGGCGCAGCCTTCTTGTTCGCGGTCGGCTTCTTCTTCGCCGCCGGCTTGCGACTGGCCTTGGGCGGAGCCGGGGTAAGTTCGAAGGAGGGCTTGCCGTCCTTCATCGTCACCGAAACCTCGCCGCCATCGGCCAGCTTGCCGAACAGCAGTTCCTCTGCCAGCGGCTGCTTGATCTTTTCCTGGATCAGGCGGCTCATCGGGCGTGCACCGTAGAGACGGTCGTAGCCCTTGTCGGCGAGCCAGGCGCGGGCCTCTTTGTCGAACTGGATGTCGACATTCTGTTCGGCCAGCTGAAGCTCGAGCTGGAGGATGAACTTGTCGACCACTCGCGCGACCGTTTCCTTGCCGAGATAGCCGAACGGCACGATCGCATCGAGGCGATTGCGGAACTCGGGGGTGAACATGCGCTTCACCGCTTCCTCGCTCGCGTCTTCCTTGCTCACGTCGCCAAAGCCGATGCCCTGGCGTGCCATGTCGGCGGCACCGGCATTGGTGGTCATGATCAGCACGACATTGCGGAAGTCGACCGTCTTGCCGTGATGATCGGTCAGGCGGCCGTTATCCATCACCTGCAGCAGGATGTTGAAGAGGTCCGGGTGCGCCTTTTCGATCTCGTCGAGCAGAAGCACGCAATGCGGGTTCTGATCAACCGCATCGGTCAAAAGTCCGCCCTGATCGTAACCAACATAGCCCGGAGGTGCGCCGATCAGGCGCGACACGCTGTGACGCTCCATGTATTCGGACATATCGAAACGTTTCAGTTCGATGCCCATGATCGAGGCGAGCTGGCGCGCGACCTCGGTCTTTCCGACGCCGGTGGGGCCCGAGAACAGGAAGGAGCCGATCGGCTTGTCGGGATCGCGCAGCCCTGCGCGGCTGAGCTTCATCGCGGTCGACAGCTTCTTTACCGCCGCGTCTTGTCCGAACACGACGTGCTTCAGATCGCGCTCGAGGTTTTCCAGCGCCTTCTTGTCATCGCTCGATACCGTCTTGGGAGGGATGCGCGCCATAGTGGCGATGACCGCCTCGATTTCTCTGGCGGTGATCTTCTTCTTGCGGCGGCTGGGCGGCACCAGCATCTGCATCGCGCCAACCTCGTCGATCACGTCGATTGCCTTGTCGGGCAACTTGCGGTCGTTGATATAGCGCGCGGACAGCTCCACCGCCGTTTTCAGCGCATCGATCGTATAGGTTACCTTGTGGTGATCCTGGAATGCGGTCTTCAGGCCCTTGAGAATCTTGATCGTGTCTTCGATCGTCGGCTCGTTCACGTCGATCTTCTGGAACCGGCGCAGTAGCGCGCGATCCTTTTCGAAGTGATTGCGGAATTCCTTGTAGGTGGTCGAACCGATGCAGCGGATTGCGCCGCTCGAAAGGGCCGGCTTCAGCAAGTTCGAGGCATCCATCGCCCCGCCGCTGGTCGCCCCGGCGCCGATCACGGTGTGGATCTCGTCGATGAACAGGATGGCCTCGGGCATGCCTTCGAGTTCGTTGACGACCTGCTTGAGCCGTTCTTCGAAATCGCCGCGGTAACGAGTGCCGGCGAGCAGTGCGCCCATGTCGAGGGAGTAGATCACCGCATCCTGCAGGACTTCGGGCACTTCGCCTTCGACGATCTTGCGCGCCAGCCCCTCCGCGATCGCGGTCTTCCCGACGCCGGGATCGCCGACATAGAGCGGATTGTTCTTGCTGCGACGACACAGGATCTGGATCGTCCGATCGACTTCCGGACCGCGCCCGATCAGCGGGTCGATCCGGCCGTCCTCGGCCTTTTTGTTGAGATTGACCGTGAACTGGTCGAGCGCGGTTTCCTTCTTGCCCTTTTCGCCGGCTTTCTCCTCGCCCTGCGTCTCGGCGTTTTCCGCACCTTCGGGCGGACGGCTCTCGATCTGCTTGCCGCCCTTGCCGATGCCGTGGCTGATGAAGCTCACCGCGTCGAGGCGGCTCATATCCTGCTGCTGGAGGAAATAGACGGCATAGCTATCCCGCTCGGAAAACAGTGCCACCAGCACGTTGGCGCCGGTCACCGTATCCTTGCCCGAAGACTGCACATGCAGGATCGCCCGCTGGATGACTCGCTGGAAACCCGCCGTCGGCTGCGGATCGGCGCTCTCGTCCGATTGCAGCGACTGATATTCCTGTTCCAGATATTGCTTCACTACCGCAGTAAGTTCGTTCAGTTCGACGCCGCAAGCAGTCATGACCTGGGCCGCATCCTCGTCGTCGATCAACGCAAGCAGCAGATGTTCGAGCGTCGCATATTCGTGGCGGCGCTCGCCGGCATCGGTCAGCGCGGCGTGGAGGGTCTTTTCGAGATTGGCTGCAAAACTGGGCATTCAGGTATCTTTCTTGGGCGACTCGCACGGGGCGAACTGGAAACAGCCTATGGGCCGAAGGTTAGCCAATGCTGTATGCACGGCCGATATGGGTGCGGAGGCAGATATTATCATCCCCCGCATCGCCAACTATTCCTTTCGCCCGAACAACGCGTCCGCCGCTTCGCGGTGCGCGGCGGCGGACAGACGGTGTTTTTCGACGCGGACGATTTCGGCTTCGAGCAGCCCGATGCGTGCTGCCAGTTCGTCCTGCGAATAGGGCCCGAGATCTTCGGTGGCGAGCTTGCTCGCAGCATCCCCCTTGAGAAGTGGACGATCGTCTTCTTCCATCGACCTGCAATCTCGCAAGGATGGCCGGTTGCTGTCAACGGGGGTGGACGGTATTGCACCGCAACGTGGCAGCGACGCCACTATGACAAAACAGAAAACGGGGACGCACGTGGCAGCCAATTTGCCCGAGACGATGACCGCAATAGGTTTCGACGATCCGGGGGGGGCTGAAGTCCTGCGCCCCGAAAGGCTGGCGGTTCCCGAGCCAGGCGAGAATCAGGTCCTGATCCGCGTTGCCTATGCCGGTATCAACCGGCCCGATGTGATCCAGCGACAAGGGTTCTATCCGCCGCCGCCCGGTGCATCGCCGATACCCGGGCTCGAAGTCGCGGGCACTGTGGTGGCAGTAGGCAAGGGCGCCCCGCCCGAAATGCTGAACCGCCGCGTCTGCGCGCTGGTTTCGGGCGGAGGCTATGCAGAATATTGCCTGGCCCATTCGGCCCACTGCCTGAATCTGCCCGCCGACATGGCCTTCGACATCGCCGCGGCGATTCCCGAAACGCTTTTCACCGTGTGGCATAACGTGTTCGAGCGTGGCTGGGCGAGCGATGGCGACACGCTGCTGGTCCATGGCGGGACCAGCGGTATCGGCACGATGGCGATCCAGCTTGCCAAGGCGTTCGACATCGCCGTTATCGCGACGGCAGGAAGCGAGGACAAGTGCGAGGCGATCCGCGGGCTCGGGGCGGACCTTGCGATCAATTACCGGACCCAGGATTTCGTCGAAGAAGTCAAGGCGTTCACCGGCGGCAAGGGCGTGAACGTCGTGCTCGACATGGTCTCGGGCGAGTACGTGGCGCGCAATATCGAATGCCTGGCCGATGACGGGCGGCACGTGACCATCGCCGTGCTGGGCGGACTAAAGGCAGAGATCAACATGGCTACCGTCATGCGCAAGCGCCTCTCTTTGACCGGATCGACGCTGCGCCCGCGCTCGGACGAATTCAAGGCGCTGCTTGCGGACGAAATCTACAATTACGCCTGGCCGCTATTCGAAGACGGCACGATCCTGCCGGTGATGGATCGCACCTTTCCCTTCGCCGAAGCCGGTGCGGCGCATGCCCGGATGGAAGAGGGTGCGCATATCGGCAAGATCGTGCTGGAGGTCGCCGGAGACTGACCCGCAATCGTCGCAATGTCGCCGTTTCGTAACGGCGCTGTGAATCGCATGTAACAATCTTGCGCCATGGCATTCCCGACAGTGATCGGGGGTCAAGCCCATGAACGATTTGCCCAAACACTTCGATGCCGCCCACAAGGTGGCCAATTTTCCATCTATCAAGCCCAGTGTGCCCGAACGCACTTTGGGCGAGCGGCGCAAATTCCGCACGATCTGGATCAGCGACGTGCATCTCGGCACCAAGGGGTGCAATCACGAGCTGCTCATCGACTTCCTCGACCACACCGACAGCGATACCATGTATCTGGTCGGCGACATCATCGACGGATGGCGGCTGAAGAAGAAGTTCTACTGGCCGCCCGAACATAACGACATCGTCTGGCGGATCCTGAAGCGCGCCAAGCGCGGCACCCGGATCGTGTATATCCCTGGCAATCATGATGAAATGATCCGCCCCTTCGCCGGCATGAATTTTGGCGGGGTGGAGATCATGCGCGCCGCATTCCACGATACGGCCGACGGGCGGCGCCTGATGGTGCTGCACGGGGACGAATTCGACACCATCATGCTGGCACATCGCTGGCTCGCCTTCGTGGGCGATGCGGCCTACCATGTCATGATGAAGCTCAACAACTGGGTGGCCGGCGTGCGCAAACGCCTCGGCCTGCCCTATTGGTCGATCTCCAAGGCGGCCAAGCATAAGGTCAAGAACGCGGTCGAGTTCATCTCCAAATACGAGGAAGTGGTGGCCCGCGCCGCTGCCGAGCGCGGAGTCGACGGGGTCGTATGCGGCCATATCCACACCGCCGAATTCCGCGACTTCGACGGTGTCGAATACTGGAACGACGGCGACTGGGTCGAAGGTTGCAACGCGCTGGTCGAGCATTTCGACGGAACCATGGAAATTCTCCACTGGCCGGACGAAGTCGCGCGGCGCGACGGCCGACGCAATGACGCCACGGTAACGGTGCCGGAGGCTGCGTGACTCCGGCGCCCGCAATTCCCGATCACGGCGGGCCGATAGAAATTCCACACCGCATCGCCATCGTCACAGACGCGTGGCTTCCGCAGATGAACGGTGTGGTCCGCACGCTGACCACGACCTGTGAACAGCTGCGGGAACAGGGGCACGAGGTGCTGGTGGTTTCGCCCGACCAGTTCGCCAGCATTCCATGTCCGACATATCCCGAAATCCGCCTCGCGCTCACGAAACCGGGCGCCGTTGCCGCCCGTCTGCGGGAGTTTTCGCCCGAGGCGATCCACATCGCCACCGAAGGCCCCCTCGGCATGACGGCACGCCGCTATTGCGCGAAACATGCGATCCGTTTCACAACGGCTTACCACACGCAGTTCCCCGACTATCTCGCCAAGCGAACTCATCTGCCGGCCGAATGGTTCTGGCGATATATCCGATGGTTTCACAGCCCTGCGAAACGCGTGCTGGTGGCGACCGACAGCATCTGCGAGGAGTTGCGCGCGCACGGCCTGACCCGCCTCCACCGCTGGAGCCGCGGCGTCGACCTGTCCTGCTTCACACCCGATGCGCCCCCGCCGCCGGAATTTGCCGGCCTGCCGAAGCCGATCCAGCTTTATGTCGGGCGCGTGGCAGTGGAGAAGAATATAGAGGCCTTCCTCGAGGGCGAATATCCCGGCAGCAAGGTCGTGGTCGGCGATGGGCCATCGCTCGCTTCGCTCAAGACGAAATATCCCGATGCCCATTTTCTCGGACGGCGCGGGGGGCGAGATCTGGCGGGATGCTATGCCGGTGCCGACGTGTTCGTCTTCCCCAGCAAGACCGACACGTTCGGTCTCGTCATGATCGAAGCGCTGGCCTGCGGCACACCGGTTGCCGCCTATCCGGTGCCGGGGCCAAGCGACATCGTCACGGACGAGGTCGGCGCCCTTTGCGAAGATCTGGACCGCGCCATCGCCGCAGCGCTGTTCTGCGACCGCCGCGCCTGCGCCGCCTATGGTGCGAGCTATAGCTGGACCGCGGCCACTGGCCAGTTCCTGCGCGGATTGGCGGCCTTCGAGTCGGAAGAACTGCCCGCGGCCTAGCGAAACGCTTGCCGAATCCGGCGCCTTCGCCTACATCATCAAAGGTACGGCCGCTCCGCAAGGGGCGGCCCTTCTATTTTCGCAGGACGAGAAAAGGCATATTCATGGCCGACCAACCCAAACCGCTGATGCCGCATGCTACCGCCACATGGCTGGTCGACAATACGGGTCTTTCCTTCGAACAGATCGCCGAATTCTGCGGTCTGCATATCCTCGAAGTGCAGGCGATGGCCGACGATCTGGCGGGCAGCAAATACACCGGTCGCGATCCGGTTCATTCGGGCGAACTGACGCAAGGAGAGATCGAGCGCGGTCAGGCCGATAGCGAATACAAGCTCAAGATGCAGCGTGCGCCGGTCGCGGTCAGCCGTACGAAGGGCCCTCGCTACACACCGGTTTCGAAGCGTCAGGACAAGCCCGATGGCATCGCCTGGATTCTGCGCAATCACCCGGAAATTTCGGATGCGCAGATCGGCAAGCTCATCGGCACGACGCGCAACACGATCACTGCGATCCGGGAACGCAGCCACTGGAATATCCAGAACATCCAGCCCAAGGATCCTGTCACGCTCGGCTTGTGTTCACAGCGCGAACTCGATGCCGTGGTCGCCAAGGCAGCCAAGAACCTGCCGGTCGATGAAGACATCGCTCCGGTCGAAGCGGCCAGCGGGACCAGCGACCGCGAAAAGCTGATCGAAGAACTGCGTGCCGAACGCGACGCCAATGAAAAGGCTGCGGCCGAGGCGGCGCAGGAAGCCGAGGCCGCTGCATGGCTCGAAGCCAAGCGCGCCGCCGAAGATGCGGGCGAGGTCGAGGCCACGGACGAAGCCTGACCTTTCGTACGGAATGTCTGACGCAAAGGCGGGTCGAGCGTTGGCTCGGCCCGCCTTTTTACTTGCGTTTGGGGCGAGATGGTCCAAGTCAACTGACATGGATGTAAGCAAGCTTCCGAACCACCACCCGGTGCCGTGGGGCACGACGTTCGAGCCGATCGCGCTGCCCGAGATGTTTGCGCGTACCATGCGCGGTACGCCCGATGCGCCACTGCTGCATTTTCTTGGGCGGACTTACTCCTACGCCGAACTCTTCCGCGACGCGCAGGCCTTTGCGCATGCGCTTAAAGCACGGGGCATTGCGGAAGGCGACCGCATGGGGCTCTTCCTGCCCAACGTGCCAAGTTATGTCGTGGCCTACTACGGAGCGATGATGGCGGGAGCCGTGGTGGTCAATTTCTCGCCGCTCTACACGGTGGAGGAACTGGCGCAGCAAGTGGCGGACTCGGGCACACGGCTGCTGGTGACGGTCGATGTGCCCGAACTCTACACGACGGCTGAAAAAGTGCTGTGTAGCTCGGCTCTGGAAACGCTGGTGGTCAGTTCGCTTGCGCAGATGCTGCCAACGCTCAAGGGCATTGCGCTGCGGCTTTTTGGTCGCGCGAAAGTTGCGAAGGTCGAGTATGGCGAGGGCGTCGTGCGGTGGGGCGACCTGCTGGAAGAAGGCGGTCGCAACCGAGGCGGCCTGCCCGTCGTCGATCCGCATTCGCTGGCGCTGCTCCAATATACCGGGGGTACGACCGGCACGCCCAAAGGTGCGATGCTCACCCACGCGAACCTGTCGATCAATGCGCAGCAGACCGCCGGTCTCAATCCGTTCGGAGATCCGCCGGGCGAAGTCTTCATGGGCGCGTTGCCGTTCTTTCATGTCTTTGCCAACACCGCGCTGCTCAATCACGCCGTCGTCACAGGGGCATCGATTGCCATGGTCCCGCGTTTCGAAACGAAGCAGGTTCTCAAGACGATCGAGAAACTGGGCGCGACCGGTTTTCCCGGTGTGCCCACGATGTATCAGGCGCTGCTCGACCATCCGGATCTCGCCAAGATCGATCTCTCTTCGCTCAAGGTCTGCATTTCCGGCGGGGCGCCGCTACCCGGCCCTTTGCGCGAAAAGTTCGAGGCTGCGACCGGTGTGCGGCTGGTCGAAGGCTACGGGCTGACCGAAAGTTCCGGCGTGGTGTCGACCAACCCCTACGAGGGCATGCGCAAACCAGGCACTATCGGGCAGGTCGTCATGGGTACCGAGGTGCTTCTGCTCGACAAGGAAGACCCTTCGGTCATCGCACCCGATGGCGAGCCGGGCGAACTGGCGATCCACGGCCCGCAGATCATGCAGGGATATTGGAACCGGCCCGAGGCGGCGAAGGATGTCTTCGTCGAGCATCTAGGAAAGACCTGGCTGCGCACGGGCGACGTGGCGACGCTGGATGAAGACGGCTTTCTGGAAATCGTCGATCGGATCAAGGACATGATCGCAGTCGGCGGATTCAAGGTGTTTCCCAGCCAGGTCGAGGACGTTCTGCTCGAACACGATGCGGTAAAGGAGGCGCTCGTCATCGGGCGCCCCGACGGGTATCGCGGCGAAGTGCCCGTTGCCTATGTCACCCTGGAAAGCGGCGCCGATGCTACGGGAAGCCAGCTCAAGGAATGGCTCAATGCAAGGGTCGGCAAGCACGAACGCGCCGCGGAAGTCGTGATCCGCGAAGAACTTCCCAAGACCATGATCGGCAAGCTCGATCGCAAGGCGCTGCGGGCCGAGGTTCTCGACTGAAGGGCGATCCGCTCGCTCGAGCAGACGCGCATAATTCGGGCAGGCGGAAAACAAAGAAGGCCGCCTGCGTCGTTGCGCAGACGGCCCCCGTCCTCTCCGAACTCGATTGCTCAGCCGGCCACGGCCAGCTCGGGCTTGGCTTGCGCGTGCGCGGTGTCGGGCGTTTTGGCCTTGGTATCGCGGTGGGCGAAACGCCCTTCGACCTGCGCGCCCTGTTCGATGGTAAGCGCGTCGTAGAACACGTCGCCCATGATCTTGGCCGACTTGAGGATCACCAGCTCACGCGCAGTGATCGACCCGTCGACCGTCCCGGCGAGGCGAGCGGTCTCGGCCTTGATCGCGCCCTTTACGATGCTGGTCTCGCCCTGGACAACCGACGAACAGGCGATGTCTCCCTCGACCGACCCGTCGATATGCAAATCGGCCGAGGCCTTGATGTCGCCTGTGATCGAGAGATCCGAGCCCAAGACCGAAAAGGTGGAGTTGCTCTTGCTGGCCATGCGGTCTCGTCCCGGATTACTTGGTTGAGGCGAGCTGGGGAGCTCGTCGGATTTCTTCGAGAACATGGGGAGCTGTCTCCAGGAAAGTGCGCGGGTTGACCGCACGGTTATTGATGCGAACCTCGAAATGGAGGTGCGGACCGGTCGAGCGACCGGTGGAGCCGATTGCGCCGATGGTCTGTCCGGCATCGACCGTCTGCCCGACTTTTGTCGCGAACTTCGACATGTGGGCATAGCGGGTCATGAGGCCGTTACCATGACTGATCTCGACGACATTACCATAGCCCGACTTGCGCCCGACGAAGCTGACGTGGCCTTTGGCGGCAGCATAGATGGGAGCGCCGATGGGACCGCGAAAATCGAGGCCCTTGTGCATGGCGGCAACTCCAGTGAACGGATCGCGGCGATACCCATAGCTCGACGTGACCATCTGGACATTGGCCGGGGCGACCTGCGGCACGCCGGCAAGGCCGCGTTCGAGCGCGTCCATGCGGGCGATCGAAAGGCCAAGACGCTCGAAGCGCGGATCTACACCACCGCTGCTATCTGTGGCGAGCTTCTCCAGCGGGCCACCCATCGCGCTGCGGTCGGCGTTGCGGATCATGTTGTCCGGGTTGAGGCCCAGCCTTTTCAGCGCCGACGCGGCGCGCTGCGACCGCCAGTCCGCGTAGCGTGTAAGGTTCTCGACGAAGGCCAGCTGGCGCGCTTCGATTCTGGCAAGCGCGCTGGCTTCGGGAATGGACAGGCTGACCTTGTCGACCGTCGCGGCCGCTTCGCCGGTGGAATCGCTGACATTTTCCACGGTCTTCACGTCATCGGGGAGCGAGGCGACCATATCCTCGATGAACTCCTGCCGCTTCGCCAGGTCGGTCGCCACGGCATCGATATCGTGGCGATAGGCATTGACGCGCTCCGTCGCGGTGGTGACTTTGGCCTCGCGGTCGAGCAAGGAGAGACGGTCCGCCGTGGCGCGATATTGCGTCCAGCCGGCGATCGCCATCGACAATGCCCAGACGATCAGCGCCGCAAGCGCGATCGCCGCAGCGGTCATCTGCACTTTCGATGAAATGGTTATGAAGCGAACCTGACCTTCCGACCGCATGAAAAACTCACGATCCGGAAACCAGCTCCGCATACGGCTCCCCCAGCCTTTTGCGGCAATCTTGTTGCTCAAAACGACCCGTCCCTTATGGTCTTATACGTCCCTCCACGTAGAGCTAACAAAGGTTGCCGATGAAATCGAATCGCGGTTCCCGTAGAATCCACGAGTCGAAGGTTCGATGGGACGAGTCGTTTCAGCGCCGGAAAATTATCGAACAGAAGCGGGAACCAAAGGTTAAGTCGTTGTTTACCAATAGCTTGCGATTCGGCCCCCTCTTCGGAAGCAAGGCATTGTATAAATACGACAAATTGGCTGGAGCGTCGGTTTGACCGGCGTGAATCGCCGAATCGGTCTGCTCGGCGGAAGTTTCAACCCCGCGCATGGCGGCCATCGCTCGATTTCGCTGTTTGCTTCGCGGGCGCTCAAGCTCGATGAAGTGTGGTGGCTGGTTTCGCCGGGCAATCCGCTCAAGCCGGAAGCCGGCATGGCACCGCTGGCCGCGCGTGTGCGATCGGCGATAGAGCAGGCGAAACGCGCACCGATCAGGGTCACAGCGATCGAACGGAACCTGGGGACACGTTACACGGTCGATACGCTCGGCGCACTGATGCGTCGTTTTCCCAAACGCGAATTTGTTTGGCTGATGGGGTCGGATAATCTTGCCCAGTTCCACCGCTGGCGGGCCTGGCGGGGGATCGCGCGCAGGATGCCGATTGCGGTCATCGCAAGGCCCGGCTATGATGCGGATGCTGTCGCGAGCCCCGCGATGGCCTGGCTGAGGTGCTTTTCCGTGCCGCTGTCCAGTTTCGCGAACAGGGGCGAATGGAGCGCACCGGCACTGGTGACATTGCGTTTCGATCCCGATGACCGATCGGCCACGGCCATCCGCCGCGCCGATCCCGACTGGGCCTTACGCTATGCCGGACCGCCTCCGAGGGACCAACTGACACATCGCTTGATTTCGTCGGGGGAGGAAACCACCGCGCCATGATGCGCGTTGTCCCTGCCATGGTCTTTGCCTCTCAATCCAGGAGTACCGCATCCGCCTATGACACAGGCGCATATCAGCCCGGCGACTGCCGGGACCGCTACGGCACAGGTTATTGCCTTGGCTGACGCGAAGACCGATCCGCTGCTCAAGCTGGTGCTGCAGCAGCTCGACGACGACCAGGCGCAGGAGATCGTGACCATCGATCTCGAGGGCAAGAGTTCGATTGCCGATCACATGGTGATCGCTTCGGGCCGCTCGACCCGTCAGGTTGCCGCGATGGCACAAAAACTCGCCGAAAAGGTCAAGCAGGCAGGCTTCGGCCCGGTGAAGCTCGAAGGGCTGCCGGCTGCCGACTGGGTTCTGCTCGATGCAGGCGACGTTGTCGTCCACCTGTTCCGCCCCGAGGTCCGTAGCTTCTACAATCTCGAGCGCATGTGGGCCTTCGGCGACGCGCCGCCCGTGGCCGGCACCGCGTAGCATATTTCCGCACTCGCCTTCGCGGGTGCGATATCCTCGCTCATGCGACCTGGCGGCTGCATCGCTGCGGGTAGACCGCTGCCCTTGCCGCGTGCTGGACGCGCATGGAACATCGCCATAGAGCGAGTTCATGCTCCTTCACATCATTGCCAGGGGAAAGATTGCGCGATCGCCGGAGGCGGAGCTCGTCGCGCGATATGAGAAGCGGCTGGCATGGCCGGTGAAGTTCACCGAATTGCCGGAAACCGGAGGGCGTGTTCCCGACCCGCAGACACCGCTGAAGACCGTGCTGCTCGACGAGCGCGGCCGGGACCTCTCTTCCGAAAGCCTGGCGGAAATTCTGGCGCGCTGGCGCGACGACGGAATGCGTGAGTGCCGTTTCGTGCTGGGTGCGGCGGACGGGCATTCGGAAAAAGAGCGGCTCGAGGCGGACTTGCTGTTGGCTTTCGGCAAGGCGACCTGGCCGCACCTGCTGGCCCGGGCCATGCTGGCGGAGCAGCTTTATCGAGCGACGACGATAATCGCCGGGCACCCCTATCATCGCAGCGGCTGATCGGGCAGAATTCGCGCGATGAGACGCAGCATCTCCCTTATTGCCGGAATGGCTCTGGTCACGGGATTGCTGGGCTTGCCGGCAATCGCGCAGGCCCCGTCGCAATTCGACACCGTCGACGATGCGCGCGCTGCGCTCGATGCCGCACGTCAGCAACAACGCAATGCCCGCGCCCGGGCGGAACAACTCGAACGGCAAGCGGCCAATTCGCGCGAAGCTTCGGACAGGGCGATAACCGATGCGGCAGCACTTGCGGCGAGAGTCCAGCAGGCGGAGGCGGCGATCGCGGCTTCCGAGGCCCGCCTTGCATTGGCCAATCGCGCGCGACGATCGCTCGATCGCAAGCTGTCCGCGCGCCGTGCGCCGCTTGTCCGGCTGACCGGGGCGCTCCAATCGATGTCGCGTCGCCCGCTGGCCCTGTCGGCGCTCCAGCCCGGGTCGTTGCGCGATCTCGTCTACACGCGCGCGGTACTCGACAGCACCATTCCGGTGATCCGTACGCGCACAGCAGCGCTGCGTGGGGATCTCGACCAGGCGAAATCGCTCGAGGCGGAAGCGCGCCAGGCTGTTGCCGACCGGCGCGATAGCGAGACGGCCCTGCGCCAGCGACGTACGCAGCTCGTCGCGCTGGCAGAACAGGAAAGGATGAAGGCGCGCCAGGCGACAGGCGGCGCCGATCGCGAGGCGCAGCGGGCGCTGGTGCTGGCCGAACAGGCGATCGATCTCGACCAGCTTGTGGGTCGGCTGGAAGCGGCGGGATCGCTCCGCCAACAGCTTGCCGCTTTGCCCGGGCCCCTGCCTCGTCCGGCCGATCCGGCAAGAGCGATGGCGTCGGCGGACGCGCCTCCGCGGGCAAGCGCTACCAATCCCCCGGCGCAATACCAGCTTCCCGTGGCGGGGGAGATCGTCGCCGGCTTTGGTGAAGCGGGCACCAGCGGCCAACGCCAGGCGGGGATTGCCCTCGCTGCCCGTCCGCGCGCATTGGTCGTTGCGCCAGGCCCCGGCCGCGTGGCTTTCGCGGGATCCTATCGCGGCTTCGGGCGGATCGTGATCCTTGAACATGCCAACGGCTGGACCAGCCTGGTTACAGGGCTCGGCACGCTCGATGTTGCGGTCGGTCAGGATATCGCGGCTGGCTCGCCCCTGGGCCTTGCCCCGGCGCAGCGTGGCGAAGTCACGCTCGAACTCAGAAAGGGGGGCGAACCGGTGAACCCGCTCGACCACTTGGCATAGGACGCCGGTCGAAAACCGCTTCCTTCAGCCGCCCAATCAATGCTCATCTGGCATTCAGCGCGAACAAGCGATAGGTTGGACGCGCGTAAAGGAGTTGTTTCGCCGATGAAATTCGCTGCCCTTGCCCGCTCGGCCGCCCTCGTGACCGCCGTCGCGCTTATTCCCGCGACCACTGCCAGCCTTGCGCAGGTCGATGGCCGCGCCGGTCCGGAATTCGCCAAGGTTTTGGCAGTCTACCAGCGGATCAAGGCCAGCTATGTCGAGCCGGTAGAAGACGATGTGCTAATCCGCGGGATGATCGACGGTATGCTCACCGCGCTCGATCCGCATTCGGGCTATCTCGATGGCGGGGATCTCCAGCGTCTCGAAACGATGATCGACGGCAATTACTCGGGCCTCGGCCTATCGGTCGTCGAGGAAGACGGGGCAGTGAAGGTCATTTCGCCGTTCCGCGGCAGTCCGGCCGACAAGGCCGGCCTCAAGGCGGGCGATTTCATCACGCATCTCGATGGAAAGTTCATTGTCGGGCAGACGTTGGACGAAGCGGTCGCCCAGATGCGCGGCCCGGAAGGATCCTCGATCCAGCTGACGATCTTCCGCCCCGGTCGCGATGAGCCGTTCGACGTATCCGTTACCCGCGGCGTGATCGAACTCGAACCGGTTACCTGGGAACTGCAGGACGGCAATGTCGGCCACATAATGGTCAATGAATTCTCGCGCGATGTCGGCAGCGATGTCTTCGGCGCTTGGGAGGATATGAAGAAGAAGGCGACCGGCCGTCTGAACGGTTTGGTACTCGACCTGCGCTCCAATCCCGGCGGTTCGCTCGACGAAGCCGTGGCGCTTTCCGACCTGTTCCTGACCGACGGGCGCATCGTCGCGCAACGTGGGCGTGCGCGGGGCGAGAATATCTCCTATGACGCGGAAACCGTCTTCCGCGGCGACATCGCCGAAGGATTGCCGATCGTCGTGCTGATCGATGCCGGTTCGGCCTCGGCGTCCGAAATCGTGGCCGGCGCATTGCAGGATCATCGCCGCGCGGTCGTCATGGGCGAACGCAGTTTCGGCAAGGGCAGCGTCCAGTCGCTGCTGCCATTGGGCAACGACGCCGCGCTCAAACTGACCACCGCCCGGTATTACACGCCATCGGGCCACTCGGTGCAGGAAGGCGGGATCAAGCCAGATATTGCCGTGCCGCAGCTGTCGGACCCCGATTTGGCCAAGCGCGCCCGTTTCCAGATGCGCGAATCCGACCTGCGCGGTCACCTGATCAACGAAATCGGCCTTGCCGACGATGCGGTAGAAAAGGATACGCGCGAGGATCCGCGCTTTCAGCAGACCGCGGAAGAGCTGAAGGAAAAGGGTATCGAGGATTTCCAGTTGCATTACGCGCTGGAGACGTTGCGCCGCACAAGCCCCAAGAGCATTGCCGCCCGCGCGAAATAGGCTACACCGCCGCTCCATGAGCCTTTCGCAGCACGCCCGCCTCGCCCGCGTCCTGGCGCTCGCCACACCTGCTCTGTTGCTGGGCGGTGCCTATGTTTCCCAGTACGGTTTCGGCCTTTATCCGTGCGAGATGTGCTGGTGGCAACGCTGGCCGCATTTCGCGGCGATCGGCTTGGCGCTGCTTGCCTATACCATCGCGCCGCGGCAGCTATGGACCGGCTTCGCGGCTATCGCGATCCTGATCTCAGGGGGTATCGGCCTGTTTCATGCCGGCGTCGAGTATGGCTGGTGGCAGGGCGTTACATCCTGTGCCGTGGTAACTGGCGGTGGTAGCGGCAATGCGCTCGACGATATCATGAACACCCCGCTGGTGCGATGCGACGAGCCGGCGTGGACCTTGTTCGGCATCAGTCTCGCTGGCTATAATTTCCTGATCTCGACGGCCGCGGGTCTGGCAATCCTGGTGCTGCTCGGCAAGGATCGTAGCGTATGACCGCTGTTCCAGACCATATCGAGCGTATGATTCGCGTCGATCAGGCAGGCGAATTCGGCGCGACGCGTATTTATGCGGGTCAGTTGGCCGTGATGGGCGATCGTGGGCCCCACTCGGCCGAGATCGCGGGAATGGCGGAACAGGAAGCCGGCCATAGGGCAAAGTTCGACGCTCTGATGGCGGAACGCGGGGTCCGGCCTACGGCGCTCCAGCCCTTCTGGGATCGCGCGGGTTTCGCTTTGGGGGCCGTGACAGCGCTGATCGGGCCGGAGGCGGCGATGGCCTGCACCGCTGCGATCGAGATCGAGATCGACGATCACTATTCGAAGCAACTCGACCGCCTGCATGAAAGCGGAGAGGATCCCGAACTCGCCGGCATGATCGAGGAGTTCCGCGAAGATGAGCGCGAGCATCGCGATGCGGCACTGGCCGCAGGCGCCGAGCGTGCGCCCGCCTATCCGGTGCTGTCCGGCCTGATCCGACTCGGCTGCCGCGCGGCAATCCGCATTTCGGAGCGGGTGTGATGGGAACCGGAGGGGCCCGGCATTCGCTTCATAGAGAGTTCACCCCACGTGGCGCCAATTGTGTCAGCCCGTATTTCGCCAAGAGGACGACCATGTCGAAACCGCTGATTGCCATTGCCAGTCTGGCACTCGCCGTCCCTGCAATTGCCCAAGAGCCGGTGCAGACACAGGAGCCGGGCGATGAAAACTACAACATGGTCATCGTCTATGGGGACGACGAGTGTCCGCAAAGCACCGAAGATCAGATCGTCGTCTGCGCGCGCAAGGCCGAGCGGGAGCGTTATCGGATACCCGAAAACCTTCGCTTCTCCGAGAGCCCCGAGAACAGGTCCTGGGCGGAACGGGTTGAGAGCTTCGAGATGGCGGGCGCCTTCGGCGCTATGTCTTGCTCTCCGACCGGAGCGGGCGGCTTTACCGGTTGTACGCAGGAAATGATCAAGGCCGCCTACGCCGACAAGGCCAACAATGCCGGCGTGCGCTTCGCCGAGATCATCGCTGCCGAGCGGGCCAAACGTCTGGCGACCATCGACGAAGACGCCGCCGCCGAGCAGAAGCGCGTGGAGATGATCGAGCGCGAATATATGGAACGGCTCGAACGCGAGCGCGGTGCGGACACGCCCGAAGAAGCCGCATTGCCGCAGCCTGAAAGCGACGAAGACGCGCTGTAGAGTCTATGCCCGCTTAACCTTTTGCCGTTAGGCAGGCGCCCATGACCGTGCGCCGAAAGATTCTCACCGTTTTCGGGACACGTCCCGAGGCAATCAAGCTGTTCCCGCTCATCCACGCCCTGGCTGACGATACGCGCTTCGAAAGCCGCGTATGCATTTCCGCCCAGCATCGTGAGATGCTCGACCAGGTGCTTGATATCGCTGAGGTTGTACCAGATCATGACCTCGACCTGATGACACCCGGGCAGACGCTCGATTCGCTCACGGCGCGAGCACTGGTCGAAATCGGCAAGGTGCTCGACGACGAGCGGCCCGACTGGGTCGTGGTACAAGGCGATACGACCACTGTGATGGCCGGAGCGATCGCTGCCTATTACCGCAAGATTCCGGTCTGCCATGTCGAGGCAGGGCTGCGTAGCGGCGATATCCATCATCCCTGGCCCGAGGAGGTCAATCGCCGGATCGTTGGCAGCTTCGCTGCGCTGCATTGCGCGCCGACCGATACTGCACGCAATGCCTTGCTGCGCGAGAATGTCGATCCGGCGACGGTTCATGTTACCGGCAATACGGTAATCGACGCATTGCACTGGGTGGCGAAGCGTGTCGAGTGCGTTCCCGAGTTGGCTTCCGGCCTTGCCGATCTGGAGGCCAGGTTCGCGAACAAACGCATAATCGGCATGACCAGTCACCGGAGAGAAAATTTCGGTGACGGCATGCAGAACATTGCCAACGCGGTTAAGTGTATCGCATCTCGTAACGACATTGCGGTTATTTTTCCGGTTCATCTCAATCCCAATGTGCGTGCTGTAATGAACGAGCAACTGGCCGGGCTCGACAATGTCGCGCTGATCGAACCGCTCGATTATCCGCATTTCGCGCGCCTGCTCGACATCAGCTACCTCATGCTCACGGATAGCGGCGGCGTTCAGGAAGAGGCTCCGGCGCTGGGCAAGCCGGTGCTCGTCATGCGCGAGACGACCGAACGTCCCGAAGGAGTCGAAGCGGGCACAGCGATGCTCGTTGGTACCGATGCGGATGCGATCGTGCACGAAACCAACCGTCTGCTCGACGACGAGGCGGCCTATGCGGCCATGGCCCGCGCGCACAATCCGTTTGGCGACGGACGTTCCGCAACGCGTATCGCGGACTTGCTCGCAAGTGCCTAATCGTTGCTACTGTTAAATTTACCGACAGGCGTTAGACCCGCCTCGCAAAGGTGCAGGGACAGAAATTTCATGCGTGGTGACAACAAGCCCGACGTCTGCGTCATCGGCCTCGGCTATATCGGCCTTCCTACCGCCGCGATCATCGCCCGGGCGGGATGTCCCGTGTCGGGTGTCGACGTGTCGCAGAATGTGGTCGACACTATAAATCGCGGCGAGATCCATATCGAGGAAGTCGACCTCGACGGGCTGGTACAGGCCGTGGTCCAGCGCGGCTTGCTCAGGGCATCGACCGAAGTCGCACCCGCCGACGTTTTCGTGATCGCAGTGCCGACGCCTTTCGCCAAGGATGGCAATCACACGCCCGACACGTCCCATGTCATGGCTGCGGCGGAAAAGGTCGCCGCTGTCCTGAAGAAGGGCGACGCGGTGATTCTCGAATCCACCTCACCCGTCGGCACGACAGAGGCGATGCGCGATGCGATTGCTGCAAAACGTCCGGATCTCGCCATGCCGGGTCTGTGCGAAGGCCAGCCCGATGTGTCGATTGCCTATTGCCCCGAACGCGTCTTGCCGGGAAGAATTCTCGAGGAGCTGACGCACAACGATCGCTCGATCGGCGGCATCACGCCGCGCTGCGCCAGAAAGGCGCTCGCCTTCTATAAGCGCTTCGTGAAGGGTGAATGCGTGACCACAGACGCACGCTCGGCGGAGATGACAAAGCTGGTCGAAAACGCCTTCCGCGATGTGAATATTGCCTTTGCCAACGAACTTTCGATGATCGCCGACCGGCAGGGCCTCGACGTATGGGAGGTCATCCGCCTCGCGAATCGTCATCCGCGCGTCAACATTCTTACTCCTGGCCCCGGCGTGGGCGGGCATTGTATCGCGGTCGACCCGTGGTTCATCGTCCATGGCGCGCCGGAGGAGGCGAAGATTATCCGCCAGGCGCGCGAGACAAACGATGGCAAGATGCACCACGTTCTCGCCCGCGCCAAAGCACTGGCGGAGGCCAATCCGGGCGAAAAGGTTGCCTGCCTCGGCCTCGCCTTCAAGGCCAACATAGACGATTTCCGCGAATCCCCGGCGCGTTATGTCGCCGCCTCTCTGGCGCGGGAATTCGGCGAACGGGTTCGCGTGGTAGAACCCTATGCAGCCGAGCTGCCACGCGAATTCGAGGGTACGGGTGCCGAACTGATCGATATCGATACTGCGCTCGAGGAATGCGGCGTGCTTGTCACTCTGGTCGACCACGATGTATTCAAGGTAATTCCGCCTGAAGAGCGGCAAGGCAAGGCGATCTACGATACTCGTGGCATCTGGCCCGACTTGGCCTGACGCGGATCTCTAAGGCCCGGGATAACGCTCGAACTCGGGCATCGCTGCCAAATCCGCCATATAAGCCAGCCGCTCGGCGGTCTGGATTTGCGCGCCTGGCGGGTAGGCCTGAGCGTCGTCGAGCGTCGCCGACTGGATATCGACTATGCCGGGCAGCATCTCTTCGTTGATGAAATACAGACCGGTGCCGCACTGGCCGCAAAAATGACGCCAGGACGCGCCCGAGGAATTATAGGCCATCGCCTTTCCCCTGGTCACGCGAAAATCGTCTGCCTGAAAGGCCATCCAGGCCGTTGCCGGCGCGCCCGAGGAGGCCCGACAATCCCGGCAATGACACAGCGCGTGATGCGCCGCTTCGCCCGATACTGCGTACCTTACGGCACTACATTGGCATCCACCGCTCATCATCGCACTCTCTCCCTTGCTTTCGTCGGAACATAGGGCGAACGAAACAGTCAGACAAGTCCGATATCGGGGGCATCCTCCTGCTTCATGCCGACGACATGGTAGCCCGCATCGACGTGATGCGTTTCGCCGGTAACACCCGACGACAGGTCCGACAGGAAGTAGAGACCCGATCCGCCGACATCCTCGATCGTGACGTTCCGGCGCAGCGGCGAGTTTAGCTCGTTCCACTTGAGGATATAGCGAAAATCGCCGATCCCGCTGGCCGCGAGCGTCTTGATCGGCCCTGCGCTGATCGCGTTGACGCGGATGTTCTGCGGACCGAGATCGTTGGCGAGGTACTTTACCGAAGTCTCGAGCGCCGCCTTGGCCACGCCCATCACATTGTAGTGCGGAATGACCTTCTCGGCGCCGTAATAGGTCAGGGTAAGAATGGCGCCCCCGTCCGGCATCATCGCCGAGGCGCGCTGCGCCACCGCCACCAGGCTGTACGCCGAGATGTTCATCGTCATGAGAAAATTGTCGAGGCTGGTGTCGACATATTTCCCGCGCAGCTCGTTCTTATCCGAAAACCCGATGGCGTGAACGACGAAATCGATCGTCTTCCACCGCGCCTTCAGCGTGTCGAAAGCGGCATCGAGCGCCGCCATGTCCGACACGTCGCATTCGATCAGGAAATCGCTGCCGAGCTGGTCCGCAAGCGGGCCGACCCGCTTCTTCAACGCTTCGCCCTGATAGGAAAAGGCGAGCTCCGCCCCCTGTTCATGCAGTTGCCTGGCAATGCCCCAGGCCAGCGACTTGTCATTGGCGAGCCCCATGATCAGCCCGCGCTTTCCTGCCATCAACCCGCTCATGAAGCGCGCTCCTTCTCTTTCAATTCCCTGGCCAGCGCAGCCCGGCGCCGGTCGTCTGCCTGCCCGATGAGGTTCATCTCTTCCTCGGGTGTTTCGGCCAATGCAGCGTTCAGTTCCGCGCCGATAACCACGCCGAGCCCGACAAGCCAGAAAAAGAACAGCGCGATCATCACGCCCGCCAACCCGCCATAGGTGAGGTCGTAGGAGAAGAAATTGCGTAGCAGCGCAGGCATTGCCGTGGTCACCGCGATCCACCACACAGTGGTCAGCAGTACGCCCGGCCATTTGGGGTAGCGCTTGCTCCGGTACTCCGAAGGCGTGAGCGAATAGAAGATCAGATAGAGCGATCCGAACAGGCCGATCGCCGGGACGATGCGCGACAACCTCAGATCGGCAACCCGGTCGACCAGCTGCGGGAAATAGACCTCGATAACCTCCTGCGCCGTGCCGATCAGGAACTGCGCGATCAGGCTGAGCATCAGCAGCAGAACTGCCGCCAGGATCACGCCGGAAGAAAGCAACCGGTACTTCCAGAAGGCATGCGTCGCGTGCGTGCCGTAGGCGCGGCGCAGGATATCGCGGATCGTTTCGATCAGGCTGCCGACTGTCCACAGTCCCACCAGCCCGCCGATCCACAGCAGCCATCCATTGCGTGCTTCGATCGCGTCGCGCGCCACGGGCTCGATGACGTTGCCGACCACAGGCGGCATCGCACTCAATACAGCGTTGATCATGGCCGCGCGTTCGGCTTCCTCCCCGATCGCCGAAAACACCGCCGCGCCGAGGATGAAGAAGGGAAATATGGCCAGCATCGACAGGTAGGCGAGGTTACCTGCATGGATGAAGCCGTCATTATATGTGCCCACCAGCGTTCGCTTGGCGACGTCCCAGGCCCGCGTTCCCGGTCCGACGCGCCGTTCGATACGATCGCGAAGAGCGAGCGCGTCCTTCCGGCGCTGCTCGGGCGAAAGCGAGTGAATCTCGCGTTCCTGACCTTCCGGAAATTGCTGGTGCGACAAGGGTTAAATCCCGAGCTTGCTGCGCGGATCCCCGTTGTCCTTCCATCCCTCGAGCCGCTTGGCAAGGTCCTCGACGTCTTCGGGAAGCTGGATTTCGAGCGTGACGAGCTGATCGCCGCGGCTTCCGCCCTTGCGCGTGAAACCCTTGCCCTTCAGCCGCAGAACGGTCCCGCCATTGGTGCCGGACTTAATCGTCATCATCACGGGACCGTCCACGGTGGGCACTCGTACCTTGCCGCCGTTCACCGCTTCGTCGAGCGTGATCGGCAGGTCGAGGCGCACATCGTCGCCTTCGCGCCGATAGACCTTGTGCCTGTCGATCGCGATGGTGACGAGTCCATCGCCCGCTCCGCCCGGCCCCTGTTCGCCCTTGCCTTTGAGCCGCATCTGCGTGCCATCCTCGACGCCGCCGGGCAGTTTGAGGTCGATCGTCTTGCCATCGGCCAGCGTAATGCGCTGATCTTTAAGAGTCGCGGCATCGGTAAATGTTACGCGGAGCTTGTACGCGATGTCCGCACCCTTCTGGGGTGGCGGGCGGCGGCGCTGCTGGGCCCCGCCAAACGGGCCCCCGCCGCGGGGACCGCGCCCGCCGAACAAGCCGTCGAAAATATCGCCCAGGTCCACTTCCTCATTGCCGAAGCCCTGGAAATCCTCGGCTCTGAACCCTTGCTGTCCACCATTAGGGCGAAAACCGCCGCCACCGCCCATGCCGCCGAAGGGGCTGGCTGGATTGCCATCCGCGTCTATATCGCCCCGATCAAACCGGGCGCGCTTGTCCTTGTCCGAGAGAAGGTCGTAAGCTTTGGTGACGTCGGAAAACCGTTCGGCCGCGTTCGGATTGTCCTTGTTGCGGTCGGGATGAAGTTCCTTGGCGAGCTTGCGATAGGCGCTTTTGATGTCCTTTTCGGAAGCGCTGCGCGTTACGCCAAGGGTGGAATAGGGGTCGGCCATGGTGTGTTAGCTAATTGCTACGCTTTGCGCATGCAAGCGCGCGCGGTTTCCTCCCGCGCGCATTGGCGATAGGGGGCTCGACATGGGCGACAATTATCATCTCTGTCCTCGGCATTCCGGGCAAGAACGGGCTGCGGCGCATTTTGCTCCGGAACATCGCTCCAAGTGTCCATAGTATAAGGAAGGTTCGATGCAGACCGACGAAAGCGCCATTCCGCAAAGCGACCCCTTCACTTTATTCGAAGTGTGGTTCGCCGAGGCCCGCGAGAGCGAGCCGAACGACCCGAATGCAATGGCGCTGGCCACCGCTTCGGCGGACGGGTTTCCCTCGGTACGCATGGTACTGCTGAAGGGGCACGGGAGCGACGGCTTCGTCTTCTACACCAATGCCGAAAGCCGCAAGGGGGAGCAGATTCGGGCCAATATGCGTGCTGCGCTGCTGTTTCACTGGAAGAGCCTGCGTCGTCAGATCCGCGTGGAAGGCCCGCTGGAGGAAGTGAGCGAGGCAGAGGCCGACGCCTATTTCCATTCGCGCCCGCGCGGTTCGCAGATAGCTTCGGCGGCCAGCGACCAGTCGCGTCCGTTGCCCGACCGGCAGGTCTATCTCGACCGGACCCAGGCGCTGGAAGACCGTTATCCAGAAGGCGATATCCCGCGCCCGCCGCACTGGACGGGATTCAGGCTGAGCCCGCGCCGGATAGAATTCTGGCAGGATCGCCAATATCGCCTGCACGACCGCCGCCTGTTCTCCCGTGAAAGCGAAACGGACGCATGGACGAACACGCTGCTCTATCCATGACGCCGGACCGGACCAAGCTCGCACGGTCCGCTGCGCTGGCCTCGATCGCGGTGGCTGCGGTGCTGGTCGCACTGAAGACCTGGGCGAGCTGGCGCACCGGTTCGACCGCCATGCTCGGCAGCCTTGCCGATTCGGCGCTCGATCTCGTCGCCAGCCTCGCGACGCTGACCGGGGTGTGGATCGCTGCCATGCCAGCCGACGAAGATCACCGCTTCGGTCACGGCAAGGCCGAGGCGCTGGCGGCGATCTTCCAGGTCATGCTGATCGGCCTATCTGCCTTTGGCATCGCGATCCGCGCGATCATGCAACTTGCCGGGCAGCGCGAAACTGCAGCGGCGGAGGAAGGGATCGCGGTTTCGCTGATTGCGATAGCGCTGACCTTCGCGCTGCTCGCCCGGCAGCGCTATGTAATGAACCGGACGCGCAGCTTGGCGATCCAGACGGACCACCTGCATTACAAATCGGATCTGTTTCTCAACCTGTCGGTCATCGCTGCGCTGGCATTGGATCAATATGCCGGTCTCGGCGTCGTCGATCCCCTGTTCGGCCTGGCCATCGCCGCCTGGCTTGCATTCGGGGCGTGGCGCGGGGCGAGCGAAGCGGTCGACGATCTGATGGACCGGGAATGGCCTGAAGAGAAGCGCCTCGCCTTTGTCGAGGCCGCAGCGAAGCATCCAGAGCTGTCGAATCTTCACGACCTGCGGACCCGCACCAGCGGCAATCGCGATTTCGTACAGTTTCACGTCGATCTGCCGCCGATCATGACGATCGAGGAAGCGCACGACATCATCGAACGCGTCGAAGCCGATCTCTGCCGACAGTTTCCCGGCATGGAACTGCTCATCCACATCGACCCGGAAGGACATATCGACGAACCCGGTAATCCATTGGTCGAGGAAAACGAGTTCGCCAAGCTGGAGAAGGATTCATGACCCGCAAGCTGCCCTATTGGCATGTCGATGCTTTCGCCGGGCGTCCTTTCGCGGGGAACCAGGCGGCGGTGATGCCGCTGGAGGAATGGCTCGACGATGCCACCCTGCTGGCCATTGCGGAAGAGAACAACTTCGCCGAAACCGCCTTCCTGATTCGCGACGAGAGCGGCGTTTCGGATTGGGAATTGCGTTGGTTCACTCCAGCCGAGGAGATTCGGCTTTGCGGCCATGCAACGCTCGCCAGTGGGCATGTATTGCTGACCCGCGATGGCGGCGATCGTGTCACGTTTCTTACGCGCAAAGCCGGGGTGCTCGAAGTTGCGCGTGCCGAGGCGGGATACGAACTGGCGCTGCCCTTGATTCGGACGGAGCCGGGCGTGTGGGCGGACGCTGTCCGGCTGATCGGGACGACGCCGCGGGACATCTGGCTCAGTCCCGATCGCTACGGAGTCTATCTCTTCGAGGACGAGGATCAGGTGCGTGCGCTCGATCCCGATTTGCGCGGATTGCGGGCCTTGGGGAACGATCAGTTCATTTGCACCGCCCCGGGACGCGATACGGACGTCGTGAGCCGCGTCTTCGTCCCTGGAGGCGGGGTGGACGAAGACAGCTTTACCGGCTCGGCCCATGCCGCGCTGACTTTTTTCTGGACGGAGCGGCTGGGGCGCGACAGCTTCACCGCATTTCAGGCCTCGCAGCGCGGCGGACACGCCACCTGCCGTCGCGAGGGAGAACGGGCGGTGCTGTCAGGGCCATGCGTAACCGTGGTCGAAGGCAGTTTTTTGCTGCCCTAGATTTGTGGGTAGAGTTCGACAATGTCGGCCAGCTGCTGGAGCATGGCTTTGCGCTCTTCGGCATTCGAGTGGCCGAGCCGCACCACGGTCAGCTTCTGCGAGGGCGACACGAAGATATACTGGCCCATATGGCCGATCAGCGAAAACGCGCTGTGCGAGGCGCGATCGGGGAATAGCGGGTGGTCCTCGCCGTCAGGCAAGGGGCGATTAAGCCAGGTCTGCAAGCCGTAATGCGGACTGCGCGGGCTTGGTTCGACCATCTCTTCGACCCATTGGCGCGGCACCAGCTGCTCACCGCGATAGGAACCCTTGTTGCGGAGCAACTCGCCGAGCTTCGCCCAGTCGCGCGCGGTGGCGTGGATCAGGCTTCCGCCGATCAGCGTTCCCGCGCGGTCGAATTCAGGAACTGCGCTCGTCATCGCCAGCGGAGCGAACAGCCGCGCCTCGAGATAGTCGGCCACCGCCTCGCGGCGAACGTCCGGATCCGCGCTGTCGGTCAGCGCGCGCGCGGCGATATCGGCGAGGATAACCGTGGTGTTCGACGAATACTCGAATTTCTCCCCCGGCTCCGCTTCGAGTGGCTGGGCCGTGGCATAATCGGCCATGTCGTCGCGGCCATCGAGGAAGAGCATGCGTACCTCGCCGCTCTCGTAAGGCGGATCGCCTGCTTCCGTATGCTCCAGCCCGCTGCGCATCTGCAGCAGGTGGCGCAAAGTGATCTCGGCGCGCGGGTCGCCCGTGCGCTGCCAGCGGGGGACTGGGGCCGGTGCATCGAGCCGTAGCAGCCCGTCGGCGACCAGCATGCCGATCATCACCGCGGTGACCGTCTTGGCCATCGACCAGCTGACGAAGCGCGTGTCCCTGTCGTATCCCGGCGCATAGCGTTCGACCGCCAGCTTGCCGCCATGATAGACCACCAGCGCGCGCGTTTCGCCGAGACCGTCGAGCGTGAACAGCTCGTCGGCCGCGCGGGCCAGCGCCTTGGTCGGAGCGCCGGGGTCGGCAGTCACGGCAGCCAGCGCTTCTTCGCTCAAAGGGGGCTCTTCGACAGGGCCGTGGGAGCCGCAGGACGCAAGGCTTGAGGTGGCGAGGGCAAGCGCGATAAGGGGAACAGGCCGCATGGTCATGCGGCGTCACTCGCACGAAGGAATCCCGCTTGGCAACGGCCAAAACACGCTCCCGCAAATCGCGCCGCTGGCTGTGGCTGGTCCTGTTGGTCGTCGCACTGCTCGGCGCTGCCTGGTTCGCCTGGGGCGAAGGCTTGCGCAAGACCGGCGGTGTCGGGTCGGCCTATGCGGCGCGGGTAGGATGCTCGTGCCGCTTCGTCGCTGGACGCAGTCTCGACGATTGCACCAAGGACAAGCTCGAAGGGATGGAACTGATTTCGCTGAGCGAGGATCCCGAAGCGAAAAGCGTGACCGCGTCGATTCCGTTCATTGCCTCGGACACGGCAGTATACCGCGAAGGTTATGGCTGTGTATTGCAGGAGTGGCGCGATTAAGCGGCGACCCGCGTCGTCGAATCGATCCAGCCTCCGCCCACGACCCTGTCGCCGGCATAGATCACCGCCGCCTGGCCCGGCGCCACGCCGAATTCGGGATCGGCAAAGCGGACGGTGACTCCCTTCCCGTTGCCGAGCGACCCGTCGAGCATAATGGGGACTGGCTTGGCGAGACTGCGAACCTTGGCTGTCAGGGGCAGGTCGGGCAGCGGCCCTATGCGATTGGTTTCGACGATATGCGCTTCGCAGACGGCTAGCATACGCTTCGGGCCGACGAGGACCTGCGCCTGAACTGCATCGATCCCCACCACATAGAGCGGTTCGGGCTGCCCGCCGATTTCCAGCCCGCGCCGCTGGCCGACCGTATAGTGGATCACGCCTTTATGCTCGCCCAGCATTTCGCCGGTGGCGGCATGAACGATCGGGCCGGGGCGAGCGCCTTCGGGCCGCATCTTCTTGACGATCTTGGCGTAGTCTCCATCGGGAACGAAGCAGATATCCTGGCTGTCGGGCTTGGCTGCATTGCGCAGGCCCGCGCTTTCCGCCAGCTCGCGCACCTCGGCCTTGGGCATCCCGCCAAGCGGGAAGCGCAAGAAATCAAGCTGCCCGTCGGTGGTTGCGTAGAGGAAATAGGACTGGTCGCGAGCCGGATCGGCGGCGCGGTGCAATTCGGGCCCGGCAGCGCCCAGGATGCGGCGGACATAGTGGCCCGTGGCCAGGCAATCGGCTCCCAGTTCGCGCGCCATATCGAGCAGATCGGTGAACTTCGGGCCCATATTGCAGCGGATACACGGCACCGGTGTGCGCCCGGCCAGATAATCGTCGGCGAATGTTTCGACCACTTCTTCGCGGAAGGCGCTCTCGTGGTCGTGAACGTAGTGGGCGATGCCCAGCCGTTCGGCTACGGCCCGCGCATCGCGGATGTCGTCGCCCGCACAGCAGGCGCCCTTGCGCCCCGTCGCTGCGCCGTAATCGTAAAGCTGCAGGGTGATGCCGACGACCTCGGCTCCCGTGCGCGCGGCCAATGCCGCAACCACGGAACTATCGACGCCGCCCGACATCGCGACGACGATACGGCATTGGGCTGCCGGTCTCGGCAGGTCGAACAGCGCGGCGGCCTGATCCGGCGAAAGGGTTTCGGTTGCGGGCATGAAGCGCCCCATACACGCCTTGCGCGCTTGCGACCAGTAGTTGCCCGTAACGGCGCGATCGGAAGCTTCATGGAACGTTTACCATACAGCGTTATTCACAATGGCATGTTTGAGGGGCACATCAACAGAGCGGACTTTCCGGAACCGCGCGAAAGCACGGTTTTGCGGCAGTTTCGCTGGACCGACCTGGTAGCGAAGCTCGCCGCGACTCGGGAGCTTCGCGACGAGCTCGCGAAGGTCGACGGCGGGTTCAATGCGTTCGGCGAAGCGCGCCGCGAAGGCGTTGACGACAGTAAACCGTCGCTTAACCATGATGATTTAAGTCATGGCAAAACGAGCGGGCTAAGCCTTGGGGAAGCCGCAAGCGATGCGGCGCAAGGCGATAGAGAGAACAAATGATCGAAAACCAGGACATCCGCCCTGCGCAAGTCATCGGCCCACTCGGGGAGCCGCTGACCCTTCGCGACCTGCCTTCGCCTACCACGAAGCGCTGGGTCGTTCGTCGCAAGGCCGAAGTCGTGGCAGCGGTCAATGGCGGCCTATTGACGATCGACGAGGTCCTCGAGCGTTATTCGCTCAGTCTTGAAGAATTCGCCTCGTGGCAACGCGCGGTCGACCGGTCGGGCATGCAGGGGCTGCGCGTAACTCGCATCCAGCATTATCGCGACCTGTACGAGCGCCAGCTGAAGTACTGACCCTCCCTTTCCGCCCGCCTTGCCGGACGGGAACCAAACATCAATCCGCACGCTCCAACTGCATTCCCGTCAGGAAATGCGGGGAACCGTTCGTCCCACCGGCCCGTTGAATGGTCGCACGGGTTGACGGGATAAACAGGAGGAATTGTAATGGGTTGGATTATCGCAATCATCGTTGGCGGCATCATCGGCTGGCTTGCCAGCCTGGTCATGAACCGTGACGCATCGATGGGCATCTTCTGGAACATCATCGTCGGCGTTGTGGGTTCGTTTATCGGCAGCTTTCTCGGCTCGCTCATCGGTGTCGGCGCAACGCTTACTACCTTCAGCGTACCGGGCCTGCTCATGTCGCTCCTTGGCGCGATCGTGCTGTTGGGTATCGCCAACATGGTTCAGCGCGGCCGCGTTCGCTAAGCGTCCATAAAACAACATTATCCAACATTATCGATGGGTGGGGCGTCGGACGGCGCCCACCCTTTGTTTTCGAGATTGGACCTGTGTTGTGCCTGGGCGACATTCGTCAAGCCATGCATGCCTCTGGTCGAAGCCTCGATTGCCCTGCGTTCGGCCTGCGTCTATCGCACATGGCGAATATCTTGCGCTAAGTGATATAGCAATGTAATACACTGCCTATCCATAGCGCTTCTGGGGCAGGGTAAAACATGAACTACGAATCTGGAGTAATGGCCGAAAGAGGCGAGCCGATAACGATCGGTCTCGACAATGAGCCTGCCGAATTCGAGGATTCCGCCCGCCGTAGCAAGCGTCGTCTGATAATCATTGGTTCGCTGATCGTGCTCGCACTGGCCATCGGTGCCTTCTTCGTGATGCGCGGGAGCGGCACAACCACGCCGGTCGGCGACGAGAATGCTCAAGCCCCCACCGTGACCGTTATTACCCCTGGCAAAACCACGGTCGACGGTCAGATCACCGCCACCGGGACGCTGTCGGCGCGTCGCGAAATGCCGGTCGGCGTCGTCGGCGAAGGTGGTCGCGTGGTGTCGGTGCCGATCGATGCCGGTGACTGGGTACGGCAGGGGCAGGTGCTTGCCAGCATCGACCAGTCCGTTCAGACCCAGCAGGTCCAGAGTGCCGCCGCCAATATTCAGGTCGCCCAGGCAGATGCAAATCTCGCCCAGGCCAATCTCGATCGCGCGCTGCAACTGGTCGAACGCGGGTTCGTCTCCAAGGCCGATATTGATCGCTTGACCGCGACGCGCGATGCCGCAGTGGCCCGGGTCCGTGTGGCGCAGGCACAGCTCGGTGAATTGCGCGCTCGCAACGCGCGGCTCAACATTCTCGCGCCTGCTTCGGGCTACGTGCTCGAACGCAACGTGGAGCCTGGGCAGACCGTCAGCGGCGGTGCTGCGCCACTCTTCAGGATCGCGCGCGGCGGCGAGATGGAGATGCTGGCGCGGCTGGGAGAAGACTCGCTCGCATCCATGTCGGTGGGGACTACGGCGCAAATCCGCCCGGTCGGCACCGACCAACTCTTCACCGGCCAGGTCTGGCAGATTTCGCCGACGATCAGCCAGGAAGACCGCCAGGGTACCGTGCGTATCGCGCTTTCCTATGCGCCGGGCCTGCGTCCGGGAGGCTTTGCCACCGCGACAATCTCCAGCGGCACGGTCGTGGCGCCGATCCTGCCCGAGAGCGCTGTGCTTTCCGACCGCGACGGACCATACGTCCTGATCGTCAACGGCGAAAGCAAAGCGGAACGTCGCTCTGTAACGACCGGTGCCGTTACCTCGCGCGGTATCGTGATAACCGATGGCCTTACCGGCAGCGAAAAGGTGGTGTTGCGCGCTGGCGGCTTCCTGACCGAAGGCGAGACCGTCAAGACACAGATGGCCGAGGCCGATTGACCGGGGGCAAGTAGATGAATTTCCGCAATATCTCCGCCTGGTCAATCCGCAACCCTGTCATCCCGCTGGTTGCATTCACGGCGCTGCTGCTCGCTGGCCTGATCAGCTTTGCGCGGATGGACGTGGTCAACAATCCCGATATCGAATTTCCCGCGGTCAACGTTTCGATCTCGCAACCCGGCGCGGCGCCGACGGAGATCGAGAACCAGATTACCCAGCTGGTCGAATCGGCTGTCCGTTCGATCAATGGGGTCAACTCGATCAATTCGACCGCAAGCGAAGGCAATTCGAATACCTTTATCGAGTTCGAAATCGGCACGGATCCCAACGATGCGGTCGCCGAGGTAAAGAATGCGGTCGACCAGATCCGCAGTTCGCTGCCAGACGGCATTATCGAACCCCAGGTGACCAAAGAGGAGATTTCCGGCGGCTTCCTTGCGATCTACGCGGTCGAGGCGGACGATATGACGATCGAGGGGTTGAGCTGGTTCATCGACGACACGGTGGCCAAGCAGCTCCTCGGCATCGAAGGCATGGCCGAGGTTGACCGTTTTGGCGGGGTGGACCGCGAGATCGAAGTTATTCTCGATCTGCCCAAAATGCAGGCGCTGGGCGTTACCGCAAGCCAAATCAATGGCGTGCTGCGCCAGAGCAACATCGACGCCGCAGGCGGTGCGACGGAAGTCGGCGGGACGAAGCAGTCGGTTCGCGTGCTTGGCAATAGCGACGACGCTTATGCGCTCAGCCAGCGCCAGATCCAACTTGGCGGCGGCCGGACGATCAAGCTGGCCGATGTTGCTCGCGTGCGTGATGGCTATTCGGAACGGACCTCGATCAGCAAGGTGCGCGACAAGGAAGTCGTCAACTTTGCCATGAGCCGCGCCAAGGGTGCGTCGGATGTGACGGTATATGACGATGCGCTCGAAAAGATCGCCGAGATCGAGGCGGAAAACCCGGGCGTGAAGTTCATCCCGCTGTTCAATACGGTCAAATATACCGAGAACCAGTACGAAAGCGCCATGGCAGCGATGATCGAAGGCGCGATCCTCGCCGTGGTCGTGGTATTCTTCTTCCTGCGTGATTGGCGCGCGACCGCGATCTCAGCGGTCGCGATCCCGCTGTCAGCGATCCCGACCTTCTGGTTCATGGATTTGCTCGGCTTCAACCTGAACCAGCTTTCACTGCTGGCGCTTGCGCTGGTCGCCGGCGTGCTGGTCGACGACGCTATCGTCGAGATCGAGAATATCGTCAGGCATATGCGGATGGGCAAGACGGCCTACCAGGCGTCGATAGATGCGGCCGACGAAATCGGCCTGCCTGTTGTAGCGACCAGCTTCTGCATCGTTGCCGTGTTCTTTCCGGTCGGCGCAATGCCGGGCATATCGGGCCAGTTCTTCAAGAATTTCGGCTTCACCGTCGTCGTGGCAGTTCTGATGTCCTTGGCTGTCGCGCGCATGATCACGCCGATGCTCGCGGCCTATTTCCTCAAGGCGCATGGCCAGGCGGCGCATGGTGAAGGTCCGATGATGGACCGCTACATGAATGTGCTGCAGTGGTCGCTCAATCGGGGCAAGATGTATGCCGCCCGCGAAAATATCGAAGGGCCGCGCCATCGCTGGCTTTACGTTTTGTCGCTATTCCTGGTGGTGCTTGCAGCGTTGGCCATCTCCGCAATGGTGACCTTCGCTCTGTCCGGCTTCATCCAGGGTTTCGGCGTGACCACCATGATTGCGGGTCCCGGCGCGAATATCGGTGCCGAAATTCTCGCCAAGGTGGTCGGTATCCTTCAGCTTGCGGTGCCGCTGATCGCCGGCTTGGTCGCCACGCTCGCCTTCTTCCGTATACTCGGCTTTATAGTCCGCCGCTTTGGCGATCACATGGCGCAGGCGTGGCAGTATCTGTACGCGCGCTTCCTCGATCATCGCGTATGGATGCTCGGCGTAGGCTATTTCTCCCTGCTGTTCACTATCCTGCTATTCGGGATTGTTCCGACACAGTTTCAGCCCGTGATCGATGACGAGAACAGCCGGGTCGAAATCGAAATGGTGCCCGGTACGACGCTCGAAACGACCGAGCGCGTGGCTGACCGCGTCGCACAGATCCTCTATGATCAGCAAGAGGTCGAAATCGCGCTCGAGCGGGTGCGCGAAGGACAGGCAACGATCTACGTGACCCTGCGCCCCGATCGAGAACGAACCTCGATCGAATTCGAACGTGGGCTTGCGCCGACTTTCGCGCAAATTCCCGACGCCCGCGTTCGCTTTGCGTCGCAATCGGGCGGTTTCGGCTCGGGCCGCGACATGACAATAATGCTCGCTGGATCGGATCCCGAATTGCTCAATCAGACGGCAGCGACGCTGGTCGAGCAAATGAAGGGGATCGGCATGCTGGTCGCCCCGCGCATCAGTGCCGACATCAATCGGCCCGAACTGATCATCCAGCCGCGCGAGGATCTTGCAGCCGAACTCGGCGTGACCACGATTGCGCTCAGCCAGACGATCCGTATCGCGACCTTGGGCGAAATCGAACAGAACGCAGCGAAATTCTCGCTGTCGGACCGTCAGATTCCGATCCGCGTCAAGCTGCCCGAACAATCGCGCGAAAGTCTTGAAACGATCAAGAACCTGCCCGTGCAGACCGCAAGCGGCGGCTCGGTGCCTCTGTCGCGCGTTGCCGACATCTCCTTCGGCTCCGGACCCACCACCATTCAGCGTTACAACCAGAACCGCCGTGTGTTGGTCGGTGCCGACCTCGCGCAGGGTGTGGTCAAGGGAGAGGCGCAGGCCAAGCTCGACGCCCTGCCTATCCTGCAGAACCTGCCGCAGGGCGTGATCCGCGATGCGGTTGGCGAGGATGAATGGCAGGCCGAATTGATGACCAGCCTGCTGATCGCCATCGTTTCGGGTGTCCTGCTGGTATTCGCGGTGCTGGTGCTGCTTTACAAGCGCTTGATGAGCCCGCTGGTCAACATGACCAGTCTCGCGCTCGCCCCGCTTGGTGGCATCCTGCTTGTCTGGATTTTCGGCCAGCCGCAATCCATGCCGGTCTATATCGGCATCCTGCTGTTGCTCGGCATCGTCTCGAAGAACTCCATCCTGCTGATCGATTTTGCGATCGAGGAAATGGACAAAGGCACGCGCAAGCTCGACGCCATTATCGATGCCGGCCACAAGCGCGCGCAACCGATCGTCATGACGACGGTCGCGATGACGGCGGGCATGGTTCCTACCGCTCTGTCGGGCGTGTTCGGGGGAGGCGATGGCGCCTGGCGTGCCCCCATGGGTACGGTGGTGATCGGTGGCCTGCTGCTCTCGACCCTGCTCACCTTGCTGATCGTTCCGGCTGGCTTCAGCTTGGCGGATGGCTTCGAGAAACGCATCGGACCATGGCTGCGTACGCGCATGCTGACCTACAAGGAAGGCGATGACAAGCGAGGTCCTATTGGTGACGGCTCGGCCGAACCCGGAGTCGAACCCGCAGAGTGAATGTCCGCTTGCCAGCGGGTCGGCACGTTACCGGTCCATCGATCCCGCCTGATCGCGCGCGCGCAATGCGCCGGACGGCGACCGGGCTGATCGTGCTGATGGCGGCGCTCTTCCTGTGGTCGGGCCGCTTTCTCGATGCCCATCCCGCCTGGGGCTATCTTCATGCTTTCGCCGAGGCTGCGATGGTCGGGGGACTGGCGGACTGGTTTGCGGTCACCGCCTTGTTCCGCCACCCGCTCGGCCTGCCCATTCCGCACACGGCGATCATTCCCGAAAACAAGGATCGCATCGCCGATACGATGGCGGGGTTCCTGCGCGAGAACTTCCTTACTCCCGCCGTGGTCGGCCGGCGGATGGGCTCGATGAATCTCGCGCAGGCCGTTGGCAGCTACCTGGCCGATCCCAAGGCCACGAAGGATTCACGCATTCGCGCCGGTGCGGGCGAACTGGCGATCGAGGTACTCGAATCGCTCGATCCAGACCGGCTCGGCACGCAGGTGCGCAGCGGGATAAAGGCGCAGCTCGGCAGGCTGGAGATTGCGCCGCTGCTTGGCGGTATGCTCGAAGCGATGATCGCCGATGGGCGTCACAAGCCGCTAATCGACAAGATCATCCGTTGGGCCGGCCTGGTGCTGGAAGACAACGAGGCGATGGTACGTGACATGGTGCACAGGCGCGCGAATGCCGTGCTGCGCTTTACCGGCCTCGACGAGCGGCTGGCGAACTCGGTGCTCGATGGGCTCTACAAGCTGTTGGCGGAGGTTCTGGTCGATCCCGAGCATCCCTTGCGCGACAAGATCGAGGAAGGTCTGCACGAACTCGCCAGAGGTCTGCGCGAGGATCCGGAGATGCAGGAAAGGGTCGAGCGCATGAAGCGCGAGCTCCTCGAGAACCCTGCAATCGGCGAATGGTGGCAGGGCGTGTGGGAGCGGCTGCGTGCCAATCTCATCGGTGCGATCCGCAACTCCGACGCGCCCGGCCGCGACTATATCGGACAGACGCTGGGCGAGCTTGGCGCCGCGCTGCGCGACGACGAACGGCTGCAAAGGCAGGTCAACCGCTTCGCCCGCCGCACTGCCGTGGGCGTTGCGACACGCTATGGCGACCAGATCGTCCGGCTGGTGTCCGAAACCGTACGCCGCTGGGATGCGCAGACAATCACCGACCGCGTCGAAAACGCAGTCGGCCGCGACCTCCAGTTCATCCGCATAAATGGCACGCTTGTCGGCGGACTGGTCGGAATGACCATCCACACGCTGGATGTTTACGTGATCTAAGCTGCGCTTTCAGTAAAGCTGGTACGACACCCGAACCGCGTAGTATGACGGGATAGGTCGGTTCTGAAGGTCGGTAGCGGGCTTGAACTTCGCACTTTCCAGGAAAACTACACACGCGCTGTCGTCGAACCGTTCTGCCTTGGTGACCGAATCCGTATGGCATTTTGCCACAGTCCCATCGGCTTCGACCATCACACGAATTTGCAGACTCGCCTGCGAGCCATGCATTTCGGCTGCCTTGGGATATCGTGTCTGAACAAGGCGTACGACCTGTTCGAGGTTGACGATCTCGGGCTCCGTCTTGCGGGATTTCATGGTTTCGATATCCGCTCCCCAATGAGTCACGAGATTCTCCATGCAGGCGTTCATTGCGTCGAACACGGGTGCCAGATTACCCGTGTTCAGCCGATAGGCACGACCTGCGCGCGATACTTCGATCCAATCGATGCCCTTGCCTTGTTCAGATGACAGGCTCGGCAGCCCAACCGGTTCGGCGCTATTCTCGTCCTTCGCCCCGTCTTCTGCGTTGGACCATCCCTCGAAACCGTTCCCGCCGACAGCTTTTCCGAAATTTTCCATGGTCAGATTTATCTTCGGCCTAAATTCGTAAGGCGCTTGTCCCGGCCCAAATTGAATAGTGAATCTGTGGCTGGCATTCAGTCGGTCAATCAATGGACCTCCAATGACCCATTCGAACTCGTCCGACGGCGCATATTGCTCTAAATAGAGCGCTGTTTTGCCACCGTCTTCGCCAAAAATTCGCCCAATGCGACAGCGTGTTTCACCATAGTCGATTTGCCAAGTCGAGCTTGGCTCCAGAATTACGGGTTCCCTTGCCGCAGCGGCAGCCGGTTGCGCGGCTATTGAAATTAACAATGCTGCGGAGATGATGCGACCCAACATGAATAACCCTCCTACCGGTGCCCGGTAGGAGGGTTATTCGATTTCGGTGACAATGCAATTCAGAGCTTTTCAGTCAACTCCGGAACCGCCTTGAACAGGTCTGCGACGAGGCCGATGTCGGCGACCTGGAAGATCGGCGCATCCTCGTCCTTGTTGATGGCAATGATCGTCTTGGAATCCTTCATCCCGGCGAGGTGCTGGATCGCGCCCGAAATGCCGATCGCGATATAGACTTCGGGGGCGACGATCTTGCCCGTCTGGCCGACCTGGTAGTCGTTGGGAACATAGCCCGCATCGACTGCCGCGCGGCTCGCGCCGATGCCGGCACCAAGCTTGTCGGCGAGCGGGGTGATGACCTGTTCGAAGGTTTCGGAATCCTTCAGCGCGCGGCCACCCGACACGATCACCTTGGCGCTGGTGAGTTCCGGGCGGTCGCTCTCGGCGATCTCTTCGCTGACGAAGGTCGATATCCCGGCATCGGTCGGGCCGGACACGTCCTCGACACTCGCCGACCCGCCTTCGGGCGCGGCCTTTTCGAAGGCCGTGCCGCGAACGGTGATAACGAGCTTGGCGTCGGAGGACTCCACCGTCGCAATGGCGTTCCCGGCGTAGATCGGGCGGGTGAAGGTCTTGTCGCCCTCGATCGAAAGGATGTCCGAGATCTGCATCACGTCGAGCAGTGCGGCGACGCGCGGGGCGATGTTCTTGCCGGTGGTGGTCGCGGGCGCGACGAAGGCGTCGTGCTCGCCCATCAGATCGGCCACCAGCGGTGCGATGTTTTCGGCCAATGCGTGCTCGTAAGCCGCATCGTCTGCGAGGTACACCTTGCCGGCGCCCGCGATCTTGGCGGCTTCGTCGGCCACCGCACGACAGCCCGATCCCGCGACGAGCAGGTGGACTTCGCCCAGCTCGGCAGCGGCGGTGACGGCGGCGAGCGTCGCGTCAGCGACGCTCTTATTGTCGTGTTCGACCCAAACGAGGGTGTTCATATCCGTGTTCCTTCTCGTTCGTGTGACTCAGGCTATGCCGAGCGCTTTGATCTTGGCGACCAGCGCGTCGACATCCTCGACCTTCTCGCCCGCCTGGCGGACCGGCGGCTCGGAGACATTGGTGGTCTTGAGACGCGGCGCCGTGTCGACGCCGTAATCGGTAGGGGCCTTGGTATCGAGCGGCTTCTGCTTCGCCTTCATGATGTTGGGGAGCGAGGCATAGCGCGGCTCGTTGAGGCGTAGATCGGTGGTGACGATGGCCGGCAGGGCGAGTTTAACCGTCTGCAGCCCGCCATCGACTTCGCGCTTCACGGTGACGCTGTCGCCATCGACCTCGACGGTATTGGCGAACGTGCCCTGGGGGCGGCCCATGAGGGCGGCTAGCATCTGGCCGGTCTGGTTCGAATCGTCGTCGATCGCCTGCTTGCCCAACATCACGATGCCGGGCTGTTCTTCCTCGGCAATGGCCTTGAGGATCTTTGCCACCGCCAGCGGCTCGACCTCGTCGTCGGTCTGCACCAGGATCGCGCGATCGGCACCCATGGCGAGCGCGGTGCGCAGTGTCTCCTGCGCCTTGGCGGGGCCGATGCTGACGGCGATGATTTCCTCGGCCTTGCCCGCTTCCTTGATGCGGATGGCTTCCTCGACGGCGATTTCGTCGAACGGGTTCATGCTCATCTTGACGTTGGCAAGATCGACGCCCGAGCCGTCGGCCTTGACCCGCGGCTTGACGTTGTAATCGATCACCCGCTTGACGGGGACGAGGATTTTCATCGGTGTTACCTTCCTCTCGACTTGAAACTGTGGCGCTCGCCTAGCTTGCGTTTACGTAAACGTCAAGCAAGGCGATGGAGCCGTATACGACCCTCGCCTTGGTCCCTCGCTCGCGCGGCAGGGCAGGTCAAGCGGCGTCGGCACCAGTCTTTACTATGGTTGGCGCCGGGCATAGTTTCATTGGGTCGAGACAGGAGGTGTTCGATGCGCGTCTGGGCCATTGCCGCAAGCTTCGCAGCGCTATGCGCAATGCCGGTTTCGGCGCAGGAAACCCGCACCGTACCGGAGGACCACACCCCGCCTCCTGCCACACTCGACCAGATGCATTGGCTCGCCGGTCAATGGGCGGGTGAGGGGATAGGCGGCCAGCCTGCCTATGAGAGCTGGCTACCTCCGACCGGGGGCACGATGATCGGCACCTTCGTCCAACTGGCCGACGCAGACACCGTCCGTTTTACCGAGCACATGTATCTGATGGAAGAAGGTGGCTCGCTCGTGTTGCGTCTCAAGCACTTCAATGCCGACCTCACCGGTTGGGAAGAGAAGGACGATATGCTGACCTTCGACCTGATCGCTCTCGAAGACTGCGCAGCCTATTTCCGCGCGCTGACGCTGCGTTGCGACGGCGAGGAAGGCCTGCTGGCGGCCGTCCGCATGACGCGCGAGGGCAAACCCGCAGGCGAGCTGGTCTTCCGCTTCAAACGGATGGAGCGATAGGCGAGAGCGGCGCTCAGGCCGCCTTCTTCACCTCGGCAACGATCTTCCTGGCCGCATCGCCCAGATCGTCGGCGCTGACGATCGCGAGACCCGAATTGTCGAGTATGGCCTTGCCTTCTTCGACATTGGTGCCTTCGAGGCGGACAACCAGCGGAACGGAAAGGTTCACGTCCTTCGCCGCCTGCACGATGCCATTCGCGATCACGTCGCACTTCATGATGCCGCCGAAAATGTTGACGAGGATGCCTTCGACCGCCGGGTCCTTGAGGATGATCTTGAACGCCGCGGTGACCTTCTCGGTGGTCGCACCGCCGCCGACGTCGAGGAAGTTCGCCGGGAAAGCGCCGTTGAGCTTGATGATGTCCATCGTCGCCATGGCGAGGCCTGCGCCATTGACCATGCAGCCGATATTGCCGTCCAGCTTGATGTAGGCGAGGTCGTATTCGCTCGCTTCGACTTCGGCGGGGTCTTCTTCGGTCACGTCGCGTAGTGCTTCCACATCCTTGTGGCGGAACAGCGCATTGCCGTCGAAACTCATCTTGGTGTCGAGCACCAGCAGATTGCCGTCCTCGGTTTCGACCAGCGGATTGATCTCGAGCATCTCGCAGTCGAGGTCCATGAAGGCGGTGTAGAGCTGCTTGGCCAGCTTCTGCGCCTGCTTGTTGAGGTCGCCCTCAAGCTTGAGCGCGAAGGCCACCGCGCGACCGTGATGCGGCATGAAGCCCTGCGCCGGATCGATGGCGATCGTGGCGATCTTTTCGGGCGTCGAATGGGCGACCTCCTCGATATCCATCCCGCCTTCGGTCGAGACGATCATGGCCACGCGGCCGGTCGCGCGATCGACCAGCATGGAGAGGTAGTATTCGGACGCGATGTCGACGCCGTCGGTGACGTAAAGGCTGTTGACCTGCTTGCCAGCATCGCCGGTCTGGATCGTCACCAGCGTATTGCCGAGCATTTCCTTGGCATTGGCTTCGACGTCCTCGATGCTCTTCGACAGGCGCACGCCGCCCTTCGCATCCGCACCCAATTCCTTGAACTTGCCCTTGCCACGGCCACCAGCGTGGATCTGCGCCTTCACGACGTAAAGTGGCCCGGGAAGCTTCTTGGCACCTGCGACGGCTTCTTCAACCGAGAGGGCGGCATGTCCTGCCGGGATGCCGATGCCGTATTTTGCGAGCAGTTCCTTGGCCTGGTATTCGTGAATGTTCATGAGAAGCTTCGTCCTTCGCGTGACGCGCGTGGGGGAAAGAGAGTCGCGAGCGCCATAAGCATGTCTGGGCGCGCTTGAAAAGGCCCGCTTTCGGGTGCAGGCAGCAGCCATTCTTTCATGATCGATAGCCAGCGCCTTGAATCCATCGTCTCCGAAGCCGGACGGATCGCGTACGATCTGTGGCCCGGGGCGGGCAACGAGCTGGATGCATGGGAAAAAAGGCCGGGCGATCCGGTGTGCGAAGCGGATCTCGCGGTCGATGCCTTTCTCAAGCGCGAACTGGGAATTTTGCTGCCATCGGCTGGCTGGCTGTCGGAGGAAACCGCCGACGATCCCGCGCGCCTTGGCAACGATCTGATCTGGCTGGTCGACCCGGTCGACGGGACGCGCGACTTCATCCGCGGCCGTACCGGTTGGGCGGTTTCGGTCGCTCTGATCAGCGGCGGCAGGCCCTTGATCGGCACGCTTTGCGCGCCTGCCCGCGGCGAAACCTGGCAGGCGATGGCCGGACAAGGTGCCTATCGCAACCGCCGGAAGCTCATCGCCAGCATGCGCAAGGAATTCGCGGGATCACGCGTTCCAGCGCACGCTTTACCGAAGACCGACGCCGATCTGGTCGCCGTCGACCAGCCCAATTCGATCGCCCTACGCATCGCCATGGTCGCCGCCGACGAAGCGGATCTCGTCGCGACCGTTCGCTGGGGCTTCGAATGGGATATCGCCGCGGCCGGCCTGATAGCGCGCGAAGCGGGGGCCGCGGTCAGCGATGCCCATGGCGGCAAGCTCCACTACAACAAGCGCGATCCCCGTGCATTCGGTGTGCTGGTCAGCGCGCCGGATATTCATGAGGCTGCGGTAGAGCGCCTCGCAGCGCGCGTTGCAGCCGCACAGTAAAAAGGGGCCGCGTGAACCGGCCCCAGTTGGTGCGACATCCCGAAGGGTTCGGTGCCTTACATTCACTGAGACTGTGCAGCTTCGACATCCTGTTGGTCGAACGGAATGATCTTGATTTCGACGCGGCGGTTCAGCGGTTCGTTGACATTGTCGCCGGTCGAAACCTTGAGTCGTGTTTCGCCGAAACCCATCCAGCGGATGCGCGATGAACTGACGCCTTGCGAAATGAGATAATTGGCCACGGCCTGTGCGCGCTGTTCGGACAGGCGCTGGTTCGATTCGGCCGAACCGGTGGTGTCGGTATGGCCGTACACATCCACCAGGCTGTTGGGATACTGGCGCAGGCTGCCGGCCACGCGATCGAGTAGCTCACGGAAGCCCGGCGAAATCGTGTAGCTGCCGGTAGAGAAGGTAACGCCGTCGGGCAGATTCACGAGGATCGCTTCGCCGCCATCGGTTTCCGAGACGTCCACGCCCGATCCGGCCGTCTGTTCTTCGAGCTCCTTGATCTGCTGATCCATCTTGTAGCCGACGACGCCGCCGGCGACGCCGCCCGCGGCCGCGCCGATAATACGGCCGGTCTTGCCGCCGATCACTCCGCCCAGCAGGCCGCCGGCCACTGCGCCGCCGACCCCGCCGAGAACCGTGCGCGATACCTTGCGTTCGCCCGTATTCGGATCGGTGACGCAAGCGGATACGGTCATCAGCGACACGGCGGCAAGGCTGGCGGTAAGGATGCGCGACTTATTCATATACTCTTCCCCTTCTTGATCGGCAGCCGACCAGATGGGGCCGTGCCGTGCGAGTGGTACGGGACGCGCCCACTCGCGTCTCTCATCCTCAAACCTTCAAGGCCCGCAGCCGTTCCAATGTTGCGCAGATAAGTAGCGCGGGGCGCTGGCAGCCTTGCGCTTTTGTGCTAGCCAGTGCCGCGTGACACCCTTTCCCCTGACAGACCTGTTGATCATAGCCGGGCTTATCGTCCTCAATGGCGTATTCGCCATGAGCGAACTCGCCATCGTTTCCGCCAAGACTTCGAGCCTTCAGCAGGCAGCGTCGAAGGGCAGCGGCGGGGCGTCAACCGCAATCGCGCTCGCTGCAGATCCGGGTAAGTTCCTGTCCACGGTGCAGATCGGCATCACCCTGGTCGGTATCATATCGGGCGCCTATTCGGGCGCCAGTCTTGGCGGGCCGGTGGGCGAGCGTCTGGCCGTGCTCGGCGTTCCGGAGCGTTACGCCGAGGAAATCGGCTTCGCCTCGGTCATCGCGCTGACAACTTATGCGACGCTGGTCATTGGCGAACTGGTCCCCAAGCAGATCGCCCTGCGTGCCGCCGTGCCGATCTCGATCGTCATGGCGCAGCCCATGGCGCTGCTGGCGCGGGTGGCGGCGCCCCTGGTCTGGCTGCTAGACGCGTCGTCCGGCGTGCTTATCCGCTTGCTCGGTGTGCGCTCCTCCGGGCAAAGCGCGGTGACGGCCGAGGAACTGCACATGCTCTTCGCCGAAGCGACCCGCAGCGGAGTGATCGAAAGCGAACAGCACCAGATGTTGCAGGGCGTCGTCCGCCTGGCGCAGCGGCCGGTACGCGAATTGATGACGCCCCGTACCGAGGTCGACTGGATCGATGCCGACGCGGATGCCAATGCGATCCGGGCGGTACTGGACACCAGCCCCCATTCGCTCCTGCCGGTGGCCGAAGGATCGCCCGACAAGGTTCTGGGCGTAGTGAAAGTGCGCGAGATCCTGACCCGCCTCGTCATGAAAGATCCGGTCGACCTGCGCTCCCTCATGGTCAAGGCGGAGGTGGTGCCCGATCAACTCGATGCGGTCGATGCACTCCGCGTGCTGCAGCAGGCCGAAGTCCCCATGGCGATGGTCCATGACGAGTACGGCCATCTCGACGGGATCGTGACGCCGGTCGACCTGCTGACCGCGCTGGTCGGCGATTTCGTGAGCGACCAGGATGGCACCGACGGCCCAGGCATCGTCGAGCGCGAGGATGGCAGCCTGCTGGTGTCCGGCTCGCTATCCGCCGATGTGCTCGCCGATCGGCTGGCGCTCGAATATGGCGAAGATCGCGAGTTCGGCACGGCTGCCGGGTATGCGCTGCACGTCCTCAAGCGCCTGCCGATCGAAGGCGATCACTTCACCGACCAGGGTTGGCGCTTCGAAGTGGTCGACATGGACGGCCGACGGATCGACAAGCTGTTGGTGAGCGGCGAGGGGAAAGCGGAGAACGCGGGATAGAATTTCTGTGTTTCGGACCGACCTCCGGAGTCTTTTGTTCAGACCCTCAAACGCCGGGCGCCGCACGTCCATGCGGCTTGGCTTCCTCGCATAAGCTCGGGCGCGCGGTCGCGCTTGCCTCGGCTGCGGCTCGGATAATTTCGCCAGTCGATCAGACTGCGTCAGATCCGGGCCGGTGGAGGCCCGGCAAGGACGCACCGACGGAGGTCGGTGCGAAAAGCAAAAATCAGCCGGGTATAACCGCGCTTGCCGTTGCGCCGTCGCCTTCGGGTGCGGCGATGATGTCGCGGGTCACGCTGCCCTTGGCCACGGTGGCGGTCTGCGCATCGCCCACGGCGCTACGGATGCCCGGGTCGGACGTGCCGGCGCGTTCGAGCAGGCTGGTTTCGACACTGCTGCGCGCCTGCGGGCCGCCGAACAATGCTTCGAGAGTCTGCGAAGCGGCCGTGCCTTCGCTCGGGCGAGGCGCGCCGGGGGCGGGCGGAGTGAGGTTGAAATCGGGCGGAACCACCAGCGGCGCCTGGCGCTGCACGGCAAATTCGTCGGGCCGCTGGCGGTCGAGGAAGCCGCCGCCGCCGCACGCTGCGGTCATGGCGCCGAGGCCGGCGAGAATCGCGAATCTTGGGGCGAAACGGGCGAATTTTGTCATCACTTGCTCTCCGCGGCATCGGCCGCCTTGCTGTTCATGAGGCTGCCGGCCTCTTGCTCATCCTTGTCGCGCATGAAGAAGGCGCGCGCAAGGACGATGACTACGCCGATGGTGATAGCCGCATCGGCGACGTTGAAAATAAGGAAGGGGCGGAATTCCCCGAAATGCAGATCGGCAAAGTCGACCACATAGCCCAGCTCGTACCGGTCCTTGATATTGCCCAGTGCCCCGCCGAGGATCAGCGACAGCGCAAGGATGTCGCCGATCAGCTTCTCGCGCAGCATCCAGACGGTGACGACCAGCGCGATCAGCGCAGTCACCAGCACCAGGCCCCAGCGCATTTCCGGGCTGGTCGCCTCGAACATGCCGAGCGAGACGCCGAAATTGCGGGTGAAGCGCAGGTCGAAAAAGGGCAGCAATTCCATCGCATCGCCGATCTCGTCGATACCCAGTGCGTCGGTGACGTAGCTCTTGCTCCACTGATCGACGGCGAAGATGCCGAGCGCGACCACGCAGCCGATCAGGCGGTACTTCAAAATCGCATTCATTGGGCGGCATCCAGTTGGGCGACCACGGGTTCGCAGCGATCGCACAGATCGCCGTCTTCCGCGACGGAGGGGAGGAGGCGCCAGCAGCGCCCGCACTTGCTTTCGGATGTCCGCGTGACGGTCACCGCCTCGCTATCGCCGCGCGTGACTGACGCGGTGATGAACAGTTCGGCAAGATCGGCATCGGTGAAGCCGTCGGGCACCATGCTCGCCGGTACCACCACATCGGCCTCCAGGCCGGACCGGATCACCTTATCGCGCCGCAGCGGCTCGATCGCTTCCATCACGTCTTCGCGCAACTCGCGCAGCGTGCTCCACTTTGCGCCGTCGGCGCTCACACCCGGCACATTCGGCCATTCGAGCAGGTGGACGCTACCCCCGTCCGGATAGCGCGTCCCCCACACTTCCTCGGCCGTATAGACCAGCACCGGCGCCGCATAGCGGACCAGCGCATGGAAGAGGATGTCCAGCACCGTCCGATAGGCATTGCGCCTTACACTGTCCGGCCCGTCGCAATAGAGGCTGTCCTTGCGGATATCGAAATAGAAGGCCGACAGGTCCTCGTTGCAGAAATCGACCAGCAGGCGGGTATAGGTGTTGAAGTCGTAGTCATCGACCGCCTGGCGCAGCTTGCCGTCGAGATCGGCCAGCAGCGCCAGGACGTAGACTTCCAGCTCCGGAATCGCGCCCGTATCGCCCATGTCGCCGACGAACCCGTCCAGCGCGCCCAGCAGATAGCGGAAGGTGTTCCGCAGCTTGCGATACTGGTCGCCCACGCCCTTCAGGATTTCGTCGCCGATGCGGTGGTCTTCGGTGAAATCGACGCTCAGCGCCCACAGGCGGATGATGTCGGCGCCGTATTGCTCCATCACCTTGAGCGGATCGATCGTGTTGCCCAGGCTCTTGGACATCTTGCGCCCGTCGCTCGCCATGGTGAAGCCATGCGTCAGGATCTGGTTGAAGGGCGCACGGCCGCGCGTGGCGCAGCTTTCCAGCAGGCTGGACTGGAACCAGCCGCGATGCTGGTCGCTGCCTTCCAGATAGAGGTCGGCGGGCCATTGCATTTCCGGCCAACGCCCGGATTCGAGCACGAAGGCATGGGTGCAGCCCGAATCAAACCAGACGTCGAGAATGTCGCTGACCATCTCATACTCGTCGGGATCGTAACCGGACCCCAGGAATTCGGCCTTGCGGGCGTCGTCCCACGCATCGACTCCCTCTTCGCGCACGGCGGCGATCACGCGTGCATTGACGTCGCGGTCCTGCAGATACTCGCCGGTGCCGTTCTTCACGAACAGCGTGATCGGCACGCCCCAGGCGCGCTGGCGCGACAGCACCCAGTCGGGGCGGCCCTCGACCATCGACCCGATGCGGTTTCGGCCCTTTTCCGGCACGAAGCGCGTATCGGCGATGGCCTGCATGGCGAGCTGGCGCAGCGTCACGAGCGGTTCCTGCGCGCCGCCTTCCGATTCCCAGCGCTGCTCTGCGCGATTGTCGACATGCTCCAGGATGGGCTTGTCCATCGGCACGAACCATTGCGGCGTGCAGCGGAAGATGACCTTGGCCTTGGACCGCCAGCTATGCGGGTAGGAATGCTGGTAATCCTCGCTGGCGGAAAGCAGCGCCCCTGCCTCGCGCAAATCCGAACAGATCGGGCCTTCGGGCGCATTGAACGGCTTGTTGATGACGCTGCGGCGGCGTTCCTTGCCCTCGGCATCGACATCGCCTGCGCCCAGCCATTCCCAGTCGTCGCGATAGCGCCCGTCGGCCATGACCGCGAAGACCGGCTCGATGCCATGCTCGCGGCACAGCAGGAAATCGTCCTCGCCATGGTCGGGCGACATGTGGACGAGGCCCGTACCGCTGTCGGTGGTGACGAAATCGCCGGGCAGGAAAGGGCGCGGATTGGCGTAGAATGCGAGCGCCTTTTCCATTTCCCCGTTTCGGCCGTCACCCCGGACTTGATCCGGGGTTGTGCTTCCTTCGTCCGCCGTTCCCGAAGAGGAGCCCTGGCCCGGGTCAAGCCCGGGCCGACGGGATTTGAGAAGGTTGTAAATCGGGTGGCGGGCGACGGTTCCGGCGAGGTCGGAGCCTTTGCCAGTCCAGACGCGATGCTTGTACTCGAGTGGGAGATCAGCTCGCTCAGCAAATTCGCCGCTGAGCGGAAGGGCAAACAAGTATTTTTTTCCTTCAATACTGACGCAAGTGTACTCGACCTCCGGCCCATAGGCGACCGCCTGGTTCACCGGGATCGTCCACGGCGTCGTCGTCCAGATCACCGCATGTGCGCCGACCAGTTCGGGAACCGGCGATTCCACGATCTCGAACGCCACGTCGATCTGGGTCGAGGTGATGTCCTCGTACTCCACCTCCGCCTCGGCCAGCGCGGTTTCCTCGACCGGGCTCCACATCACCGGCTTCGATCCGCGATAGAGATTGCCCGCCTCGGCAAACTTCATCAGTTCGGCCACGATGGTCGCCTCGCTGTCGAACTGCATGGTCAGATAGGGATTGTCCCAGTCCGCCATGATGCCCAGCCGCTTCAGCTGTTCGCGCTGCACATCCACCCAGTGCTGTGCATAGGCGCGGCATTCGGCGCGAAATTCCTTCGCCGGGACCTCGTTCTTGTCGAGTTTCTTCTTGCGGTACTGTTCCTCGACCTTCCATTCGATCGGCAGGCCGTGGCAGTCCCATCCGGGAACATAGGGCGCGTCCTTGCCCAGCAGGTTCTGCGTGCGGCAGACGATGTCCTTCAGCGTATGGTTCAGCGCATGGCCGATATGCATGTCGCCATTGGCGTAAGGCGGGCCATCGTGGAAGATGAACTTCTCCCGCCCCTTCCGTGCCTCGCGCAGCTCCTTGTAGAGCTCCTCCGTTTCCCAGCGCGCGGCAATACCTGGCTCCTTCTGGGGGAGGCCGGCTTTCATGGGAAAATCGGTCTTCGGCAGGAAGACGGTATCTCGGTAATCGCGTTTGGTGTCGGTGGACTCTGGCATAGCTGTGCGCCGCTAACCGAATTGCGCCGTGTAGGAAAGGGTTTCGCGCAGAGGCCGCAGAGGAGCCGGGGCCGCAGAGAGACGCTCCACCCGCGCAGCGGCTTCCGGTTTTTCACACGAAGACACGAAGGGGGCAATCCCGGCTGCCACCTGGCGCAACATCTTCGTGGCTTCGTGTGAGATAAATTGCGGCTTCGCCGCGTAGGTCACTCTGTGGCCTCTGCTCCTCTGCGCTCTCAGCGCGAAACAGCGGCCGCTAGGCCAGCAACCGCCGCGCCTCGTCGCAATCCTTCTCCATCTGCGCCACCAGCGCATCGAGGCTGTCGAACTTCGCCTCGCCGCGCAGGAAATGGTGGAAGGCCACCTCGATCTCCTGCCCGTAGAGATCGCCCGAAAAGTCGAAGAAATAGGGTTCGAGCAGTTCCTTGGGCGGATCGAATTGCGGGCGGATGCCGATATTGGCGGCGCCCTTGAGCCCCTGCCCGGTGGCGAGGATGCGCCCGGTCACCGCGTAGATGCCGTATTTCGGACGCAGGTAATGTTCGACCGGCAGGTTGGCGGTGGGATAGCCGATCTCCCGCCCGCGCTTGTCGCCATGCTGCACTACGCCGCGAATGGCGAAGGGGCGGGTGAGCAGCCGCGCCGCCTCCTGCGGGTCGCCTCCGCGCAGGGCGTCGCGCACGCGGCTCGACGATACCGGCTCGCCCCGGTCCAGCACCGGCGGCACCGCACGCGCCTCGATCCCGACATCCTTGCCGAGGCTCACGAGCTTCTCGAAATTGCCGCCTCGCGCCTTGCCGAAGGTGAAATCCTCGCCGGTGACGACGCCCGCCACGCCGAGCTGATCGCCCAGCAGCTTGCGAACGAAATCCTCCGCTGTGGTGCCCGCCAGCTCGCCATCGAAATGAAACACCAGCATCGCGGTTGCCCCTGCCGCGAGATAGAGCTCCTGCCGCTGTTCCAGCGTCGTCAGCCGGAAGGGCGGCGCATCGGGCTTGAAATGGCGTACCGGATGTGGGTCGAAAGTCGCGATGATCGAAGGGCGGCCTTCGGCGCGTGCCCACCGGATCGCCTCGCCCGCCACCGCCTGGTGGCCGAGGTGGAAGCCGTCGAAATTGCCCAGCGCGACGATCGCGCCGCGCAGCGATTCGGGCAGCGGCTCGCGGTGATCGAGGTATCTCATGCTAAAAAGTTATGCGAACAGTTTTAGAGGTTCACCTGTTTTAGTTGCTCGGCGAGATTTCGGCGGCAATTTTGGCTTCGATAGATGATTGCGTCTTTGAAAATCAGCGACGATTTTAGCTCTGCGAGCTTCAACTTCATTAGAAGCTTTATGCTTCAATTCAAACACTTGAAAGTCAAATTCATCCGCTCCCTCAGAAGGCACCCGCTCGACTTCCAACTCCCGACGATCCCAATCCGATTCCTCACCAAATATAGACTGGTCGAAAAAGGCATCAGCTAACGGGAATCGAGCGTTGACGATGGTCAAAAGGTAGCGATCAACGTAGGGCGCGAATTGCGAATACGTCTGCGCTCCACCGATGACGAACGCTTCTTTGCCTACCCACTTCTCTCTTGCGAACAGCGCCTCGGCGATGCTGTGCACATGGTGACAGCCTTCGTGGTCGGGGAACAGCGAGGGAGTGTGTGACAGAACTAAGTTCTCCCTGTCTGGTAGACACGAGCCTAGGGAGTCGTAGGTTTTCCGACCCATTATAATAACGTTCTGTTTCGTTTTGGACTTGAAGAACCGCAGGTCGGATTTGAGCCGCCATGGAAGGCGGTTCTGTATGCCGATTGCACCGTCGAGTCCAACTGCCACGATTGATGTAAGTGTGGTCATGTCATGTCCCCGGTGACGTAGCGCCATTAGAATCTTGAAAGGCCGATACAGCAAGAGTCCTTTATGCAACACTGCGGAAAGGGCTGTCTAAAGCCTGTGCATAGACTCGTGTCTATCGTTCCAGCTGCGTCACATGGCCCATCTTGCGCCCCTCGCGCACCTCGGCCTTGCCGTAATCATGGAGATGCGTGTCGGGCTGCTCAAGCCACTGGTTTGCCTGGTCAATATCCACCCCGATGATATTGGTCATGGTGACCCTTCGCGCTACCGTCGCGGTATCGCCCAGCGGCAGGCCCACCACCGCGCGGATGTGGTTTTCGAACTGGCTGGTGACGGCACCCTCGATGGTCCAGTGGCCCGAATTGTGCACCCGGGGCGCCATCTCGTTGAACACCGGCCCGTCGCGCGTGGCGAAGAATTCGAGGGTCAGCACCCCCACATAGCCGAGCGCATCGGCGACCTGCCGGGCCAGTTCGCGCGCTGCGCCGACCTGCGCCTCGATAGCCTCCCCGGCCGGCAAAGCGGAAGTTGCGAGGATGCCGTCTTCATGCGTGTTGCAGGTCGAATCCCAGAAGCGAATCTCGCCGTCCCGTCCGCGGACGAGGATGACCGAGAATTCGGCCGCGAACTCGACGAAGCCTTCATAGACCAATGGTGTGTCGGGCAGGCGGATGCCCTGCGCATCGCGGATGGAACCGATGCGCCACTGGCCCTTGCCGTCATATCCGTCGCGCCGCGTCTTGAGAATGCCGGGCGCGCCCAGCCTGTCGATCGCACTCACAAGATCGGCGTCCGTATCGACCTGGGCATAGGCTGCAGGCCTCCCGCCCAGCTCCTCGACGAAGCGCTTCTCATTCAGGCGATCCTGCGCCGTTTCGAGAGCGCGCGGATGCGGGAAAATGCGGCCTTCCGGCATGGCCCGAGCAGTTGCGACGGGGACGTTCTCGAACTCCCACGTCACCACGTCGCACCTGGCGGCAAAAGCTGCGAGCGCGGCGGCATCGTCCCACGTGTTCGCGAAGACATCGTCGCAAACTTCGCGCACCACATTGTCGCCCTCGGGCGCATAGGCGATTGCCCGATAGCCCAGCTGCGCGGCGCTGATCGCCATCATCCGGCCAAGCTGGCCGCCGCCGAGAATGCCGATGGTGCTTCCGCGCTTGAGCATCAATCGACGGGGCGTTCGGTGACGGCTGCGCTGCGCGCTGCGCGCCAGTCTTGCAGGCGCTGCGACAGCGCGGCATCGTGATTGGCAAGAATGGCCGCGGCAAGCAGCCCGGCATTCGTCGCGCCCGCCTTACCGATGGCGAGCGTGCCCACCGGCACGCCGGCTGGCATCTGCACGATCGACAGCAGGCTGTCTTCGCCGGAAAGCGCTTTCGACTGCACCGGCACGCCGAGCACGGGAACATGCGTCAGCGCCGCGATCATGCCCGGAAGGTGGGCCGCGCCGCCTGCGCCCGCGATGATCACTTCGAAACCGGCATCCGCTGCGCCCTTCGCAAAATCGTACATCCGGTCGGGCGTGCGGTGAGCCGAAACGATCCGGACATCGGTCTCGACGCCGAGTTCCGCGAGCACCTCGGCGGTGCAGGTCATGGTTTCCCAGTCGGACTGGCTACCCATGACAATGGCGACCTTCGCGCTCATCCTAGGCGTCCTTCAGATAATAGCGCTTGCCCGACACGGTGGTGCCATCGAATTCGTAGATGATCGGCTGCCCCGTCGGGATCTCGAGCCCGGTGATCTCGTCGTCGGAGATGTTCGAGAGGTGTTTCACCAGCGCGCGCAGGCTGTTGCCATGGGCGGAAATGATGACAGTCTCGCCCTTGCCCAGCAGCGGCAGGATGGCGCTTTCCCAATAGGGCAGCACGCGTTCGATCGTGAGCTTTAAGCTCTCGGTACGCGGCACGTCGATGCCGGCGTAACGCGGATCGTCGGCGAGATCGAATTCGCTGCCCGCCTCCATCTCGGGTGGCGGAACGTCGAAGCTGCGGCGCCAGATATGGACCTGTTCGTCGCCATGCTTCTCGCGCATCTGCTGCTTGTCGAGACCGGTGAGGCCGCCATAATGCCGCTCGTTCAGGTGCCAGTCGCGCGTCACCGGGATCCACAACCGATCGCAGGCTTCGAGCGCGATATTGAGCGTCTTGATCGCGCGCTTCTGCACGCTCGTGAACGCGGTGGTGGGCAGCACGCCCTTGGCTTTCATCAACTCGCCGGCGTCGTGTGCTTCGGCTTCGCCCTTATCGGTCAGGTCGACATCCCACCAGCCGGTGAAGCGGTTGGCGAGGTTCCACTCGCTCTGGCCGTGGCGAACGAGGATCAGTTTCGACATGATTACTCCGGTTTCCCCTAGGAGCAGTGCGCGTTAGCGCTCCGTTTCTTCATTGGGAAGGCTTGTCTGGTCCGATTCGCGGATTTCGCGCCCCTGCGCTCTCCTGCGCCGCAGGTTCTCGCGAAGTTTCGCGGCAAGGCGCTCTTCGCGGCTCGATTTGTCGTTCTGGCTGCCCATCGCGCAAGCTTTCGCCAATTTTGCGGCGCGGCTCAAGCGAAGGTTGACTTATCCGCCGTCTCTGCCAATAGCGCGCGCCTCCACTCCGCGAGGTTCTCGCGGCAGATCCGTGCTGCTGTAGCTCAGTGGTAGAGCGCACCCTTGGTAAGGGTGAGGCCGGGAGTTCAATCCTCCCCAGCAGCACCATTTTCCTCCTAGGAACGGCGGAAATCTGGCAGAAAATCGAGGCTTATTGGCATCTGGCTGTTACAATTGTAACGGAGAAATCCAATGTGCTCATATCTCGATCAGGTCGGATCAACCTACTATTTCCGCCGCGCCGTACCCCAAGACCTCATCGGCTTTTTCAAGACCCAGACGGGTAAAGCCCGGACGGATTGGAAATTCAGCCTACGAACCAAGGACCGGGAAACGGCGAAGCGTCTCCTGCGGCCCCACGAGGTTGAAACGGATGCGCTCATTGATGACGCCCGCCGGACCCTCGCTTCTGCCCGTGATGACGCCGGAGAGCGGATTGGGGGCGAAGGCGGGGGAGATGAGCGATCAGAAGCCCTCGCCGCGCTGGAGGCTGCGCAGCGCGCCAGACGGGAGGCTCGCAGGGAAGGACGTATCGAGGTCCACAAGCGCCTCCAGCTAAGCACAGCCGAAATGGACCCGCAGGACGCCGCATGGATTGATGTGCTGCGCGAGAAAGGCATCTCGCTGGAGATGCTCCGTGAGGCCACAGTGGGGCTCAGGGCGGGCAACAAGGCACTTGAGGCACAGCGGCAAGGCAGCGGCAAGGCCCTAAGCATTTTCGGCCTCTTCGACCGCTACGCCGCCTCGGGTTCCGCCAACCCGAACACGGCGCGCCGATGGCGCAACCGGGTTGAACAATTGGTGGAGCATCTGGGGCACGACGACGCGCGCCGAGTGACTCGGGCAGACCTGAACGGATGGACCGCCGCTCTGGTGGCAAAGGGTCTGGAAGGGAAAACTGTCCGGGATGGGTACCTGCCCGCCATCCGGGTCGCCTTTGCTGTGGCCTATGAGGATGGGGACATTCCCACCAACCCCGCTTCCGGATTGAAGGTGAGGGCGCCCAAGCCAACGAAGCTGCGGGAGCGCGAACTTACGGACGATGAGGCGGCCACGATCCTGCGGGGATCGCTGCAACCCCAGCCGAAGCGCCTGTCACCGGAGCACGCTTTGGCCCGCCGCTGGGTTCCTTGGCTTTGCGCCTACACGGGGGCGCGGGTCAGCGAAATAACGCAGCTACGAGCCACAGACATAACCAAAGCCGGAGACATTTGGCTAGTCCATATCACTCCGGAGGCAGGCGGAGTGAAAACCGGGGAGGCCCGGTTGGTACCGATCCATTCGCATCTATTGGACCAAGGCATTGCTCAGTTTGCGAAGACAGGTGACGAAGCGCCTCTGTTCTATCGGGAGGGTGCAGGGAGCGACTTGAACCCCGGCTACAAACTGCGAGCCAGCGACCTCGCCAAGTGGGTCCGGACCCTCGGTGTTGATGCGCCCGCACCGAACCACGGCTGGCGACACAGATTTAAGACGCAGGCCCGTATCGCTGAAATACCGGAATATCTTGCAGACAAAATACAGGGCCACGCCCCAGCGACAGAAGGTCGGAAATATGGTGGCTCGAACCTTTTGGTTCTCATGCGAAACGCTATCGAGAAGCTGCCGCGCTTCGATCTATGACGAACGCGGATCGCGCTCTTAGCGTGTGCTGATCAGATATTAGCTTTGACTAGAAGGGCGGCCACAGACATTCGAAGGGCCGCTGCGACGCGGGCGAGGTTTAGGAAGCTTACATTTCTTTCGCCACGTTCAATCTTACCCATGTGAGAGCGATCAATCTCAGAGGCGTCAGCGAGCGCCTCTTGTGAAAGCCCACATTCTAGCCTCGCCGCACGGATCGCCTTCCCCAATTTGAGAAGCTTTTCCTCGGGATCGGTCTTGGCGGACTTGCGCGGCACGCATTTTCAGTTGCGCCAGATGCACCCATAGGCCACGGTATTTACGACCCATTTCGGGTGTAGGGGAGCGCACGTGGGGATTTTCAGCAGGGTTACACGAAGGACGCCAGAGCCGGACATCGAGTTTGCCGCACGGGGATTCGTTCAGGTGGCCATAACGCGTCGCCATGCACCGCATTTGGATTTGCACAAGCTAGAGCGCGGATACGCAGCAGAGCTGCTGGAAGAAGGGTGCTCGCTGGAGCAGGCTTTGTCCGCTCGCTGGGGTGGAGCCTATGCTATTACGGCAAACCTGTCAGAGTTCGACGAAGCAATTGAGACCTTCAAGGATACCATGGCAGATGCGCTCGGCAGGCGGACTTTCAAAACGGCTGACGAGGCCAAAGTTGCCTATCAATCAGCGGCTGTCTTTTTGCTGGGCGTGGCGCATGCAGTTGACCCAAGGGAATACGGGAGATTTCTCGATTACATCGGAGCAAGGTAGGGGCGCACTTGTGTGGGTGCCTAGCAAGCTTTTTGTTGCTGATCGTAACTCGGGAAACCGTGCATGCTCCCTTGGCTTACCCTCTATCGCCCGTCCCATTTATGGGTCAACTAAATCCCGTGCGTCCTGCGAGTGTACATACTCCTGCTAGTCCATACGGCATTATTCAATTTCTACATCGTGGAGTGCAGGGGCTTCATTGGTTGCGTTGCCTTTGGCAGCCTAGTTTCTCCCCCCATGCCTCCCTGCGCCCCCATGGAACCCATGGTTTTTAAGGCAGGCGAACGGTTGTGTTATGACGGTATCAGATCAGGAAAACAAGGCAGGCTGGCCGCCCACGAAGCTGAGCCAGCAAGGCGATCTAGGTCACTGCGTGTGGTAGCTCCCAGCTACTTGCTAGCCCGATCCTGATTGAGCTGGAAAAGCCGGGCGAGGATTTCGTCGTCGGTGAGGGTGCCAGCGCGGAAGTCGTCGCCCCAGCCGTAGGCGTCGGCCACGGCCTCGTCCAAGGCCCGGTGGGCGTGGTCTAGCCATGCGGGGCGGACGTTGTAGAGGTTGGTGAGGGTGCGCTTCTTCAACTCCTGGGCGGCGGCCTCGTTCTTTGGCAGGAGGCGGTCGGGGTAACCGGGGACGACCTCGGGGACGCGCTCGATCAGGTCGGGCGGGTTGAGCCAGTTCTCGCGCAACTCGTTGAGCCGGGCCGCTGCGATGGCGATGGCCACCGCGCGGGGATCACCGGCATAATTGGCGGCTGGAATATCGGGCGTGAGACCTTCGGGAAAGGGGAAGGTCTCGAAGCCTTGGGTCGGCGTGTATTGGGGATCGTTGCCCACACCGTGCCAACCACCAAGCGCAAGCGACCAAACCTCGTGGAAGGACGAATGAAGCACGCCGAAGGCGCAGTCATCGTCCCGGCAGATAATGACCACGCGGCTGTCCGGTACGACGCGTCGCCCAGTCCAGACGAACAGTCTGTGCTTCGCCACGCGGGGAGTGAGGATAGCCCGACCGAGGCCGCTTACGGCCCGCTTGATCCCGGGCACCGTTTCGCCGTGTTGCCACCAGTACTGGCGGCGGCGTTCCCTGCGGTTCATATCGCGCACCGGCTTCACCACTTTGCGGACATATTCGAAGGGGGTTTCGTACAAACTGGCGTCAGTTTCCGTGCGCTCACCAAAGTCGATGATCCATCGGTCGCTAGGCCGACGGGTTATGTCGCTACCATTGAGTAGCGGCACGATTACCTTGGAGTTCTTGCTGCCATCAGGGTTGGACGGAAGGCCGAGCATTTCTCGTGCAAGCGCACCGTCAATGTCGAACGGCCCAACTTTCACCGGCCCCTGAAAGGCGACCTTGGCGTTAACTGGAAGCTGGGTCGCGGAAGTTAGGTCCACACCTCCCCGCTGTCCGGATAGGTCAGCATAGATTGCCTCAACCGGTTTGCCATCTAGCACCGCACCAGTATGCTGTTCACGGTCGAAGCAGAGCAATGACACTCTGACCGCTGCGCCTTCAACGGTCCACTCCTGATCGCCCCAAGCCTCGTATATCCGCCCGTGCTGCACGATGGGTTTGAGGACATCACGGTTGGTACCGCTACGGATTGAGTTCGTGGAAACCAGCCCGGCACGTTTCAGTTTGTGCGCAACCATTCGATCCCATGCACCTGCAAACCAGTAGCACACCAAGTCCGCCCCACCCGGCACCTGCGGCCAAGCCTTGCGGAGGGCGGTGGTGTACTCCTCCCCCAGTTCGGCGATCATCTTCTTGTTCCCGAGGAAAGGGGGGTTGCCGACGACGACATTGGCCTCTGGCCACCGGGCGCGTTCGCCGGTCACCACGTCCAACACGGCATCCCGGCACTCGATGTTGCCGAGGCTGCGGAGGATGGGATTGCGGGCGGCCTCGAAGCCGTTTCGGCGCATCCACTGGATTTCGCCAATCCAGACGGACACGCGGGCCAGCTCCGCCGCGTAGGGGTTCAGCTCGATGCCCAGAACGCTCTCTGGCCCGACCGCTGGGAACTCGCGCGAGCAACCCAGCGCCTCGGCCTCTAGGTTGGCGCGATGCTCCAAGTCTTTCAGGGCAAGCAGGGATAGGTACAGGAAGTTTCCCGAGCCGCAGGCAGGGTCAAGCACCCGGAACGTCCGCAGGCGCTCCACAAACCCTCTGAGCAGCTCCTGAGCCATGGCGAAGGCCCGGTCCCGCTTCGTCTTTTCCGCGCCTCGCAGGAGCTTCTCTGCGGTCTGTTGCGGGGCGTTGGCGACCAGCTCCTCGATCTGGCCCCGGATGGCCTCCCATTCGGCAGTGAGGGGCCGCTGGATGACCGGCCCCACGATCTGCATGATTTTGTCGCGGTCGGTGTAGTGCGCCCCGAGCTGGCTGCGCTTGTCGGGGTCCAGTCCGCGCTCGAACAGGGTGCCGAGTATCGAGGGGTCCACCTCTGACCAGTCCAGCGCGGCGGCGGCGATCAGGCTGTCGATGTCGTTCCGGTCGAGCGGCAGTGCGCTGTCGTCATCGAACAGGCCGCCGTTGAACCACTCCACTTTGGTGAAGCCCACCAGCCCGCCCGACTTCATGGCGGCGAACAGGGTGGCGGCGTGGCCCGCGAAGCTCTCCGGCTGGCTGCGGCTGGCCTTGAGCATCTCTGAGAACATATGCCCGGGCAGGAGGCCAACGTCCTCGGCGAACATACAGAACACCAGCCGGTTGACGAAGTGAGCGACGGTGTGGCCCTCGTGGCCACGGTCGCGCAGCCGCTGGGCGAGCCGTGCGAACTCCTCGGCAGCTTCCTCGGTGAGCATCTGCCGGGTCTTCGCCGGGCGCAGGCGCTCGGGGTCTTCAAAGGCGGCTCGCAACATCTCGCGCGTGGCCCCGTCGATCAGGTCGTCGAGTGCGAACTCGTGCACCTCCTGGACGGTGTTGGTCCAGTTGGTGTGCATGCGGAAGCGGTCCATGTCGGACACAATCAGGAGCGGCGGGTTCTCCAGCGCGATGGCGTATTGCTGGAGCTGGGCGAAAGCCTTGTTTAAGTCTTTCTTCTTGCCCTTGTACTCCCACGCGAAGCAGCCCTTGCGCCACACATCGGCCCAGCCCTCGCCGCCGCTGGTCTTGGTCGCACCTTTCTCGAAGGCGTACCACTCGCCCTTGGGGTCGGCCGTGATCGGATCATCGACCCCCAGTAATGCGCACAGGTCGTTGAAGTGGCTCTGCGATGCAGCGCGTTCGTTCAGTTGGGTGTTACGCCACTTGGCGATAAACTCTTGAGCCGTCATGCGAACGTCTTAGCGAAGATGGGAAGCCGCGAAAGTCCTTTGCCCATTGATTGCGCAATGGTGTGGAGCGCCTCAGTCAATGTTTTCGATTGAGGCGAGCACACGGCATACCTGTGTCGCTTGCCACTTGCCTCCGCGCGCTGTCCGTATGCCTTCTTCATTCAGTGCGCGGGCGATACCAGCCAAGCTAGTTGTTCCTCCGGACTGTATCTCCGCAATGGCCTGCCCAACGCGTCCGTTGAACTCCGCTGCCCTCGCCTGCCGCGCTACCATACCCAGCCGATGGTCAACGGGCATGCGGGCCTGTCCGTGCTTTTTGTGCTCCTTGCCGTACTCTCGCCACCCGCCCAGCTTCGTCCCCCTTGCTTTGGCTGCGGCCAGCGCCTCCTTTGTGCGCCTGCTGATAGCTTTGCGCTCATGCTGGGCCATCGCCGCCATGACATGGATAGTGAGTTCGTTGGCTTCCGGCATATCGGCGGCGACAAAGCTGACCCCCGCGTCCTGTAGCTGGGCTATGAAAGCCACGTTGCGGCTGAGTCGGTCAAGCTTCGCCACGAGGAGTGTGGCACCGGTGAGCTTGCACCTATTGAGCGCCTTGGTGAGTTCGGGACGTGCATCCTCCTTGCCGCTTTCCGTCTCGACATAGGTAGGGGTGAGCAACTTGTCCCCTTCGCGTAGGAATGCGTCAATGGCCGCTTGCTGGGCCTCCAACCCTAGGCCGCTTCGCCCCTGCTTGGCTGTCGATACACGAGCGTAAGCTACATAGTCGGTCACGAGGCACCTCTGTCAAAACGCGATGTTACGTTACCAACTATGCTCGTTGACAGAAATGTAAAGCTCAACCTTCGCGTGGCTCCGCGGGTGGGGCTACGGGGGGAAACGCGCGCGTCAAAGGTCATAGGTGGGGCCTCTTGCGAGCATTTTATTTTCAGGTCGGGGTTGCGCCGGTTCGACTCGGGGTTGGCCACGCATTTCCGCCAATTTGGCGAATCGGTCGGCAGTCTGGGGCGACGGTCAAAGGGCCATGCGCGTGCAGAATCGCACCGGCGAATCACTCAACTGTGGAAAAGGCGACTTTTCCCCTATTTCTTGCCCAAGGGGTTGTGACGCATCAGGGCCGAGGATTTCCGGCGAGTCGCCCTATCTGAAATTACGCCCGACGAAAGACAACCGGCGATAACTCCGGTATCCACAGGGTTATCCGCCTTGAACCGAGTGAACCGCGCATTCACCATGTTGATGGTTTGAGGCCGACGCGTCAGCAATGGCTGAAATCTAAGGGAAATGAGGAGGTCACCCGCACGGGCGGACCTCCCCATCCCGGAACAGAATGTGGCCCCTGTTACGGGTGCGCGATCCTGCCCTCTGTGCAAGCCATGCGTAGCATGGTTGAGATGGGACGCAAAGAACGTCGGGCCACCCTCACTATGAGGTTCGACATGTCCAAGGTCAGCGTACCCACGGGGAAGCGCGTGATCTGGCGTGCTTGGATTACGGTGAAGGGGAAGCGGGTTTACGCCCGTGAGCGCGGCATCTGTGCCTTTCCCATCATCTTAGACGAGTAAGCCAGATACAGCCTCCGCTGGTCATTGCACTTGGCTGGCGGAGGCCCCTTCCTACGCTCACGCTGATAGACATGTCCTCGACAAGAAAGGAACGGACATGGCCCGCAATAGAGTGCCAACGCAAACGTCCCACCGCAGTTCGCGGACCGGACGCTTCGTGACCGAGCAGTATGCTCACCGCCATCCTGCCACGACCGAGCGGGAACGCATCAAACATCCTGAACGGAAATGACACGGCGAGGCCCCTGCATGCGCGGGGGCCTCGTTATGCCTGATCTTGTAAAAACTGTTACAGCAGGCCATTACAACGGGAACAGCTACGCCAAAAGATACTGCGACTTTTCAACGCTTTAAGTGCGCGGGGTAAGAGTTCAATCCTCCCCAGCAGCACCATTTTTCGAAAAGCGATGTTTTTTTGGTGTCCGCATTGGCCTGCGCAGGTGCGCCATGCGAAGATCAGATGGTTCTCTCCGCCTTGTCCTTGGCATTCGTGCCCTTGATCATCGCGCGCATCGCTTCCCACTGCTCGTCGTCCATGTCCTTGAGCGCGCCGTAGAAGCTGCCGCCATGCGCCTTGTAACCGGCGCCGTCGATAGCGATGGTTTCGCCGTTGATCCATTCGGCACCCGGCCCCATCAGGAACACCGCGAGATTGGCGAGTTCGTGCATTTCGCCATGGCGGCCCATCGGGTTCATGTCGTCATGCGAATTCCCGCCGCGCCCGCCGGGCGACAGACGCGCGCTCATGCCGTCGGTGGGGAAGAGGCCCGGCGCGATGGCGTTGAAGCGCAGGCCGTAACGGCCCCATTCGACCGCCAGGCTCTGGGTCATCACGTTGAGACCCGCTTTGCTCATCGCGCTCGGCACCACAAAGGGGCCGCCGTTCCGGACCCAGGTCGTGAGGATGGAGAGGAAGCTGGCCTTGCGCCCTTCCTCGATCAGCCGCTTGCCGACATCGAGCGTCACGTAGAAGCTGCCGCGAAAGACGATATCGCTGATCGCGTTGAAGCCGTTTACCGACAGATCCTCGGTCCGGCTGATGAAATTGCCCGCGGCATTGTTGACTACCCCGGTCAGCGGCCCGTGCTGCCAGATCGTGTCGACCATGGTGCTGATCGCCTCCGGGTCGCGGATATCGCAGGCGTGGCCGATGATCTTTCCGCCATGCCGATCGGTTAGCTCACGGGCCGTTTCGTCGAGCTTGCCCTGCCGCCGCCCGCAGATATGCACTTCCGCGCCCAGCTTCAGAAATGCTTCCGCCATTTCTCTGCCAAGCCCGGTGCCGCCGCCGGTGACGAGGATGCGCTCGCCTTTCATCAGCCCATCGCGGTACATCAGCTTTGTAATATCCATCGCTCTCTCCCTTTGTCATCCGGGGGCATAGCGCAAGAGGCCCTCTAAACCAGATTGAATCGATGCGCTGTATTGCCTAGCTATGACGGCATGGACGCCGCCGACGATCTCATCCCGCTCGACCCTGCCTACAAATCCATGTTGCGCCTGCAGCTGGCGATCACGGGACTGGTGCTGCTGGTGCCCACGACCATTGCCGAAATCGCCATCCCCGGATGGACGGGCGCCGTGTGGATCCCGGCCCTGCTCGTCATCGCCTATGCGCTGATCCGCGTGCCGCTGCGGCGCTACCATGCCAGCAGCTATTCGCTCGTCGAGGAGCGGCTGCGGGTGGTTCGGGGGATCTTCTTCCGCGCAGATACCGTCGTGCCCTTCGGACGCGTACAGCATATCGATGTCGGCCAAGGGCCGCTCGAGCGCGCGTTCGGTCTCGCCACGCTTACCGTGCATACGGCGGGCACGCACAACGCCTCGGTTTCGCTGCCGGGGCTGCGCCACGCCGATGCGATTGCCATGCGCGAAGACATTCGCGCCGCGATCAGGCGCGACACGCGGTGAACCAGACGCCCGACACGATCCCGCGCCGGACCGACCCGCGCACGTTCGCCGTGCGCACCGTGGGGTTGCTGTCCCAACTCGTCCTGCCCCTTGTCGTAGGTGGCTTTGCCCTCCTCGACGACGGCGATTTCGACGACGCGATCGTTTATTTTCTGCCCTTTGTCCTGGTCGCCGTGGGCGCGAATATTCTCTTCGCCTATCTGCGCTGGTCACGCCTCACCTATACGGTTAGTGATGCCGATATCAGGGTTGAAAGCGGCGTCCTCTCGCGCGCCGCGCGCTCGGTACCCTACGAGCGCATTCAGGACGTCAGCCTAGAACAGAAGGTAGTGCCGCGGCTGTTCGGCCTGGTGGAGGTCAAGTTCGAAACCGGCGCGGGTGGAGGCGAAGATCTCAAGCTTGCCTATCTTCGGGAAAACGAGGGCGAGCGCCTGCGCGAACTGGTCCGTTCGCGGCGCGGAAGAATCGCGGTTGCCGCGTCGGACACGGACACAGACGAGGCGGAGAACGATGTCGACGCCCGTCTTCTGTATGCCATGTCGCGCAAGCGGGTGCTCACTTTCGGCCTGTTCGAGTTTTCGCTCGCCGTCGTCGCGGTGGTTGCGGGCCTTGCGCAGCAACTGGAATTCCTCCTGCCCTTCGAAGTCTGGGACTGGCGGGCCTGGCGCGAGCGATTGACCGGGCCCGGTCAATGGCTGGCGGGGCTCGGATTCCTGGCCCAGATCGTAGGCGGCGTTCTCGCTGTCGCGTCGCTGCTGCTCGTCGGCGTGGTGACCGGCGTCGTCCGTACCGTCCTGCGTGAATGGGGATTCCGGCTGGAGCGGACCGACAAGGGCCTGCGGCGCAGGCGCGGGCTGTTGACGCGAACCGATCTGGTCATGCCTGTCCACCGCGTGCAGGCGCTGCGGATAGGAACGGGCATCGTCAGGCGGCTGTTCGGCTGGCACTCGCTCAAACTGGTCAGCCTCGCCAGCGATAGTGGCTCGGCTAATCACGAGGCGGTTCCCTTCGCGCAGATGGATGAGATTGCCCCCGTCGTGGCGGAAACCGGATTCGAACTGCCGGGAGGAACGCAAGAATGGAGCCGCGCCGCACCCGCCTATCGGATCGACGGGTTCCTGCTCGGTCTTGCGGCAATGGCGGCGCTATCGATCGGCCTGTTCGTCGCCGATCGTGCCGCGTTCGCAATCCTGCCGATTCTGCTCGGCGGTGGCTGGTTCGGTCTCCACGAATACTTGCGCTGGCGCTGGGATCGGTATGCTATCGGGCCCGGCCAACTCTACGCCCGCCACGGCTGGTTTGCGCCGAGCCTGACCATTGCCTCGCGTGAGAAACTGCAATCGGTCGAAATCGTGCGCAACCCGCTGGCGCGCCTGCGCGGCTATGCCGATGTGCATTTCGGGCTGGCCGGCGGCCGCCTGCGGATGCGCGGTGTAGCGTTGGATGAGGCGCGGCACATCCGCGACGCCGTGGTGGACAGCATGGCGCAGCAGGACTTCTCCGATATAGTGGACCAGCAGCTACCCGCCGCCTAGGCGCGCAGATTCGCCCATTCCGGATGGCGGTCGAACTGTGCCGCGACATAGGAACAGCTCGGAACGATCCTGAACCCTTCGCTGCGCGCATCGTTCACGATGGCTTCCACCAGCTTTGCCGCGATACCCCGGCCGCGCATGTCGGGCGGGACCACCGTGTGTTCGGCATCGCGGGCTTCGCCGCGGACCGTCCATGTCAGCTTGCCTGCATAAGCGCCGGTGCCGTCGGTTGCGATGTACTCGCCCTTGGTGCCGCGATCCTCGCTGCGAATCGCTATTTCGGCAGTTTCCATCGTCGAACCTTTCCTTTCTGTGCAAGCAATGCGCCGATGGTTATGGGCGTTCCGATGCAGTTCCTCTCCGACAATGCCGCTGCGGTCCACCCGGCCGTCTGGGATGCCCTGAAAGCCGCGGATGGGCCCGATTCTCCCTATGATGGCGATGCGTTGAGCGCCGCACTCGACGGGAGATTTTCCGAACTGTTCGGCAAACCCTGCACGGTTCTCTGGGTCGCTACGGGCACCGCGGCCAACTGCCTTGCCCTGGCGACGATCGTCCAGCCCCACGGGGGCGTCGTCTGTCACCAAGAGGCGCATATCGAGGTCGACGAGGGCGGTGCGCCGGGTTTCTACCTGCACGGCGCAAAGCTGATGCTTGCTGGCGGACAGAGCGCGAAACTAACGCCCGCTGCGATCCTTGCCGCTATCGATCCGATCCGCGACGATGTGCATCAGGTGCAGCCGCATGCCATCGCGATCACCCAAGCGAGCGAATATGGCTGCAGCTATCGGCCCGATGAAATCGCGGCGATTGCCGATCTGGCCCGCGACAGGGGTCTCGCTTTGCACATGGATGGCGCACGCTTTGCCAATGCGGCGGCATTTCTGGGCTGCGCGCCGGCCGAAGCTGCGGGTCCGGTGGATACGCTCAGCTTCGGCTTCATCAAGAACGGAGCGATGAGTGCGGAGGCGATCGTGTTCTTCGATGCAGGGGCGGCCGATGTGGCGCGCTATCGCCGCAAGCGGGCGGGGCATCTCCAATCCAAGGGCCGCTATCTCGCCGCCCAGCTCCTGGCGATGCTCGATGGCGATCTGTGGCTGGACAATGCGCGCCACGCCAACTCCGCCGCGCAGGAAATCGGTTTGGCCTGCGCAGAGCGATTGATGCACCCGGTGGAGGCCAACGAAGTGTTTGTTCGCTGTAGCGCCGCCGAGCGCGAGGCACTGCGCGCGCAGGGTTTCGGCTTCTACGACTGGGGCGATGGCGCCGCACGTTTCGTAACCGCCTGGAACACACGCGCCGAAGATGCGTCGGCGCTCGCCCAAGCGATCGGCAATCTATGAGCGCGGCAAGCGAGGCGGAAAGCCTCTTCACTCCGAAAAATTTCGCGGCATTCCTGCTGGTCAGTGTAATCTGGGGCGGAACCTGGCTGGTGATCCGCGATCAGATCGCTAGCGTTCCGGCAGGCTGGTCGATCTCCTACCGGTTTATCGTCGCCGCGCTCGGCATGTTCGCGCTAGCCGCGCTGCGGCGCGAAAGCCTGATGCTCGGCCGGGGGGGATTGCGCTGGGCATTCCTGCTGGGTCTGTTCCAGTTCACCCTCAATTTTGTCTTCGTTTATAATGCGGAAGGCTACATCACCTCGGGTCTGGTTGCGGTCATGTTCGCCCTGCTGGTGGTGCCCAATGCGATTCTGGGACGGATTTTCCTCGGCCAGAAGATCACCGGGCCGTTTGTTGTGGGCTCGGCGATCGCCGCCATCGGCGTGGCACTGCTGTTCGCGCATGAATGGCGCTCCTCGCCCGCGACCTTGCAGCAAGTGCTGCTGGGCGCGGGGCTGACGGTTTGCGGCATAGTGTCGGCCAGCGCGGCCAATATAACGCAAGCGATGGAAGGGGCGAAGAAGCAGCCGTTTCTCGCTCTGCTGGCCTGGGCAATGACCGCAGGAGTCGTCATCAACAGCGCATTCGCACTGGCGACATCCGGCCTGCCGCAATTCGATCCGCGACCTTCCTACACGCTTGGCATTCTTTACCTCGGGCTTGCCGGTTCGGTAGTGACCTTCCCGCTCTATTACGGCCTCGTGCGCAAGGTCGGGGCGGGGCAGGCGGCCTACAGCTCGGTCGTCGTGCCGGTCGTGGCAATGGTACTGTCGACACTGTTCGAAGCGTTCGAATGGGGACCGCTTCCGATAGCTGGTGCCGCCATCACGCTGATCGGCATGGTCGTCGCGATGCGCGGCAGGGCAAGCGCACCCCCGCGCCGCGCTACTCCCGAGCCATGATGGCGGCGAGGCCTTCGCGATAGGTCGGATGGCGCGGCTTCCAGCCAAGCACCCGTTTGGCCTTGCCATTGGCGACACGGCGGTTCTCGGCATAGAACCCGCGCGCCATAGGTGACAGATCGGCTTCCTCCAGAGTTACAAGGGGCGGTGGTTCGACATCGAGCCGGCGACAAGCCTCCTCGATCACCGCATTCTGGCTCGCCGGCAGATCGTCGGACAGGTTGTAGGCGCCTGGCGGAACCGCCTGCTCGAACGCCGCGACCACGCCTGCGACGATATCGTCCACATGGACCCGGCTGAAAACCTGTCCGGGCAGGTCGATCCGGTGCGCCTTGCCTGCCTCGATCCGGTCGAAAGCGCTGCGTCCCGGGCCGTAAATCCCGGGCAGGCGGAATACCCGCGCACCCGCTTCCAGCCACCGCGCATCGCATTCGGCCCGCGCGCTTCGCCGCCCGCTGCCTGTAGGAGAAGCCTCGTCGACCCATGCGCCATCGGCATCGCCATAGACGCCGGTGGACGAGAGATAAGCGAGCATTCGTCCCTTCAGCGCGTCACCATAACGGTCCAGCACCGGATCGCTGCCATCGGCCGGGGGCGCGGAGCTCAGGACATGCGATGCCTGCGCAAGAGCGGCGGACACACCGTCCCGTTCGTCGAACCCGATATTCCCCGCGCTGCCCGTGGCCTCGACCTGCCAGCCGCGTCCTCGCATCGCATAGGCGATCCGCGATGCGGTATAACCGAGGCCGAAGATCAGCAGGCGGCTCATGCGCAGCGGGGACGCGGGCGTGTCGCCGCGTCGATGTCGAGAATGCCGCTGACGGCAAAAGGCAGGTTCGGCATGATGATCCTCCTTCCCGCTGCTGCGCGAGTGCCGCGAATCTGTCAATCGCGCGACGGTTGCGGCGCGGCGAGTGAACGCAAAGTCTCGACGGGCGTTGCAATGGGTGACAGAGCACTTCCGACCCAGAACCGACAGGACCTTCATGGATATTGCGCGCACTCCCGCCACGCCCGACGGCAATCCCGAAATGGCCGATGCGGCCGTCGAACCCAAGGCGCCGCCCGAAATCCGCCGCGAGGATTATGCGCCGTTTCCCTGGCTTGTGCCGACGATCCGGATGGAATTCGACCTCGGCCTGGAGAAGACCCGGGTCAGGACGACCATGGATGTCGAGCGCAATCCGGCTGCCGATGCCTCGCCGACGATCCGTTTGAATGGTGATGGCCTCCAGCCAGTCTCGCTGACCTGCGACGGGGGCGATTGCGCGGGCCATATGATGGATGGCGACGATCTGGTCATTACCTTGGAAGGCGATCGCCACACGATCGAGATCGTCACCGAAATCGACCCGTCCGGCAATTCGCAGCTGATGGGGCTCTACGCCTCGGGCGGCATGCTTTGCACCCAGTGCGAGGCAGAGGGTTTTCGTCGTATCGCCTTCTTCCCCGATCGCCCCGATGTACTGAGCACCTACACCGTGCGGATGAGCGGACCCAAGGCGCAGTTCCCGGTGCTGCTATGCAATGGGAACCGCACGGGCGAGGGTGAGGGCGGCGACACGCACTGGGCCGAATGGCACGATCCCTGGCCCAAGCCGTCCTATCTCTTCGCGCTGGTGGCGGGCGATCTCGTCGCCCGGACCGACAGCTTCACCACCATGGGCGGCCGCGAGGTGGAGCTCAACGTCTGGGTCCGCGAGGGCGATCTCGACCGGACCGAGCACGCGATGGAAAGCCTCAAGCGCTCGATGAAGTGGGACGAGGAAATATTCGGCCGCGAGTACGATCTCGACCTGTTCAACATCGTCGCCGTGTCCGATTTCAACATGGGGGCGATGGAGAACAAGGGCCTCAACATCTTCAACACCAAATATGTCCTTGCCGACCCCGACACCGCCACCGACGGCGATTATGACGGTATCGAGGGGGTAATCGGTCACGAATATTTCCACAACTGGTCGGGTAACCGCATCACCTGCCGCGATTGGTTCCAGTTGAGCCTCAAGGAAGGCTTCACGGTACTACGCGACCAGTTGTTCAGCGCCGATATGGGCAGCGCACCGGTCAAGCGGATCGAGGACGTGCGCGTGCTGCGGGGGGTACAGTTTCCCGAGGATTCAGGTCCGTTGGCGCATCCCATTCGGCCCGATTCCTATCGTGAGATCAGTAACTTCTATACCAGTACGGTGTACAACAAGGGCGCAGAAGTCATACGCATGATGCGCAGCATGGCTGGAGAGGAGCTGTTCCGGAAAGGCACCGATCTCTATTTCGATCGCCATGACGGCGAAGCGGCGACCTGCGAGGATTTCGTAAAGGCGATCGAGGACGGCACGGGGCTGGACCTAGTCCGGTTTCGCCGATGGTATGCGCAGGCCGGAACGCCGAAGGTAGTACTTAAGCTCGAGCATGAGGGAGAGACCGCGAAGATCAGGCTCGCGCAGACGGTTCCGGCGACTCCGGGCCAACCCGTCAAGGAACCCATGCCGATCCCGCTCAAGCTGGCCTTGTTCGATCGCTCCACGGGAAAGCATGGCGGTGAAGAACTCGTCGTGCTGGGCGAGGAAAGCGCGGAATTCGCCTTCGACGGTTTTGCCGAAAAGCCGGTCCTTTCGATCAATCGCACCTTTTCCGCGCCTGTCTCGATCGAGCGCGCCGTACCGCGTGAGGATCTCGTTTTCCTGGCGGCGCGAGACGATGACCCGTTTGCGCGCTATGAGGCGATGCAGGAACTGATGACCGGCTATCTCGTCGCGGCGGTCTCCGGCGATCTTGGCGAAAATGAGCGTGAGGCCGCCCGCGCCGATATCGCCCGCGCACTGGAGGCCGTGATCGAGGACGATCGACTCGACGACCTCATGCGTGGCGAACTGATGATGATGCCCAGTCACAGCTATATCGCCGAACAGATGCTCGTTGCCGAACCGGGTCGTATCCATGCCGAGAGGGAAGCGTTGAAGGCCGATCTGGGTGCGCGGCTCGCATCGCCGTTCCATGCGCTGTACGATCGTGCCGCGAAGATAGAGTTTTCGCTTGGTGCTGAAGCAAAGGGTGCGCGCAAAGTCAAAACGCTGATACTCGGCTACGCTGCCGCCAGCGATCCGGCAAAGGCCGTAGAACTTGCGGCCTGGCAATACGATCGCGCCGACAACATGACCGATCGTCAGGGTGCGCTGATGGTACTGGCTGGCCTCGACAGCGTAGAGCGCACCGACAAATTGCTCGATTTCTACAATCGTTATCGAGGCAACGCGCTGGTCATCGACAAATGGTTCGCGCTTCAAGCGAGTTCTCTGCATCCACAGGTGATCGAGCACGTCAAGGCGCTGAGCGAACATGCCGACTTCACACTGAAGAATCCCAACCGGGTGCGCTCGCTCTATATGGCTTTCGCCGCCAACCCCCACGGCTTCCATGCCGCCGACGGGGAGGGGTACGACTTGATCGCAGATCTGATCCTGGAACTCGATCCGATCAACGCGCAGACGGCTGCACGCTCCGTTCCTCCGCTAGGACGCTGGAGGCGGATTGAGCCAGGACGGGCCAGGCTGATGCGCGAAGCTCTCGATCGGATCGCTGCAGCCCCCCGGCTGTCGCGCGACACATTCGAGCAGGTAACCCGCTCGCTGGGTTAGGTCGTCATGGGGGATCATCTGCAAGCGCGCGTTTTGGAGGGCCTGCCACACGGTTTCTCGACCGCGCGGGAACCGGATCTCGCGGCCATTTTGCCGGGTGCCGAACTGGTCAGGGTCAAGCAGGTCCACGGCCGAGCCGTCGTCGAGGCGACAAAGGCGAGAGATGCTCTTCTCGAGGCCGACGGGATCGTGAGCGCCCGCACGGGTCTGTTGCTCGGCATTGTCACCGCCGATTGTGCACCGGTGCTGTTCGCCGACCCGGTCGCGGGTGTGGTGGGGGCGGCGCATGCGGGCTGGCGCGGTGCACTTGGCGGTGTTCTCGAGGAAACGGTCACGGCCATGATCGCTCTTGGAGCTCAGCCAGAGAATATCGGTGCCGCGATCGGTCCTACGATCTCCCAGCCCAGTTATGAAGTAGACCAGGCTTTCGAGCGACAGTTCGCTGAAACGGATTCGCACTTCTTCGCGGCCGGTCGCGAGGGGCATCTGCAATTCGATCTCCCCGCCTATGTCGTACATCGTTTGAGCAAAGTTGGGGTGAGCCGGGTCGAGGATCTCGCCGAGGATACCTACTCGCAACCGGGGCGATTTCACTCTTACCGCCGCGCCACACATCGCGGGGAAACGACGAACGGGCGCCAGCTCAGCGTAATAGGGCTTCCCGCCAGCGGCTGAGGCGTGTGCTGCATTTCGAAGCCCAAGCGTGCCAAAAGGCGGTTGGCAACCAGTCGCATAGCGGCTAGAGGCGCCACCAAACCGGCACACCGGGGGCTGTCGCGCACGTATCGCATATTCGGGCGCACCGGCTTTCCGAGAGGGCGGGTACTGGATTCGCACAAGGCGCCGAAACCCGTCCGGGTGGAGGCGCACTACCAAGGCAGGCAAGGCAAAGCGCTGATGGCAGACACCGCTGCAACCGCAACTCCCGAAACGACCGGCGTGGCCGATGACGGCATCCGCCGCCGGGATTTTCTCGACATCGCCGCAGTCAGTGCCGCAGGCATCGGCGGCCTGGCGGTGATCTACCCGCTGATCAGCCAGATGGCGCCGTCGAAGGATGTTCTCGCCGCCAGTTCGACCGAGGTCGACGTTTCGGCGATTCAGCCGGGGCAGGCGATCAAGGCGATCTTCCGCAAACAGCCGCTGTTTGTGCGCCGCCTGACACCAGCTGAGATCCAGGCCGCCAACGCCGTCAGCACCGGTTCGCTGCGCGATCCGCAAACCTTGGCCGAACGAACCAAGGAAGGTCATGAGGATATGCTCGTGACGATGGGTGTCTGCACCCACCTTGGCTGTGTCCCTCTGGGCGCCGCGGAAGGCGAGGTGAAGGGCGAGTTTGGCGGCTATTTCTGCCCCTGCCACGGTTCGCATTATGATACCGCCGGCCGCATCCGCAAAGGCCCGGCGCCGACCAATCTCGAAGTGCCCGAATACGAGTTCACTTCTGACACCGTCATTCAGGTCGGCTGAGCTTAGAGAGAAGAGACGATACGATGAGCTTTCCCTGGGCCAAGGAATATACCCCGACCAACGGGGTCATGAAGTTCCTCGACGAGAAGCTGCCACTGCCGCGCCTCGTCTACAACGCCGTCGGCGCGGGCTACCCGGTACCTCGCAATCTGAGCTATTTCTGGAATTTCGGCGTTCTCGCCGGCTTCTTCCTCGTGCTGCAGATTGTCACCGGTGTGGTCTTGGCAATGCATTATGCCGCCAATGCGCAGGTCGCCTTTGCGACGACCGAACACATCATGCGCGATGTCAATTGGGGCTGGCTGATGCGCTATGCGCACGCGAACGGCGCCAGCTTCTTCTTCATCGTCGTCTACCTGCATATTTTCCGCGGCCTCTTCTTTTCGTCGTACAAGGCGCCGCGTGAGATGATCTGGCTGCTCGGCGTCGTCATCTTCCTGCTGATGATGGCGACCGCGTTCATGGGCTATGTTCTGCCCTGGGGCCAGATGAGCTTCTGGGGTGCCAAGGTGATCACCGGCCTGTTCGGGGCAATCCCAGTAATCGGGGAACCGATCCAGATCTGGCTGCTCGGCGGCTTCGCCCCGGACAACGCCGCGCTGAACCGTTTCTTCAGCCTGCACTTCCTGCTGCCCTTCGTGATCGCGGGCGTCGTGATCCTGCATATCTGGGCGCTCCATATCCCGGGTTCGTCGAACCCGACCGGCGTCGAGGTGAAGAGCGAAAGCGATACGCTACCCTTCCATCCTTATTACACGGCGAAGGATGGTTTCGGGCTCGGCGTCGCGCTCATCCTGTTCTTTGCGATGGTGTTCTTCCTGCCGAATGCTCTGGGCCACCCCGACAACTATATCGAGGCGAACCCTCTCTCGACACCTGCACACATCGTGCCCGAATGGTACTTCTGGCCGTTCTACGCGATCCTGCGCGCCTTTACCGTCGACTTCCTGTTCATTCCGGCAAAGCTGATGGGCGTGATCGCGATGTTTGGGTCGATCCTGATCTGGTTCTTCCTGCCCTGGCTCGACAAGTCGCCGGTGCGCAGCGGCCATTATCGCCCGCTGTTCCGCAAGTTCTTCTACGTCTTGCTCATCTGCATGGCGGTGTTGTTCTACTGCGGCGGTGCTCCTGCTGAAGAGCCTTTCGTGATGATGAGCCAGATCGCGACGGCTTACTACTTCCTCCACTTCCTGGTGATCCTTCCGATCGTCAGCCAGATCGAGAAGCCTCAACCGCTGCCCTATTCGATCACCGAAGCCGTTCTGGGCTCGGACGAGAAGGCAGTGCTTGGCGAAAACGCCAAAGCGGCGGCCTAAGCGAGTACGAGAAAAAGACATGACCAAGCTTCTCAGCATCCGCCTCGTCGCGATACTCGTCGGCCTCGGTTTCACAGTTGTTGCGCTCTATTCCTTCGTCGTCGGCGCCTATGCTGCGATCACCGAAGAAGCGCCCGGCCACCTGCCCTACGAAGAGCCGCGCGACATCGCCTACTCTTTCGATGGCCCTTTCGGTAAGTGGGACGTTCAGCAGCTGCAGCGCGGCTTCAAGGTCTACAACGAAGTTTGTTCTGCTTGCCACAGCCTTAAATATGTCGCCTTCCGCGACCTCGAACAGATTGGTTACGATGAAGGCCAGGTGAAAGCCTTCGCCGCGTCCAAGCAAGTCCCGGGCATCGACCCGAACACGGGCGAGGCAACCACGCGTCCGGGCCTGCCGACCGATTACTTCCCCTCGCCCTACCCAAACAATGTCGCGGCGGCAGCGGCGAACAACAACGCCATTCCGCCAGACCTCTCGCTGATGACCAAGGCGCGGCATGACGGTACGAACTATGTTGCGTCACTGCTTGCGGGATATGCCGAACCCAGTGCGGAACTGCTTGAAGAGCATCCGGAAGCGGCTCCGGGGCCGGGGTTGCACCACAACCCCTATTTCCCGAACCTGAATCTCGCGATGGCTCCCCCGTTGGCGATGACCGGGCAGGTGACATATGACGACGGCACGGAAGCCACGGTCCAGCAAATGTCCGAAGACGTTGCCGCCTTCCTGACCTGGACTGCCGAGCCGACGCTGGTGAAGCGCAAACAGACCGGCTGGCCGGTGCTGATTTTCCTGCTGTTCGCAACCGTTCTCGCATATCTGTCGAAGAACCAGATCTGGGCAGCGGCAAAACGCAAGAACGGCTGAGCAGCCGGTTCGAAGCGAATGATTAGCGCCCCTTGCGTCCCAGCGATGCAAGGGGCGTTCTGATTCCGGGAGAAGGCATGACACCCGACGATCTCAAGGCGCTGATCCGGACGATCCCGGATTTCCCCAAAGCGGGCATACAGTTCCGTGACATCACCACCCTGCTCGGCCACGGTCCCGGCTTCGCGGCCTCCGTCCGATGGCTGGCGGGCGAGGTGGAGGGTGTAGAGGCCATCGCCGGCATGGAGGCACGGGGCTTTATCTTCGGAGCTGCGGTCGCGGCCCGTCTCGGTCTGCCGTTCCTGCCGATCCGCAAGCCGGGTAAACTGCCCTGCGAAGTGATCGGAGTGGATTACGAACTCGAATATGGCGTCGATCGGCTGGAAATGGACCCGACCGCAATCGCGCGGGGGCAGAACGTGGCAATCGTCGATGATCTTCTCGCCACCGGTGGGACCGCGCTCGCAGCCACCGAACTTCTGCGAAAGGCGGGTGCGGCAGTGGGGCGGGCGGCCTTCGTGATCGATCTCCCGGATTTGGGTGGGAGCGCCAGACTAGCTGCTCAATCGGTCGATGTGCGGACGTTGATGGACTTCGACGGCGACTGATCTTTCCGAAAGCGCTGGAGATATCGGCGGTGTCGGGCATTGATTGGATTAGTGCCCAAGGGGGTGTACTGACCCGCGACCAATCGCTTAGTCAGAGAGGGGCATGGAACAGTCACTAGTTATCGCAATGGTTGGCATGCTGGGCATAGGCGCCCAGTGGCTGGCCTGGCGCACGGGGTGGCCCGCGATTGTCCTGATGCTGGCGGCTGGCTTTCTCGCCGGACCTATTCTCGGCTTGTTCGATCCCGAACACGCGTTCGGCGACCTGCTCGAACCGATGATCGCAATCGGTGTTGCCCTGATCCTGTTCGAAGGCGGTTTGAGCCTCGACTTCCGCGAATTGCGTCACGCCGGGGAGGGCGTGTGGCGCCTCGTTCTGCTCGGTGGGCCGATCGCTTGGGTGCTGGGTGCCTTTGCCGCCCACTCGATCGGCGGCCTTGAATGGCCCGTGGCCATCCTTTTCGCCGGCATTCTCGTGGTAACGGGGCCAACGGTCGTGATGCCACTATTGCGGCAATCCTCGATCAAGGCGCGCCCCGCAGCGATCCTTAAATGGGAAGCCATCGTCAACGATCCGATCGGGGCATTGTTCGCAGTCGTCGCCTACGAGTATTTCCGTGCAGTGGCGCAATCGCCCGGATCGAGCCTGTTCGAAGTCGTCCCGCCGCTTATCTTCGCGGCCATTCTTGCCGGTCTGATCGGCTATGTTGCAGCGGCTGCCGTAGCTTGGGCGTTCCCGCGTGGAACGGTGCCCGAATTCCTCAAGGTGCCGGTCCTGCTCACCGCTGTGATCGTCGTGTTTGTTCTGTCCAACCAGATCGAGCACGAAGCCGGACTGGTCGCAGTGACCGTCATGGGCGTGGCGCTTGCGAACATGAATGTCTCTTCTCTGCGTAGCATCCATCCTTTCAAGCAGAACATCGCCGTGATTTTGATCTCGGGCATATTCATCCTGTTGTCTTCCAGCCTGAAATTCGAAGAGCTTGCCTATCTCAACTGGAACTTCGCGCTGTTCCTGCTTGCGCTGCTGTTCTTGGTCCGGCCTGGCACGATATTGCTCAGCCTGCTCGGTAGTTCGGTGCCATGGAACGAGCGGCTGTTCCTGTCATGGATCGCCCCGCGAGGTATCGTCCTCGTGGCTATCTCGGGCCTGTTCGCGCTGCGGCTCGAGGAAATCGGTTATGACGGCACGGCACTGATCGGCCTCAGCTTCGCCGTGGTGGTCGCAACCATAGTCGCGCATGGCTTTACCATCGATCTCGTGGCCCGCCTGCTCAAACTCAAAGGAAGCAGCCGCCCCGGCATCCTGATCGTCGGCAGTACACCGTGGACTATCTCGCTTGCCATGATGATGAAGGAGCTCAAGACGCCGGTCATGGTCGTCGATGCCAGTTGGCAGCGGCTTGCGCTGGCGCGACAGAAGGGCTTGCCTTTCTACCATGGCGAGATCCTCAACGAGGCGACCGAACACAATCTTGACCTTGCGCCCTATGCGGTCCTCGTGGCGGCAACCGAGAACGAAGCCTATAACGCGCTTGTGTGTAACGAGTTTGCTTACGAAATCGGGCGCGACACGGTCTTTCAGCTCGGCAATGCGGTCGACGAGGACGACAAGCATGCGCTCCCCAGCAGCATCCGTGGCCGTGCCCTGTTCGAGAGCGGTTTCGGCGTGGAGGATGTCAACGAACGGCTCGCGCGCGGCTGGGTGTTCCGCAAGACCAAGCTGTCGGAAGAGTTCGATTTCGACGCGGCCCGGGAGCGCCTGTCCGATGCGGCATCGATGCTCCTGTTGGTGCGCGACAACGGGACGATTCGTTTCTTCACACATGCGGCAAAGCCGGAACCGCGGGCGGGGGATGTTATCGTAAGCTTCGCGCCGCCGCAGGAACGCAGCGCACAGGATGCTGCCGCCAAACGAGATCGCAAACGAAACAAGACCGCCGACCAGGGGGCATGAAATGAACAACCCGATCCGTACCTCGCTCGCCATTGTCGCATTGTCACTTGCCTCGGGTGCATGTGAAGATCGACGCAGCTCATCTTCATCGCAGGATGATGTCGCGGTGGAGAAGCGGTCGATCTTCCGCCCCGAGTTCCAGGTAGAGCCGATTGAGGAGCTGCGCCCATCCGGTTCGCTCGAAACGCGAATTCTCTTTCCCGAAGGCGCCGAACTGACAGAGGACGCGCGTGCCGAACTCGCTACCGTGCTGGCTTCTCCGCAAATTGCCGCGGGCTATACGATTGTCCTGCGCGGACACAGCGACAGTGGCGGGAACGACGAAGTCAATATGCGCGTCTCGTTGGCGCGGGCGGAAGCGGTGCGCGACTGGCTGGTGGAGAACGGCGTTGCGCCAGACCGCATTTCGGTGATTGCGTTCGGCGAGCAAAATCCGGCTTCGCCCAACGCCCTGCCGGACGGTTCCCCCGATGAGGATGGCAGGGCTGTAAATCGCCGGGTCGAGATCGAAGTTCGCAGCTTCGATCAGGCCGCGCGGGACAGCAGGCCGACTTTGGCTGAGAGCTTGGCTACTACGAGGCAGGAGGAAGAAACTGAAGATAACGCGCAAACGCAATAGCGTGTTGACGGCGGCGCAGCTTCGGTGGCATTGGCGCTCCACCCGGGCGGGTATAGCATAGTGGTAATGCTCCAGCCTTCCAAGCTGGCTAGAGGGGTTCGATTCCCCTTACCCGCTCCATTCTCTCCAGTTAAAATTGGGCGCACTTCCGTGGGAGGACGACCTAATCCTGTGTCGGAAAGTCGACGCACGTCCAAGGCCGGATGCACGGCATCGTAGATGCCATGCACCCGGCCCGTGCGAACCCGAAGGGCAGGCGCTGCGTGGCACCGTTCTCAACGGATCTCCGCGATAGCGAGGATTGCGATTCGGTTACAGTCCTCCAAATGGTGGACCGTGAGCCATTTCAGATGATCGGCATATTATCGATCAGGCGCGTTCCGCCGATCCTGGCGGCCACGAACAGGCGATTTACTGCGGCTGCGTTGTTAGCGGGCGCGAGATCGGCACCGTTGCGTATCTCCGCATAGTCTACCGAATCGAAACCGGCATTTATCAGGCGGCTGCGCAGATCTCTGGTAGCCGAACTCGCGGCCTGACCTTCGGCAACTCGTCGGATCGCCTCGCGCATTTCGCGGGGGAGCGCAGCGGCTGCATTGCGATTCTCGGGCGAAAGATAGGCGTTGCGACTGCTCATCGCGAGGCCGTCGGGCTCGCGCACTATGGGTACGCCATGGATCGAATCGACGTGGGGTTCGGTCAGGTCGAGATCTTCCGCCATGCGACGGATTACGACCAGTTGCTGCCAATCCTTCTCGCCGAAGAACGCCATATCGGGTCTGACCTGATTGAAGAGCTTGCAAACGACCGTCGCCACCCCGTCAAAATGGCCAGGGCGATCGCTACCGCAAAGTCCTTCGCTGATCCCGGCGACGGAGACGTTGGTTGCATAGCCGGTTGGATAAACTTCGTCGGGGGAGGGCGCCCATAGTAGAGCAACACCCTCGTCTTCGAGCAGAGTCGCATCGCGCTGCAGTTGCCTGGGGTAGGCATCCAGATCCTCATTCGCGCCGAACTGCCGCGGGTTGACGAAGATCGACACGGCAACGTGGGCCGCGGCATTGCGCGCTTCGCGGACAAGCTTGAGATGTCCATCGTGCAAGGCACCCATGGTCGGAACCAGGGCGAGCTTCCCGGTGGTCTGCAACGCGCGGGTGGCAGGGCGGAGTTCAGCGAGATGGGTGATGGTTTGCAACGATCCAACTCCCGGAAACGGTTAGGGGCGGAGCGACCTGTGCCGCCCCGCCCCTTGTGTTGCAAGCTGGCGTTTCTCAGCGCGCCTCCGGGGCTGCAGCCGCGGCGTCCAGCGGAAGCCCGCCGAGCTGAGACACCATATCGGTGTAGGCATTCAGATATGCGAGCACGAGAATCTGGCCGATAGCCGTATTCTCGTAGCTACCGAAGCCCCCCGCAGCGCCTCCGCCTCCGCCGAACAGGCCGCCGCCGGCAGCCCAGCCGAGGTCCTTCTTCTGGAAGTAGCCCTCGACAAGCGCTTCTTCGACCGTCGTTCGGGCATTGACGAGCGAGAGGACCACGTTTGCCTCACCCTTCTTCACCCGGATACCGCCGGCAAGTGCACCGGCAGTACGACCGAACAGGCCGCCGACAACGCCGCCGAGGGCGCCGCCACCGCCGCCCGAATTGCTGTTCGCGCTAACGATGTCGGGTTGGAGAAAATAGTCGGCGGTCACAACCTGGCCCAGCCCGACATTCTGCCCGTCCTGCAGCTCGCCCTGCTCCTGCAAGGCGCGTTCCATTGCTCTGCTCTGCATCGCTCGTCCGCGGCTGACCATGGTAAAGCAACCCGAACGCTGGACGAAGACGCGGATGATCTGTTCGGGACTGCCCAGATTCAGTTCGCGCCACCATTTGTCGTCGGGTTCGACCACTGCGATCGTGCCGAGATTGCGGTTGCAGCGCGGAATTTCCATGGTTCCACGCTCCTGTGCCTTGCGGCCAGAAGATGTGCCTTGGGCGAAAACCGGTTCGGCAACCATGCCCGTCATCGAAAATACGGCCAATGCCGCGAAAAGCGCCTTCTTCATATTCTGGGTTCCCCCCTTTGGAAAAACAGTTCGCGGCCGCCGACTTATTGCCGATCCTCGCCGGTCGAATGCGACCCAGTTAGGAGGGAGAATACCAAATGATGGAGTATGTGCTAGTATGGAACCGTCATTGTGGGAAAAATCATACTGCTCCGTGAGACCGCGCGTTGCCGCCGGGCGACGGGTTGGATAGGGACCTTGCCGACATGATTTCTCCGGCCAGATCCTGATGGTTTCGCAGCCCCACCGCATTGTCTTCGCCAACGAAAAGGGCGGGACGGGCAAATCGACGACGGCGGTCCACATCGCCGTCGCGCTGGCTTTTCGCGGCGCCGATGTCGTCGCTTTCGATCTCGACCATCGCCAGCGCACCATGTTTCGCTATTTCGAGAACCGGGCGGAAACCATGAGTCGTCGTGGTATCGATTTGCCCACTGCGCGCTGCCATGTCGTCGAAGACATGGATGAAGACGGGATGGAAGGCTTGATCGAAGAAAAGGCTGCCGAGGCAGATTTCGTGGTCGTGGACACGCCGGGGCGTGACGATCCCCTCGCGCGCCACTCCGCGACGACGGCAGATACGCTCGTCACGCCAATGAACGATAGTTTCGTCGACTTCGACCTCATCGGTCAGGTCGAAGGCGAGAGTTTCAAGGTCAAGAAGTTGTCCTTCTACGCCGAGCTTATCTGGGAAGCGCGCCTGAAGCGCAGCCGGACATCGATCGAACAGCAGCGCGCGCAGATGGATTGGGTAGTCGTGCGAAACCGCACGGGCTATACGGAAGCGCGTAACATGGCTCGTATTGAACAGGCCTTGGCCGAGATGTCCAAGCGCGTCGGTTTCCGCGTGGCCAAGGGGTTGTCCGAACGCGTGATCTATCGCGAACTCTTCCCTTCGGGCCTGACGCTGCTCGATAAGGGACAACTGGGCGATCTTGGGACCAGCCATCTGGTCGCGCGGCAGGAACTACGTGGTCTTGTCGCCAGCTTCCGCCTGCCCCGCGACAATTTCGAGCAGATCGACGGGGCTGCGACGTGATTCGTCTGCTCGCGCTTCTCATACTGATCTCTGTCGCCTGCCGCTGGATCTTTGGGAAATGGCCCTGGGAATACCTGCAGTCGAAGCCGACGCGTCAACTGGCCTTGTCGGAAGCGCGCCAGTTGCTTGGGGTCGGACCAGAGGCGGGCAGACGTGAAATACGCGAGGCGCATCGTCGCATGACTGCCATGATTCATCCCGATAGGGGCGGGACGAACGCGGCAATGCAGGAACTCAACGCGGCCCGCGACTTACTGCTAGATGACCTACCGCACGAACCACCGGAGCGACCAGAATGAGCCATGCCTTTCACCCCACCGTCCTGCGCGAGTACGATATTCGCGGAATCATCGGCGAAACCCTCGGGCCGGACGATGCGCGTGCGATCGGCCGCGGTTTCGCTTCCATGCTGGCCGAAGCGGGCGGCAGCAAGGTAGCGGTCGGGTATGACGGTCGCGTCAGCTCGCCGCTGCTCGAGCACGCGCTGATAGAAGGGCTGACGGCTTCCGGCATGGACGTCGTCCGGATCGGTATGGGGCCCACGCCGATGCTGTACTATGCCGAGGCCTCGGCCGAGGATGTCGATGGCGGGATCCAGATCACCGGGAGCCACAACCCCGCAAATTACAACGGTTTCAAGATGGTATTCCAAGGGCGTCCGTTCTTTGGCGCGGATATCCAGGAACAGGGGCGCCGCGGTGCCGAGGGAGAATGGGCGGACGGTTCGGGCGAAGTCGAGAAGCGCGATGTCCTCGATGCCTACATCGATCGTATGCTCGAGGCGCTGGACGGGATCGACAATACCGCTCTCGCCGATCTCAAGGTTGGCTGGGATGCTGGCAATGGTGCCGCCGGTCCCGCACTGGAAAAGCTGGCTGCGCGGTTGCCGGGTGAGCATCACCTGCTGTTCACCGAAGTCGACGGCAATTTCCCCAATCATCACCCGGATCCCACGGTCGAGGAGAATCTCGAGGATCTGCGCAAGCTCGTCGCCGACAAGGGGCTCGATTTCGGCATAGCCTTCGACGGCGATGGCGACCGCATCGGTGCCATCGACGGCGAGGGCCGGGTGATCTGGGGCGACCAGTTGCTGATGGTCTATGCCGAGGATCTGCTGACCCGGGCGAAAGGCGCGACCATTATCGCAGACGTCAAGGCCAGCCGCGCGCTGTTCGATCATGTCGCTGCACACGGCGGTGAGCCGTTGATGTGGAAGACCGGCCATTCGCTGATCAAGTCCAAAATGAAGGAAACCGGCTCGCCGCTCGCCGGCGAAATGAGCGGTCATGTCTTCTTCGCCGACGAGTACTACGGCTACGATGATGCACTTTACGCCGGAGTCCGTTTGATCGCCGCCGCGGCGCGGCTGGGCCGCTCGGTGACCGAATTGCGCGGCGCAATGCCGCCAATGGTCAACACACCCGAGATGCGCTTCCAGGTCGATGAAAGCCGCAAGTTCGCTGCCATCGGCGAGATTGCCGAAAGGATCGCAGCCAGCGACGCGGTGGCCGATACCACCGATGGGGTCCGGGTGACGACCGATGACGGCTGGTGGCTCCTGCGTGCGTCGAACACGCAGGACGTGCTGGTCGCCCGTGCGGAAAGCGAAAGCCAGGAAGGTCTCGATCGGCTGGTCGCGCAGATTGACGAGCAGCTCGCGGCATCGGGGCTGGAACGTGGCCCGCAGGCAGGGCACTAACTTCGGCTCACCAATACTAAAGGGGGAAAAGTTGCGTAGATTTTTCAGAACATCGATTGCGGCAGTGGCGCTCGCGATGACGAACCCGGCCGTGGCGCAAGAAGCTGATGAGGCAGGCACAGACGTGGCTGCGCAGAAGAAGATCGACGATTTCGCGGCGATGATGACCGGTCTGTTCCAGACCGAGCCGCTCACTGCCGAACAGCAGGCGCGTTTGCCTGCTGCGCAGGAAGTTGTGGGCGCGATGATGCCCGATGGCTTCTACGGCAAGATGATGAGCGAGATGATCGACAAGATGTTGAGTCCGATGATGTCGATGTTGGCCGCACCGGAATTCATCCTGGGATCGCGACTGGATTTGGAACAGGAAACGATCGAAGCTCTGGCGGATGAAGAGCAGGTCGAGATCATGACCATGCTCGATCCGGCTTACGAAAAGCGTTTCGATGCTACCGTCGGTGTCCTGACAGGCAAGATGGGGGGCATGTTCTCGACCATGGAAGGTCCGATGCGCGAAGGTCTTTCCAAAGCCTATGCGGTGCGGTTCGATGACACGCAACTTGCCGATATCTCTGCCTTCTTCGCGACCCCGACGGGCGGCGTATATGCCAGGGAGTCGATGGCCATGTTCGCCGATCCGCAGGTGATGGAAGCAACCATGCAAGCGCTTCCGGCTGTGCTGAGTGGTCTCGGAGACATGGAATCCGCGATGAAAGAGGCGATGGAATCGCTGCCGACCGAGCGTGGCTACGGGGATCTTGATCCTGCCGAGCGGGCCCGGCTGGCCGCCTTGCTGGAGGTGGATGCGGAGAGCCTGCGCGAGATCGTCAAGCCGCCTAAACCGATGGATTGGTCTGTCGAAGATCAGGCAATGTAGCGACATCCTTCGACCTGTGCGTCGCGGAGGAACCGAAACGGTTCCTGCATCGCTTCTTTCGTGATGCACACCGCTATCCCGCCCGAGCTGGAAGACTGGTTCGCCGGGCGTGGCTGGCGCATCCGGCGACACCAGGCCGATATGCTGGCGGCGAGCGATGCCGGGCGGCATGCGCTGCTCGTGGCTGATACCGGTGCCGGTAAGACGCTGGCGGGATTCCTGCCGACGCTGGCAGATTTCACGCCTTCCCGATTGGGAAGCGGGGATGCGCCCGACGGGCTGCACACGCTCTATGTCTCGCCGCTCAAGGCGCTGGCGCATGATGTTCAGCGCAATCTGCTGACGCCGATCGATGAAATCGGGCTGCCACTTCGCATCGAAACGCGCAGCGGCGATACCCCGTCCGATCGCAAGAAGCGTCAGCGCACGCGTCCGCCGCATGTGTTGCTGACGACGCCGGAAAGCCTTTCGCTGCTGCTTTCCTACCCCGACAGTTTCGAACTCTTCCACGGGTTGAAGCGCGTTGTCATCGATGAAGTGCATGCCTTCGCCACCGGCAAGCGAGGCGATCTTCTGGCGCTCGCCTTGACCCGTTTGCAGGCGATCGCACCCGGGCTGCAACGCGCCGCGCTTTCGGCGACTTTGGCCAATCCCGAAGGTTTCCGCGAATGGCTCGCACCGTGGGGCGATATCGACGCGGTGGATGTCGTCGAGGGAGAGGCCGGTGCACCGGCCGAGGTCGAGATCCTCTTGCCCGAAGAAGAGCGCGTGCCTTGGGGCGGGCATGCAGCGACTTGGGCAATTCCGCAACTCTACGACCAAATCCGCGCCAACCGAACGACGCTGATATTCACGAATACGCGTTTTCTTGCGGAGTATATCTTTCAGCACCTGTGGGACGTGAACGAAGAGAACCTACCCATCGGCGTTCACCACGGCTCGCTGAGCAAAGAGGCGCGGCGCAAGGTCGAGAGTGCGATGGCGCGGGGCGAGTTGCGTGCGCTGGTTGCTACGGCCAGCCTGGATCTGGGCGTCGACTGGGGGGATATCGACCTAGTCGTACAGATGGGGGCGCCCAAAGGCTCCTCGCGTCTGCTCCAGAGGATCGGCCGCGCCAATCACAGGCTCGATTGCCCCAGCCGCGCGCTGTTGGTGCCGGGCAACCGCTTCGAGTTCCTGGAAGCCACCGCGGCGAAAGAGGCGGTCGATGAGGGCAAGCGCGACGGCGAGGAGTTTCGGCCCGGCGGCCTCGACGTGCTCGCTCAGCACGTGATGGCTTGTGCCTGCGCCTCGCCATTTCAGGAAGCGGAGCTATTGGCCGAAATTCGGGGTAGCCTGTCCTATGCCTGGGTGGACGAGAAGATATGGAAGCGGGTCCTCTCCTTCGTCGAGACGGGCGGCTATGCGCTGAGGGCCTATGACAAATTCAGGCGCATCGTGCGCGATCGCGAAGGGGTATGGCGCCTGACCCACCCGGAGCAGGCCCAGCGTCACCGCATGAATGCCGGAATTATAGTGGATTCCGAAATGCTCGACGTCCGCATAAATGCCGGGCGTGGTCGCGGCGGGCGATCGCTCGGCAAGGTGGAAGAACGGTTCGCGGCCTCGCTCAGCCCCGGAGATACCTTCTCGTTTGCCGGTATGAGCCTCGAAGTGGTCAAGATTCAGGACATGGAGGTCGTGGTGAAGGCCGCCAAGGCCAGCGCCATGATACCCAGCTATGGCGGCGCACGAATGCCGCTGACCACACACCTTGCCGACAGAGTACGAGAAATGCTGATCGACCGGGCGGCATGGGCGCGGTTTCCGGACGATGTGCGCGAATGGCTCGAGGTGCAGGACTGGCGCTCGAAGATGCCGGGGCCAGGCGAACTGTTAGTGGAAAGCTTCCCGCACGCGAAACAGCATTACAGCGTATACTATACCTTCGAAGGCTGGAATGCGAACCAAAGCCTGGGGATGCTGATCACGCGGCGCATGGAGGATCGTGGGCTGATGCCAGGCGGCTTCGTAGCCAACGACTATTCGCTCGCTGTTTGGGGATTGAAGCCCGTAAAGGAGCCGGCACCGCTTCTTTCACCCGATATCCTGCAGGACGAATTCATCGATTGGGTGCAAAATTCGCACCTCTTGCGCCGGGCCTTCCGCGAGGTCGCGGTGATTGGCGGGCTGGTCGAACGTCAGCATCCGGGTAAACGCAAGACCGGCAAGCAGGTCACGTTCTCGACCGACCTGATCTACGACGTTTTGCGCAAGTACGAGCCCGACCACGTCCTGATCGAGGCTGCTTGGGCGGACGCGCGCACCCGGTTGACCGATGTGGGCCGACTGGGAGACCTGCTCGACCGGTCTGCGGAGCAGCTCGTGCATGTCCAGCTCGATCGCGTGAGCCCGCTTGCGGTTCCGGTCATGGTGATGATTGGACGAGAGGCGACGCCGCAAGGGGCGGTAGACGATGAACTGCTGCTTGAGGCGGAGAGTCTCGCGGGCGCGGCTATGCGGGTCGATGGCTAGGCAACTTCGCGAAAGCCAGGACGCAAAAAAGGGGCGGATCGCTCCGCCCCTTTAAACACTACTGCTTATCGGTCCGTTCGATCTGGCCCTATTTGCCAAAAGTCCGATAGCGTTCATTGCCGACAAAGCCGAACTTGGTGACACCGCTGACCTTGATGAGCTGCAGCACCTTTGCCGAAAGATCGTAGCTTGCCTGTGCTTCGGGCTCGAACTGAAGTTCGGGCTCAACCGCCATCTGCGTCGACTGATCGAGCAGCGTACGCAACTGGCCCTGATCGATCGAATTGCCGTTCCAAAGAATCTCATCGGTGGCCGTGAGCACCAGCTTGTTCTTCTCCGGCTCGACCGTGATCGGAGTATCGACCGGGCTCGGAGCCGGAAGATCGATGTCGACCGAGTGGGTCGCAACCGGGATGGTGATGATGAACATGATGAGGAGAACGAGCAGGACGTCGATCAGCGGCGTCATGTTCATTTCCATCATCGGCGCGCCATCATCCTTGCCGCCTGACATTGCCATAGTGGGTTACTCCCTAATCTGCTTGCCGAACCGCTCGATCAACCGTTGGGGTCGACCGGGTTCGAGATGAAGCCGACGGTGGGGTAGCCCGCCGCCTGGACGTTGTAGATCGCGCCTGCAACGCACGACCAGGGTGCATTCACGTCACCACGAATATGCACCTGCGGGATCTTTTCCGGGTCGTTCATGATCGCCTCGGGGCCGCCGGCACGCTGCACGATGGCATCGAGGCGCTCGAATGCGCGGTCATAGAGCTCCTCGGAGGTAACCGCCGTCGTGTTGTTGAAATAGACACGGCACTCGCCGCCACGCGACGCACCTTCGAAGCCTGGTTCGCCTGCACTGGCACCGTTCATGTCCGAAGTGCTGACAGTCAGGAGGAGGTTTTCGACCTTGTCTTTGGATTCGACCGATTCGAAAACCGGGATTTCCAGCCTCTCGATAGTCTGGATCGCGACCGGAACCGCGATGAGGAAGATAATCAGAAGCACCAGCATCACGTCCACGAGCGGCGTGGTGTTGATGTCCGACATCGGAGTGCCTGCTCCACCTCCTGTCGAAATCGCCATGTTTCAGTTCCTAACGTTCGAAATTCTTGGGTTCGATGCTGTGGTTGCGAGGGCGACGCCGAGCCGCCCCCGCTTCCGATCGATTACTTCTTGACCGCGGTGGCGGGCGCGGTGCCGGCAGCCTTGGCTGCCTGCTGCGTCGACGTAGTGGTCAACGCCGCAGGCTTAACCGTGCCGTTGGAGTTGATGTAGGCAAGCAGGTCGGTCGAGAATGCGCTGAGCATTTCGGCGATACGCTTGTTGCGGCCCTGCAACCAGTTGTAAGCGAACACGGCCGGAACCGCGACCAACAGACCGATGGCGGTCATGATCAGCGCTTCGCCGACGGGGCCAGCAACCTTGTCAATCGAAGCCGAACCGGCGATGCCGATGTTGATCAGGGCGCGGTAGATACCGATAACCGTTCCAAGCAGACCGACGAACGGTGCGGTTGCACCAACCGTGGCGAGGAACGGCAGGCCGCCTGCAAGCTTCGAATTGATGGTATCTTCCGAACGCGCCAGCGAACCGTGCATCCAGTCGTGCGCTTCCAGCTTGTCGGTCATTTTGGCGTGCTGATCTTCGGCAACCAGCGCGTCGTCGACGAGCTGACGCCAAGCGCTGTTCTTCTCGAGCTTGGTGGCCCCTTCCTTGAGGTTATTGGCTTTCCAGAAATTGGTGCGCACGGCCTTGTACTGGCTCATCACCTTGCGCTGCTCGAACAGCTTGGTGAAGAGGATGTAGAACGAGCCGACCGACATAATCACCATGACGCCGAGGATGAACCAGGCGACGAAGCCGCCCTGTTCCATGGCTTCCATGAAACCGAAAGAGCTCTGCGGTGCTGCTTCACCTGCAGCTGCAAGAAGTTCGAAGGTCATAACGAGTGGTCCTTTTGTGTCATTTGGTTCCGCGTCAGCTGCGGACGAAACTTAGTTGAGCTGATAAACGATCCTGGTGTTGTAGGTATCTGCGATCGGATTGCCCGCCGCGTCCTGCGCGGGGTTGAAACGGCCATACCGTTCCACGCCTTCGCAAGCGGCTTGATCGAGATCGCTCGAACCACTCGAAGAAGTCACCGTGCAACCCGTTGCACGCCCTTCGGCAGTTACCGTAACACGGACTCCGACCGTGCCTTCGATACCTTCACGCTCGGCCCTTCTGGGGTAGTTGCGCTGAATTTGCGCGCCCCAATTACCTCTTACGCTGGCGCCCTGAGCCTTCGAGGGAGGCGGTGGTGGTGCGGGCGGTGCCGGCGGCGGAATAACCAACCGCGGAGGTGCCGGTGGCGGGATAGTGGTTTGTGTCCGGATCGGAGGAGGAGCCGGCGCGATACTGATCGGCGGCGGCGGCGCGACCGGCGGCGGCGGTGTATCGGGAATGTTTTCCGGCGGCGGTGGTGGCGGTTCTTCCTCGGGCGGCGGGGGTTCCTCGATATCGATCGTCGTCACGCGCTCGACCACCTGCTGGACTGCATTATATGCGAGACCGGTGATGAGAGCGTAGCCGAGAGCGATATGGATGAGGGCAACAATGATGATCGCGACGACGCGATTGCCGCTCATCTGTTGGTCAGCATAAGCCATTCGGTTGCATCACTCCATCGGGCGCCCCGGAAAATCCGGGGCAGATTGACACATACATTTCCCGCCAAGCCGACGCGAAACAGGTGTCGTTAACACATTCGCACCACTTGGGCTCCTGAAAGCCAAGCGGTGAAAGCAGGCCAAAGTTCCCAATAAGAACTCTAGCACCTCTCCCCAAGCAATAATGTATCATGTACTCAGGTATGGTCCGACCCTTAGCCAAGCTGTCCCCCCTCCGCAAACGCTTTATCGGTTAACGGCGGATTCAGCGGTCTGTCGGAAGGAACCGTGATAAACTCCGCGAGTTTTGCGAATCGCGCCTTGGATCCGACAGGAGGAATGATTTTGCCCATGCCGACGTTTTGCGTGCCCACCCGCCTGTTGCTCGCCAGTGCAGCGCTGACCATGGTGCCGTCGGCGACGGGCGCTCAGGAGCCTGCCTCGACCACTCCCGGCCTAACCTACGCCGATATGGTCGATCTCGCCGAAGGCACACCGCTCGTTCTCAGGGCCCAGATTCGCGAACAGGCGACTGTAGAGCAAGAACGCTCGCCTGGTCTCGCTCCCGGTTTCGTCCGTCTTTATGTCGAAGCGCGCACTACCGCTCTTATTGCAGGCAATGCACCCGTGGGTGAATCGCTGCGCTACCTTGTCGACGTTCCGCTGACGACCAAGGGGAAGGCGCCCAAGCTCAAGAAGCAGGACGTCATCCTGTTTGCACGGCCGGTGCGTGGGCGCGCCGACCAGGTCCAGCTCGTAGATCCGCAGGCGCAGTTTCCTTATAGCGCAGCGTTCGAGGAGCGACTGCGTCCAGTCCTCTCGTCAGTCCTGTCGCAGGACGCTCCGCCGCGTGTGACCGGTATTCGCGATGCACTGGCGGTCGAAGGGACGCTGGTCGGCGAATCGGAAACTCAGCTATTCCTCGATACGGAGAATGACGGCCCGGTATCGGTCACCATCGTACGTCGCCCTGGTCAGGAACCGCGCTGGGGCGTCTCGTGGACCGAGATCGTGGATCAGTCGGCCCGGGCACCGCAGCGCAATACTCTCGAATGGTATCGTCTTGCCTGCTCACTTCCCGCAAACTTGCCGGCGGACGCCAATCTCTCGCGCGACGCAAGAGCGCGCGAACTCGCGACCGCTGACTATGCTCTGATCCGCGAAGCGCTCGGACCATGCGAGCGTACGCGTAGTTGAAAAGGCCACGCTTGACCCTTTCCAAGACAAACTGGTTCCAACGCACCCTTGGCCTGCGCTAGGCGGCCAACATGTCTGAACCTCTTCGCATAGCTCTGGCCGGGCTCGGCACCGTCGGCACTGGCGTGATCGAGCTGCTCGAAACCAACCGGTCGATGATCGAACGCCGCGCCGGACGCGCGCTGGAAATCGTCGCCGTCAATGCACGCGACCGCACGCGCGACCGCGGCATCGACCTCACGCCCTATGCCTGGGTCGACGACATGCAGGCGATGGCCGGGCGGGTCGACGTCGACGTGGTTGTCGAACTGGTCGGCGGATCCGATGGTCCCGCGCTGACACTGGCGCGAGCGGCGCTTGATGAAGGCAAGGCATTCGTGACCGCAAACAAGGCCATGATCGCCCATCACGGCCTGTCGTTGGCGGAGCAGGCGGCACTAAGGGGCGTGCCACTCAAGTTCGAAGCGGCCGTTGCCGGCGGCATCCCCGTGGTAAAGGGATTGCGCGAAGGCGCGGCAGCCAACCGGATCGAGCGCATTTACGGCATCCTCAACGGCACCTGCAATTACATCCTCTCCGAAATGGAGCGTACGGGTGCCGATTTTGGCGACATGCTGCGCGCGGCTCAGGAGAAAGGCTATGCGGAGGCTGATCCGACATTCGATGTCGAAGGTGTCGATGCCGCGCACAAACTGGCCATTCTGGCGGCAATAGGCTTCGGCGCGCGGGTGAATTTCGATGGGGTCGAGGCGACGGGTATCGGCGAGGTCCGAGCCGCCGACATCACTCAGGCCGGCACTCTCGGCTATGTCATACGCCTGGTCGGCATAGCCTCGCTCGATCAGAGCGGCGCGGAGGCTGCATTGCTCCAGCGGGTTCGCCCATGTCTGGTGGCGCGGGGGCATCCGCTCGCCGCGGTCACCGGACCGACCAATGCGGTGGTGGCGGAAGGCAATTTCTCGGGCCGCCTGCTCTTCCAGGGCGCGGGCGCGGGCGCCGGGCCGACCGCGAGCGCCGTGGTGGCCGATCTCATAGATATCGCGCGCGGCGATAGCGGGGCGCCCTTCTCGGTTCCGGTCGAGGAACTCGAAAAGTTCGCTCCGGCCGATCCAGGAAACCGCGTGGGGCGCGATTACATCCGTTTCACCGTCACCGATCGCCCCGGCGTGCTTGCGGAGATCACGGCTGCCATGCGCGATGCGGAGGTGTCTATCGAGAGCCTGATCCAGCGTGGACGCGACCACGAAGGTGGCGAAGTTCTGGTCGCGATGGTCACGCATGAAGGGCCGGAACGCTGCGTGAGCAAGGCTCTTGCTCTGCTCGACGGGTCGCCTAGCCTGACGGCTCCTCCGTTGGTGATGCCGATTCTGAAGGATTGATGGCATCCGACGGTGGTGGAAGGCCAAGTTCTCTTTGGACCAGTGGAACGCCAGGCTGCGCCGGAGTGTCTTCGCCCGTTGGATTCAGGCCCCGGGCAATGCGGTCGGCATCCGAACCTGCCGGGGCTTCGGGCAGGGCCCCGACGTCGATGATCAACGCCGGCGGCGGTGGGCAGGGCGGGATAAAGCAGCCGCGAGCCACTACCACACCGTGATCGGGAATCCCGAACACGTCTGGCGCCTTCGGAGCGCCCCTGTTCATCGTTCGAGTGGCGTATTCGCGTTCTGCACGTTCAGGGTCATAGCCGAAGCCGCCGCCGCCCACCCGTCTGCGGCAAACGATGATCTCGCCGGAAATCGAGGCTGCCTCCTGTTCGGCGCTGCAATCCTCCAGCTCACCTTCATAGGTTTCGGGTGGAACAAGAATGTCGATCGTTTCGGGCGGTTCATCCTGCGCGGCGAGCGGAACAGGCGCCAGCAGGCTCAACACAACCAGCGACGCTGGACGCCAGTGTCTCGACAATGCAAAGCTCCCTGTATATTCGCGCCGCGCATACGAATTTCCGCCAGCGGCCCGATCACCGATCAATTCCCCTGACAGCTACCGAGGACTGAACTCATTATGAACTCGCTTGCCGACAACCCACTCGACCGTGTTCTCGTGCTCGAAATGGTCCGGGTGACCGAAGCGGCCGCGGTCGCCGCTTCAAAGCTGATCGGGCGCGGCGACGAGAAGGCTGCCGATGCCGCTGCGGTCGAAGCGATGCGTCAGGCATTCGACACGCTATACATGGACGGTACCGTCGTGATCGGAGAGGGAGAGCGCGATGAAGCGCCGATGCTGTTTATCGGCGAGAAAGTAGGCGGTGCACCGGGCAAGGGCCCGAAGATCGATATCGCGCTCGATCCATTGGAAGGAACGACGATTACCGCGAAGGCCGGCCCGAATGCGCTGGCCGTGCTTGCGGCTGCCGAGGAAGGCTGCCTGCTCAATGCGCCGGATGTCTACATGGACAAACTAGCCGTAGGCCCAGGCTATCCCCAGGGCATTATCGACTTGGCCAAGACACCGACAGAAAACGTCAAGGCGGTGGCCGAGGCCAAGGGGGTGGAGCCTGCGGACATCATCGTCTGCGTACTCGACCGTCCGCGCCACGCCGAGCTCATCGCCGAGTTGCGCAATCTGGGTTGTGGTGTGGTTCTGATCGGGGATGGCGACGTCGCAGGTGTGATTGCGGTGACCGACGAAGATACCACGATCGACATGTATATGGGGCAAGGCGGTGCACCGGAAGGCGTTCTCGCCGCAGCAGCGCTGCGCTGTGTCGGCGGGCAGTTCAACGGGCGCCTCGTATTCCGCAACGACGACGAGAAGGCCCGTGCCGCCAAATGGGGCATCGAAGATCTGGATCGCATCTATACCCGCGACGATCTCGTGAAAGGGGACTGCATCTTTGCCGCGACCGGCGTCACCTCGGGCTCGCTTCTCGAGGGCGTGAAATATTTGCGCGATGGTCGGATGACGACCGAAAGCGTGGTCATGCGCGCCAGCAGCGGAACGGTTCGCTGGATCAAGGGCGAGCATCGCGAGAAATAACCTGCCCGGGGACGGGGAAATGCCCATCTCACATGTTGCATATCCATGACGCTCGGCTAGGCGTGGCGCACCGCCAGCTTCCCCGGGGATTCGTCGCATGAAAATCATGGCCGCAAATTCGAACCTGCCGCTCGCCCGCGCGATCGCAGGCTATCTCGAAATGCCGCTGGTCGACGCGCAGGTACGCCGCTTCGCCGATGAAGAAATCTTCGTCGAGATCCACGAGAACGTCCGTGGCGAGGACGTCTTCGTCGTCCAGTCGACCAGCTATCCGGCGAACGATAATCTCATGGAATTGCTGATTTGCATCGATGCGCTGAAACGCGCGTCTGCGCGGCGGATCACGGCGGTCGTGCCCTATTTCGGCTATGCTCGCCAGGACCGGAAGCCCGGTCCGCGTACGCCGATCTCGGCCAAGCTGGTCGCCAATCTGATCACCGAGGCGGGCGCCGACCGCGTCCTCGCCGTCGATCTGCATGCCGGACAGATTCAGGGATTTTTCGATATCCCGACCGACAACCTTTTCGCCGCCCCGGTCATGGCGGCCGACATCCAGGCGCGCTACGGCGATCAGGACCTGATGGTCGTATCGCCCGACGTAGGTGGCGTGGTGCGCGCCCGCGCGCTGGCCAAGCGGCTGGATAATGCCCCGCTGGCCATCGTCGACAAGCGCCGCGACCGTCCCGGCGAGAGCGAGGTGATGAACATCATCGGCGACGTGTCGGGCCGCCACTGCATCCTGATCGACGATATCGTCGATTCCGGCGGCACGCTGTGCAATGCGGCGCAGGCGTTGCTGGACCAGGGTGCCGCTTCGGTCGCGGCTTACATCACCCATGGCGTCCTCTCCGGCGGCGCAGTGGCCCGGGTCGACGGTTCCGCGCTCAAGGAACTCGTGATCACGGATTCGATCCGTCCGACAGACGACGCCCGGGATTCGCAGCACATCCGCATCCTGACCATCGCCCCTCTGATCGGCGAGGCGGTTCGGCGGATTGCCGACGAGAGTTCGGTCAGCTCTCTTTTCGACTGAGCGAATGCGGCTCGGCATGGGGGTCGCGCCACGGGCGGGGATCGTCGCTGGCGAGACGTGCGAGGACTTCGAGGCGCCGCGACTGCCGGATTTCCATGGTAATCAGCAGCAGGGGGTGATGTCCCTTTTGCAAGCGTCCGGGCGTTGTATCGAGCAATTTCCGCAGTTCGCGCGTGACATGCGACTGGTCGAAATAGCGTAGCCGGATTTCGGCTTCTTCCTCGTCCGCAATCACATTCAGCAATACCGCGGCCATATCCAGTGCCCGCGCACGGCGCATCGCGAATCGGGGAGTCACGCCCCAGTTCTTCCGGATCACTCGCTCGAGCGTTCGCCGGGCAATACCCCTCGATTTGGCGAAGTCGACTAGCGGGGCTCCGGGGTCCGTCAGACACAGTTGTTCGAATTCGGCAAGCAGTGGATCGGGCGGCGCCCGTGTGTCCCCACTGCTGATATCGAGCAGTTCCCGCTCCGCAGCGTCGAGCCAGGCTCGCGCATCATTGTCCGGCGCAAATCCTTCCGGCGGAAAGGGCGAGCGCGTGAACGGATCGAACGGCAGAATGCGATCCAGTGTCTCTTGGATCGGCGGCAGGTCGAGGCCGATCGTGCCGCCAGGAGCGAAATTGATCGAGACGACCTTGAAGGATCCGTGTGCGGTGAGCCGCATGAGCCGCGTGCAGGGACCGAAATACAACGCGATACCCCTGTCGCCCGGTTCGAAGACTTGCGATCCGTCGGCGGTTTCGGCCGTCCAGCGCGACCCGTATATCATCCTCAGAATAGGCTGCTCGCCGAACGTGCCGCATTCGATCGTCTGACCTTCTGGCAGAACCACGGAGGTTACGCCGATGCGCGCCACCCACGGCTGCAACGCAGCACAGGGTGCACGGTTATAGGCGAGCGGCAGCCCTTCCGGAGTGGACCCGGTGGCAGATTTCATGACAGGCGACGATTTGTCGCCCCGGCCTTTGTTAGGCCGACGTCGTTCAGACTTCGACAAAGTGATTGTTTTTCCTCCGAAGCGACCCGAAGGGCAATCACGTCATCTTTCTAACCGCACCTTGACGGTGCCGCACATGAAGTCAAATGCACTCTGATGCAAAGTAGTTCCGATATAGCGCTCGCCAATCGTCTCGCCCAAGCTGCAGGGGAGGCCATCCGCCCGCTGTTCCGGGGCGAATGGTCGCAAGAGCAGAAAGCCGATCGCAGCTTCGTGACCGAGGCCGATCGTGCCGCCGAAGCAGCCATGCGCGCGATCCTCGAAAGCGAACGCGCCGATGACGGGATCATCGGCGAGGAATACGGCACCCGCAACGAAGGGTCGGCAAGGCAATGGGTGCTCGATCCGATCGACGGTACGACAAGCTTCATCGCCGGGCGGCCGATCTTCGGTACGCTGATCGCGCTGGTCCAGGATGGGTGGCCGGTGCTGGGCGTGATCGACCAACCCATAACGCAAGAGCGCTGGGTCGGGCAGATCGGCAATGGCACGACCTTCAACGGCAAGCCAGCGCATGTCGCGGCGTGCAAGGACCTGTCGGACGCGGTGCTCGGCACAACCACTCCGCACCAGTTTTCGGGCGACGATGTCGATGCCTTCATGGGCGTGGCCAAGGCGGTGGCCGAACGCAAGATCATCTACGGCGGCGATTGCTACAATTACGGACTGGTCGCGAGCGGACATGTCGATGTGGTGATCGAGGCCGGTCTCAAGCTGCATGACTATGCCGCGCTGGTCCCGGTGGTCGAAGGCGCGGGCGGCGTGATGAGCGACTGGCTGGGCAACCCGCTAGACGCCGGCAGCGACGGTCGGGTGATCGCGCTGGGCGATGCGGCCCGGCTCGAGGATGTGCTCGAGGCTATGGGGTGAGCTCCCCGCTCTCCGGCAGGACCGCCCTCGTTACGGGGGCGGCGCGTGGATTGGGTTTCGAAATCGCGCAGCGGCTCGTTGCCGATGGTGCGACGGTGTGGCTCAACGGGCGCGACCGCGCGGCGCTCGAGAACGCGGCCGGGCGAATCGGCGGCGGTGTGCGGGTGCTGGCCTTCGATATCGGCGACGATCGAGCGAGCGAAGCGGCTTTCGAACGGCTGGCGCAAGACGGCCTCGACATTCTGGTCAACAATGTGGGCCAGCGCGACCGGCGTCCGCTCGACCAGCTGACGCGCGAGGACATGGTTGCGATGCTCGCCATCAATCTCGTCGCGCCTTTCGACCTTGCCCGCCGCGCAGTGCCGTTGATGCAGGCGCGGGGTTTCGGGCGGATCGTCAATATCACCTCGATCGCCGCCGATATTGCGCGCGGCGATGCACTCTACACCGCCAGCAAAGGCGGTCTGGCAGCATTGACCCGCGCATTGGCAGCGGAACTCGGCCCGACCGGCATTACCGTCAACGCGGTCTCGCCGGGCTATTTCGCGACTGAAGCGAACGGGGAAATGGCCGCAGATCCGGGTATCGCGCAGCACCTCGCCCGGAGGACGTCGCTCGGCCGCTGGGGCGAGCCGGGCGAGATCGCCGGTGCGGTTGCCTTCCTCGCCTCGCCCGAGGCGAGCTACATAACCGGCCATACACTGGCCGTCGATGGCGGCTATCTCACCCACTTCTGACTTGCTTTTGTGAAGAGAACCGCTAAGTGCGCGCCCTTCACCGACACGTGATTCACCGCCGGTCTGGCCGAAAGGGCTGCCAGGGCTGGCGCGACGTGTCTCTGTCAAGGAGATGAAAATGCCCAAGCTGAAGACCAAGAGCGGTGTGAAGAAGCGCTTCAAGATCACCGCAACCGGCAAGGTCAAGCACGGTGTGGCCGGCAAGCGTCACCGTCTGATCAGCCACAATGCGAAGTATATTCGCCAGAACCGCGGCACCACCGTCCTGTCGGAAGCCGACAGCAAAACGGTGAAAAAGTGGGCCCCCTACGGCCTCGACTGAGCGCGAACTAAGGAGAATACGAAATGCCTCGCATCAAACGCGGCGTCACCACGCGCCAGAAGCACAAGCGGATTCTTGATCAGGCGAAGGGCTATCGCGGCCGTCGCAAGAATACCATCCGCATCGCCCGCCAGGCCGTCGAGAAGGCCGGCCAATACGCTTACCGCGATCGCAAGATCAAGAAGCGCAGTTTCCGCGCGCTCTGGATCCAGCGTATCAACGCTGCGGTTCGCGCCGAAGGTCTGACCTATTCGCAGTTCATGCACGGGACGAAGCTCGCCGGCATCGAGCTCGATCGCAAGGTCATGGCCGACCTCGCCATGAACGAAGCCGGTGCATTCAAGGCGATCATCGAGCAGGCGAAGAAGGCTCTGCCCGCCTAAGCCACTGCTTAACCGAATCTTTCTGAAGGGCGCTCCGCGAGGGGCGCCCTTCTGCATTGGGGCTGCTTGTCGCGAGGTTACAACCGTCTATACTGCGGCTCTGCAGTCGGAGGAGGCGATTGACAGCTCACGACGCCATCAATGTGCGTTTTTTTGCGCCGCCAGCCGATCTGGCTGCCTGCTTCACCAGTTTCTATCGGCTTGAGGTCGACCTGCCGGAAGGCGAAGTTCTCGAAGACTGGTTGCAGCCGGAATGGGCAAATCTCCGCTTTTTCGCCGGCAATCCGCCGATGGCCGATTTTACCGATGGCCGACCATCCAGCGAAGTCAGATTTCAGGCGACGGGCCCCAGTTCCGGCCCCGCTCATTTCAGGATCGGCCGCACCCGGATGTGGGGCATCGGGCTGTTTCCGCTCGGGTGGGCGCGCTACGTCGGATTGAACGCCAGCGAGCATGTCAACATCGTCGTCGATGGCGAGCGGAGCCCCGTTTTCGCGCAGTTCGCGCCGTTGTGTGGGAAACTGTGCACGCGCGAACATTCGGATAAAAGGCAGTTCGCCTGGCTTGCCGAGTTTTTTCGCGCGCTTGCCCCTCCGCCGCGCGATGGCGCTCGTATCCAGAAGATCCACGAGATCATGGTCGATCCCCACCTTATGCTGGTCGGGGAGTTCGCTTATCGATGCGGCTTGTCGAAGCGCACGCTCGAGCGTGTTTGTCTGCGCCACTTCGGGTTCCCGCCGCGTTTGTTGCTGCGACGGCAGAGGCTGATGCGCAGCCTTGCCGCCTTCATGCTCGAACCGCGGGCGAACTGGTCCGAAGTGATCGATCGGCATTACCACGATCAATCGCATTTCGTTCACGAGTTCCACGCCTTCATGCGCTGTTCTCCCAGCGAGTATGCGGCCAAGCCGCATCCCGTGCTCAGCGCCTTCATGGCCGAACGCAAGCGGGTGTGGGGTTCGCCGGTGCAGGCACTCGATAAACCCAAATAGGTTTGGGATTCGGATGGAAGTTGCTACCCGACAGCCACAGATGGGATTGTGATAAGCGAAGCGGGGCATGCGGTTCATGGTCACGTCGCCGAGCGCCTATGCAAAACTTCCGCATTCCGTCCTCGCCGCGGCGGCACATGCCCGCATGGCGATAGCGGGCGAGGCAATGCAGGTGCTTCACCGGCCCGAGGCCCGTTAGTCTGTCTTCGCCCGGGCCAACAACCGGGCTGGACAGGAAAAATGTTGCAATTCAAAGCCGTTAACCATTAGATCGCGCTTTGGGGGAGCGCGGTGACGACATCGCTGGTAGAGTTTAGCGATTACGAGGCGAATGGTTTGCGATTGCAGCTGGCCGGACCGCCCGACGATCTGGCGCCGTATCTGTCCGCCTATTACCGGACGGAGGTGGAAGAGGGTGTCGAGATCGAGGATTGGCTGCCTCCGGAAGAAGCGAATCTCAGGACGGGGTCTGCGACAGTCTACAAGGCGGCGATCGGGGGCGACGCCGTAATCGACGTCCCGCCCGGAGTGATTTCCGGGCCGACGGACCGGGTGACCTATTTGCGCATAGGCGGCGGCAAGTTCTGGGGTATCGGGTTGACGCCCGCCGGCTGGGCCCGCTTTATCCGCTTGCCGGCCAGCGACATGGCGAACCGCATCACCGACATCGCCGGCTCCGCGGCACACGGGTCGCTGCAGGCGATGCTCGATGCTTTGCGCGAAGATGGCGATGATGTTCAGGCATCGGCGCGGCTTATTAACGAGACGTTTCGTGCGCTCCCAGGCAACGGTCTCGACTCCGAAAGCGCGATCCGCGCCGTCCATCTCGGTTTTCTGTCGGAAGACGCGTCTTCGGTGGCATCGATCGCCGAAATGGCGGGCATGAAACCGCGCACTTTCGAGCGTTTCTGCAAGCGACATTTCGGCTTCGCACCCAGTGCGTTGCTCAGGCGACAGAGATTTTTGCGCAGTCTCGGCAAGTATATGCTCGATCCATCGATGCGCTGGATCGGTTCGCTCGACACGCACTACTGGGATCAGGCGCATTTCATCCGCGAGTTTCGCGCGACGATGAATATGAAGCCAAGCGAATTTGCGGCACTGCCCCATCCAATCTCCGGAGCTGCGGTCCGACTGACGAGCATGCGCGCGGGCGTCACGATGCAGGCCCTCTATCACCCCGACCGTTCGCGCAACTAGGAAACTGGGCTTTAGCATTTCTCCACATGCCGCTAGGGGCGGCGGACGCATAGTTCCGACACTTCCAAGCAAGATCCGATGACCGACCTCGACCAACTCAAGACCGATGCGCTGACGCAGATCGAAAACGCTCCCGATGCAGCGGCGCTCGAAGCGCTGCGGATCGAATTTCTGGGCAAGCAGGGATCGATCTCGGGACTCATGAAAACGCTGGGCAAGATGGCGCCCGAAGAACGGCAGGTGCAGGGCCCGCTGCTGAACGGCCTGCGCAGCGCCACCGCCGATGCCATTGCCGCGCGCAAGGAAGCATTTGAAAATGAAGAGCTTGAAGCGCGACTGGCATCGGAGACTCTCGATCTCACCCTGCCAGCGCCGGATGTGCCGCAGGGCTCGGTCCACCCTGTCAGCCAGGTGATGGACGAACTCGCTGAAATCTTTGCGGATCTCGGCTTCTCGGTCGCCACAGGTCCCGAGATCGAGGACGACTGGCACAATTTCACCGCGCTCAACATGGCCGAAACGCATCCCGCGCGCGCCATGCACGATACCTTCTATTTCCTGCAAGATCGTGCGGATCAGACGCTTGATAACGCGCCGAACACACGCATGCTGCTGCGGACGCATACCTCGCCGGTGCAGATCAGATCGTTAGTCGAACATGGTGCGCCGATCCGCATCATCGCCCCGGGCCGGGTCTATCGCAGCGACAGCGATGCGACCCACACGCCGATGTTCCACCAGGTCGAAGGCCTGGTGATCGACCGCGCGATCCATCTCGGCCATCTCAAGTGGACGCTGGAGACCTTCCTCAAGGCCTTCTTCGAGCGCGAGGATATCGTGCTGCGCCTGCGGCCGAGCTATTTTCCCTTCACCGAACCGTCGGTCGAGGTCGATGTGGGCTGGCAGGATGTAGATGGCCGCCGCGTGCTCGGCGGTGATGGCGATGCGCCGGGCCATGGCTGGATGGAGCTGCTGGGCAGTGGCATGGTCAATCGCCGCGTGATCGCATTCGCGGGTCTCGATCCGGACGAGTGGCAGGGCTTCGCTTTCGGCGTCGGCGTCGATCGCCTTGCCATGCTCAAATACGGCATGGACGATCTGCGCGCCTTCTTCGACGGCGATCGCCGCTGGCTCTCGCATTACGGCTTCTCGCCCTTCGACCAGCCGACGCTCAGCGCCGGGGTGGGAGCACGCGCATGAAGTTCTCGCTCAACTGGCTCAAGGTGTATCTCACGACCGAGGCGGACGCTGCGACGATCGCTGCGACGCTCAACGCCATCGGCCACGAGGTGGAGGGGATCGACGATCCGGCGGAACGGTTCGCGGGCTTCCGCATCGCCGAAGTGCTGACCGCCGCGCCCCATCCCGATGCCGACAAGCTGCAGGTGCTGACGGTCGACACCGGAGAGGGCGAACCGCTCCAGGTCGTCTGCGGAGCGCCCAATGCCCGTGCCGGGATGAAGGGTGTGCTCGGCTTGCCCGGCGCGGTGGTCCCCGCGAATGGCATGGAGCTGCGCAAAAGCGCTATCCGCGGGGTCGAATCCAACGGCATGATGTGTTCCGTCCGCGAACTGGAGCTGGGCGAGGAGCATGACGGCATCATCGAGCTTCCGGGCGATGCTCCGGTAGGGACGGATTTTGCCATCTATCGCGGAACCTCGCCCGTGTTCGATGTGGCGATCACGCCCAATCGCCCGGATTGCATGGGCGTTTACGGCATCGCGCGCGATCTCGCGGCGGCGGGTCTGGGCACGCTGAAGCCGCCGCGCATCGACGCGGTAGAGGGGCGCTTTCCCTGTCCGGTCGCAATCCGTACCGAGGATCCCGAAGGCTGCCCCGCCTTCTATGGGCGGGTCATTCGCGGCGTGACCAACGGCGCTTCGCCCGAATGGCTGGCGAATGCGTTGCTCAGCGCCGGGCAGCGCCCGATCAGCGCGATCGTCGACCTGACCAACTTCATGATGCTTTCCTACGGCCGCCCCGCACATGCCTACGACCTCGCAAAGCTCACCGGCACGGTGGTCGCCCGCCGCGCGGTCGCAGGCGAGCAGATCGAAGCGCTGAACGAGAAGACCTACACGCTCGACGAAACCATGACCGTGATCGCCGACGAGGCAGGCGTGCATGACATCGCCGGGATCATGGGCGGCGAGCATTCATCGGTGACACCCGAGACCAGCGACGTGCTGCTCGAAATCGCCTATTTCGATCCCGAGCGCATCGGCGTGACGGGCCGCAAGCTCGGGCTTGCCAGCGATGCCCGCACCCGGTTCGAGCGCGGGGTGGATCCGGCTTTCCTCGACGACGGGCTGGCGCTGCTTTCGGCGCTGATTCTGGAGCTTTGCGGCGGCGAGGCGAGCGATGTGGTGCGCGCGGGTGCTCCACCGAAGGAGCCGAGGATTGTCACCTTCGATCCGGGGCTCACGCGGCGCCTCGGCGGTGTCGAGGTGGCAGAGGACGAACAGCGGCGCATTCTCGAAGCGCTCGATTTCCGGGTCGACGAGGCCTGGCAGGTCACCTGTCCGCCGCGCCGCCACGATATCGAAGGTCCGGCCGATCTGGTCGAGGAAGTCGTGCGCATCCACGGCCTCGACAAGGTCGAGAGCGTGGCACTGCCGCGCGCGGAGGGCGTCGCCAAGCCCACCGCCACCCCGCTCCAGCTGATGGAGCGCAAGCTGCGCCGCGCAGCAGCGGCGCGCGGGCTCGACGAGGCGATCACCTGGAGCTTCATCTCCGAGCGCGAGGCCGATCTGGTCGGCGGCGGGCCATGGGTGCTCGACAATCCGATCAGCGAGGAGATGAAGGTCATGCGTCCCTCATTACTCCCCGGCCTGCTTTCCGCGGCGCGGCGCAACCTCGCGCGCGGTGCATCCTCGCTGCGGCTGTTCGAGATCGGGCGGCGCTATCTCGCGGATGGCGAGCATCCCTCGCTGGCCTTCGTTCTGGTCGGCGACGAGGCGGAACGCGGCTGGAAGACGGGCAAGCCGCGCACCTTCGATGCCTACGACGCCAAGGCGCTGGTCCTCGACCTGCTCGCCGCCGCCGGGGCGCCGGTCGGCAATCTCATGGTGATGGGCGAGGCGGGCGAGGTCTATCACCCCGGCCAGTCGGCCACGCTGCGGCTCGGCCCCAAGAACCGCATTGCCAGCTTCGGCGCGGTGCACCCTGCGCTGCTCAAGGCTTTCGACATCGATGTGCCGGTCATGGCCGGCGGGATCCATCTCGATGCGATCCCGGTCAAAAAGGGTGCACCGAGCTTCGCACGCGCCGCCTATGCCCCGCCCGCATTGCAGGCGATCGGGCGCGACTTCGCTTTCCTCGTCCCGGCCGATCTCGCCGCCGCCGATCTGGTGCGCGTAGTAAAGGGCGCAGACAAGAAGGCGGTCGTCGATGCGCGCGTTTTCGACGTGTTCGCGGGGCAGGGTGTGCCCGAAGGCCGGAAATCCGTGGCGTTGGAAGTCACGCTTCAGCCAGGCGAGAAGAGCTTCACCGATGTCGAGATCAAGGCGATTTCGGACAAGGTCGTCGCCGCAGCCGCCAAGCAAGGCGCGGAGCTGAGGGGATGAAGACCGCTTTCGTAACCGGCGCCACCGCGGGGATAGGCGAGGCTACCGTTCGCACGCTGGTCGCTGGCGGGTGGCGCTGCGTGGCCACGGGCCGGCGCAATGAACGGCTCGATGCGCTGGTTGCCGAGCTGGGCGCGGACAAGGTCCACCCTGCCGCGTTCGATGTGCGCGATACCGCCGCGATGGACGATGCCATCGCCGCGCTGCCCGAAGGTTTCGCCGGGATCGATTTGCTGGTGAATAATGCCGGGCTGGCGCAGGGCCTGTCACCCGCGCAGGAGGCCAGCCTCGACGACTGGCAGACCATGATCGACACCAATGTCACGGCCATGGTGGTGCTGACCCGCAAGTTGTTGCCCGTGCTGATCGAACGCAAGGGCGCAATCATCGCCATCGGGTCGGTGGCGGGCAGCTACATTTATCCGGGCGGCAATGTCTATGCGGGGTCCAAGGCCTTTGCGAACCACTTCACGCTTGCCTTGCGTGCCGATCTGCACGGTACCGGCGTGCGCGTGACCAGCATAGAGCCGGGCATGGTGGAAACCGAGTTCACACTGGTGCGCACGAACAGCCAGGACGCGAGCGACGATCTCTATCGCGGGGTGAACCCGATGACCGGGCAGGACATCGCCGATACGATCAAGTGGATCGCCGAATTGCCGCCGCATCTGAACATCAACCGGTTGGAACTGATGCCGGTGAACCAGGATTTTGCAGGTTTTCGGGTGGCGCGCGACTGATGGGGCGCACGGTACTGGCGATTATTTGTGCGCTTATCGGCCTCGGCGGTTTTGGCGTCGCGCTTACCTCCACGGGTGCGCGGCTGATCTCCGACTGCTCGCAATCGGTGTTCGTCTCCTCGTACTACGTCTGGGGAGGTGCCCTCGTGTTTCTGCTGGCGTGCGGGGCGGCCATCAGCCTACGCCCCACGACGGGTTATCTGATTATCGTCGGCATCCTGCCGTTGCTGGTGTTGCACGATTTCTCGCCGGGGGCCGCGATCAGGGACATCCTCAATAACCAATGCCCGCTTCTTCGAATCCCGTGAGCCAATGACCTCAAACCGCCGTACCTTCGCAATCATCTCGCACCCCGACGCGGGCAAGACCACGCTGACCGAAAAGCTGCTGCTGACCGGCGGTGCCATCCACCTGGCCGGCGAGGTCAAGGCGCGCGGGCAGGCGCGGCGGGCGCGCTCGGACTGGATGAAGATCGAGCAGCAGCGCGGCATTTCGGTCACCTCGAGCGTGATGACCTTCGAGCGCGCCAATGAAGACGGGGAAGTCATTACCTTCAACCTGCTCGATACGCCGGGGCACGAGGATTTCTCCGAAGACACCTATCGCACGCTGACTGCGGTCGATTCCGCCATCATGGTGATCGACGCGGCCAAGGGGATCGAGCCGCAGACGCGCAAGCTGTTCGAAGTGTGCCGGTTGCGCAGCGTGCCGATCATCACCTTCGTCAACAAGGTCGACCGCGAAGGACGGCCGGTGTTCGAACTGCTCGACGAGATTGCGGATATGCTCGCGCTCGATGTCAGCCCGCAGGCTTATCCGGTGGGCATGGGTGGGGAGTTCGAAGGCGTGCTCGATTTCGACACCGGCTGCATCGCGCGCCCGGAAGGGCCGAGCAAGGAGTTCAAGGGCAGGCGCGACTGCGATGCCGAGATTCCCGAACGTTTTGCCGAGAATATCGAACTGGCGCAGATCGGCTATCCCGAATTCGATCTCGAGGCGTATCGCAATGGCGATCTCACGCCGGTCTATTTCGGCTCCGCGCTCAAGAATTTCGGCGTCACCGAACTGATCGAGGCGATCGCGAAATACGCTCCGCCGCCGCGCCCCCAACCTGCGGGCGAAGAGCAGATTTCGCCCGAACGCGACGAGGTCACCGGCTTCATCTTCAAGGTGCAGGCCAATATGGACCCCAACCACCGCGACCGTATCGCCTTCATGCGGCAGGTCTCCGGCACCTTCAAACGCGGCATGAAGCTGACGCCCTCGGGCCTCGGCAAGCCGGTCGCCATCCATTCGCCGATCCTGTTCTTCGCGCAGGATCGCGAAGTGGCCGACACGGCCGAGCCTGGCGACATCATCGGCATCCCCAATCACGGCACTTTGCGCGTCGGCGATACGCTGAGCGAGAAGAACGCGATCCGCTTTACCGGCCTGCCGAACTTCGCGCCGGAGATCCTGCGCCGCGTGGCGCTGGTCGATCCGACCAAGACCAAGCAGTTGCGCAAGGCACTCGACGATCTGAGCGAAGAGGGCGTGATCCAGGTCTTCTATCCCGAGATCGGCGGCCAGTGGATCGTCGGTGTGGTCGGGCAACTCCAGCTCGACGTGCTGATCAGCCGCCTGTCCGCCGAATACAAGGTGGAGGCGCGGCTGGAAGCCTCGCCCTTCGCCACCGCGCGCTGGATCCGGGGCGAAGACAAGGCGCTGAACGAGTTCGAGAAGTTCAACCTCTCCAACCTCGCCAAGGACCGCGACGGCGATCTCGTCTTCATGGCCAAGAGCCCGTGGGACGTGAACTACCAGCAGGAAAAGAACCCGGACCTGACCTTCTCCGCGACCAAGGAGCGCTGAGGTTGAATTGACGCGCGGAGTGGCGCAAAGCCACGCGCATGACGCCACACGCCGGACCGACCTCGCAGACCTTCATCTCGCAGCGCCTGCGGCTGCACTATCTCGACTGGGGTGGACTTAACGGGAAGGGGCGCGGGAAGCCGCCGCTGGTGCTGGTCCATGGCGGGCGCGACCATGCACGCAGCTGGGACTGGGTCGCCGAACAGCTCTGCGACGACTGGCATGTCGTGGCCATGGACCATCGCGGCCACGGCGATTCCGACTGGGTCAGCGACGGCAATTATTCCGCCAACGACATGGTCTACGACCTTGCCCAGCTGGTCCATCAGCTCGGCGTGGGGCCGGTGACCATCGTCAGCCATTCGATGGGTGGCAATGTCTCGCTGCGCTATGCCGGCACGTTTCCCGACATGGTCGGCAAGATTGTCGCCATCGAAGGCCTGGGGCCGAGCCCGACGCGCCAGGCCGAGATGCGCGAGAAAAGCTATCCCGAACGGCTCAATGAGTGGATCGGCAAGAAGCGCGCCGCATCCGGCCGCACTCCGCGCAAATACGAAAGCATCGAAGCCGCCTTCGCGCGGATGATCGAGGAAAACAGCTACCTCACCGAAGATCAGGCGCGTCACCTCACCGTTCACGGGGTGAACCGCAACGAGGACGGCACCTATAGCTGGAAGTTCGACCCGCACCTCAATGTGTGGCCGGTCGAAGACATTGCCGACGAGTTCCTGCACCAGACATGGGCGGCTATCACAGCGCCGACCTTGCTGCTCTACGGCGCTGACAGCTGGGCTTCGAACCCCGAAGGCGATGGCCGGCTCGACCATTTCTCCAATGCCAGGGTGATCGAATTCGAAAATGCAGGGCACTGGCTCCACCATGACCAGTTCGACCGCTTTATGGCGACACTGAGGGATTTTCTCTGATGGCCGATTTCTTCGACGCGCTGAACGACAAGCATATCGCCATGATCGGCAAGCAGCCGGTCTTCTTTGTCGCCACAGCCGCCGAAGATGCCCGCATCAATCTCTCGCCCAAGGGCTACGACGCCTTTCGCGTAATCGCCCCCGACCGGGTCGCCTATCTCGATCTTGGCGGGTCGGGCAACGAGACCCACGCCCATCTCGCCGCGGATGGGCGGATCACGATCATGTTCTGCAACTTCGACCGGCCGGCACTGATCCTGCGCATCTATGGCCAGGGGCGCGCCGTGCTGCCGCAGGATGCGGGCTGGGCCGAACTGGCGGACCGGTTCGAACTCATTCCCGGCACGCGGCAAATCTTCGATATCGCGGTCGAGAGCGTCCAGACCAGTTGTGGCTGGGGCGTGCCCTTCATGGATTATCGCGAGGAACGCCACACGCTGAAAAAGGCGCATGCCCAGTCCGACCCGCAGGAATGGGTCGCCAAGATGCAGACGCGCACCCAAAGCATCGACGGCCTGCCCACCCGCCCGACCGATCGGTTCTTCGAAGGCGAATAGGGCGCGAGTGCAGATCACTTTCGCCAGCTACAACATCCACAAGGCTGTCGGGCTGGACCGCAAACGCGATCCCGAGCGCATCCTTTCGGTCCTGCACGAGATCGACGCCGATATCGTTGCGCTGCAGGAAGCCGACCGACGCATCGGCGAGCGTGCGAGCGTTCTGCCGCGCGCGGAGCTCGACGATACGCACTGGCGCGTGGTCGAGGTGGCCCGGCGCCCGCGCAGCATCGGCTGGCACGGCAATGCGCTGCTGGTCAGGCGCGGGATCGATATCGTCCATGGCGAAGCGCTCGATCTTCCGATCATTGAGCCGCGTGGCGCGGCTTGCGGGGAGTTCGTGGTCGAAGGGCGCAGCCTGCGCGTGATCGGGACGCATCTCGACCTGTCCGGCCTGCGCCGCCGCGACCAGATCCGCTCCCTCCTGAAATTCTGCGGCAAATGCCGGCGCGATCTGCCGACCGTCATCATGGGCGACTTCAACCAATGGGGCCGGCAGACGGGCGCGATGCGCGAATTTGCGGCCGACTGGCAGGTCATCACGCCGGGCCGCAGCTATCCGAGCCGACAGCCCGTGGCGACGCTGGATCGTATCGTGGCGAGCAGGCATTGGAACTGCATCGCGACCGACGTCCATCATACGGCGCTGTCCGCCGTCGCATCGGACCATCTGCCCATAAAGGCGACCCTCGAATTGCCTAAATAGCGGGCACCCGCCTAAGGAATGGACAATATTATACCCTGAAAAGGGGTCTGGGCGGCCAAATCTTACCAAAACCTTATTTGGCACGCAGTTTGCTGCATGTGCGAATGCCGGTGCTTGGGCCGGTGGATCACAATGAGGGGGTGAGCGCGTGAAATTCATCATCGCCGTCATCAAGCCATTCAAGCTCGACGAAGTCCGTGAGGCTTTGGGAGCTATCGGAGTGGCCGGAATGACCGTTACCGAAGTCAAGGGGTTCGGTCGCCAGAAAGGGCAGACCGAAATCTACCGCGGTGCGGAATACTCGACCAATATGCTGCCCAAGGTGAAGCTCGAGATTGCCGCCAGCGACGATCTTGCTCCGCAAGTGGTCGAGACAATTCAGCAGACTGCCAGCACCGAGGCGATCGGCGATGGCAAGATCTTCGTATTCGACCTCGCCAGCGCCACGCGTATTCGCACCGGCGAAACCGGCGACACCGCGCTCTGACGGACAGGATGGGAACCATGATGCTTCGAACTTTTTCTCGCAGCGCCGCCGTCGGCCTCGCGCTGCTCACGCCCGCAGTGGTATTCGCGCAGGAGGCGGTAGATCCCGCCGCCGCGGAAGCAGCAGCGGCCGTTTCCGGCGGTACGGCCTATATTTTCAATACGCTTCTATTCCTAATCGGCGGATTCCTCGTCATGTGGATGGCGGCGGGCTTTGCCATGCTCGAGGCCGGTCTGGTCCGTTCCAAGAACGTATCGGTCCAGTGCCTCAAGAATATCGGCCTCTATGCAATTGCCGGTCTCATGTTCTGGGTGATCGGATACTCGATCGCCTATCCGGGTTTCGAAGGGGGCTATTTCGGCATCGCGGACTTCCCCTACGCGATGCAGGGGGTTGGCGAAGCTGACACCGAGACCGGATATTCGATCGCGTCCGACTGGTTCTTCCAGATGGTTTTCTGCGCCACCACGGCCTCGATCGTTTCGGGCACGGTTGCGGAGCGCATCAAGATCGTTCCGTTCTTCATCTTCGTCACCGTCCTGACCGGCTTCATCTATCCGGTTATCGTCAGCTGGGAATGGGGTGCCGGCTGGCTCGATGCGATGGGCTTCTCGGACTTCGCCGGTTCGACTCTCGTTCACTCGACCGGCGGCTGGGCGGCTCTGATGGGAGCTCTCATCATCGGCCCGCGCCTGGGGCGCTACACCAATAAGGGCATGGCGGTATTCCCGGGTTCGAGCATCCCGCTCGCAACGCTCGGCACCTTCATCCTGTGGCTTGGCTGGTTCGGCTTCAACGGCGCGTCCCAGCTTGCCATGGGCACGATCGGCGACGTGTCCGACGTGTCGAAAATCTTCGTGAATACAAACATGGCGGCTTGTGCCGGCGTGGTCGTAGCGATCATCTTCACCCAGCTGCGCTACGGCAAGGCGGATACCACCATGGCTCTCAACGGTGCGCTTGCCGGCCTTGTGGCGATCACTGCCGAACCGCTGACGCCGAATGTGGGCATGGCGATCATAATCGGCGGTATCGGCGGCGCGCTCCCGGTGATCTTCGTTCCGATACTCGACAAACTGAAGATCGACGACGTCGTCGGCGCCATTCCCGTCCACCTCGTCGCCGGTATCTGGGGTACGCTGGCAGTGCCGCTGACCAACACCGAAGTACCGTTCGTGGCACAGATCACCGGTGTCGTCGCGACAGCCGTCTTCGTCTGCGTGACTTCCGGCATCGTCTGGTTCGCACTCAAGATGACCATCGGGGTGCGTCCGAGCGAAGAGGAAGAGATGGCAGGTCTCGACCTCGGCGAAACCGGTATCGAAGCCTACCCGGAATTCGCCCGGGCAAGTTGATCACAAGTTAGGCGGGGCGCCTCTTCTCTCTCCTCTCCTCTTGGAGGTGTCCCCGTCTAAAGATGTTCCTCCTGCGAACACAAGCCTATCGAGGGCCGGGATATTTCCCGGCCCATTTTTTTGTCCGCTGCCTGTGTGACTCTTTTACTACGTTGGCGACCGATCTCATTGAGTAGCGGATGGTCCCGATTGTTTCGCGGCCCAAGTTGATTCATGTAATTCGTCATCAAGAGGCTGTTAGTGCCTCGGCAGGAGGACGAACATCATGCAAACAATAAACCACCGGCTTGCTGTGCGCACTGCGCTGCTCTTTGCCGGATGCAGCCACATGGCTGTCGCAGTTCCGTCGCTTGCGCAGGAGACGGAGCAAGTCGAAGACGATGCCAACGTTATCATCGTGACGGCGACCAAACGAGATTCGACCATCCAGGATGTGCCGTTTTCGATCAACGCACAGACGCAGGAAGACATCCAGAAATCCGGTGCAGCCAATCTCGAAGACATCTCGCGCAACGTTGCCGGCCTTTCCGTGCAGAATCTCGGTCCGGGCCAGAGCCAGGTGTCGGTCCGCGGGGTATCGGCGGGGCAGGTCGTACGCGATCAGCCCGGCGTGAAGGAGCAGGTTGGCGTCTATCTGGATGAAAGCGTCATTTCGCTCTCGCTGTTTACGCCCGATCTCGACCTGTTCGACCTGAATCGCGTGGAAACGCTGCGTGGCCCGCAAGGTACGCTATTCGGTTCCGGCAGCGTCGGCGGGACGATCCGCTACATTACCAACCAGCCGCAAGTCGGTGTTACCGAAGGCCTTGTCGAGGGGAATATCAATCTTGTCGATGGCGACGACCTGGGCTGGCACCTGAAAGGCGCCGTCAACGTGCCTGTAGGGCAGAACGCGGCAATCCGTGCGGTCGGCTATTACACGCAATATGGCGGCTTCATCGACGCGATCGGTCCAGCTGGCGGCGAAGACGTGAACGATGGCAAGCGCTATGGCGGACGCATTGCCTTCACGCTCGACACCGGCGAAGGTTTCAGCATCACGCCGCGCGTGGTTTACCAGAAGGTGGAAGCGAATGGCTTCAACCGGCAGGAAATCTACAACCTCTACGCCAATCCGTTTACGACCACCCGCCCCGCGGTGACGTTCGACGAGCGCGAGCAGTACCTGCTCTTGCGCGAGGCATTCGAAGACGAAACGCTGATCGCGGATCTGGTGGTCGAGGCGGAGCTTGGCCCGGTCACGCTCACCTCGGTCAGCTCCTATACCAATCGCGATATCCTGGTCAGCCGCGACGGTAGCGCCCTCACCGGCTCGGTTTCGGTCGATCTCGGCTATCCCGACGAGGGTGTCCTGTTGCCGGCCAATCTGCGCGACACCACCGATGTGGAAGGGGTCACGCAGGAAATCCGCTTTTCCTCGAACGGATCGGGCCCGTTCCAATGGGTGTTCGGCGGGTTCTACGCCAGCACCGACCGCTTCTATCGCCAACGCCTGCCCACGCCGGGCTATGCGGCAGTGACCGACGCGACGCTGGGCGCAGGCACATCGGCAGCGGTCGCCAACGGCTTCCCGGATCTCGATTCGCCCTATAATGCGGACCTGCCCTACCAGCTCGAACAGGTCGCGATCTTCGGCGAAGGCACCTATGCCCTGACCGATGCCTTCGATGTGACGATCGGGGTGCGGTATTACGATTTCGAAGAAAGCCGCAAGTTCATCTCGGGCGGTTTATTCGCCAATGGCGACAATGTTTCCGATACGACCACGTCCGACGGTTTCAGTCCGCGCATTCTGCTAAGCTATGATGTCAGCGAAACGCTTACGGTCAATGCGCAAGCTTCCAAGGGCTTCCGTCTTGGCGGCGTAAACGATCCGCTCAACATCACGCTCTGCACGCCGGAGGATGCCGCGCTGTTCGGGGCATTCCAGAGCTATGACGACGAGTCCCTGTGGAACTACGAAGTTGGCGCCAAGGCGCAGGGACGCGGCTTCTATGCCAACGTTGCGGGTTTCTACAACGACATCAAGAACCTGCAGACGACACTCGATGCCGGAAGCTGTTCCTCGCGCATCGTGTTCAACGTGGAGGAAGCGCATACGATGGGTGTCGAAGCCGAATTCGGCTTGTCGCCAATCGACGGGCTCGATCTGGTCTTTTCGGGCAGCCTGATCGAGGCGGAGTTCGATTCCACCCTTCCGGGCCCGCTCGCCGCCGCTACGGGGATTCGCGAAGGTAACCGGCTCGCCTCCGTGCCGAAGTTCCAGTTCTCCGCCTCCGGCAGTTACGAGTTCCCGATCGCGGATAGTGCGAGCGCCTATCTTTCGGCCTCCTACAGCCATGTCGGCAATCGCTATACGCAGCCGGGCGATCAGGAAAACAATCCGCGCACCTTCGTCCATGGCCTGCCGTTCGGAGGCGCTCCCGCCGATGCCGCCACCACGGTCGATCTGCTGTTGCCGTCCTACGATCTGGTGAACGTCAATGTGGGCATCGACTTCGACAGCGGGTTGTCCTTCGTCCTCTACGCAAACAACATCTTCGACGAGAATGCGTTGCTCAGCTTCGACCGCGAACGCGGCGGACGTGCCCGTCTGGGCTATAGCGTCGGTTCGCCGCGGACCTTCGGCCTGACGGCACGCCAGACGTTTTGATGGGGCATCCAGGACTTTAAATGCGGGCCGGGGGCGACTCCGGCCCGCTCCTCGTTTGCGGAGAACTCAGATCAGGCAACCAGCGCTGCCTTCACGAAATCCGCACAGCGCTCGCCGATCATGATGCTCGGCGCGTTCGTATTGCCGCTGACCACGCGCGGCATGATGCTGGCGTCGGCCACGTACAGCGCGTCGATCCCGCGCGCCTTAAGCGTCGGGTCGACCACGGCACCTTCATCCGCGCCCATGCGGCATGTACCGACGGGGTGATAGACCGTGTCCGCTCGATTGCGGATCAGCTCGTCCAGCTCGGCATCGTCGTGGAGATTAACCGCATAGCGATCCTGCGGGCCGTATTTCGCGAGGCTGGGCGAAGAGGCGATGCGGTGCGAGAGGCGCACTCCCTCGCGCAAGGTCGCAATATCGCGATCGTCATCGAGGAAGTTCGGATCGATGCGAGGCGCATGGCTGGCATCGCGGCTGTCGAGCCGGACGGTGCCGCGGCTTTCGGGTCGCAGGACGCAGGCATGGAGCGAAAAGCCGTGTCCTTTCACTTTTTCGCGCCCGTGATCTTCGAGCATGGCAGGCACGAAATGCCATTGCACATCGGGGGCGGGCGCATCGGGCATGACGGTCCAGAACCCGCCCGCTTCGGCATAGGGTGTCGTCATGATGCCGGTGCGCTTGCGCCGATGCTCCATGATGGCCTTGGCCATGCGGACCGTGCCGGTCAGGCTGTCGCCGATGAAATCCTTGCTCTTGGTCTCCCAGCTGGAAACGTAGTCGATGTGGTCCTGAAGGTCCGACCCGACTGCGGGCCTGTCGAGTACGACCTCGATCCCGTGCTCCCGCAAATGCGCCCCCGGGCCGATACCGGACAGCATGAGTATCTGCGGCGAATTGAAAGCTCCCGCTGACAGCACGACCGCGCCGCGCGCCGTGATCGTGCGCTCCTTGCCCGCGACTGCGTAGGTCACGCCGGTTACCCGTCCCTGGTCGATTTCAAGCCGCTGCACCGTGACGCCGATGCGGATGTCGAGATTCTTCGCGCGGCGCTGCGGCTCTATATAGGCGCGCGCGGCCGACCAGCGTTCGCCGTCCTTTTGCGTGACCTGGTAGAGTCCGAAACCCTCCTGGTTCGCCCCGTTGAAATCGGCATTGCGCGGCAACTGGAGCTGCGCGGCCGCCTCGACGAAAGCCAGGCTGCCCGGATTGGGCCATCTCTGATCGCTGACCCAAAGCGGGCCGCTGCTGTTATGGTATTCGTCGGCCCCGCGGACATTGTGCTCGGCGCGCTTGAAATAGGGCAGAACGTCGTCATAGCCCCAGCCGGTGCAGCCGAGCGCAGCCCAATTGTCGTAATCCCAGCGATTGCCGCGGATATAGACCATGGCGTTGATTGCCGATGAACCGCCCAGGCCGCGCCCGCGAGGCTGATAGCCGACGCGTCCATTGAGACCTTTCTGCGGAATTGTCTCGAAACGATAGTTCTGCGCGTCGCGCAGGAAGGGCATGAAGCCGGGTGTCCTGACCAACATGCCGTTGTTCCGCCCGCCCGCCTCGAGCAGACATACAGTCCGTCCAGCTTCCGCCAGCCTTCCGGCAACGGCACTGCCGCCGCTGCCGCCACCGATCACGATGACATCGAATTCGTCCATGGATTCTCCTCTCCTGCCTAGAGGTTAGGCAGGCTCCGCTTCGCCCGCAATCGGGTTTTCCGATGAAACGGACTTTTCCTGCGTTCCCTGCCGTTCGAGCCAGCGTTCACGGATCTGGTCCGAGGTTTCGCGGCTGCCGTCATGCGTCCAGCCGGGCTCGCGCAGGAGATAGGAGAGTTTGTGCTTCCACGGCGCGCGCCACATGTCTTGCACGATGCCGATCCATTCATGGAACACCGCCCAGAGCAAATTGAAGCTGCCGAGCTGCTTGACGATACCGTAGCGGATTTTCTCGCCGTCCACCTCCGGTGCGAAGGTGCCGAACATCTTGTCCCAGACGATGAACACGCCGGCATAATTGCGGTCGAGATACCGCGGGTTGGTGGCGTGGTGGACGCGGTGATGGCTTGGGGTGTTCATCACCGCCTCGAACCAGCGCGGCATGCGGTCGATCGCTTCGGTGTGGATCCAGAACTGGTAGATCAGATTGAACCCGCCGCAGATGGCGATCATCGCCGGGTGGAAGCCGAGCAGAACGAGCGGGAGTGCGAAGACGAAACCCAGCGTCAGGAACCCGGTCCATGTCTGCCGCAGCGCGGTGGAAAGGTTGTAATGCTGGCTCGAATGATGGTTCACATGGCTTGCCCAGAACCAGCGCACGCGATGGCCGAAGCGATGGACCCAGTAATATTTGAGATCGTCGAGCACGAAACACAAAGCGAAGGCCCACCAGGTCCAGGGTATATCGAACAGGCGAAACTGCCATAGCCACAGGAACAGAGCGAAGAAAACGCCGCCGAAAAGCAGACCCGAAACCGTACTGCCAAGGCCGAAGGCCAGGCTGGTGAGCGTATCTTTGGGCTCGTAAGCCTCGGGCCGCTTGCGCCACGCCCAGATCATCTCGATCAGCACGAGCGCGACGAAGCCGGGAACGGCAAGTTCGGTGGGCGAGAAATCGGGCATGGCGGTCAGTTCTTTATCGCGTCTATCGCATCGACCCAAGCCGAAGGATCGTCGAGCACCAGTCGCGCCGCACCGTAACGCTTTTCTGCCGTATCGACGAGCAGCGTGTCGCCATCGCGTTGAGCGCGAGAGGCGGGGGACAGAACGCGTCCCGCGAAATGCACGCCATGAGCGCGCAGCAGCAACACGCGCCCGGCGCCATCCCGCAGCAGCGCGCCCCGCCCGTCGCGGTCCAGCCCGACGGCGACCGCTTCGAATCCACTGACGGCCTCTGCCGCCGCAGTCCGGGCGGCATCTTCGTCTACAAGCCGGGGCGCCGGGCCAAGCTTGAGCCAGAAGGCAATTCCCGCGAGTGCGAAGATCGCCATCAGCGAACCGAGGAACTGGAACAGAGCAGGTGGCAATTCCATGACGCAGGCGTTGGCACGCGCGGCGCTTTCCGGCAAGCAGGGCGCATCAGGGAGACAGATATGAAATCCTTCGCCATTCTTGCCGCCGGGGCCGCACTGGTCGCCACGCCCGCCTTCGCACAGACTGCCGATCCCATCGCTCAGGTCGAAGCCGAAGCAGATCGGACCGAGCGTGTCGCCCAGCAGATCTGGCAGTTTGCGGAACTTGGATATCTCGAGACGCGCTCGAGCGGATTGCTGATCGACGAGTTGCAGAAAGAGGGTTTTTCCATCCGGCCCGGTGTGGCGGATATACCCACCGCTTTCGTTGCCGAGTGGGGCGAAGGTGGGCCTGTGATCGGCCTGCTCGCGGAGTTCGACGCTCTGCCGGGAATAACCCAATCGGCGGAACCGACGCGCGATCCCGTGGCGGGGAAACATGCCGGCCATGCCTGCGGCCACAACCTGTTCGGTGCGGGCTCGCTCAGCGCAGCGATCGCTATCCGCAACTGGCTGGAGGCGACCGGTACGCCCGGCCGCGTCAGGCTTTACGGTACGCCCGCCGAAGAAGGCGGCTCTGGCAAGGTCTACATGGCGCGCGCGGGTCTGTTCGACGATGCCGATTTCGTGATCGACTGGCATCCGGCGGATCGCAATTCCGCCGCTTCGCGCATGAGCCTTGCCAATCGCTCGGGCAAGTTCCGCTTCCGCGGGGTTTCCGCCCATGCCGCCGGCGCGCCGGAGCGCGGGCGCTCGGCGCTCGACGGGGTCGAGGCGATGAACATGATGGTCAACATGATGCGCGAACATACGAGCATGGATACGCGCATCCATTACGTCATCACGGACGGGGGCAAGGCTCCCAACGTTGTGCCCGATTTTGCCGAGGTGTTCTATTACGTCCGCCATTCGGATGCCGACGAGGTGCGGGCGCTATGGCCGCGGCTCGAGGCGGCGGCGAAGGGCGCAGCTATGGGAACGGGGACCGAGGTCGATTGGGAGATCATCCATGGCAACAATCCTACGCTCCCCCTCGAATCGCTGCAAAAGATGATGGATACCAAGCTGCGCGCGCTCGAGCCGATCGAGTATACGGCTGATGAGCTGACCTGGGCGGCGACGGTTCGCGAAAGTTTCGGCGAGGATGCTCCCGAACTCTCGGAAGCGGGCGAGGTCGAGGAATATGCCGTGCAGACCGGCTACGGCTCGACCGATGTGGGCGATGTCAGCCGCGCCGTGCCCACCGTCAGCGTGCGCACCGCCACCTGGGTTCCGGGAACGGCGGCACATAGCTGGCAGGCGGTCGCCGCGAGCGGGCACAGCTATGGTTCCAAGGGCACGCAGCATGCGGCCAAGGCGATGGTGCTGGCAGCGGTCGAACTCTACACCAATCCGCAACTGCGCGAGACGGCCAAGGCCGAGTTCATTGCGGCGCGGGGCGAGGATTACGTCTACGAATCGCTGCTGGGCGATCGCGACCCGCCGCTCGACTATCGCAAATGATCAGCCGCGGGCACGGGCGGCGAACATGTCGATCGCCGGGCGAACCGGGCTCACATCGTAGCCGCAGGCCGCCGCCGCTTCGCCGATTTCGTCGGGATCGCTGCCAGCCCTCGCCTGGGCGAGCGACCAGAGCAGGGTCGAGCGCGTTCCCGAACGGCAAAAGCCGAGCACCGGTCCCTGCGCCGCGGCCAGCGCGTCCTGCAGTTGTTCGACCTGCGGTTCGCTGAAGCCCGCGCTGCCGATCGGGATGGCCAGATAATCCATTCCGGCCGCGCGCGTGGCAGCCTCGATATCTGCGCCTTCCGGCTGATCGGGCGCTTCGCCGTCGGGGCGGTTGTTGACCACCAGCGCGATGCCCATCGCCGCGGCTTCGGAAATCTCCTGCGGCGTCACCTGCGGGCTGGCATAGAAGTCGTCGGATATCTTGCGGAATTCGCTCATGGAGCTTCTCCTGCCGCGCTGGCCGCTTTGCCTTCCCGGCGCCGGCGCTGGATTATGTTGAGGATCTCGACCCCGACCGAGAAGCCCATCGCGGCATAGATATATCCCTTCGGTACGTGGAATCCGAAGCCGTCGGCGATCAGGACGAGGCCGATCATGACGAGGAAGGCGAGCGCCAGCATCACCAGTGTCGGGTTCTTTTCGATAAAGTTCGCCAAGGGATCGGCCGCGACCATCATGATCGCAACCGTGATCACGACCGCTGCAACCATGATCGGGATTTCGTCGGTCATGCCGACGGCGGTCAGGATCGAATCGACCGAAAAGACGATATCGATCGCGACGATCTGGGCGATCACGGTCCCGAACGTCGCGGTCGCCGCGGCGGCGACACCGGGTGTCTTGTCGAGCAGCTCGCCCGAATTGTCTTCCGGCTCCATCGCGTGATGGATTTCCTTGGTCGCCTTCCACAGCAGGAACAGGCCCCCGACCAGCAGGATCAGATCGCGACCGGAAAAGGCTGTCTCGAAACTGGGTTCGCCATATTCGTTGGGCGCACCCACCAGGCCGAGGTCGAACAAAGGTGTCTGTAGCGTGACCAGCCAACCGATCAGCATCAGCAGTCCGATGCGCATGATGAGCGCAAGCGCGAGGCCGATACGGCGTGCGCGCTGCTGCTGGTGTTCGGGCAGCTTGTTCGACAGGATGGCGATGAAGATGAGATTGTCCACGCCGAGCACGACTTCGAGTGCAATCAGCGTCAGCAGGGCCAGCCAGGTTGCCGGATCGGACAGGAGAGCCAGAAATTCCATCACTCACCCTCTGCCCGCCGCCCTCGCTTCGTTCAAGCGATCTTTTGAGCAGTATCGCTATGCGAAAATGTCACATTTCTGCGGTTTGCTAGCTATTGCACCTAAAACATTCGCGCCTAGCCATGTTTCGCGCTATGACGGGTGAACAGGGGAGGGTTAAGTTCCCGCCCGCGCCAGTACGGAATGCAGTCCTCCGTTCCGGCGAGTTCTGACTTGTAGACTGCACGACAAGGTATTGTTCGAGTTATGGGTTACGACAGAGGACGCCGCCGCGGCCGGGACAAGCGCGACGGTTTCGGGGAAGACGGTTTCGACAATTTCGGTGGGCCTCCGGGCGATTTTGCTCCGCATGAGGCGTTTCAGAATGACCGTTTTGGCGGCGGTGATCGTGGGGGCGATCGTGGCGGCGGCTTCGGCGGCGGCAATCGCGGCGGCGGTGGCGGCTTCAACCGCATGCCTGCACAGGTCGTCGGTACCGGCAAGGGTACGGTCAAGTTCTTCAACGGCCAGAAGGGTTTCGGCTTCATCCAGCAGGATGGCGGCGGTGAGGACGTGTTCGTCCACATCAGCGCAGTCGAACGCGCCGGGCTCGAAGGTCTTGCCGAAGGGCAGGAACTGGAATTCAACCTCGTGGATCGCGGCGGCAAGGTCTCGGCGCAGGATCTCCAGGTCGTCGGCGATGTCATTCCCGTGCAATCGCGCGGCGGCGGTGATCGCGGCGGTGACCGCGATGCAGCACCCCGGCGGGAACTGACCGGCGAGAAAGCGACGGGAACGGTCAAGTTCTTCAATTCGATGAAGGGCTTCGGCTTCCTGACCCGCGATGACGGTCAACCCGATGCGTTCGTCCATATCAGCGCCGTGGAACGTTCGGGCCTTGCCGGAATCAACGAGGGCGAACGGTTCGAATTCGACCTCGAAGTCGACCGACGCGGCAAATATTCGGCGGTCAACCTCGTCCCCGTTCAGGACTGAGGCCGCGCTCCGCCTTCGGGTTTGACCCGGATCGCGAGACGCAATAGATCGCTGGCAAACACGCAGATGGCGGTTCCTTCGCGGGACCGCCATTTGTCTTTCGATTGCAAACGCACCCGCGAAGAGGTGCCGCTGGAGGCTCCATGTCGATTACGCCGCTGATGCCCGTCTATCCCCGTTGCGGGGTTCGCCCGGTCAAGGGCGAGCATTGCCATCTGATCGATGAAGACGGCACGCGCTATCTCGACTTCGCCAGCGGCATTGCGGTGAACCTGTTAGGCCATAGCCACTCCGGCCTGATCGGCGCGATCCAGAAACAGGCCGAGACGCTGATGCATGTCTCCAACCTCTATGGCAGCCCACAGGGCGAAGAACTCGCCCGGCGCCTGGTCGACAAGACCTTTGCGGATACCGTCTTCTTCACCAATTCGGGCGCCGAAGCGGTCGAGGCGGCGATCAAGACGGCGCGCGCCTACCACCAGCATGATGACGGCGACAGCAACCGTACCGAGCTGATCACCTTCACCAACGCCTTTCACGGGCGCACTATGGCGACCATCAGCGCGTCCAACCAGGAAAAGATGCACAAGGGCTTCATGCCCCTGCTCGCCGGGTTCCAATATGCCGAGTTCGACGATCTCGACCACGCCAGGTCGCTGATGAACGACAGGACTGCCGGTTTCCTTGTCGAGCCGATCCAGGGCGAGGGCGGCATCCGCCCGGGCAGCGACGAATTCATTCGCGGCCTGCGCCAGCTGGCCGACGATAACGATCTCATGCTGATCTTCGACGAAGTCCAGTGCGGCGTCGCTCGCACCGGCAAGCTCTACGCTTACGAACATTACGGCATCGAACCGGATATCATGGCCACCGCCAAGGGTATCGGTGGGGGCTTCCCGCTCGGTGCCTGCCTCGCGACCGAGAAAGCGGCACGCGGCATGGGCTTCGGCACGCACGGCTCGACCTATGGCGGCAACCCGCTGGCCATGGCTGCCGGCATGGCGGTGATGGACGCCGTCGCCAATGACGATTTCCTCGCCGAAGTCACCGAAAAGGGCGAGCGTCTGCGTACGCGCCTGGAACAGTTCATCGGCAATTATCCCGAGCTGTTCGAACTGGTGCGCGGCAAGGGCCTGATGCTCGGCCTCAGGATGAAGGTCGAAAGCCGGCCCTTCTTCGTCCATTTGCGCGACAATCATCACCTGCTGACGGTGGCCGCCGGCGACAACACACTGCGTGTCCTGCCGCCGCTGGTGGCGGGCGATGCCGAGTTCGACGAGTTCTTCGACAAGCTTTCGGCCGGTGCCGCGAGCTACGATCCGGCAGGCTGACGGGAGGGTGGCAGTGCGGCACTTCCTCGACCTCTCGGACGCTGGCGGTGATGCGATTGCCGCCATGATCAACGATGCCCAGGACCGCAAGGCGGCGCGGGCCGGCTGGCCGAAGGGCAGGGCCGATGCCGATGCGCCGCTTGCCGGCCATGTCCTCGGGATGATCTTCGAAAAGAACTCGACCCGCACCCGGGTCAGTTTCGACATGGCCATGCGTCAGCTGGGCGGTTCGGCCTTGATCCTCGATTCGGGCACCAGCCAGCTCGGGCGCGGCGAAAGCATTGCCGATACGGCACGCGTGCTCAGCCGCATGGTCGATGCGATCATGCTGCGCACCGACGATCACGAGAAAGCGCTGGAAATGGCGCGCCATGCCAGTGTGCCTGTCATCAACGGCCTGACCGACCGTTCGCACCCCTGCCAGATCGTCGCCGACCTGCTCACCATGGTCGAACATGGCAAGGCCGTGCCCGGGCTCGAAATCGCCTGGCTGGGCGATGGCAACAATGTGCTCCATTCGATTCTCGAAGCGGCGGGGCTGATGAAGTTCAACGTCCGTATCGGTACGCCGCAGGGATATGAGCCGGATGCCGAGTTCGTCGACATGGCGCGTTCGGGCGGTGCGCAGGTGACTTTGACGCAAGACGCCGCCGAGGCCGTGTCGGGCGCCGACATCGTCGTCACCGACACCTGGGTTTCGATGGGCCAGGAGCATGTTCACAACAAGCTCGCTGCGATGGCTCCCTTCCAGGTTTCCGGCCGACTGATGGATATGGCCAAGCCCAACGCCAAGTTCCTGCATTGCTTGCCCGCCCATGTGGGCGAGGAAGTCACCGAAGACGTGTTCGAAAGCGACCGGTCGGTAGTCTTCGACGAGGCCGAGAACCGCATTCACGCGCAAAAGTCGGTCTTGCTCTGGTGTTTCGACCGGATCTGACAGCTTCCGCCAAACCTAACATTTGCGGGCATGCGCCCCATATATCGGGCATGGACGCCATTTCCGCAAAGAACGAAGAGACCTATTCGGGTCGCCTGCTCGCCTTCACCATTCCGACGCGCCATGCGCGCGGGCGCGTCGTGCGGCTCGACAGGACGCTCGACGAGATTCTCGCGGCGCATGATTATCCGGCGCCGATCACGCATCTCCTCGCCGAGGCATTAGTGCTGGCCGTCCTGATCGGAGGGCTGGTGAAGGACGACGGATCGCAGGTCACCATGCAGGCGCAGACCGAAGCGGGTGCGGTCAGCTTGCTGGTCTGCGACTACAAGGGCGGCGACCTGCGCGGCTATGTGGAGTTCGACGCGGCCAGGCTTGCCGAACTGGGTGCCAACCCTTCGCTCTATGCGCTGTTCGGCAAGGGCTATCTTGCGATCACCTTCGATCTTGCCGGCGACAAGGGGCGCTACCAGGGCATCGTGCCGCTGGAGGGCGATAGTCTTGCCGAAGCGTGCGAGCGCTATTTCTACCAGTCCGAACAGGTTCCCACGCTCATTCGCTGCGCCGTGCGCTCGGACGGCGATGGAGTTCGTGCCGCCGGGCTGCTGGTGCAGCACCTTCCCGAGGGCGAGGAGGGGCGCGAGCGCCTGCATGCCAAGCTGGATCATCCCGAATGGGAACATGTCGCCATCCTGGCAGGCTCGCTCAGGCACGACGAACTGCTCGATCCCGCGCTTTCGCTCGAAGCGATCGCCTGGCGGCTGTTCCACGAGGAAGACGAAGTTCGCATCCAGCCGGGAGCGCAGATTGCCCGCGGATGCCGCTGCTCGGTCGAGCACTATCGCGCCGTGCTGGAGCGTTTTCCCGACGACCAGCGCGCCGAGATGCGCGATGAGAACGGGATCGTGCTCGTCGACTGCGCGTTCTGCTCGAAGCAGTTCGACATCGAAATTTGATCGGTATGTCGATATTATACAACGGTTCATCGCCATTTTGGTATAATGCGCGGGAATCGAGGCGTCTCTCCGGACGAAAGGTGGATTTGGTATGGCTTGCAAACGGGCTTTCCTGACGGCGCTCCTGCTGGCGCCGCTTGCGGCCGTGACCTCCCCGGCCATTGCGCAGGCATCTCTCGCCATGCTCGACAGTATCGATCGCGGCGGATGGGAAATCCGTTTCCGCGATGGCAGTTCCGCGCGCAAGGTCTGCGTGCGGACGGGGCGCGAACTCATCCAGCTTCGCCACACCGAAGGCGGCTGCAACCGGTTCGTCGTCGACGATGCGGCGAGCGAGGTGACGGTGCAGTACACCTGCCGGGGCAATGGTTATGGGCGTACCCATATCCGCAAGGAGTCGGCCAGCTTGGTCCAGATCGACAGTCAGGGAATTGCCGGGGGCAAGCCGTTCCAGTTCACCGCCGAAGCGCGCCAGACGGGTAGCTGCGGCTGACCGCCGGCTTGCAGGGTCGCGCGTTCGCGCTTAGCGGGCCTGCATGACTGAATCCGACACATCCGGCCCGGCAGTGGTCCTGCTCTCGGGCGGGCTCGACTCCATGGTCACGGCAGCGATCGCGCGCGAGCTTGGCATGGCGGTCCACGCGCTGACGATCGACTATGGCCAACGCCACGTGCGCGAGCTGCAATCGGCCCGCGCCATCGCCGAAAAGCTGGGGGTCGAGCGTCATGTGGAATTGCCGCTCGACCTCAGGCGCTTCGGCGGTTCGGCGCTGACGGATGATATCGATGTACCGAAAGGCGGGGTCGGGAACGATATCCCCGTGACCTATGTGCCGGCGCGCAACCTTGTCTTCCTGGCACTGACGACCGCCTTTGCCGAAACGGCGAACTCGCGCGATATCTTTATCGGGGTCAATGCGCTCGACTATTCGGGTTATCCGGATTGCCGTCCCGAATTCATCGCCAGCTTCGCGGAAACCGCGCGGCTCGGCACGAAGCAGGGTGTCGAGGGCCATCCGTTTACGATCCACGCGCCACTGCAGCACATGTCCAAGGCCGATATCGCGCGCGAATGCCATCGCCTCGGCCTCGATCCGGCGTGGAGCTGGTCCTGCTACGATCCGACCGCTTCGGGCGAGGCTTGCGGCGCCTGCGATTCCTGCCGCCTGCGCCGAAAAGGCTTTGCCGAGGCAGGGCTTGTCGATACCACCGTCTATTCAGAGGATGCCCCGGAACTGACGGAGTGAGGGTTTGACAGAAGCAACGGATGCCGCGCCAAAGGTCGGAAAAACAGCAGGCGACGGCACGGACAAGGTTCCCGCCTATAGCTGGTATGCCCTTGGCGTTCTCGTTCTCATCTATGTTCTGAACTTCATCGACCGGCAGATCCTGTCGATCCTCGCCAATGACATCAAGGCCGATCTCGGCGTCGAGGACGACTATCTCGGCTTCCTTTACGGGACCGCCTTCGCCGTCTTCTATGCTCTGTTCGGTATCCCGCTAGGCAAGCTCGCCGATAGCTGGAAACGGGTCCGGCTGATGAGCCTGGGTCTGGCGCTCTGGTCGACCATGACTGCGCTGTCGGGCTTTGCGAAAAGTGCGACCGCCCTGACCGTCGCACGCATCGGTGTCGGCGTGGGGGAGGCGACGGCCAGCCCGTCGGCCTATTCGCTCATCTCGGACTGGTTCCCCGCGCGATTGCGCGCGACCGCGCTCGCGATCTATTCCTCGGGCCTGTACATCGGCGGCGGTATTTCGCTGCTGATCGGCGGGCTCATCGTCGAGAACTGGAACGCCGCCTATCCCGAAGGCGGGCCATTGGGCCTGGCCGGCTGGCAGGCGGCATTCCTGGCGGTCGGCCTGCCCGGGCTCCTGCTGGCGCTGTGGGTGCTCACTTTGCGCGAACCCGTTCGCGGGGCGATCGACGGGTTGCCCACGCCCGAAGATCCGCAACCGTTCCGCGGCTTTTTGCGCGAATTGTTCCAGGTCATCCCGCCCTTCACCGTGTTCGGGGCGGCCGCCCGGGGGACCGGCGCATTGGCGATGAACCTGCTCGGCGCTGCCTTTTTCGCTGCTCTTGCATGGATACTGTGGCGCTGGACCGGTGTGCTGGAGCAATGGCTGTTTCTCGGCGTCGGCTATTATGCGGTGTTCAGCTGGGCGATGGGCCTGCGCGCGCGCGATCTGCCGACTTTCCGGCTGACCTGGGGGTCGCCCGCCTTCCTCTGCGTGATTCTGGGATATGGCACCGTCGCCTTCATGGCCTATGCCGCGTCCTATTGGGGCGCCCCCTATGCCGAACGCGCGCTGGGTGTCGACAAGACCGATCTCGGCTGGTTCCTCGGCGCTCCGGCGGCGGTGGCTGGTTTCCTCGGCGTTATCCTCGGGGGACGGATGGCCGACTACCTCCTCGAACGTCGGCCAGAGGGGCGGGTATGGGTTATAGTGTTCGGCCTGGTGACACCGATCCCGGCCATGTGGCTTGCCTACACGACCGACGATGTCGTGCTGTTCTATGTCGGCGCTTTTCTGGCGCAATTGCTGAGCGCATCGGCGCTGGGCGCGGCTGCTGCATCCAGCCAGGCGCTGGTTTTGCCGCGTATGCGCGGGCTCGCCACGGCGACGTTTTTCCTGGCGACGACGTTGATCGGCCTGGGCCTCGGCCCCTTCATGGCCGGCTATGTCTCGGCGACCAATGGCGACGATCTGTCGCTGGGCGTGCTTTCGACCCTGGTGGCGGCGCCGATCGGGCTGATCCTGCTCGTCGCGGCACTGAAGCTGGTCCCGCAAGCGGCGGGATCCGTAGTGGAGCGCGCCCGCGAGGCTGGCGAGGCGGTCTAGACCCGCTTCAATACCCCGCAGGCGATCCGCGATCCGGCATCGCCGGCCGGGTCGGTGCGATAGTCGTCCGGCCCGGCATGGACGACCACGGCCGTGCCGTCGGCATCGAAGATATCCTCGATCACGTCGCGGGCATTGCCTTCCAGTTGGACCTCGGTGCTGCCCGTCCGGTTGGCACCTACGATCAGATTGGGCATGTCGCCCAGATGCTGACCACCGGGTGACAGCGAACCGTGGGTCTTGTTGCCGGGATTGAGATGGCCGCCGGCGCTGGTGAAGTCGGGCGCGGTGCACTGGCCGGTCGTATGGAGATGGAAGCCATGCTCGCCTGGCGACATGGCCGCAGCGGCGACGGCGACCGTTACGGTCTGCCCATTGCTCAACAATTGTACGGTTCCGGCCGGTAGCCCATTGGCGAACAGCAGCGTCGTCTCGCCGACCCTGTCGCTGGGAAGCTCATCCACCGTGGTGCAGCCGGCAAGGGCGAGTGCGGCGAAAGATGGCAGCAGGAAACGGTTCTTCATGAATATCCTCACAGTTCGAACAACGGCATGCCCTGACAACGAAAAAGGGGCCGGATTGCTCCGGCCCCTTTTGTGATATTGGCGTATTGCCTGTCGCTTACATGCCCGAACCCGGAC